>NZ_CP133584.1:2551439-3189299 GCF_039719005.1 Bengtsoniella intestinalis | reverse complement strand
GGTGTAATCGACGATTTCCTCTGCCATGGTGGGATAGACAGTGGATTTGACATGGATGCCAATGTTTGCCAAAATGCTAGGTGCGGCGCAGATGGCGGCAATCCATTTGCCTGCCTTGTACTGTGCAACCACGGCATCTAACAAGAGTTGACACTGCAAATATCCCTTGGTGCCAGCACCGCCGGGAAGCAACAGCATCTCGCCATCAAAATCACAGTCTTCCACCAACATCTCAGCCCTCACTGTCACCTTAGAGGCGCTTTCCACCTGCAAATCCCCAGTGATGGACACAGTGGTCACGTCCATGCCAGCACGGCGCATCACGTCCACTGGTGCCATGGCTTCCACCAATTCAAAACCTGTGGTTAAAAATACATATACCATATCCGCTCTCCTTTACACCAACGCCTTGTCCCATGCCATCCGTATGCCGTTGGCAGTGTGGAGCTGACCACGGTGGACAAAACCGTTTTTCTGTAGCACATGAATCAGTGTTTCGTTGTCTTCCAAGGCATCCACACGGGCAATTTCAATGCCACCCTCTTTTAATTTTCCTTCCACCAAAGCAAACACTTGGGGGGTCAAACCGCGCCCACGACCAGCGTGTCCCATGGTCAAACGGTGAATCACACCGTACACCCCGTCACCCCATTGCCCCTCAATGCCCTCATAGGCAGGATGGGGCGCAAAATCTACGTACACATAGCCCAAAATCACGTTCTCTTCGGTGATGAAATAGGCGTTGTCACCTTGAATGTCCTTGGTGATTTGGGGGAAATCGGGATAGCCTGCTTGCCATTGGTTGATACCTGTTGCCTTCAAATAGGCTCGGGCATCTTCAATGATGTCCATGGCAATTTGCGCTTGCTGGGGTTGAATTTTCACGAGCTGTAGCATAGTGTGTCTCTCCCATCAAAAAATTTTATTCTTTAATCGCCCACCGCAATTTGGTAGAGGTGGCACGGGGATTTCGCCCACATTCTGCCGCAGTGGGACGCACCACATCTTGGGCAATTTCTTTATAAACACCGGCTTGCAAGCCAGCTTTAAAGGCTTTTTTCACCAGTCGATCCTCCCCAGAATGGAAGGTTAAAATAGCGATGCGCCCACCGCTGGACATAGCCTCTGGCAATGCTTCCAAAAAGCTGTGGAGCACCTCATACTCTTGGTTCACGTCAATACGCAAGGCTTGGAACACACGCTGGCAAGTTTTTTTCACCACCAATTCCCGTTGCGAAGCATTGATACTCTTGTCCTTTGCCACTACACTTTCCACAATTTTCTTCAAATCCGTGGTGGTTTGGACGGGATGACGGTCACGACTTTTCACCACTGCCTTGGCAATGGGATAAGCCAATGGTTCGTCGGCATTTTCCACGAACATCCCCTCTAGCTCTTCCATCGACACACTGGCAAGGCGCTCTGCCGCGGAAATCCCTTGTTCAGGGTTTAATCGCAAGTCAAGCTTACCTTCTCGCTTAAAGGAAAAGCCACGTTCGGGATTATCAATCTGCATAGACGACACCCCCAAATCTGCCAGTAGAAAGTCCATGGTGCCATGGTCTTGTGCCACGGTGGCCAAATTGGCAAAATTGGTGTGAACAGGGGTGAACAGTTCTTCCCCAAAACCTTTGCCACGGAGCCGCTCTGTGGTTTTTACGATTTCAATGGGGTCAATATCGAGACCGTAGACATGGCCTTTGCCTTGGAGTTTTTCCAGCATGGCCGTGGTGTGACCCCCATAACCCAAGGTGGCATCCAAGCCTTTTTCGCCACTTTGAATATTCAAAACCCCTAAGATTTCTTCCACCATAATGGAAATGTGCATCCCAGCAGGGGTGTTGCCCTTGGCGATGATCCGTTGGACGTCATCCCCATATTTTTCTGGGTTTAGCTCTTTGTATTTCTCTTGAAACCGCTTAGGATGGGTTCCGCTGTAACGTACCCGACGCTTGTGGGGTGTTTGTTCGTCCATGGGTATTGTCCTCCTTTTGGTATTGTGCCAAAAACGGCTCTGTGACTTGTTTGCGGAACACGCCAATCAGCGGTCCCATGAAAAAGGCTGTGACCAATGTGCCCACACCGATGACCGTTCCCATCCCCAAGCCGATGGCAACACAAATTAAATCCGTGCCCACCCGACATACTTGAAAGGGTATTTTACTTCGCTCAGCCAGCATCAACGCCACAGCATCATAGGTGGAGACCCCCAAGTCGGCAGTGAAATACACAGCCGAGGCAAAACACAGCACCACCACGCCAATGAGTAAACACCCACTGCGGATGACCACCGTGGGATCACCCACCACCGATAAAATGGCGGCTTCCGACCATTCCACCACGTAGCCTAATAAAAACAAATTGATAAAAGTGGCAATGCCAATATAGCGCTTGCCAAAGAAAAACATGACGCCAAAGAGCACCATATTCATCAACATATACACGGTGCCAAAACTGAGCCACACCGCACTGTCCACCCCTGCCACAAAGCATTGGAATGGATCAGACCCAAACATTGCCACACGGAAAAAGCCTACGCTAATCCCACCGACCAATACACCTAAAATCGCCATACACAGGCGAGCCAATTTCTCTTGCTTGTTCATACTGCTATTTTAATATCCTTGTTATCCTTCTAATTTTACGGGCAGGAAATCATCTCCCATGGCTTCCATGGTCAGCTGCCCTGCCGACAGCTCTTTTAATCTTTTCACAAAGGCTTCTTCCCCATCTTTGGGAAAGCCAATTTCCATGGTAATATTCGCGCCATAGTCCGCTTGGCGCACCACGCCACCGCAGTTAGAAACCTCTAGCTTCACCCGTTCAAACAGCCCATAGGGGCAAGCCAGTAGCCAAACAGACCACAGTTTCATCTCACAGATGCCAGCTTCCAGCATGGCCTCTGCCGCCCCTTTGCTATAGGCGCGGGTCAAACCGCCAGCCCCTAGCAAAATGCCGCCAAAATACCGCGTCACCACACAGCACACGTTGGTGATATCCTGCTTTTGAAACACGCCCAGCATAGGCTGACCTGCCGTGCCCTGTGGCTCGCCATCGTCGCTGTAACGGACAATACCCCCATCGTTGATGAGATAGCACCAGCAGTTATGCCGCGCGTCGTAGTATTCTTTTTTCCGCTGGGCAATGATGGCCTTGGCTTCTTCTTCCGAGGACACCTTCCACACTTTAGAGATAAAGCGTGAACGTTTTTCCACAAATTCAGATTCAGCATTTTGCCATGGCATCCGATAATCAGTCATAGTGGTTCTCCTGTGTTGGTTTTCCCACTCCGTGGGGGCTGCTGCCGCAGGGGCTTTCTTTTTCCCACTCCCTTGTAGGGGCGCGCTATTAGCCGCCCGTGGAAATCAATCGCAATTTACTTTACCCTGTGGGAGTTGTCTTTTGATAAACTTTTCCCACTCCGTGGGGGCTGCTGCCGCAGGGGCTTTCTTTTGTAAAGGGCGAATTGTCAAGTCAAGTGCAACACTTTGTTATAAAAGACTTCGAGAGGAGTTTTCCAACCAAGGCATTTGCGGGGTCTCGTGTTTAGTTTGTAGGCGACATCTTGAATAAATGCATCGGATAATGGTGCAATGTCGCTGCGCTTGGGAATGTATTCTCGAATGAGGCCGTTGCTATTTTCGTTGGTTCCACGCTCCCACGGGGCATGCGGTTTTGGAAAGTAAAACTCCATGCCTAGCGCTGCTGTCACATCGGCGTGGTCTGTAAACTCCACGCCTCGGTCTGGCGTGATGGTATGGCGCATTTCTGGTGGCAGCTTAGAGAAAATAGCAATCATATTTTCTGCCACCTCAGCAGCAATTTTTCTCTGACATTTGGCTATGAACACAATTCGTGATAATCGGTCATTCAACGTTAACAAGCAGGCACCGCCTTTTTTGCCAGCTACAGTATCTGCTTCGAAATCACCCAGTCGTTCTCGCTTGTTGGCCGCATCTGGACGTTGGTCTAAATGGTTTGAAATCACCACTTTTCCTCTTGGTTTTTGCCCTCTCGGCTTTCCTTTGTGTCGAAGATGCCGTTTTGCGCCCTTATTTCCTTTCGATCTCTTCTCTTGTAATGTGTCATATTTCCCAGCATAAATAGCCCTGTAAATTGTGGTATAGCTGATTTGAATTGGTGAATTTTCAAAGAATAAACGGTTTTGAATTTCTTCTGGCGACCACTGTTTCTCAATGAATAACTCTTTGATTTTCTTATATACAATTGGGTTGTCTAGCTTCGCGTGGCGGCGACATTTTTTTCGTCGTACATGATATTTTTGCTCAGCTTTTACCGCCGAATACTCTTTTGTATTTTGATTTCTATTTCGTTTTACTTCTCGAGAAATTGTAGATACATTTCGCCCCATCGCTTGGGCTATAAAACGCAAACTTTTCTTTTCATACAAAAATAATAATAGATTTTCTCTTTCTTCTATGTTAAGATGTTGATAATGATTCATTGAGAGAATCTCCTTTCATGTTGTCCGCTAACACCATGATACATGATTTTTCTCAATGAGTCATTTATTTTTTTACTGTTGCACTTACAGTGTATATTCGCCAGATGCAAAGTAACCAAAAATCTTGCACGTGGCAGATGACCACTTGTGGTCATCTGTCTCACGTGCTCCCATTGTATACGGATTGTGCGTATGAGTGGGTGCGGTGCTAACGGGTGGGTTTGTCACACCCGTTCGGCTTTTCATGTGAGATGCGCGAACCAACGCTGATTGCTGCCGCACATGACTCGTACGGGCAGATTGTACCACGCATGGAAGGTGCCTTACATGGTGGATGTCGGTTGGTGCGGTGGCGTTGGGTGGGCGCTGACCTGCGGTCAGCTTGGTTTATATGCAATGGTGTTCCTTGTAGGGGCGACCTGCGGTCGCCCGTGTTACCCAACGCCACAGCACCTACCCACACCCACAACCGAGGCACCCCAAAGAAATCGCACCATATCAATCGTCTCCCCCTTACAGGGCGAAGCCCAAAAGGTCATGCAGAGTCAAATCAGGCCACTCGGTGCCGTTCAAAAAACCAAAGCACCCCAGCGATGAACCCCCGTAAAAGCCCCTTTTTTCACTCGACCGCAGTCGCCGTGAAAAAATCGTTTTTTGGTTCTTTTTGTCGATACAAAAAGAATGCCCCTGCGGCAGCAGACCGCCCCGTAGGGGCAAAAACTCAATCCTGAATCATACTTACCCATTGGGACACCTGTCCCAAAATCTTTTCACTGCAAACAGCCGTCACATCGATGGTTTCGCTATAATCCACCGACTCCACCTTGGCTTCACGGTAGAGCATATCCAACAGACCGCCCTTATCATAGGGTAGCTTCACCAACACATGGAACGAGCCCTTATCCAGCTCCTTACCAATGCGAGAGAGCAACCTGTCCATGCCCTCCCCTGTCCATGCAGACACGGAGACAATGTTCTCTCCGTGGGGCAAAATTTCCCCTGTGAAGCAGTCGCACTTATTAAACACTTCAATCCGTGGCAGGTTGTTGGCTCCCAATTCTTCAATCAGCGCATCCACCACTTGGGCTTGCAATTCCCAATCAGGGTTAGACACATCGATGACGTGCAACAGCAAATCCGCATATTCCAATTCTTCCAGCGTGGCCTTAAAGGCCTCCACCAATTGGTGGGGCAGCTTGCGGATAAAACCAACCGTGTCAGAGAGCACCACATCCAAAGTGTCAGACACAGTGAGGAGCCGACTGGTAGTGTCCAAGGTATCAAAGAGACGGTTGTTGGCAGGGATGCCAGCGTCGGTGAGACAGTTGAGCAACGTGGACTTGCCAGCGTTGGTATAGCCCACAATGGCCACCACAGGGATTTCATTTTTCTGGCGCTGTTGACGCTGGGTTTGGCGGACACGACGCACTTCTTCCAAGTCATCACGGAGCTTGTCAATTTTGCGGTGAATGTGACGGCGGTCAGTTTCCAACTGGGTTTCACCAGGGCCTTTTGACCCAATGGGGCCTTTGCCAGAGGTGCCAGCTTGCCGCTCCAAGTGGGTCCACATACCAATGAGTCGTGGCAACAAATAGCGATACTGTGCCAACTCTACTTGCAAACGACCTTCCTTGGTTTTGGCACGTTGGGCAAAAATATCCAAAATCAGCCCACAGCGATCTAACACCTGCACGCCCAACTCACGGGTCAACACCCGCATTTGAGAGGGGGATAAATCGTTGTCGAAAATCACCATAGTGGCTTCCGTATTTTCGCAATACGCCCTCACTTCTTCCACCTTGCCTTGACCGATGAAGGTGCGTGGGTCGGGGCTATAGCGGTTTTGCAGCACAAAGCCTGTCACTTCACCGCCAGCGGTTTCCACCAAGGCAGACAATTCTTCCATACTGCCTTCGTCGGCATTTTCTTCTTCTTTGAGCACAGGGGAATTGAGCCCTACCAGAACCACCCTGTCTCTAATTTTTTCAGTTTGTTCCATATTGTTTCCTTTTATTATAAATTGTCCATCACTGACTGGCGACCACGCCTCGCCCCTACACTTTTATATTTATACATCACGAGAACCGATGTAGGGACGACCTGTGGTCGCCCATTTCTATTCTCTATCCCTACTATTATACTAACTTTCACCCAAAATGTAAACATAAAAAAGGTCTGTTGCGGTGTGCAACAGACCTTTTATCGTGATGTTTCCCAATATTACTTTAAGCCAAACTTCTTATTGAACTTGGCCACGCGTCCGCCAGTATCGACCAGCTTTTGCTTACCAGTAAAGAAGGGGTGACACTTAGAGCAAACTTCCACCTTGATGTCCTTCTTGGTAGATGCAGTCTCAATCACGTTACCGCAAGCACAAGTAATTGTGGTTTGTTGGTAATTAGGATGGATACCTTCCTTCATCGCTTTTGTTCACCTCTTTCTTGTTAATTATCTACTTGCTAACATAGCTTAATTATTCTACCACAAGCATTTCCAAATTGCAAGAACTTTTTTCGTTTTTTCCGAAAAAATATTTCAATCCTTTGGTTTCACCCTTGATATCAGTTCATTTGACGACGGCGAGACAGGTTCATGGTGCCGTCTTGCATATGGTTGAGAGAATCTAGGCTCTTACCGGTGCCCAGCGCCACACAGGATTGCGCATCTTCGGCAATCATGGTGTGGATGCCCGTGCGAGAGGTAATCAACTTGTCAAACCCAGACACCAAAGACCCACCGCCTGTCATGACAATGCCATTGGTGGAGATATCGGCCACCAGTTCTGGTGGGGTGCGTTCCAGCACAGAGTGGATGGTTTCCATGATGCGGTCAACAGGTTCTTCAAAGGCGGTCATCATTTCGCTGGAGGACACAGACACCACACGGGGCAGACCTGTCAGCAAGCAACGACCCTTCACGTCCATAGATTCATCTTCTTCTTTGGGGAATACGCAACCGATTCTCTTTTTCATGTCTTCCGCTGTCCGTTCACCCACCAACAAGTTGTGCTTACGGCGCATATATTTCACCACAGCTTCGTTGAGTTGGTCGCCAGCAATTTTGATAGAAGCAGATTCTACCACGCCGCTCAAAGAAATGACGGCGATATCAGCAGTACCACCGCCGATGTCCACCACCATGTGTCCATCAGGTTGGGTGATGTCGATGCCAGCGCCAATGGCGGCTGCCACAGGTTCTTCAATCAAAAAGACTTTACGGGCGCCAGCTTGGATGCCTGCGTCGATGACGGCACGTTCTTCAACTTCGGTGATGCCAGAGGGCACACAGATGATGACACGTGGCTTAAACAAAGAGAAACCAGAGACTTTGCGAATAAACTCACGGAGCATCCGTTCGGTCATGTCATAGTCGGAGATAACCCCTTCACGCAAGGGACGAATGGCCACAATGTTACCAGGCGTACGCCCCAACATGGCTTGTGCTTGTGCGCCAGCTTCTAATAATTTGCCAGTATTTTTATCCAATGCCACCACCGATGGCTCGTTCAGGACAATCCCCTTGCCCTTTACATACACCAATACAGATGCAGTCCCCAAGTCGATGCCGATGTCTTTTGTCATGGCCATAGTGTTCCACCTCTTTGCACTTTCTGTTTCTAATTCTAATATAGTATACGCCAGATAGCGTGATTTCAATCTCATAAGAATTCATCTTATATTATAACGAGTTTTTTTCTTGATTGCAAGGATATTTTTTATGAATTTTTCCAGTTGTGGTTGCATTGTTTTGTTGCAAACTCTTTTCCCACTCCGTGGGGGCTTTTGTTTGTAGAGATACAAAAGAAACAAAAAATCTATCTCACGTGCTCCCATTGTATACGGATGGTGCGTGTGAGTGGGTGCGGTGCTATCGGGGCATCTGGCCCACATCCGTTCGGCTTATCGTGTGGGATGCGCGAACCAACGCTGTTTGCTGCCACACAGTGTTCGTACGATGACATGGGAACACGCGTGTGAGGTGCCTAAGATTGTGGACGTCGGTTGGTGCGGTGGCGTTGGGGGATGGATGACGGTGGTGGCGCTCAGCGCCACAACACCTACCCATACCCACAACCGAGGCACCCCCAAGAAATAGCACCATATCAACCGCATCTCCCCCACAGGGCGAAGCCCGAAAGAATACTTCGAGACAAATCAGGCCACTCGGTGCCGGTCAAAAGAGCGAGGCACTCCAGCGATGAACCCCCGTAAAAAGCCCCTTTTTTCACTCGACCGCAGTCGTTGTGAAAAAATCGTTTTTTGATTCTTTTTGTCGATACAAAAAGAATGCCCCACCGGCAGGTGACCCCTGCGGTAGCAGACCGCCCCGTAGGGGCAAAATCCAACAAAGAGGTGGGGAACGGATGCCCAATGGGTGCCCCTACAATGGGGTGGGACAAAATCATCCACCCCTTTTATGTGTCTTAGCCAGCGTGATGCACAGCACCTGCTTGGCACCTGCCTCTTCTAACACACGGGCACACTCTTGCAACGTGCTGCCTGTAGTGGCCACGTCGTCCACCAACAAAATCCGCTTGCCTGCCACATTAATATCCTTACACAGCCCATACACCCCCAGCACATTACCACGACGGGCGGCACTGTCTGTAATCCCTGACTGGGCTGGGGTATGGGTGTGTTTCTGGAGCAATTTTTGAGGCACTACATCCCACAGGGCACACATCTCTTTTGCCAATAGTTGCCCTTGGTCATACCCACGGTGACGGCGACGCTTATTGCTAACAGGCGCCCAGCTCACCACATCAAACCCATCGGGATAGCTCTCAACTACCGTTTGCGCCATCAACGCACCCATAGGCTTTGCCAAATATCGCGCCCCACGAAACTTCAAACGGTGGACGCTCTCACGCACCAAGCCCTCATACCGCAACGCCGATGCACAAGATAACTTCCCCATGGTTTGCAAGGGCTGTGGCTCCCATGGCAAGGTTTTTTGGCACACTGGGCAAACGCCTTGCGCCTCTTGCACCTGTTGACAAAAGGGGCATTTGGGCGGAAACAGCCAATCGACCATGGCTGTCCACAACAGCGTCAACTTCCTCATGTGGTCTCATCCTCCCCGTGGGCTAAGCGCCAACGCAGACCAGAATACCGCCGTTGACGGCGCTCATTGGCCGCCATGGCACGCAAGACTACATCGTCTCCCACCACCACAAGCAACTCTCTGGCACGGGTCAGCGCCGTATAGAGCACCCCACGCACCAGCAAACTTTGTGCCGCTGGCATGGCCACCAGCACCACAGCTCGATATTCGCTACCTTGGGCTTTGTGCACCGTTTGGGCATAGGCCAAATCCAAATGAGACAGCAGGTCAGCCGTGTACACAGCCGTGCGGTCGTCAAATTGCAATTCCACCCATTCACCGCCTGTATCCATATCAATAATCTTCCCAATGTCACCATTGAACATGCCTGTACCCACGGTGCCATCTTCTTTTTCCCAGATGACGTCGTAATTATTTTTGGTTTGCATCACACGGTCACCCACACGGAACACCTGCTCCCCCCAATGCTTTTCTAGCTTCTCTTTTTGGGGTGGATTCAGCAAGGCTTGCAAGGTGCGGTTTAAGGCAATGGTGCCTGTTGGGCCTTTGCGCGTGGCGGTGAGCACTTGGATTTGATCCATGGGGATGCCCATTTTGTCTGGCAAACGGGTTTGGCACAGCTCTGCCACCGTATCCACCGCACGCTGGGCATCACGACGACAGAGGAAAAAATAATCCCCTTGGTTTGACGCAAAATCTGGGGGATTTCCAAGGTTAACTTGGTGAGCATTGCGAATGATGGCAGACTGCTCTGCTTGGCGGAACACCTCACGGAGCACCACCGTGTCAATTTTGCCACTGCGGATTAAATCCGACAACACATTGCCAGCCCCCACAGAAGGCAACTGGTCATGGTCACCCACTAGCACCAATCGAGTACCGGGGCGCAAGGCACGCAGTAAGGCAGAAAACAAAGTCAAATCCACCATGGACACCTCGTCCACAATGACGGCATGGGCTTCCAACGGCTCTTGCTCGTTTTTGGTAAAGGTGGTTTGGCGCAAGGCTTCGTTCCAATTCATCCCCAACATACGGTGGATGGTTTGGGCTTCCATGCCCGTCAGTTCACTCATCCGCTTGGCGGCACGACCAGTGGGGGCACAAAGTAACATATCCAGACCCATAGACTGAAACAGCGCCACAATCCCACGGACAGAAGTGGTTTTACCCGTACCAGGGCCACCTGTCAGCACCACCACCCCTTTTTGAGCGGCAAGGCGCACTGCTTCACGCTGTAAGGGTGCATAAGTCAAGCCTTGTTCGGCTTCAATTTTCTCCAGAGCACGCTCTGCATGAGGGCTTTTATACGCGTCAGATTGCGCCAGCGCCAACATACGGGCGCAAGCCGTCACCTCTGCCTCCCACAGCCGCCGCAGGTAACACCCTTCCACGTTTGCCACCTGCTCACAGCGGATGCTCCCTTGGGCAATGAGCCGCTCTAGCGCCTGCTCCACAGGGAGCAAGTCGCAGTTTAACAACTGACAAGTGGCCTGCAAGAGCTTGTCCTTGGGCAAAAAACTATGCCCATTTTGCTCATTATGTCGCAATTCAAACAGCACCGCCGCCTCCATGCGGTGTGCACTGTCTTCTTCCATCCCCATGGCCATGGCCATTTCATCTGCCGAGGCGAAGGCCACGCCCAAATCTTCCATGCTCAGAAGATAGGGGTTTGCCTGCACCACAGCCAACGCATTGTCACCGTATCGACGGCGCAATTCCATGGCAAGGAGTGGCGACAGCTGATAGGTTGCCAAAAAGGCCATCAACCGCCGCAATCCCATTTGCAGGCAGAAGGCTTTTGAAATGTCTTGTGCTTTTTTGGGGGTAAATCCCTTTAAAAGCCGTAATTTTTCAGGCTCACGCTCAATCACATCTAACGATTCCACCCCAAAGCGGTCAACAATCCGCCGTGCAGTGGCAGGGCCTAGTCCTTTGCATACCCCAGAGGCCAAATAGGCATAAATTTCATCCTCTTCCTCTGGTAAACGGCGTTCCAATTCCACCACCTTCATCTGCTCCCCATGCTGAGGATGGGTTTCCATGGTGCCGTTGGCAATCAAATGCTCCCCCGGTGCCACGCACGGGATACAGCCCACCAATGTGACCACTTCAGCCTCATCGGTGAGCAAACGCAAAACCGTATAACCATTGTCGGCATTTTGGAAGATGATGCTATGTACATCCCCTTCATAGGTGCATAGTGTATCCATGGGTGTCTCCTTTTGTGTGATGTGGTATGCGCACAGACAGCCGCAAAGGCTGTCCCTACGGAGATGGTGGTAGGGACAGCCCTTGCGGCTGTCCGTCTCCATCCTCATTCCACTTCCGTCAGCTTATGTAAGGCGCACAAGGCCTCTGCTTCCATCCGTGCGTCTGGGGTTAGACCGTGGTCTTCTACCACAATAGTGGCATAGGGCAGCTGTTTGCGCAAGCGCCACAAGGTACGCAAATCCTGATGCAATGTAGGGGCAGCGCCCTCCACCTGTAGCACCAAACGCACATAGGGCATAGGGCAAGGTGGGTGATACAGCACCCAATCCGCCAGCCACCACACCACTGTAGCAATGCCAATGGCACAGAAAAACGCCACAATCCCATCGAGAACAATCTCCATCAAATCACCTCATACCAGTGTATGAAGGTGAAGGGTGAAGGGTGCGTATGGGGACGGCGGGGTCAAGACCCCGCCCTACGGTAAGTTTTGTGTAGGGCGGGGTCTTGCCCCCGCCGTCCCCCCGTTTACCGCACAATCCCCAACGTGGTGAGCACCGCTTCTTCACGCTGACGCATCAGCGCTTTTTCTGCTCCTTCGTCCATGTGGTCATAGCCCAATAGATGGAGCACAGAATGAACGGTTAAATAGCTAATCTCCCGTTCCACGCTGTGACCAAACTCTGCTGCCTGCTCCGTGGTGCGCTCTAGGGAGATGACCATATCACCCAAGGGAATCAGCCCTGAGCCTGGGTCGGCATCTTCCGCATCAGGCAATTCCCCAGCCTCAAGTTCAAACATGGGGAAGCTGAGTACATCGGTGGGACGGTCAATTTCACGTTGTTCCAAATTAATTTCATGAATGGTAGCATCATCGGTGATGAGCACGCTGACCTCACAGGGTAGCGTCAACCCTTGGGCCGTCAAGGTGGCGGTGATAACGGTGTTGATATGGGCTTCCAACGTGTCAGAGATGGTCACATCGGATTCAAATAAGATTTGGTGGTTCATGGTAAATCCCTCGATTTCATTGGTGTAGGGTGTAAACATCCGTAGGGTGGGGTCTTGACCCCACCGCCCCCACGGTCATGTTTGCGTAATCAGCGGTGGGGTCAAGACCCCTCCCTACGATTATCTCTTTTTCTGCTTCTTCCCCTCAAAGTCCTCATAGGCTTTGACAATCCGTTGCACCATCACATGGCGCACCACGTCTTGGTTGGTCAGCTGGCAAATGCCAATGTCCTCTACCTTGTCTAACACACGGACAGCTTCATGCAGGCCTGAGGTTTTGCCGTCGGGCAAGTCAATTTGGGTGGCATCGCCAGTGATGACAATTTTGGAACCAAAGCCCAAACGGGTTAAAAACATTTTCATTTGCTCACGGGTGGTATTTTGGGCTTCGTCTAAAATGATAAAGCTATCATCCAGTGTCCGTCCACGCATATAAGCCAGAGGTGCAACCTCAATGTTGCCACGCTCTAAATATTTTTGGTACGTCTCCGCCCCCAGCATATCAAACAGCGCGTCATACAAAGGGCGCAGGTATGGGTCAACCTTGCTTTGCAGGTCACCGGGCAAAAAGCCCAGACGTTCCCCAGCTTCCACAGCAGGACGGGTTAAAATAATGCGGTTGACCTGCTTATCTCGGAAGGCCGCCACCGCCGCCGCCACTGCCAAATAGGTTTTGCCAGTACCAGCAGGACCCACGCCAATGGTAATGGTGTTATCCAATACCGAACGCATATATTCTTTTTGCCCCAAGGTTTTGGGCTTGACAGGACGACCTTTCGCCGTGATGCACAGCACATCCCCAGAGAGTTGGGCGATTTGCTGTTCCTTGCCCTCACGGACCAAGCCCACCACATAACGGACATTTTGCTGATTGATTGGCTCTCCACGACTAGACAGAGACAGTAATGCCTCCAGCGCCTTGGTGGCATAGGTGGTGTCCTCTCCTTCAATCCGCAATTCACTGTCACGGTTGACAATGGAAACAGAAAATTCTTGTTCAAGAAGTCGAATATTTTCATCAAAAGAGCCAAATAAATCAATGGCTTGTTCTAAGCGTTCAATGCTGATGCGTTGTTCCATGGGCAGTTTCTCCTTTGGTAAATGGGGTGGTGGGCTTTTGTAGGGGAGGCTATTAGCCTCCCGTGTACTTGGGTTGCAATCGAGTGAAACGGGCGGCTACTATCCGCCCTTACAAAGAGGGTTAGTCCGTTAAAATGGGCACAGACGTGGCAATTTCTTCCACACATTCGGCGCGCAGTGTGACGGCAAACCCATCTGTTGTTTGTTGCACACTGGTGATGGCGGAAGATACGCTACCCCCCTCTGCCAATTGGCTCAACAGATGCTCTTTGAGCAACGTCTCCCCCAATTCTTGCGCCATTTGGGCGGTGAGTGTCACCGCCACAGGGTCATAAAATACATAGGTTTCACGCACGGTGAACACAGGCAGCGGCAAGCCGAAAAAATCCCACTGGGTTCTTGTACTTATTTTATCACAATTCCCCTGTGGAATGCTACTGTTTAGAAAGAAATTTATCCGATTTGTGCCAAATACCAAACCATAGCAGGTAACGCACGCCCCTGTTGGCACCTTTTGGGTCACCGTGGTTGGGAATTGGGTGGTATAGGTATGCCATGTCCGTGCCGTCACCGTGCCCAAACTGGTGAACAGTCGTGCCCCAAAGGTATCGGTATCCCATACCCCAGAAATCAGCAACTGCCCTTGTTGCACCGTGGTGCCTGTCAGCACCATGGCCTTTCCGCCCAAAGCACTGACTTGAAGCACCAAGCCATCACGGCTGGCCACCAGATTGCTAGGCTCGGTTTGGGTCACCAGTTCTGGCTCAGGCACGCGCTCATGAATTTGCACATAGGCACGACACCCAGACACGTTCACTGCAATCCACGAAATTTCAGGAATTTCCAACAAAATATGGTTACGCAAGTCTTCGCTATCCACGCTAAAACCAAAGGTGCCCATGGTGATACCTTGACGCTCCAAGGCGCGCAAAATGGTTTGGTCGGATACGGTTTCGTTGCCATAAATTTGAAAGTCCCAAATAAAAAATGACCCCATTATCAAGGTGAACAGCCCCACCACCAGCGACCCCACCAGCCATTGGCGGTGGCGAAAGCGCCCCACAAAAAAGGGCAACCCCCTCTGCCTCCGCGCCGTCAATTGGCACTCCAATCCATGGCACAAGCGACGTAACTTCTTCCAATCTCTCCGTGAAAGGGTACAGCAAAAAGTGCTCGGCGTGCGCCATTCTACGTGCCAGAAGGCAAGGTTATGAACGCTACACAAGTTCAAAATACGCTCTGGATACGGGCTTTCCACCTCCACTGTCACCTGTCCTTGCAGGCGATTGACCACACTGCGCATCTCAACGCACCCACAGTACGGAGGCAATCTGCCCCCCAATGCGCACCTCTTGC
This sequence comes from Bengtsoniella intestinalis, assembly GCF_039719005.1. Taxonomy (GTDB): domain Bacteria; phylum Bacillota; class Clostridia; order Oscillospirales; family Oscillospiraceae; genus Oscillibacter; species Oscillibacter intestinalis. The sequence goes on along the minus strand of NZ_CP133584.1, from coordinate 3,174,112 downwards.
CCTGTCATCACCAACAGCGTCAAGCCTTCTCCATTGACCTGCACCACCCCATGGGCGGTGTTGATGTCAATTTGGGTGTCGGTATAAGACAGCAACCCTCCATGGGGTGCCACAAACAGCTCATGCTGGCCAATCATTTCCAAACGGGGCAAACCTGCCACCAAATCAGCAGGCAGGTCAAACAGCTCTGCCACAGGGGTCAGCAATTGGGCTTTGAGTTTATCCATAGAAACCCTCCATCGTTTTTTTTAAAACGATATGAAACCGCATGGGCGAATATGCCCCGTTGTGGGGGCACCCATTGGGTGTCCGTTGAAATCGGTTGCAAGCATTCTGCTGCCGCAGGGGCTTTCTGTTTTCCCACTGTCGTGGGGGCGCTGCCGCCCTTCTCCCTTTGTAGGGGCGCCCATTGGGCGCCCGTGGAAATCAATTGCAATTTCCTTCACCCTGTGGGATTTTCTTTTGATAGACTTTTTCCCACTCCCGTGGGGGCGCTCGCCGCGCGGGCTTTCTTTGCCCTCTCCCTTTGTAGGGGCGCCCATTGGGCGCCCGTGGAAATCAATTGCAATTTCCTTCACCCTGTGGGATTTTCTTTTGATAGACTTTTCCCACTGCCGTGGGGGGCGCTCGCCGCGCGGGCTTTCTTTGCCCTCTCCCTTTGTAGGGGTGCCCATTGGGCGCCCGTGGAAATCAATTGCAATTTGCTTCACCCTGTGGGATTTGTCTTTTGATAGACTTCTTCCCACTGCCGTGGAGGGCGCTCGCCGCGCGGGCGTTACTTTGCAAAGATGCAAAGTAACCAAAAATCTTGCACGTGGCGGCTGACCACTTGTGGTCAGCCGTCTCACGTGCTCCCATTTTATACAGATGGTGCGTGTGAGTGGGTGCGGTGCTATTGGGTGGGTTTCTCACACCCGTTCGGCTTATCGTGTGGGATGCGCGAACCAACGCTGATTGCTACCGCACATGACTCGTACGGGGACATGGGAACACGCATTTGAGGTGCCTTACAGGTTGGCATGCCCTTCGGGCAAGGCGATTCCCGTGTAGGGGCGACCTGTGGTCGCCCGTCTTACCCAGCGCCACCAACTTATATCACACCCACCAACCTACCCATACCCACAACCGAGGCACACCTAAGAAATGGCACCATATCAACCGCAACATCGCAACAGGGCGAAGCCCGACAGGTCATGCAGAGACAAATCAGGCCACTCGGTGCCGCTCAAAAGAGCGTGGCATCCCAGTGATGGACCCCCGTAAAAGCCCTTTTTTTCACTCGACCGCAGTCATCGTGAAAAAATCGTTTTTTGGTTCTTTTTTTCGACAAAAAAAGAATGCCCCACCGGCAGGTGACCCCTGCGGTAGCAGACCCCTGCGGTAGCAGACCCCTGCGGTAGCAGACCCCTGCGGTAGCTGACCCCTGCGGTAGCTGACCCCTGCGGTAGCAGACCCCTGCGGTAGCTGACCCCTGCGGTAGCTGACCCCTGCGGTAGCTGACCCCTGCGGTAGCTGACCCCTGCGGTAGCTGACCCCTGCGGTAGCTGACCCCTGCGGTAGCTGACCCCTGCGGTAGCTGACCCCTGCGGTAGCTGACCCCTGCGGTAGCAGACCCCTGCGGTAGCAGACCCCTGCGGTAGCAGACCCCTGCGGTAGCAGACCCCTGCGGTAGCAGACCCCTGCGGTAGCAGACCCATATAACGGGTATATTCTACATCACGCCATCATATAGTTCTTCCACGAGGTGATACAATGAATCGATATGTACGCTATGGACTATGCCTTGCCTTAGGCCTTTGTCTGGCTTGGATGTTACTGGACACAACAGAAGTGACTCAAGCCGTCAGCGATGGCATTACCCTGTGCGTAGAGCAGGTGATTCCAGCGCTGTTCCCCTTTTTAGTGGTGTCGTCTATGCTGATAAAATTGGGCTTTTCCCAAATTGTAGCACGGCTTTTTGGACGGTGGATGGAGCCTCTTTTCCACCAAGACGGTCTAGGTGGCACCGCCTTATTTCTCGGCCTTGTAGGCGGTTATCCCATGGGGCCTCGCACCGTGGCTCAGCTGTATCAAGATGGCCACCTACCCCAAGCGCAGGCAAACCGATTGCTCTGCTTTGTCAACAATTCAAACCCAGCTTTTTTGATAACCGTGTTAGGGGTTGGCGTGTTTAAAAGCCCCAAACTAGGGCTCTATCTTTGGGTGATACACGTGGTAGCAGCTCTATTGGTAGGGGTGCTGTTGCGCCCAAAAAAGCGACCCACCCCACAGGTGCGTCGCTCAGTATATACAGTGATGGAGCCCTCTTTATCCAAAGCCTTTGTCTCATCTGTGACAGCATCTTTATCTGCCATGGGGTCTATCTGCGCCTTCGTGGTTCTGTTCTATGTGCTAGCCGTGCCACTGACCCACATGACAAGGGGCGAGAGCCCTTTGTTGGTGGGAATTGTGGAGCTGTTTTCTGCCACACCTTTACTTCCCAACACGGCCACAGGCTTTATCATCGCCGCTGGGCTCAGCGGTTGGGGTGGCGTGTCGGTGCTGTGCCAAACTGCCGCAGTCTTAGATGGCAGTGGACTGGAAATGCGTTGGTGCGTCATAGGCAAAGCCTTGCAAGGGGCGGTGTCAGCCGTGTTGGCGGCAATTATAATTAGCTAAGAACTAAGAGTGAAAAACTATCCGCTACGGCGGAGATAGAACGACGCAGTCAATAGTTTTTCACTCTTCACTTTTAGTTTTTAGCTTAAATTTACACCAATTTCTCGAAATAATAAAACGTTTCGTCTTCGCTCTTTTTCCGCATACACGCCGAAAGCATTTTATAAGACGCTTTGTTTTCTTTGAAGCATTTTGCCACCACGCGGCGTAGTTGCAAGGTATATAACCCCCAGTCAGCCACGGTGGTGAAGGCTTCCACCCCATAGCCTTGGCCTGCAAATTCAGGGTCAATGCGACAGCCCAGCTCTGCACCACCACAATAGTCAAAGTTATACAGCACCGCTTCGCCGATGAATTGCCCGTCTAAACGGATGGCAAAGTTCACCGCCATTTTACTCTCAAAATCACGCTGTGCCACTTTAAAAAAGCTATCGTCGCGCACCGCTTCTCCCAAACCAGCCACATCGTCATAACCCCAATACACATTGCGTTCTTTATTGAGCACAAGGCGGTTATAGGCAGGAATGTCTGCCTTGGTCATAGCATCTAGGCTCAAACGATTGGCCTTCAAACGGGGAATTTCTGGGCAGTGGTTCATCAGCTCATTTTCCATATAGAGGCGATATTTTGCCCCCAAATGATCTGGGCCATATTGAAGCTTGGACGTGCGCAACCCTTTTTCTCCAGCGTCGTCTTCACGGTTGACCCATGTACAGTCTCCACCGAAACAATCCACAAAGGCCTGCACCAACGTGGGATAAATGCCCGTGTAACTATAAATGGCCTTTTCAATGTGGACAATCAGCGTCTCGCCACAACGTTCACCCAAAGACAAGCCAATGAGCTTCTCTCCGTCAAACATACCGCCAGCGAGCACATAGGGTTTGCCAATCAGCTTAAACATTTTCTTTGCCAGAGCCAACTCTTTTTTCACGCCGGGGTCATCTGCCTTGGGATAGGTGGATTCAAATTCCACCCAAAAAGCGCCAATGGCACCTTTATCCTGAGCGGTCAAGAGACGGAATTCTGCCTCTGGGTAGCCAGAACGGAATTTGTTGATATGGTTGCGTTGCCCAGAGTAACGACGACCTGCAAAAAATTGCAAATCATCACGATGATAAATATAATCTTGCCAAGAGCGCGTATCCACAATCCGCACATAGGGATACCGCGCCACCAACGAACAAATTTTCTCAGCTGGCACAAAGGTCAAGGCGAAGGGAATGCCTTGCTCCATGCAGTGGCGCTCAATGGCCTTGAGTGCCTGCTCCACACCCCCATCTTCTCTGGGGACTGGGTATTCAAAACGGACTTGCCCTTTGTGGACATTGCTCATGACAAGGCACCCAGCCACCTCGGCATAGCGAGAGCACAGGTAATCTTTCCACATCAGCTTGGTAATCACCGCATATTCGCACAGCTGATAAGAACAGTTGCTGTAATAGCCATGCAAAAGGGCGGCTTCCTTTTGGGTAACAGGTTTCAATTCCATTGTTTTTTTCCTCAACAATCTAACAAAAGCACAATTGCGCAAATTTCATAGCAATCGCATCACATAAACACACCCAAACCTTTCGCCTTGCAACATCTCAAAATGTGTTTATTGTGTTTATAGTATACTTGCCATCTCCCCCTCCTCAGGCGAGAGCTGAACGCATGTATAATTATTTTTGATGATTATACCATAAATATTAGGAATTGTCTTGACTTTTTTGTTAAAATATTAGATGATTGGTGTAGTCATCTATTTTAGAACAGAGATATCGAAAAGAGGAGTATCATTTATGAAACAACACAGAGGGTCTTGGGGCAGTAATATGGGGTTCATTTTGGCCGCCATCGGTTCTGCCGTAGGACTGGGTAATATTTGGGGCTTCCCATATAAAATGGGTAAATCTGGCGGGTTCACCTTCTTGGTGGTTTATGCAATCCTCGCCATTTTTGTGGGCTTCGTAGTTATGGCCACTGAATTGGCCATGGGTCGTAAAACCGGCAAAGGCATCGTGGGTGCCTTCTGTGATTTATCTCAAAAGTTTAAATGGGTGGGCTGGTTGGGTGTCATCGCCCCCTTCTTCCTGCTTTGCTTCTATGTGGTTCTGGGCGGTTACTGCTTAGAATACGTGGTCATCAACATCACCCAACTATTTGGGGCAGAGGCTTTGAGCGGTAGCGCCTCCTTTGGTGCCATGGTCACCAACCCTATTAGGTGTATGGTTTACACCTTCATTTTCACCGCCATCAACTTCTTCATCGTCCGTGGCGGTATCCAAGGTGGCATCGAAAAGTTCTCCACCGTAGGTATGCCAGCATTGTTTGTGATGCTCGTGGTGGTGATTATCCGCAGTTTAACCCTGCCAAATGCCATAGAAGGCGTGAAATTCATGTTTGTGCCAGGCTATGCTGTTTCCGCAGGATTTATTAGCGAATCACCCAGTTTTATCAATATTCTTTCCACTGCAGGGGGTCAAATGTTCTTCTCCTTGTCTTTGGCTATGGGCATTATGATTACCTACGGCTCATATTTAGGCAAGCAAGAAAATTTGCTGAAAAACTCTGGCATCATCGTTTTTGCCGACACTTTCGTGGCCATCATGGCTGGTTTGGCTGTGATTCCTGCCGCAGTGTCCAACGGCATCGCCAACGGCGTGGCACTCAGCGACATTCAACTAGGCGGGCCAAACCTGCTATTTGTCACCTTGCAAGATGTGTTCGTATCCATGGGTACCATGGGTTCTTTGTTCGGCGTGGTGTTCTATGTGTTGGTGCTCATCGCCGCCATCAGCTCTGTGATTTCCTTGATTGAAGTCATCGCCACCATGTTTATGGACGATGCCCACGCCAAAAACAAAGAGGGCAACCGCCAAAAAATCGTGATGGGCATCTGTCTCGCTTTCTTTGCCGTGTCCTTGGTGGTAGCCGCCGACGGCTTGGGTTCCAATGGTGTTTGGGTGCCCTTCCAAAGTATGCTGACCACGGTAGCCGCCGATGGCACCGTGTCTATGCCCGTGTTCGTTGACTGCTGGTTAGACTTCTTAGACTGCTTGGCAGAAGGGATTGCCATGCCTTTAGGTGCCCTGCTGATGAGCTTGATGGTGGGTTTTGAACTTGGCCCCGAAACCATTTTGCCTGAACTACACACCGGCACCAAATTCCGCATGGACAAATTCTATATCATCTGCATCAAGTATGTGGTGCCTGTCGCCATGGTGTTCATTCTGCTGGGTCAACTCTCCAGCTTCTTCGGCTTCGGCTGGTTCGCATAACATTTGTTTTACAATGGCGGTGGGGATTTCCCCACCGCCAAAACTTTTCCTTGCAATCCGTCACAAGGTGTGCTATACTCACATCTGCAATTGAAACAGACAGTTCGTAACCATCCTGTCTTTAAATAAAACTAGGATTTCACCCACCAACACCATTGGTGGGCAATACTGGACTTTTCTGGATGTGTACAACCATTGTACACATCTTTTTCTTTTGTTTCCACCACATTTTAAAGGAGAACCCCATGCCAAACGAACTCGTACTCATCATCACCCTACTTGCCATCTATGCAGGTGCCCTGTTTTTCTATCGTCAATTAGGTGCCGCAGGCCTCTATGCTTGGACCGCCATTGCCACCATCACCGCCAACATCGAGGTGTTGATTCTGGTGGATGCCTTTGGCATGGAGCAAACCCTTGGCAACATCTTATTTGCCTCCACCTTCTTGGTCACCGATATGCTCTCTGAACTAGAAGGCAAAGAAGCCGCCAACAAGGCTGTGAAAATCGGCATTTTCACCTCTATCGCCATGATTTTAATCAGCCAATCTTGGTTCCTCTACACCCCCAATGCCAACGATTGGGTCTTCGATTCCATCGCCACCATTTTCTCCAACACCCCACGACTGATGCTAGCTGGTTTCCTTACCTACGCCATTGTCCAAGCCTTTGACGTCTGGTTCTACCACTTCATCTGGGCAAAAACCACCGCCAAATGGGGCAATTCTCACAAGGGACTGTGGATTCGTAACAACGGTTCCACCTTGGTGAGCCAGTTGATTAACGCCATCGTCTTTAACCTTGGCGCTTTCTACGGCGTGTATGACATGACCACTTTGGGCTACATCATTGTAGCCACCTACGTGGTGTTCGTGGTCACCAGCTTGCTAGATACCCCCGTGGTCTATTTGGCACGGAAGATGGCCGAGAAATAAGGCATTGCACCATCACACGGGAGGGGAGGGGATGGAACCCCTCCCCTCCCCTACGTGTCCTCCATCCCCACGGGGCGCATACGATGCGCCCCCTACGTGACCGCCATCTGTAAGGTGGGCGTCTCACGCACACCATCCCCCCATTCTCATCATGCCCACGGCACAAAAAAACCCCTCTTGCAAAACGCCCTCCTTTTTGGTACACTAAACCAAAAAGGAGGGCGTTTTTATGCAAGCTATGGAAAAACAATTTCACATTCATTGCACCAGTGAGGATATTGGTCGTTACTGTATCCTTCCCGGCGACCCAGGTCGTGTACCAGCCATTGCCGCCTTGCTAGATGATGCCAAACAGGTGGCATATAACCGCGAATACAACGTCTACACTGGGTATTTGCTGGGGGAAAAAGTTACCGTTTGCTCCACAGGTATCGGTGGACCTTCTGCCGCCATCGCCATGGAAGAGCTCCACAAGTGCGGGGCTGACACCTTTGTCCGCGTGGGCACCTGTGGCGGCATTGATTTAGACGTACAAGCCGGGGACGTGGTGGTGGCCACAGGCGCCATCCGCTACGAGCACACCAGCATGGAGTATGCACCACTGGAATTCCCTGCCGTGGCAGACTTCCACATCGCCTATGCCTTGGCAGAAGCGGTGAAGGCCAAGGGCTTTCCCTTACACATGGGGGTTGTCCAATGCAAAGACAGCTTCTACGGGCAACACAGCCCCGATAAATCCCCTGTCCACTATGAACTGCAACAAAAATGGGACAGTTGGAAGCGTCTGGGCGTGAAGGCCAGCGAAATGGAATCTGCCGCCATGTTTGTGGTAGCGTCTGCCTTGGGCTGTCGGTGTGGGTCTTGCTTCCACGTAATTTGGAACCAAGAACGAGAAGCCGCAGGCCTCGGCCAACCCATGACCGAAGACACCTCCGCCGCCATCGAAGTAGGGGTTGAAGGGTTGAAACGAGTCATTGCACAAGATTTGGGGCTGTGAACTATCCAAAACGAAAAAGCAATCGATTGAATGGGTATGATTATGGCCAAAACGGAGCATATTTTGTCACCATATGTACACAAAACCGAGTCTGTTTATTTAAAGAGATTGTAGGGGAGGGCTTCCACGCCCTCCCGCATGTAGAGCTATCAGCTATTGGTGTAGAAATTGAAAAATCGATTATCCACACACATGAACAATATCGTTGTATTGACAAATATGTTATTATGCCCAATCATATCCATATCATCATCGCTTTTCAGGAAACGGACAGGCATGGAAGCCTGTCCCTACAAGATATAATCAGTAGATTAAAATCATTTACCACATTAAAATACAACGAGATGCACAATCAGAAAAACTTAAAATTATGGCAACGTTCATACCATGATCACATCATTCGCAACGAAGCAGAGTATTTGAAAATTTGGAATTACATCGACACAAACCCATTCAAATGGGCGGATGATTGCTATTATATCTAAAAAAGCTATGGAACACATTGTGTTCCATAGCTTTTCGCTTTTGTTATTCCCTTTTAGCCCTTCGTCAAGCTCAGGGTTGTTCTTGCACCAAGCCACGGGTGCAGTCCACGGTGACGGCCATGCCGTCTTTGAGCAGACGGGTGGCACTGGCGGCACCCACCAGCACAGGCTTATCCAAGGTCAAGCCCACGGTGGCAGCGTGGCTATTCAAGCCAGATTCTTCGCTGATGATTGCAGCTGCTTTGCGCATATAAGGCAGCATATCGTTGGAGGTGTAAGGCACCACCAAGACGCAATTGTCAGTAAACTTTTCTTCCAATTCTTCGATGTTGTGGCACACGCACAGCTTGCCACGCGCCATATGGTCGCCGATGCCCACTGCGTTGAGCAGAGCGCCACCCACCAAGTGCACCTTGATCATGTTGGTGGTACCAGCCACGCCAACAGGGATGCCAGCGGTGATAACAGCCAAATCGCCTTGCTTCAAATAGCCAGCGTTAACAGCGGCTTGGATGGAGCAGTCAATCAATTCGTCAGTGTTGGTGACCTTGGGCATCAAAATGGGGTTGACACCCCAGTGCAATGCCATGGAGCGGCACACTTCTTCGTTGAGCAGGCAAGCGATGACAGGCGTACCAGGATAGAAACGACCCACCATGCGAGAGGAGTTCCCGCTTTGGCTGACGCTGATGATGGCATCGGCATCGATTTCGCCAGCAGTGACACAGGCAGCATGGGCAGCTGCAGCGGCGATGGACAAACGTTGGTTGCCATAACGGACGCGCATACGCTTACCGTAGTTGATGTCCCGTTCGGTGCGTTCTGCCAGCGCTGCCATGGTTTGCACAGCTTCCACAGGGTATTTACCAGCGGCAGTTTCACCAGAGAGCATGATGGCAGAAGTGCCGTCATAGATGGCGTTGGCCACGTCGGTGGTTTCTGCACGGGTGGGACGGGGATTGTTGATCATAGACTCCAGCATTTGGGTGGCAGTGATGACAGGCTTGCCAGCGCCATTGCATTGGGAGATGATGTCTTTTTGAATGCTGGGCAGTTCGGTGAAGTCGATTTCCACGCCCATGTCACCACGGGCCACCATGATGCCGTCAGCCACAGATAGGATTTCACCCAAGTTGGACACGCCGTCTTGGTTTTCAATCTTGGCAATGATGCGCATGGTAGAGCCATTGGCGTTGAGCAGGGAGCGAATTTCTTGCACGTCGGCGGCACAGCGGACAAAGCTGGCAGCAATGTAGTCAAAGCCTTCTTTCACACCGAAGAGAATGTCTCCGCGGTCACGTTCGCTCATATATGGCATGGACAGGCGCACACCGGGGATGTTGACGCCCTTATTGTTTTTCATGATGCCGTTGTTTTCAATGCGGCAACGGATGGTGCTTTTGGTGGTTTCCAGCACGGTCAAGCGCACCAGACCATCGTCTAGCAAAATGGCGCCGCCCTCTTTCACATCGTTGGGCAGGTTGCTATATGTGATGGTGCATTGGTTTTTGTCACCGTCCACAGCATCGGTGTGGAGGACAAATTCTTCCCCAGCCACCAGATTGACCACACCTTCTTTGAAAGCGGTCAAACGGACTTCAGGACCTTTGGTGTCCAGCAGGGTTGCCACAGGCAGGTTCAGTTCCTTCCGCAGAGCCTTCACCGCTTCTAAACGGACTTTGTGCTCAGGGTGGCTGCCGTGGGAGAAGTTGAACCGAGCCACGTTCAGCCCAGATTCTAGCATACTCTTCAATACCCCTTCACGGTCGGTGGCAGGGCCTAATGTACATACAATTTTCGTCTTACGCATATCAATCACCTTTCTTGATAGCCATTGCCCCTTAGAGGGCAACTGTCGTTTTAACAGGATTCTTTACCATCTCAATCATAGCATACATTTTGTAAAATCTGACAGCTTTTTCCTGTTAAATTTCTTAATTTTATTGATTTTACATAGCTACTATTAGCATACTCCATGAATACAATTTGGTCAATAGGCAAGGTAACCGATTTCCCACTCTTTTCTACCCACTTTTGTCAAACGTATTTGTGCACTATGTAATATTATATGTCTAAACTGGTAACTTTTTGCAACCATTGTTCCAATTCTTTAGAAAGCAATGGGGCAATTTCACGAAAAACCAAATTATGGTAATCGTTTAACCACTCACATTCCACCTCTGTCATCAGCGACCAGTCAATGGCTCTTTTGTCAAAGGGCACAAGGGTCAAGGGTTCAAATTGCAAAAAACCTGCATGGTCTGCTTTTTGGCAAACCATCAAATTTTCAAGGCGAATTCCATGGCTCTGGGGCAGATAATATCCCGGCTCGTTGGAGGTGACCATACCAACTTCTAAGGCTGGGCCATCTTTGCGCTGATAGCCAATGGATTGAGGCCCTTCATGGACGCTGAGGCGATAGCCCACCCCATGGCCTGTGCCGTGGAGATAGTCCAACCCCTCCGCCCACAATGGTGTCCGTGCCAACACATCCAATGCCGCCCCTGTTGTCCCCTCTGGGAAGACCGCATTGGCCAAGGCCAAATGCCCTTTGAGCACCAAGGTATAGTCACGGCGCATGGCGTCGCTCATCTCTCCAAGGGGAATGGTGCGTGTGATGTCAGTGGTGCCATCGGTATACTGTCCACCAGAGTCCACCAGCAGCAGGCCATGGGGTTCCAACGTGGCACAAGTGGTCGCCTTAGCTTCATAGTGGATGATGGCACCGTTGGCGTTATAACCGCAGATGGTGGTAAAGCTTGGGCTGAGATACCCTTCCTGCTCACTGCGGAGTTGATCCACAATTGCCCCAGCGGTCACCTCAGTCAGTGGGATTTTTCCCACATTTTCTTCTAAATAGTGCAAAAAGGTCACCATCGCCACGGCATCTTTTTTATGGGCATTGCGGAGATGTTCCAATTCCGAAGGGGTTTTGATGGCTTTTCTCGCCCCAATGCCATGGGTGCCCTCTTCTACATTGTGTCCCAACAGCTGATACAATCTGGCATTGATTTGGTTGGGGTCAACCACCACCTTGCTCCCTTGATGGCTGGCGCAATGGCCTTCCACCGCCTCATACGGCGCCACGGTGACGGCCAACTCTGCCAAATGGCCTTGGGCTTGGGGTGTGAGTTTTCCCGTTTGGATGAATAGGGTTGCACCTTTGGGGGCAACCCAAAGATAGGACAAAAACACAGGGGTGTGTGCCAAATCCTGCCCACGCAAATTCAGCACCCATGCAATGTCGTCTAAGGCGGTAATCAAATAGGTTTTCTCATCGCACCACAGTTGTGCCAGCTTTTCCTTGGCCGATTGGCCAGCGTTGTCAATGGGGTGCACCAACCCTTGGGGCAAGGCTGGTCTGTCAGGCCACAACGACGCAGGACACGCCCAGTCCAGCCGCAATTTACCGCCAATTTTCTTAGCAGAATCCTTGAGCAAATCCCCTTGGGCTTTGGAGATGGTGGTGCCGTCCACGGCGATGGTTTGCCCAGCTGTCACCTTGGCTTCCAGCACTTGATATAGCGTTTCCACCCCAGCCTTGCCAGCTGGGTACAAGGTGATGGGAGTGCCCTCCAATTGGGCGGCGGCTTGGGTGTGATACCGTCCGTCTGTCCACAGTCCAGCCCACTCTAGCCCCACCACCAGCGTGCCAGCCGAGCCTGTGAATCCCGATAAATAGGCGCGTAAACGGAAGTGGTCGCACACATATTCACTGAGATGGGCATCCCCTGAAGGGATTACAATGGCCGCGATTTGTTGTGCCACCATGTGGGCACGCAGAGCAGTGATTTTTTCATTGACAGTCATAGTCATCTCTCCTTGGGTCTTTTTATTTTATTGTATCACACCAAGGTTTCCCTTGCAATATCCATAGGGGTGTTGAACGTGTTTTTCCACTGCCGTGGAGCTTTCTTTTGCCCACTCCCGTGGGGCTGCTGCCGCAGGGGCTTTCTGTTTTCCCACCCTTGTAGGGGTGCCCATTGCGCGCCCGTGGAAATCGATTGCAATTTGCTTCACCCTGTGGGAATTCTCTTTTGATGGACTCCTTCCCACTCCGTGGGGGGCGCTCGCCGCGCGGGCGTTACTTTGCAAAGATGCAAAGTAACCAAAAATCTTGCACGTGGCAGATGACCACGCGTGGCCATCTGTCTCACGTGCTCCCATTTTATACGGATGGTGGATATGAGTGGGTGCAGTGCTATCGGGTGGGTGCTTCACACCCGTTCGGCTTATCGTGTGGGATGCGCGAACCAACGCTGATTGCTGCCGCACATGACTCGTACGATGACATGGTACCACGCGTGTGAGGTGCCTTACAATGTAGACGTCGATAGGTGCGGTGGCGCTGGGGGATGGATGACGATGGTGGCGCCCAGCGCCACAGCACCTACCCATACCCACAACCGAGGCACACCTAAGAAATGGCACTATCTTTCTGCAACATCGCAACAGGGCGAAGCCCGAAAGGTCATGCAGAGACAAATCAGGCCACTCAGTGCCGGTCAAAAGAGCGTGGTACTCCAGTGATGAGCCCCGTAAAAGCCCCTTTTTTCACTCGACCGCAGTCGTCGTGAAAAAATCTTTTTTTGATTCTTTTTTTCGACAAAAAAAGAATGCCCCACCGGCAGGTGACCCGTCCGGTAGGACGCCCCTGCGGCAGCAGACCGCCCCGTAGGGGCAAAAAGAACACCCCTGCCAGCAAGGGCAAAGCTATTTTCTCACCAACATCATCACTCCAGCCACCAACAAATATATACCAAAAGGTCGGCGCAACAACTCTGTATCAATGCCTGTGGCCAGCCATGCCCCAGCCACAGCACCCACTACACCCCACGGGATGGCAGTTTTCAAGGTGGGCACATGGACGAAGCCCTGACGATGGTGCATCCATAAAGCCATAGCCGCACTGGGCAGAAAAAACAACAAATTAATCCCTTGCGCCGTTTGTTGCTCTATCCCTAGCACCAAAGTCATCACCAACAGCAGCAAAGTGCCGCCTCCCACTCCCCATGCAGTAAGCACGCCACACCCTAGGGCGCATCCAAAGGCCACCATCCATTCACCTGACATATTGCACCCCACCGTAAAGCAAAAAAAGGGCAAAGATTCGCCGCAACCACAGGGTAGACACCTTGCCATAGAGCCGTCCACCCACCATACCGCCGACCAAGCCCCCCAGTAAATATGGCACCGCTTGGGCAAGTGGCAACTGGCCTTGCGCCCAATAAACCCCAGCCGACACAAGGCACACAGGATACATCACCCCACGCAAGTGGCGAATAAGTCCCGCGGCTCCAATGTGCCACTGCGACCTGCCAAAGGCACAAACACCATCCCACCACCGCCGCCAAACAGCCCTCCAGCCATCCCAGCCAAACCACCAGCCACTGCCACAAGCCTCTTTTTTGCCACCACGCCACCTCCCATTTATGTAAGGGCGGCCTTCCACCGCCCATGGTAAATCAACGCATTTTAAAGCTTTCGCAATCGGTACATTGGCACATGGTGGGGTTTTTCTCATGGGTGCCCACTTGAATGGTAGACAGGCAGCAGTGCTGAGATTGCTCGCAGTGATGGGCGCAGTTAGACACGCTACATTTGATGCTGGCATTGGGTGTAGTTTGGTTTTGCATAAAAACATCCTCCTTGCAATGTGCAATGAAATTTAGGCTTTCGCCAAGGACTAGTGTGGACAAAGTCGCGATTTTTTATGCAAAAAAAGCCGCCACACTGGCGACTTTTTTAAAGGGCAATTTATATCATTTACTGCTATCAGGAAGGCAATTGTTGTTCCATCTTCACCATGGTCAGCGCCAGCACAAAGCCACCCACTGCCAGCAAAGCGCTCAACACCACTTCCCACACGCTGTTGTAGCTAGTGGGAACAATCACCACCGTGGCGGCAATGACGATACCCATGATGCCGTGATACGCAATCCCATGGAAGCGGTCAAAGACCCATGTGACCAACCGCGCCAGCGCCAACAAGGTCACCACTGTCCACGGCACAAAAGAGGCTAGCGCCACCCAATTCAACTCAGCCACAGCACTCATCATGGGCGTATACATCCCCATGGCCATCAACAGTGTAGACGATGACAGCCCTGGCACTGCTGAGCCCAAGCCTAAAATCACACCACACACAGCATACCACAACAAATCGGGATTGGCTTGACTGGTGTCAGCCACACCCACCATCAGCAAGCTTACCAGCACCACCGTGGCACACAGTGCAAAGCTCAAATAACAGCCCACCGTTCGCCCATTGCGGCGAGATTCACGCTCCATGGACGGCAACGTACCTGCAATTAAACCAATGAAACACCATGTAGTCACCGTGGTGTTGCCGTGAAGCGCCACAGAGATGACCATGGCGAACACAGTAAAGCCCAGTACCATGCCCACCACCACAGGCACCAGCATTTTATAGTTTTTGGGAATGGCCTCTTTAGGCTTTGCCAGCATATCCATCAACGGGCGGTAAATGCCAAAGACCACCGCCAACACGCCCCCAGACACGCCGGGTAAAATAGATCCACCACCAATTAAAAAACCGCACAAAAAATTACGCAACGGCTGTCCTTTTTCAGGGGTTGTTTTTTTCATATAGATCCTCGCTTTTCTGATTGCCAACATCTTATCATGATTGTCTCCCTTTGGCAATGATAAAATTCAGCCAATACATCTGAACAATTATGCAAGTTCAAATTGACAAACGCCAGTTTCTTCTTTATACTGGAAGAAGTTTGAAATAATTCACCCGAGAAAGAAGGCGTGTCATGAACGCTACCCAAGATTTAACACATGGCAACGTGCGTCGCACCCTGATTCGCTACGCAACACCCATGGTGCTCACCAATTTAACCCAATCCCTCTACAGCATTGTAGATATGATTATCGTGGGTCAATTTATCGGCGGTACAGCGGTGTCTGCCGTAAACAACGGGTCGCTGATTATGGCACTTTTGGTGCAAATTGCCATCGGCTTTACCGTGGGCGGCAACATTGTCATCGGACAATTTTTCGGTGCCAAGCGTCACACCGAGGCCAAGTCTGCCGCTGGCACCTTAACGGTGATTATGCTTTGCAGCGGGATTGTTTGTAGCATCGCCTTTTTCCTATTGTCGCGTCAGCTGTTGATTTTATTAGAAGCACCAGCCTTGGACGCGGCCACCACCTACCTGCGCACTTGTTCGCTGGGCATCCCCTTTATTTTCATGTACAACGGCTTTAACGCCACCTTACGCGCCGTAGGCAACTCTAAAAAACCCTTCCATTTCATCGCCTGCGCCGTGGTGTTAAATTTGGTGCTAGACACATTTTTCGTGGTGGTGCTCCAGTGGGGTATTTTTGGCACCGCCTTTGCCACCTTGCTCTCTCAAATCGTATCGTTTTCCTTGGCTCTACGTTATGTCCACAAAAACCGTGATATCACTGGCTTCGAGCGTCAATACTTAAAGATAAACCCTGAGAAAGCTGGGCTCATTGTCCGCTTTGGCTTCCCCTTGGCGCTCCAATCCACTGTGGCCAGCGTGTCATGGCTGGTGGTGGCCTATTTGTACAACAAATATGGCACAGATGTGTCGGCCGCCAACGGCATCTCCAACAAAATCAAAGAATTTTGCCAACTCTTTATCAATGCCATCTCCAGTGCCACAGCCACTATGATTGCCCAAAACATCGGTGCAAAAGAATATGAGCGCGCCAAGCAAGTGATGTTTGAATGCCTGAAAATGACCACCATACTGGCCTTGATTTTCATTGCCATCTGCGAAATTGGTGCCCCCTATTTGGTTGCCATTTTCATCGACGAACCAGAGGTGGCCACCTATGCCATCACCAATTTGCGCATTGAAATTCTGGCGCAGGTGTTCTACGCTGGATTCTATTCCTTCAACGTGCTGGCCACTGGCTCAGGCCACACCTTCTTTGTGATGTTCAACTCGTTTTTAAACTGCATTGTAGTGCGGTTGATTTTGGCAGTGATTCTCGAAGGTGCCATCGGCCTTCACGGGATTTACTGGGCCTGTATGATTGCCCCCTTCATCTCTGTGCCAGTGGGCTACTGGTTCTATCGCTCCAACAAATGGCGCATTTCCATGCGCTGATATACAAACACCACGTACAGGCACCATTTTTTAGATGGTGCCTGTACGTTTACGACACCGCCTTACGGGAAAAAACCCGACAATCTTTGCAACAAGGTCAGCTGTCCCATCACCGCACAAGAAGCCCAAAGCATCATTGACGGTGCACTTACTTTTATGGCGCATCACCAAGCGCCCCTACGTGGCTCTGGCATCGTGCCTCTTGCTGGACTTCGTCTTATTCTGTAACGGACGCACCCGATAAAACAAAATACACAAAACGAGGGTGGAACCCACAGGGTTCCGCCCTCGTTTTATCATATTCTGATTTACAACACCACACGGAAGCAAACCCCTTCTCTGTCCACGCTATGGGCATCGATGGTGCCGTGATGGGCATCCACAATGGACTTGGCAATGGACAAACCCAAGCCGTACCCTTCGGCACTGGTGCGGGATTTGTCACAGCGGTAGAACCGCTGGAAAATATATGGCAATTCCTCTTGGTCAATGGGGGCGCCGTTGTTATACACCTCTAGCACCTTGTGCTTCCCCTGTTTTTTCAGGGAGATTTTCACGGTGTCTCCCGTGTATTTAAAGGCATTGTCTAGCAAGATAATGGCCACTTGGGCAATTTGGTCTTGGTTGCCTGTGGCCATGATTTCTTCATCAATGTCCATGTCATAGGTGATATTACGCTCAAAAGCCACCCCTTCAAATGGTAGCGCCACTTGGAAAATGGTGTCGGATAAGGGGAATATCGTTTTCACCCCTTGCATGGGGTTTCCTTCCATTTTCGCTAGCGTCAACAATTGAGAAATGAGACGGTGCATCCGCCCAATTTCCGATTGGATATAGTCCATGTGCTTGCTTTGCCCCACCTGCTGTTCTAACACCTTGGCATTGATGGATATGATAGACAGGGGGGTTTTCAGCTCGTGACCAGCGTCAGAGATAAACTGCTTTTGCTGGGTGAAGGCTTTTTCTGTGGGTCGTGTGACCCAACGAGAAAGGAACACACAAATGGGATACAGCACCACCAAACACAGCAAACATATCAGCAGTGACGTGGTGTACAAGCGGCTCACCATCATAGACTCCACGCTGTTGCTAACGTCCATCACCGCCACATATTCTCCATCTAATTGCCCGTTCCGCACATAGAGATAGTCCCCCTGATGATAGGTAGCATCCGTGGTGGTGGAGATCGCTTGTTGGATGGTATTTATCAAATCGGCAGAAGGCTCACCGTCGCCGTTGATGACAATCCAGTTTTCCAAGGTGCCATCGCCAGAGAGTTGCGCCACATAGAGGGCGCTGTTGTTCGCCCCTTCCCCCAGCAGTTCGGCAATGGGGGATGCGGCGCTCACTTCTTCGCTGACAGCAGGCAGTTCCCCCCAGGGCATCACCGACAACTGGCGCAGTAAGGATAAATTTTGCTGATACCCCATGATGTGGAATAGCACATTGAGTAGCAACATCATCACCACCACAAACAGCACCAAAATTGTCATGGTGGTGAAAATAAATTGACGGCGCAATCGTTTAATCATACCTCTCCCCCTGTCAAGCTATAACCCACAGAACGAGTGGCCTTGATTTGCACTTGGGCATGGAGGTGCTTTAATTTTTTCCGCAAAAACGACAGGTACACCTCTACATTATTATACTCTGACTGGTCGCCTTGCCCCCACACCTTTTCCCAGAGCCGTTCTTTGGGGATGATTTGGTTGGGATTTTCCATGAGGCACTCCATCAAATGGTATTCCTTGGCGGAGAGCTTAATGGCTTGTCCGTTGCAGTGCATTTCCATTTGCTGCGGTCGCAAGGTGATGTCTCCATAGGCCAGTTCTGCCACCAACACCCGTTCTTTGCGCCGTGTTAAAGCACGCACACGCGCCAAAAACTCTGACGTGTCAAAGGGCTTGGTCAAATAGTCGTCAGCACCTGTGTCTAGGCCACGGACCTTGTCCTCAATTTCATTTTTGGCGGTGAGCAATAGCACTGGGGTGGCAATTTGCGCTTTACGCAAACTATGGAGCACTTGGAATCCATCCATTTTCGGCAGCATAATATCCAGAACAATGCAGTCGTATATCCCAGAGAGTCCATTGTCTAGCCCGTTTACACCATCTAAAGAGATATCCGTGGCATAGCCTTCACTTTTGAGCACGGCCTGCAAACCCTCTGCCAGCCCTTGCTGATCTTCTACGATTAAAATACGCATGGAGACACCTCCGTTTTTTCTTATCCCAATTATACTTAACGAGACCCAAACGCTCACACTTACTGTAGGGGCGGGGTTCCATCCCCTCCCCTACGAATACCCTACAAGCCCCATTATCTACTATTGGGATTTTTTCTTTATCCTATCATCCTAAGGTTAAAAGAATATTGAACATTCATGAAAAAATCACAATTACCTTACAGATACGACCAATGAAGCCTACTGAAATACCGAACCTTAAACCAATATAAAAATATCACAAATTGAACGTAATTTCAATCTTTGTTTAAGACTACTTTGCTACACTCCCACTTGTGAAACTAGACACTCAAAATTCTCCAATAGCAGAAAGGAATACTCCTATGACACTTGGTAAATTCAAATCTAAATCCAAAGATGCCACCGCTGATGTGGCAGTCAAAGAGAAAAAACCGCGCAAAAAAATCAAACTGAAGAAAATCATCACCTATGTAGTGGTGGCGGCTGTGATAGCCGCTGGCGCTTACATGGGTCTGAGCCACATGACAGGCACCGACTTGGAAGGTGAAATCACCTACACCGACGAAGCCGTGGAACTGCGTACCATCACCCAGTCCATCTCCTCTAGCGGTACCTTGACTGCCGCCAACTCTTACACCGTGACCACCTTGGTGGAAGGCGAAATCATTTGGGATGGTGTGGACGAAGGCACCATCGTAGAAAAAGACGACCTGCTGTACGAAATCGACAGCTCTGACGTGTCTAACACCTTGGAAAAAGCTGAGATTTCCCTGACCCAATCTCAACGCAGCTATGACAGCATGGTAGATAGCCAATACATCTACAGTGATTACACTGGCGAACTCTATGAGTTGCTGGTGGACACGGGAGACGTGATTACCATGGGTCAAACCATTGGCTACACCCGTGACAACCGCACCATGGAATTGAAGGTAGCCTTCCCCTCTGACGATGCCGCTGGCTTCTATGTGGGGCAAAGTGCCACCGTCACCCTGTCTGGTACCTTTGAAACCTTGACAGGCACGGTGACCAACGTGTCTAACAGCACGGAAATCCTCTCTGGTACCCGCATTGTCCGCAACGTCACCGTGTCCATCACCAACAACGGTGGTTTGAGCGACACCCAAGAAGCCACCGTCACCATTGGCGGTGTAGGTTCTAGCTCCAGTGGCACCTTGGCTTACGCGTCCACTGGTACCATCACCTCCGATACTGCTGGCGAAGTGACATCTATGTCTGTGGACGAAGGGGACTTCATTTATAAAAATGCCCGCATCCTCACCGTGGGTGGCGACGACATGAGCGACAATCTCCAATCTGCTTCTGAATCCCTCCGCACCACTGAGCTGACTTACGAAAGCGCACAAGATGCTCTGGACAACTACTCCTTCACCGCCCCTATCGCTGGTACTATGATTGAAAAATACTATAAAACTGGGGATAACGTGGAAGCAGGTGACGCTTTGTGCATCATCTACGATTTGGCCTACTTAGAAATCGTCATGAGCATTGACGAATTGGATATCCAAAACATTTCTGTGGGTCAAAGCGTAGACATCATAGCAGACTCCATGGACACCTTAGAATTTACTGGCACTGTTACCAAGGTTTCCGTGGCAGGTACCACCATGGGTGGCACCACCACCTACCCTGTCACCGTGCAATTGAACGACTACGGCAGCTTACTCCCTGGCATGAACGTCAGCACCGAAATCGTGGTGGAAGAAGTGGTTGATGTAATCTCCATCTCCAACGTGGTCATCCAACGTGACAATCTGGTGCTGGTCACCGCTGATTCTCCCAGCGCTGTCAATGCCGTTGAAGGCGAAGAAGCCCCAGAAGGCTATGTCTATGTGGCAGTTGAAACAGGTCTCAGCGACGACGACTATGTGGAAATCACCGCAGGCCTCACCATGGAAGACACCGTGGCCTCCATCACCTTGCCCACCGTGGTCTCTGCCGATGCCGGCATGATGATGCCCGGTATGGAGTCTGGTATGAGTGACCCTGGTATGAGTAGTGGCATGAGTGACCCCGGCATGAGCTCTGGCATGAGTAGCGGAGGTATGGGCCGATGAGTAGTCTATTAGAATTTCGTGACGTCAGCAAAGTGTATTACATGGGCGACAGCGAAATCTGGGCTGCCAACCACATTTCTATGACCATAGACTCGGGTGAATTTGTTGCCATTGTGGGTCAATCTGGCTCTGGTAAATCCACCTGTATGAACATCATCGGCTGTCTAGATGTACCCTCAGAAGGCCAATTCTTGATCAACGGTGAAGACGTTGGCTTGATGGACTCCAACGAACAAGCGGAAATCCGCAACAAAACCGTTGGCTTTATTTTCCAACAATACAACTTGCTTGCCAAGTTAAACCTGATTGAAAACGTGGAGGTGCCCCTGATGTATGCAGGGGTACCCCGTGGGAAACGGCGGGAGCAAGCCATTGCTTCTTTGACCCGTGTGGGTCTGGGCGACAAGCTTCGCCACCGCCCCAACCAACTCTCTGGTGGTCAGCAACAGCGTGTGTCCATCGCCCGTGCCTTGGCTGGGAACCCAGCGCTTATCTTGGCTGACGAACCCACTGGCGCACTGGACTCCCGCACAGGGCGAGAGGTGCTGGCCCTGCTCAAAGAGCTTCATGAGCAAGGCAACACCGTCATTTTAATCACCCATGACAACTCCATCGCCGCCCAAGCACAACGGATTATCCGCTTGGAAGATGGTCGTGTGGTCTATGACGGCCCTGCCAGCTTGGCAGAAACCATGCACGCCTCCACTGTATTTGCGGAAGCTAAAAAGGAGTCCTGTAAATAAAAGTCAAGCCCTAAAATGAAAAAATCTCACAAAAATTGTGAGATGACAAAGCAGGCATAACAAAACAGGCCAGAGAAAGAAGGTGTAATCACTGACCTGAAAAACTATGAAATTAGCGTCACTTAGCCCTCGCTGGCGGTCTCCAGAGCCAGCATACACTCCTTGACCCGAGCGTAATAAATCCGCAGGAACTTGTTCTGTGCGGCCGTCATGTAGACGTAGTAGGGCTTGCCCTCGGCACGTTTCTTGTCTATGAACTGGTACACCGCCTCGTCCTCAGGCTTCTTCTTGACGTAGGTAGACACCACCTGAAACAGCGTTTTGCGCAGGTGGGGCGAGCCACGTTTGGTGGTCTTTCCGCCTTGAGAGGTCTGCTTGCCTGACTGGTTGACCGACGGATCCACCCCTGCAAACGCCACAATGGAGCTGCGGTGGGCGAAGCGACGCACATCCCCAATCTCCGCCATCAGCTGTACGCCAGTGGCCTCGCCTACGCCGTACATCGCCATGACGGTGTCGTACTCGGGCAACTCTTTAGCCATGCGGTTCATCTCGATTTTCATCTCAGAGAGGGTTTCTTTGGAGGCTATGAGTTGCTTGGCCGCCGTCACAACCAACAATTTTGCGTAGTCGTTTTTGGGCAGAGTGACAATCATTTTCTGGGTTTTTGCGTAAATTTCAGCCGCCTTTTTGGGTTGAAAATGGTACCCCTTTCGCTTGCACCATTTTTGATAGCGGTCTGTGAAGGACTTTTCGCTGACGGTTGCAATGCAGTGACAGTGCCAAAATGTAGCCAAAAAATCAATCCACTTGACATGACCATCCTTGCGCTCAGGACTAGAAAACAGCTCGTTGACGCCTGGAAAGGTCTTATCCGAGAGAGAAATTAGGTTGTTTTGCAATGAAACAATGGTTTTCATGTACAAATTGTACTGCCGTGTGCAGAGCTTTAATTGTTGTCGTATGGTTTCCATAGGTGTATGTTCTCGCAAATCCACCCAATTGTCAAGCCCGTATTTTGCGATTTTTAGGGCATCGGCTTTGTCGGTTTTAACCTTGCGGATGGAGCCACCACCGCTCTGCTTGATGAGTAGTGGGTTGAGAATGCTGACGTAGATACCGTGCTGGCTCAGTGTCTGGGCGACTGGTTCGTGGTAACGACCAGTGGCCTCCATGATGACACGGGTGTCCGCACCCAACGCAAGAATTTCCTGCGCCAGTACGTCGATGCTGTGGCTGTCGTGCTGGTAAGTACGAGGTGGGAGCGCCACCTCACCCATAGGCCGCAGGGCGGCTACCACGCTGAATTCTTTGGAAATATCGATTCCGACTGCGTTCATATTGTTTCCTCCATGTATTTTGATTAGGCATTCCGCTTTCTTCGCTGCTTGTTCAATCTCCTGAGTGACACGAACGCACCAGTCTTGGTGGCACAACCTGCGCAAATCGAATGCTGCGAACGAGAGAGGCGGCTGGCGGACTCCTTTGCGGGCGTGTAAGCCCTCGGAAAACAGAGCCAGACCTGTTCTCTCCCATTCTAACAGCTTAGGCAACAAAAAGACAAAAGACACGGCTGGCAGCCGTGCCTTAAACCTTAATTTATATTGTAGGAGGAATCCACTTGAAACTATGGGAATCTCTTGACTTAGCGATTAAAAACATCGCAGGCAGTAAAATGCGTACCCTGCTGACCATGCTGGGTATCATCATCGGCATCGGGGCGGTTATGCTCATTGTGGGTGTTGGTAATGGGTTATCCCAATACATGACCGACAGTTTTGCAGAGCTTGGCACCAACAACATCAGCGTCACCATCATGGGGCGTGGTAGCTCTCGTAGTATTTCTGACGATGAAATGTACGAATTTGTGGCGGAAAACAGCGATATGTTAGACCTGATTTCCCCCACTGTATCCATGACTGACAGCGTGAAAATCGGCAACGAAACCATGGACTCCACCGTGGCCACTGGTATCAGCGAAGACTACTTTGAAATCAGCGGCTATGAACTGAGCCAAGGCCGTGGCATCACCTACATGGACCTGGAAGAACGCAACCAAGTCTGCGTCATCGGTGAATACTTAAACCAAACCTATTACGACGGTGCCGCCGTGGGCCAAACCTTAAAAGTGGGTGCCAACCGCTACACCATTGTGGGCATCATGGAACAAGAAAGCGACGATGAAGATTTGGACGAAGGGTGCACCGACGACTGTGTGTTCACCCCTTACACCACCGCCGCACGGTTCACTTTTATGGGCACCATTGAAAACTACACCATCACCGTGGTGGACGAAAACACCATCTCTGAATGTATCACCCTGATTGAAGACCATCTCTACGATGTGTTCGGCAGTGAAGTGTACATGGTGATGAGCCTGTCCGAAATGCTGGATACCATGAACGAAATGGTGGACATCGTGGTCACCATCCTCTCTTGTATCGCCGCCATTTCTCTGGTGGTTGGTGGTATCGGCATCATGAACATCATGCTGGTGTCGGTGACCGAACGGACACGAGAAATCGGTATCCGTAAAGCTTTGGGTTCCAAAGAACGGTATATCATGCAACAATTTGTCATCGAGGCCGCCACAACCTCGGCGCTGGGTGGTTGCTTGGGCATTATACTGGGCTATGCCCTCTCCGCCATTGCAACCTCCGTATCGTCGGCCATGTTGGGCACAGCCATTCATGTCTCCCCCGGTATCGAAGCCGTGGCACTGGCTGTCAGCGTGTCCATCGGCATTGGCATCTTGTTCGGCTACCTGCCTGCCAAAAAGGCAGCACGGTTGAACCCCATCGACGCATTGCGTTACGATTAAAGAATTAGGAGAAAACAACTATGAAAAAACGACTTTTATCCCTGTTAATGGCTGTGGCCATTGGGTGCTCTCTTTTGATTGCACCTGCACAGGCCGCCACCTTCTCCAATGACAACGTGGCGCTGTCTATGCAAGCCCTTGGGGTGGTGGACGGCACCAACTGGACCTCCACCGTCACCCGTGCCCAGTTCGCCAAGATGATTATGTTGGTGTCTGACCAACGGGACAACATCACCGATTACGGCACTGGCTACTCCCTTTACTCCGACGTGAAAAGCGATTACTGGGCCTCTGCCTATATTAAACTGGCAGTGGAAGCTGGCTACCTGTCTGGTTACACCGATGGGAGCTTCCGCCCTGACACCGCCATCACTTGGGAACAAGGCACCATGGCGGTGCTGACCCTGCTGGGTTATAGCCCCAGCTCTCTCACTGGCGCTTACCCCTATGCCCAGTTCTCCCAAGCCACCCAAATCGGCTTGATGAATGAGCTGAGTCCTGTCTCTGGTGGGTCTATGACCACTGCCAATGTGGCGCAAATGCTGTATAACCTATTGGAAGTAAACCTGGGCAACGGCACTTACTATGGCGACACCATCGATTGCCCCACCATCAATGGCGAAGTGGACTACCCCTCCTTGATGTCTGAAAACCTGTCTGGCCCTTACGTGTGGACATCCACCTCTAGCTTGGGCTTCACCCCCACCAGTGTCTATAACAACGGCACCTTAACTTCCTCCGCTGTGATGGATATCAACGATGTGTACTATTACAATGCCAATGCCAAATCCGTCTGGATTTACACCAAGGCTGTCTCTGGCACCATCGATACCATCTCTCCCAACGCCCTGTCTCCCACCTCTGTCACCGTTTCTGGCATCACCTATAGCCTCTCTACCTCCACCGCCATTACCAAACTGTCCTATTTGAGCGGTACAGAAGAAGGAGACACCGTCACCTTGCTCTTAGGCTTAGACGGCGGCGTGGCAGACGTAGCAGAAGCACAAGACGGTATGTACTACGGCGTGGTACAGTCTTACACCCAATCTCTGTCCTCTGACGATACAGAAGTGAAAACCTATGTCAGCGTCACCTGCACCGATGGCTACACCTACACCTTCTCTGTCACGGGCACCAAGACTTACTCCACTGGCGCTGTGGTGTCTATCCAAACCTCCAGCTCTGGCACCACCATTTCCTCCATGTCTAGCAAGAGCATCAGCGGCAAGGTCAACTCCAGCGGTACTGCTCTGGGGGATTATGACTTTGCAAGTAACATCCAAATCATGGACACCGATGACGATGGCAATGCTGTGGAAATCGATACCGACCGCATTGCAGGGGTCACCTTAAACTCCGCCAATGTTCGTAGCTATGTGCTCAATAGCGCAGGCGACATTTCTCACCTGATTTTGAAAAACGCCACTGGCGATGCCTCTCCCTATGGGTACATGATTAGCGCCGACACCAACGTATCGTCCAGTGGCACAGGCCTCAACAGCGTCAGCGCCAGTTATCAATACGTGGAAGACGGCGTCACCAAAACCATCAACTTGAACGGCAGTATGTATGCCACCATCTCCAACGGCGGTATCTCCATCACCTATGATGACGGCGAGTTGGACGGCTTTAAGCAACTGACCAACGTCACCTTGTCTAGCGCCACTACCAGCTCTGCTTTGGTGGGTTCCACCCAATACGATGTGGCAGACGACGTGGACGTGTATATGAAGATTGACGACACCTACACCTTGGTGAGCCTTTCTTCTGTGGACGACACCGACGACTACAAGCTAGTTGGCTGGTACGACAACTTCGGCTATCCTGCCGGCGGTCAAATCCGTATCATCATCGCCACCGCAAAATAAAGCGAGGCAAAAAAAGCTGTGCAAATGTGGGAAACCACATTTGCACAGCTTTTTCGTTGGTTCTTATTTATCCATTGACCTGCTTCCACAGTGATTGCTTCACATCATCACTGGCAAAGGCGCAGGTGATGGCATTGTTGGTGACCTTACGCAAATCCTCTGGCGTAAAACCAAATCGGTCTTGCAAAAATGAAAATTCTTTACTCAGGGAGGTATCGCTCACGGTGCGGTTGTCGGTGTTCACGGTGGCACAGATGCCAGCTTGCAAAAATTCTGCCAATGGATATGGCTGGTCTGGTTCCACGGCCTTGGTTTGATAATTGCTAATGGGGCACATCTCAACCCCGATGCCCTGCGCCACGCAGTGGGCTTGCAACTCCAAATCTCCAGCCATGGCAATGCCGTGACCGATGCGCTTGGCGCCAAAGGCCATGGCATCTCGGATGCTTTGGGCGCTTTTGCACTCCCCAGCATGAATGGTAAAGGGCAGCTCCAGCGCGTTCGCCAAGGCGAACAATGGGGCAAACTCTGCCGTGGGGAAGGCGGCTTCATTACCTGCCAAATCCACCGCGCAAACCCCGTAGGCCTGATAGTCTTTGGCTATGCGGAAGGTTTTGGCATTTTCCTCGTGGCTAAAATGTCGCAGGGCGCAGACAATGGTGTTCACTGGGATAGCAAACTCTTCTTGCCCACGGCGCAGACCAGCCAAAGCGCACTCTAGCGCCTGTTCCTCTGTAAAATCTCTATTTGCAAACAGCACAGGGGCAAAGCGCACTTCTGCATAGATGATATGCTCGGCTTGCAGCGACTGGACAAATTGATAGGCCCCTGCTTCAACCGCTTGTGGGGTTTGCATACAGGCGATGGGCAAGTCAAAGCATTGCAAATACTCCCCCAAGTTTTGGCAGTTCTCTGGCACTTGCAGTTTTTGGGTCACCGCCTCTAGGGATTGGGGACTGGTTTGGTTCACCAGTTTATGAATGAGGGCGGGTGGGAAGGAGCCATCTAAATGGCAGTGTAAATCAAGCTTGGGCTGTTGCAGGAGTTCTTTGGTTGTCATCGGGTAAACGCCTCCTTCAAGTTCACTTGTTTCGCTAACGTTTTATATGCCCATTGTAGCACAGGCGCGAAAAAAGTGCAATCGTGCCTGTCTTTACCGCAAAAAACGCCCTTAGATTGCCATCTCTGACAATCTAAGGGCGCTATCTCTTATAAGGCCGCCAACACACGGCCTGTCATATCAGGGAAATTGCCAATGATACCAGCCACCCCTAGCTTTGCCAACCGTTTCACCGTTTCTGGTTCGTTGACGGTGAAGGTGTAAACACCAACCCCTGCCAACTCTTCCATCAACTGCTCATTCACATTGCCATGGATGGGATGATAGGTGTCCATCCCCAGTGCTTGCACATAGTCGCCAGCGTTTACAAGCCAGCTTTCTGTCAGCAAGCCACAGGGTAACAAAGGGGCAATGGCCTTCATCCGCTGGACACTGTAGTGGTTAAAGCTAGAGACAAGTATGCGCTCTTCCAGCTGATATTTCACAATCAAATCCCATACCAACTGCTCCAAGCCGTCATAAGCCAAGATATTGGTTTTCAGCTCGATGTTGGTGATAAGCGCGGTGTTGACCACCCACTTGAAATACTGCTCCAAGGTGGGCACAGGGCAAGGTGCATACTGGCCTTGAAAGCCAGCGTTTGCGTCTAGGGCAGACAGCTCTACCGCCGTCAAATCACAGACGCGACCTGTGCCGTTGGTGGTGCGATTCACCGTTTCATCGTGGATAATCACAGGGATGCCATCTTTGGACAGGTGCACATCTAGCTCGATGCCATCTGCCCCAGCGTCCAACGCTTTTTCAAAGGCCAGCATGGTGTTCTCAGGATAGCGGCCACTAAAGCCACGGTGGGCAAAGTTTAAGGTCATGGTTGCCGTCCTTCCTTAGCCTTGCACCAAATGGCAAGCCACAAAATGACCGTCGCGCACCTCCACCAATGGTGGGTTGGGATTTGCTTCACAGCTTGCCACGCATTGATCGCAACGCTTGGCAAAGCGGCACTGGTCAGGCAGGTTCACTGGGGAGGTGATTTCCCCACGGAGTAGCTTGCGCGGTGGCTTATCCTTGCCCACGATGGGCAGAGGAATGGCAGAGAGCAATGCTTGGGTATACGGGTGCATAGGGTTTGCAAAAATCTCTTTGGCAGGTGCTTTTTCCACCATCTGCCCCAGATACATCACGGCGATGTCATCGGCAAAATACTTCACCACAGACAAGTCATGGGTGATGAACACATAGGTCAGCCCCATATCTCGTTGAAGTTGCTTGAGGAGGTTCAAAATTTGGGCTTGGATGGACACATCCAACGCCGACACAGGCTCGTCGCAAATAATCAACTTGGGGTTCACAGCCAAGGCGCGAGCAATGCCAATGCGCTGACGGCGACCGCCATCTAATTCATGGGGATAGGTATTGACAAAGCGACGAGACAGCCCCACAATGTCCATCAACTCCAAGGTGCGTGCTTCGATTTCTGCGTTGGTTTTCAGCAGTTTGTGCTCCCGAATGGGCTCAGAAATCAAGCTCATCACATTTTGCCGTGGGTCAAGAGAGGAGAATGGATCTTGGAAGATAATCTGCATATCGGTGCGCAGATTCCGCATTTTACTGGGGCTAAAATGGGTGATATCTTGGCCTTGGAACAGGATTTTTCCGCC
Source organism: Bengtsoniella intestinalis (assembly GCF_039719005.1). Classification (GTDB taxonomy): domain Bacteria; phylum Bacillota; class Clostridia; order Oscillospirales; family Oscillospiraceae; genus Oscillibacter; species Oscillibacter intestinalis. The sequence goes on along the minus strand of NZ_CP133584.1, from coordinate 3,145,229 downwards.
AGTGGAAGGCAATAACTTCAAAATCGTCCGTCCAATTGTGGACTTACCACAACCAGACTCTCCCACGATGCCAAGGGTTCTGCCCTCTTCAATTTGAAAGCTAACCCCGTCTACAGCGTGGAGCATTCCCTTAGGTGTTTGAAAATATTTGGTGAGGTTTTGAATCTCCAGCATAGGCTTTTTGTCCATCATCTGTTCCTCCTAAGGGTAAAATTGGGGTCTTGCTGATATCCGTGACAGGCCACAGCGTGGGTGCCACCCCTATTGGTCAAAGAAGGCACAGATTCATGGCACACATCCACTGCATAAGGACAGCGTGGGGCAAAGGCACAGCCACTGGGCAAGTCCATGGGGTCAGGCATCATCCCTTGAATGGGCACCAAGTCCTCCCCTTGCTCTTTCAAGTTGGGCAGCGAGTCAAACAGCCCTTCTGTGTAAGGGTGGAGAGTGTGGTTGAACACTTCCTCCGTGGAACCAATCTCCACAATGCGCCCTGCATACATCACCGCCACATCGTCGCACACCTCAGCCACAACGCCTAAATCATGGGTGATGAGCAACATGGACATCTGGGATTTGACAATCAAATCTTGCATCAAATCCAGCACCTGTGCCTGAATGGTCACATCCAAAGCGGTGGTGGGTTCGTCGGCAATCAGCAGTTTGGGGCTACAGGCCAACGCAATGGCAATGACCACACGCTGGCGCATACCGCCAGAAAATTGATGGGGGTAGTCAAAGGCACGACTGGGGGCGATCCCCACCAATTTCAACATTTCTTGCGCCTGTTCCATAGCCTGCACCTTGTTGACATTTTGGTGCAAGCGAATACTTTCAGCGATTTGTTCCCCAATGGTCAGCACAGGGTTTAGCGCCGTCATCGGGTCTTGGAAAATCATGGCCACGTCGTTGCCACGCATGGTTTGCAGCTCAGCGTCTGTCATTTCTAACACGTTGTGACCATCCACAAAAATCTTGCCGCTTTTGATTTTCCCGGGTGGGTTGGGAATCAGGTTTAAAATCGACATAGCGGTGGTGGTTTTGCCAGCGCCAGTCTCCCCCACCAATCCGAGTGTTTTCTCTCGGCCTAAGGTAAAGCTCAAACCGTTGACAGCTTGGACACAGCCATCTTCTGTTTCAAAATGCACAACCAAGTCTTGAATTTCCAACAAGGGGGTGCTTTGTTGTTCTAACATAAACCGTCTCCTTACTTTTTTAATTTGGGGTCTAAGGCATCACGCAGACCGTCGCCCAGCAAGTTCAGCGCCAGCACGGTGAACATAATGGCAAGGCCAGGGAAAATACACATCCATGGCTCACTGCGGATAAAATTCCGCCCGTCAGCCAGCATAGTGCCCCATTCAGGTTTAGGCGTATCGATGCCCACACCCAAAAAGCTCAAAGAAGAGGCTGCAATGATGTTAGAGCCAATGGCAAGGGTCACTTGCACAATGATGGGGCTCATGCAGTTGGGAATCACGTGCTTGGCAATAATCTTCCAAGTGGGCAAACCCAGCGCATAGGCAGACTCGATAAACTCTTGCCCACGGATGCTCATCACCGCCGCACGGGTAATTTTGGCAAAGGCGGTGGCCGAACTAATCGACAGCGCCACCAGCAAACTAGAAACCCCAGTGCCCATCATCGACACGATGACCACAGCCAGCATGATATTGGGAATGGAATAGAGAATGTCATTGGCGCGCATCACCACTTGGTCAACGGCACCGCCGTAAAATCCAGCCATAGACCCTGTGACCACGCCCATGCACAGCCCTAGGGTCACCGAACCCATGCCAATGAGCAGAGAATACCGCGCGCCATAGACAATACGGGCCAAAATATCACGGCCTAAGTTATCGGTACCAAAGGGATGCTCCCAGCTAGGAGACTGGGACATGGCCGTACCCATGGAGATGATATCAGTTTCGTAATCATAAATCACGCCAGCCATCAATGCCACCAAAAAGAGTGCGATTAAAAACACCATACCCACTACAGCGCCGTGATTTTTCAGCAATCGACGCCATGTTTCTTGTGCCATGGAGCGACCTTTGTAGGTTTGTTCCCCTGTTACTTGTTTTGTCATGGTTATCATCCTTTCTTGGCGTATTGGGCTTTGATACGAGGGTCAAAGAAGGCATAAATCAAGTCCACACCCAAGTTGATAGTCGACATCAGCACGCAACACAAAATGATAGAGCCAGTGACCATAGGAATGTCACGCTTGGAGATAGATTCAAACACCAAGCGACCAATCCCCGGCCAAGAGAACACGGTTTCTGCCAGCGCAGAACCAGTCATCACCAAGCTAAACTGCATCCCCACAGCAGTGATGATGGGGATCATGGCATTGCGCAGACCATGGACATAGACCACACGGTTGCGAGAGGCACCTTTGGCCTTAGCAGTGGTCATGTAATCTTGGCGAATCACGTCCAGCATGGCAGAACGGGTGGTGCGGGTGATGAGGGCCGCTAAGCCCAAACCCACAGTAAGGGCAGGCAAAATTAAATAAGAAAATCCGCCCGTGCCCCCAGAAGGAAGCCATTTCAGCTTGACCGCAAACAGCAGCATCAGCATCAGACCCAGCCAAAAGTTTGGCATGGAGACACCGAACAAGGCGAAAATCATGCCGCCAGTATCTTTCCATGTGTTTTGCCGCAAAGCGGTATAAATCCCCAATGGGACTGAAATGACCACAGCGATGAGCAACGCAAAGCCCCCCAGCGCCAGTGTCATGGGTAGTCGATTCATAAAGGTGACAAACACGTCGTTGCCAGTGACATAGGATGTGCCCATATCGCCAGTGACAAGACCGCCCATATAACGAGCATATTGCACCAGCAAGGGGTCGTTGAGACCCATTTCTTCTCGAAGTGCCTCTTGTTGAGCCACCGTTGCATTTTCTGGCAAAATGGTGTACACTGGGTCACCTCCAGCCAGATTCATTGCCCAGAAAATAAGAAATGATGTGATTAAGAGTGCTGGTATAGTAAAAATAATACGCTTGACAATATAACGGAGCATACGCTTACTCTCCTGTTCTGCGGTAATCGGATACACCGCTTGTAAAGTGAGGGACGGGCGACCACAGGTCGCCCCTACGAGGCTTTGTGTAGGGGCGACCTGTGGTCGCCCGTTGGGCAAGTGGTGCCGGAAACAAACCAAGACGACCCTATGGGCTAACAGTGGTACACGCTTTATAGTATGCGCCATTGCGATTGCTCATAGGGTCGCCTCGTTTAGAGATTGCTATTTTCAGAAAACTTCCTTAGTTTTCCACATAAGCGGTGGACCAGTTGTGGTTGCCGCCGCCGAAGAGGTAGGTGCCTTGGAGGCCGTTATTGTAGGCGATGACCAAATCAGCCACGTACAAGGGCACTTGAGGGCAAGCTTCTACCAGATATTCTTGGAGCTCGATGCTCAGTTGTTCACGGGTGTCTTTGTCCTTTTCAGTGAGAACAGCGGTGGCCATTGCGTCCACGTATTCGTCGGAGAAGTGGTGATAGTTGGATGCAGAGTCAGTGCGGAACAAATCAGTGTAGATTTCGTCCAGACGGTCAATGACGTTCCAACGCCACAAGAACATTTGATGTGCGCCAGCTTGGGCATCCGCCTTGAATGTCGCTTCGTCCAAGGAGACGATGTTGACAGTGATGCCGATTTGACGCAGGTATTCTTGAATCATGGGTGCGATTTCCTTGTAGGGGCTCCCGTTGGAAGCATACAGTTCCACAGTCAGTTCCCCTTCAGCGTAGCCAGCTTCTGCCAGCAGTTCTTTGGCGCGTTCCACGTCGTAGTCAAAGCCTTCCATGTCATCATAGAAGCTCCACACGCCACGGTTGACGATGGTGGTTTGGGTTTGACCGTAGCCAGAGAGAATCACTTGGACAATTTGGTCACGGTTGATGGCGCAAGCCACAGCTTGGCGCAGGGTTTCATTGTCGAAGGGTTCTGCTTCGGTGTTGAAACCAAAGTAGAACAAACGGGTGCCGCTACGGGTTTCCACGGTGACGTTTGCGTCGTCTTCCAAGAAGCTCAGTTCGTTGATGGGGGGATCGATGCACACGTCGATTTCGCCGCTTTGTAATGCCGCCACACGGGCAGAGGATTCCAAATAGGGCTTAAAGATGATTTGTTGTGCCACACCGGGTTCATCGCCCCAGAAGTTTTCATTCAGTTGGAAAGACACATATTGGCCTTCTTTCCATTCCTCAAACACATAGCGGCCAGAGCCGATGAGCCAAGGACTTTCCATGCCGCTTTCATACGCAGCCTTGGATTGGATGGAGGTGGGGTAGCCTGCCATAACAGACAGAATTTCGTTAGAATAGCTGGTGGTTTGGAAGGACACGGTATATGCGTCCACCACGCTGACAGCTTCCACCAGACCCAAAGAGCCAGACACGCTGGATTGGCTGGGGTCGATGGCCATTTCGTAAGTGAAGACCACGTCTTCTGCGGTCAGAGGTGTGCCGTCGCTAAAGGTTGCATTTTCCACCAAGTGGAACACCAATTCATTGTCGCTGACCCATTCCCAGCTTTGGGCAATGTTGGCCACGTGCTCATTGGTGTCGTTGGTGAGGAACACCAAGGTTTGGTGGGTCAGAGCCAGACAGTTGTTGTTGATTTGGTCATTTTGAGCCAGAGGATTCAGGTTGTTGATGTCAGAGGCAATACCAATGGTCAAAGTGTCTTGGATGCCAGAGACGGTGCTTTCGGTGGTGGCGGTGGATTCACTGGCGCTACAAGCTACCAAAGATGCCATCATCGCCACGGATAACAGGGCTGCTAGCAATTTTTTCATGAGAATACTTCCTTTTCGTTTTTTAAATATTGGATTTTTTTGGATTTTGCTCCAAAAAAGCGAAAATAGAAAGTCGAAACAAGCCTGTTCGCACAGACAGTTCCAACTTTCTCATTTACTCAAGTCGTCCAATATTCATCATCGCTGGGCATTTCACCTGCGAATATCGTTATTTTGCCACAGGAATGTCTATTTGTCAACAGCAGATTGGTTGTTTTTTATTAAACTTGTGTAAAACTTGTGATTTGCTTATACATACACTTTGTGGGCAAACGCAATATCTTCATCATGCACTAGAGAACGCAAAATGGAATCCGCACTCTGATCGCGATGCACCTTCACCACCAAATTCACCCCAATAGCGCTGGTGGTCAGCTTGGGCTGGGTGGAGGTGAGGGAGACAATGGCGATGCCATTGTCTTTGAAATATTCGGTGATATTGGTCAGCTTCCATGGGTCTTTGAGCTCTACATATAAGTCCACAAAGTGGCATTTGTCCCGATATTTCTTGTCTAAAACCTTGAGTACCTTCAAGGTGGTCAGGGATAAAATCCAACAGGCAATGGCGCCTTCATAAAACCCAATGCCCAACGCCAAACCAATGACGCTACAAATCCACAAAGCCGCCGCCGTGGTCAAGCCAATGACCTTATGCTTGCCAGAGACCATAATGGTGCCAGCTCCCAAAAAGCCAATGCCACTGACCACCTGCGCCCCCAAACGCGCCACATCAGCGGTGGACATAAACGTGACTTGGATGTAATTGCCTGTGAGCATCACCAGTGTGGCTCCAATACACACCAAGGAATTGGTGCGCAAACCAGCGCTACGGGTGGTGCCTTCTCGCTCCAACCCAATCAAACCCCCAAAAATCAGTGCTAACACCAACCGAAGCATGGTAGAGCCAGTATTAAACGCCCGCAAATAGTCCATCAAAAGAGAAAAATCCATCAAATACCCTCCCTATCATATGTATATTGGGCAGGGTTTATACAATGGCGCCAGCGGCTACCAAATCTACCCCTGTGCCTGCCAAATCCGCCACCAGAACCTGCCCTATTTGAATGGGTGCTTCCACGGTGACATCTTTCAAGGCGGCAACGCAGGCGAAGATGGCGTCTTTGGGCACGGTTTGATTGGTTTTCACCGCCACCGTTTTCCGCTTTGCCCCCGAGACATGGACGGTGGTGGTCAAGGTGCGTGCTGGGCAAGCAATTTCCTCTTGCGCATAGCGCTTACCCCGACCGCACAGATTGCCAGCTACGGCAACTGCTTGCCCCTCTGCTACGCTCACTTCTAACATACAGCCCATGGGGCAACCAATACAGGTCAATGGAACGGTGTTCATGCCGTGCCCTCCTTTTCTTGTTCAATGGTGATGGTGACGGCGGTGGCACCTTGCAAGTCTGCCTTTTTCAGCACCACTTCTTCCATTTCACCCGGGGTCATAATCTTTTTTTTACGCCGAGAAAGCAGTCGCTCCCCAGCATACACGGCAATGGCGGCCTTTTGATACACCTGTCCCACACGGAAGCGGACGGTGACGTCCTCTGTCATGGTTTGGGGGCAAATGGTGGCTGGCACTGTATAGCGCACGCCCCCTTTTGCCACCAGTGGCACGGTGGTCTCCCCTGCCACAGCCCCTTGTAAATAGGCCACGGCGTGCTGGCCAGCTTGGGCGGCCTCTTGGGACACAAAGTCCACCAAATCGTGGACATGGAGCACATTGCCACAGGCGAAAATCCCCGCCACATTGGTGGCCAATTGGTCTGTGACAATGGGGCCGTTGTGGACAGGGCTCAAGGCAATCCCAGCCCCCAGTGACAGCTCATTTTCAGGCACCAAGCCTACAGATAACAGCAGGGTATCGCATTGGTAATACATCTCTGTGCCAGCAATGGGGCGCATTTTGTCGTCCACCTTGGCCAAGGTCACTCCAGTGAGGCGGTCTTTGCCGTGAATATCCACCACGGTGGTGGACAATTCCAATGGAATTCCAAAATCATCTAAACACTGGACAATGTTCCGCTTCAAGCCCCCAGAAAAGGGCATCAACTCTGCCACAACGTGGACTTTGGCCCCTTCCAAGGTCATGCGCCGTGCCATGATTAAGCCGATGTCACCAGAGCCTAAGATCACCACATTGCGACCGGGCAAATACCCTTCCATATTCACCAAACGTTGGGCAGTGCCAGCGGCATAGACCCCAGCTGGGCGGTGACCAGGGATGTTCAGCGCGCCACGGCTACGCTCCCGACAACCCATGGCCAGCACAATGGCACCTGCTTGAATTTCAAATAGCCCTTCTTGGCTGTTGACCACGGTCACCACACGCTTGTCGGTGATGGACAGCACCATGGAATCGGTCATCACAGAAATATCTAAGGCCACTGCCTTGTCGATAAACCGCTGGGCATATTCAGGGCCAGTAAGCTCTTCTTTGAAGGTGTGGAGCCCAAAGCCATTGTGGATACATTGGTTCAAAATCCCACCCAGTACACGCTCACGCTCAATGACCAGCAGGTTCTCACACCCTGCCTCACGGGCGGCAATGGCGGCGGCTAACCCAGCAGGGCCACCCCCTACAATCACCAAATCAATGTGTTTCATGGTTCTCTCCTTCAAATGCGTCTTTGTTATAGCCCACGATATATCGAGAATTGCCACCATTTTTGGTAACAGCTTCCATGGGAATCCCCAGCTCTTGGGCAATCAATTCCATCACCCGTGGAGCGCAAAAGCCCCCTTGGCAACGGCCTGAGCCAGCGCGGACACGGCGCTTGACACCGTCTACATTTCGCGCACCCAAAGGCGCGGCAATGGCGGCACGGATTTCCCCTTCGGAAATCAACTCACAGCGGCACACAATTTGCCCATAGGCAGGCTGGGCAGCAATCAACGCTTGACGCTGTTCCATGGTCATGGTGGCAGGCTCAACTGGGGCTTTACGGGTGGGGATATAGTCTTGCTTTTCTACTAAATCATATGCCTGTGCCACCAGCTTTGCCACATAGTCACCAATGGCAGGCGCGGCAGACAAACCGGGGGATTCAATGCCAGCGCAGTCGAAAAAGCCCTTGGCATCGGCCAATTCCCCAATGGAAAATTCATGAGTATCCTCATGGGCACGCAGACCTGCAAAAGAGGTAATCACTTGGCGCAAGGGTAGGTTTTTCACGCTCACGCCCCCTTTTGTCACCAAATGCGCCAAGCCAACGCCAGAGGTATTGGTGCCTTCTTTGTCGGCAATGTCCTCCGCCGTAGGTCCCACCAGCAAATTGCCGTGAACAGTCGGCGTCACCAAAACCCCTTTGCCCAGCTTACTGGGCAATTGGAACACCGTGTGGCTCACATGGTTGCCAACCGACTTATCAAGCAGCAAATATTCCCCACGACGGGGGGTGATATGCAGAGGCGTTTTGCTGACCATGTAGTGCAAGTCGTCAGCATAGACACCAGCGGCATTGACCACCGTTTGGGTTTCCAAATCTCCTTGGTTGGTGTGGACAATCCACCCCTCTTGGGTTTGGGTGAAGCCCATCACTTTGGTGTTGAAGCGAAAGTCCACCCCATTGAGGTGGGCGTGCTCGGCAAAGGCAAGGTTCATGCCAAAGGGGCAGACAATGGCGCCAGTGGGGGCTGATAATGCCGCCACCACAGCGTCTGACAAATTCGGTTCCAAAGCCAAGGCTTGCTCTCGGGTTAAAATCTCCAACCCTTTCACCCCATTGGTAATACCCCGTTGGCGCAAAGCCATTAGATTTGGCAAATCCGCCTCATCCATACAGGCCACCAAAGAGCCATTGCGGTGATAGTGAAAGTCTAAGTCCTTGGAGAGCTGTTCCATCTGCTCACTGCCTTGTACGTTCAGCTTCGCCATCAAAGACCCTTCCTTGGCATCAAAGCCAGCGTGGACAATGGCGCTGTTGGCCTTGGAAGTGCTACAGCACACATCTTCCATGGCTTCCACCACACAAATACGCCCTTGATAACGGGCAAGGCTACGGGCAATGGCACTGCCAGAAACACCTGCGCCAATGATAATTGATTGATACATATAAATCTCCATTCTGTGCTTAGCGCACAAATTGCTTTGTAAAATCTCCAGACAGAATGGAGATTTTGGCATCTCGCCTGTCCGCAGGCGAAGCCCCAAGTCAAATGGTAAAGCGTGATTGTTCACGCTTTACATTCCTTATAAATCCCACAAATCTTCGTTGCTGGTGGACGCCGCCACCGCATTGGCCTTCATGGCCTCCATCACGTCTTCTTTATCTGCAATCAAGCCCCCCACAATGATGGGGGTATGAATGGTTTGAGAAATGCGCTTGATGACCTTTGGCATGATGCCGGGGAGAATTTCAACTAAGTCAGGCTTGGCCTGCTGGGTGGATTTTTCCACGTTTTGCAAGGCCATAGAGTCAAAGACAAAAAACCGCAAAATACTCAGCATTCCCAGTTCTTTGCCCCGACGAATCAGCTGGGGCTTGGTGGTTAAAATGCCATCGGCCTTCACACTGTGGATAAAGTCCACCGCCACTTCCTTGTTGCCAAGGCCCGTGATTAAATCCACGTGTACCACAGCGATTTTCCCAGCGCCATGGATTTTTTCCACAATGCCACCGATAGAAATCAAGTCTCCGTAGAGCACGAAAATCACCCCACCTTCATGGGTAAGGGCGCGAGTCAGCCCGTGGTCATCTTTCACGGCGGCAATGACAGGACAGTCTTCAATTCTGCGATACAAGCGATGTTTCATGGAAAAACCTCCTAATCCAATAAAAAAATAAAAAAGCAAGACAACATGACACCCTCTATGGGGTGCATCTCATCTCGCTCTCAAATCTCACGATTGTTTATCTGATTATCGACAGTATATCTGCCAAGCCCTTCTTTGTCAAGGGGAAACAGGGGATTATAATTTGTAAATTTTCCGTTATATTTTGATTTTTAGCCAATATATACCATTTTTACACAAAAAAAAGCACCACCAATTCAAGATTGAACCGGTGGTGCTTTTTTAACGTATTTATCAATACACGTTTCCGTTTTCACGGTATTGTCGCCAGACATTTTCAAAGAAATCGTCTTCCATGGGGATGGGACGCACGGTGCGCCAGTGGCACTGGCAAGCCCCTTGGTCATATGCAATTTCTTGGATTTGATCAGACAGGGAATTGTCGTCCAAAATAAAGGTAAACATATCTGGTAACTGCTCATAAGGTTTGACACCCTCTGGATTGGTATACAGGGCGCTCCCACGGCTTTTACCGCTTTGGGCAATGTAGTCCAACATGGCAGACAGATACACATACTGGCACACCAAAATATCTCTCAAGCGGAACACTTTGCCCAATTTTTTAGGATTGGTGGCAAAGACAACCTCAGAGAAGGTGACCAGCAATTGCTGGATATGACCCATCAGCTTTTCGATTTCTTGGGCATTGCGCATAGAGCCACCAAATTGGCTCATCAGCCCCGTCACCTCTTTGATGTAATCATCATAGGTGTTTTTGGTGTCGTCCATGGCGCTGGCTTCCAAGGCTTGGGCTTTGGTCAATGCCTCCTTGGCGCAGGCGTTGAATACATCCTCTGCCACGCCACCCTCTTGGCAATTGGCTGCCACATACTCAGCGGCACGGCTAGAGCCCACTTGCCCAGAGTTCAGGGCTGACCCACCGGGACGATATACCCCATGGGTGCCTGCCACTTCGCCCACGGCGAAAAAGCCCTTCACATTGGTCTGCCACCACGCATCCACTGCCAAGCCGCCGTTGTTATGCTGGGCGCACAAGGCAATTTCCAAGGGTTGTTCCCGCAGGTTCACTCCTCTGTCCATATAGAAATCCACAGCTGGGGCATTCATATGCAACAGTCGGTCGATGGGCTTGCCAAAGCAAGCGCCAGCTTTGTCCAAATAGGTGAAGCTTTCTTCGCTTAAGCTTTTAAAATCCACTTCTTTGCCCTTTGGATTTTCTCTAAAGTCTAAGAACACACGGCGATTTTTTCTACTTTCGCAGTACACCAAAATATCGATGATAGAGCTACCATCTTGGATTTTGCGCACGTCAAATGGCCATTGATAGCCTTTCAAAAACACCTTTGAGAGCATATCGCTTTCGTCAGTGAAGAAATCATATAAAAATTCTTTCTCGTCTGACAAATCTTGATTGGTGGAAATAAACCGTGGCAACACCTGCATATAGGTACCCGATACGTTCCACCGTGGCACCAAAGAGCCCATGCCGTACTGCCATTCGGTCAAGTTTTGACCCTTCACACCAGCGGCAAAGGCCACACCTGTGGCACCAAAATGAGAGGCAGGATACACGCTGTTGGCATAGATGCTGGCAGGGCCGCCTGTGGCGTAAATCACGTTGGTGCAACGCACGATGGCATACTTGCTAGGGGCATCTTGGGCTGTGTTTAAGCACAGCAAGCCACACACTTGTTCCTTATCCGTCAAAATAGAAATCACTTGCATATGGTCTAAAATGGGGATATTCTTGGATTTTACCGCTTTTTCCAAACACTCTGTCATTTTCTTAGAGGTGTAAGGCCCCACGCTGGTGGCACGCCGTCTTGGGTCGTGGTCAGTTTTATAGCCAATGTATTCGCCATAGCGATTTTTGGGGAATGGCACCCCCAACTCAGAGAGTTTTAAAAAGGATTTGGTGCTTTGGGAGGCTTCGCACAAGGCGTTGTCCCCATCCATGCACTGGCCTTCAAACAAGGTTTTTGCCATTTCCAAAACACTATCACCATCGCCCCCAGATAGGGTCAATTTATAATAGGTTTGCTTGTCAGAGCCTGTGTTCCGAGAGGTACCAGCATTGAGAAGCTCGGTGACCAGCACCACATCTTCTTGGCCTTTGACAAACAGGGAATCCGCGGCATTAAACCCAGCGGCACCTGAACCAACCACCGCCGTGTTACAGGTGTACAAGGTGACGCCCATAAAGGTAGATTGTGTCATAACCCCTCCTTACAGACGCTTGATGTGGAACCCACCATCCACGTCTACATAATTGCCCGTGGTATAAAGGAAATTGTCACTGCAGAAGCTAGAGACTACCCCAGCCACATCTTCTGGTGTGCCCCATCTTGCAATGGGGAAAATCCCTTGGGCAATCAACGCATCATAGCGGTTGGAAACACCGCTGGTCATATCGGTGGCAATGACACCAGGGCGCACTTCATGCACCAAAATATTCTCTTGGGCCAAACGGTCGGCATAGAGTTTAGTCAACATGGAAACCCCAGCCTTAGACACGCAATATTCCCCACGAGAGGTGCTAGAGACCTCTGCCGAGCAAGAGGAAACATTGACAATGGTGCCCCGCTTTTTCCCCACTTGTTCTTGGGTAATCATTTGCTTGGCAACTTCTTGGGTTAAAAACATATTGGACTTGGTGTTGATAGAAATCACACGGTCAAAACTTTCCTCGGTCATTTCCAGCAAATCAGCACGGACTTTAGGTGCCACGCCAGCGTTGTTCACCAGCACATGGACACCGCCAAAGGCTTCCACTGCCTCACGCACCAAGCGCACTCTATCTTCTGAGGAATCAATATTGCCTTGCACATAATGGAAGGTGGTGCCGTCAGCAGTCAAGATGTCTAGATTCTTCTGGTTGTTTTCTTGGGGCGTGGTTGCAAAAATAACAACATTGTGCCCGTCAAGGCCTAGCTGGCGCGCAATGGCAAAACCAATGCCACGGCTACTGCCAGTAATGATGGCTGTTTTTTTCATACGATACCTTCCTTTTATAATTATGGATTGATGATTACCTTAATGCTCCCAGTGCGGGGGTTCAATGCTGTTTCAAGGCCTTGTTGCAATTGATCCAAGGGATATTTGTGGGTCACAAATTTCTCCATGTCAATTTCTTTTGCAATGGAAATGGCATCATCAAAGTCCCAACAATAGCCTTGGGCGCCTTGCACATGGATTTCATGGGTGACAAAGCGGCTGGCAGGAATGGTGATATTGGGGTTTTCAAAAATGCCGATGATGGTGGCCAAACCATTTCTGCGCAAGGTCATCATGGCTTGCAAGAAGGTGGACTCACGACCCACACATTCAAAGCTCTTATCCACACCCTTACCCTTGGTCAACTTGGCAATTTCTTCTTCCAAGTCGATTTTACCAGAGTTGATGGTGATGGTCGCGCCCAATTCCTTGGCCATAGCCAGTCTCTCATCAGAGAAATCGGCAATGATCACATCTTTGGCACCGCATTTTCTACAGATAGCGCCCACCATCATGCCGATGGCACCTGCGCCGATGATCAAAACAGTTTCGCCAATTCTAATGTTAGCACGCTTCACCGCATGGGTTGCCACGCTCAATGGCTCCACCAAACAGCCTGTGTCATAGGTTAAATAGTCTGGCAATTGATACACGTATTTAGCCTTGGCCACCACATAATTTGCCATGGTGCCTTCCCCGTTGCGGTAGGTATAGCTGATGTTTTCACAATACCCATAGGTGCCATGCAAGCAAGCGTCACAAGTGCCGCATACGATGCAAGGTTCAAAGGTGACACGGTCGCCTTCTGCCAAATTGGTCACACCTGCGCCAAAGCGAACCACATCACCAGCCATTTCATGGCCGATGGTGACAGGCAGAGGTGCAGAGGGGTGTTTGCCTTTGAAAATATGCAAATCACTGCCACAAATGGCACTGGATTTTACCTTGATGAGCACTTCGTCTTCTTTCAAAACAGGAATGTCAAATTCAAAAAACTCTACTTTTTCTGGTTCGTAAACTCTGCCACGTAACCCTTTTTCTACAGACATACGCATTCTCCCTTTTTATTGTTTACTGCGTGCTTTTGCATCAGCAGCTGCTTCTTCGTACAAAGGTGCATAGGTAGCGCCGTCACGGATAACACAGCCAGTTCTGCCGTGGTTACGCATAATGACAGTGCAACGAGAACAAGTGACGCACACCTTTTTGCTGTCCACTTGGTTGTCATTGAGGATGCAACGAGGCATGGTGGGATATGCAAAAGCCATACGACCCAGACCCACCATTTGGCAGTCGCCCTTGGCGATGCTATGGGCACCCACGTTGCCAAGATATTCACGGAACCATGAATAAGCACAGCCGATGACAGGGATATCCCCAGCCACTTCTTGGGCCGCACGGGTCAAGGAGAACAGACGCATGGCGCTGTCAATGGGATGCTCAGTGGGGGTGGGGATGCCTTCGCTGGGGGTGTCGAAAGGACGGTTGACTTGGGGATAGATGTAATAGGGGTTACCAGCAGAGGCGCACAGCAAATCCACACCAGCGTCGCAGAGCATTTTAACCAGCTTCTTAGGTTCAGACAAATCCAACTTCCACATATCTTCCTTGTCGCAACCAAAGCCATAGGGATATGGATGGGCGTCAAACATGCTGACCCGAGAGGCCAAAATAAAGTCCTTGGGCATTTCGCTACGCAACAAGGTCATGGTTTCACGGGCGAAACGAGAACGATTTTCAAAGCTACCGCCGTATTTACCGGGGCGGTTGAACCCTGCCAGCAATTCGCTGAGCAAATATCTGTGGCAAGACTTCATGTCCACGCCGTCAAAGCCAGCTTCCATAGCCAGTTTTGCGCTGTTGACGTAGTATTGCTTCAGGTTATCCAGATATTCATCGGTGATGATACGGCTATCGTCCACGATGCCAGTGCGGCCATCTAGCAATGCGTCACGTTGGGGAATCAGAGCGTCGGGTGCATGGGTATAAGGTCTGCTGTAACGGCCAGAGTGGGTCAATTGTAAAATATTGATGGGCTTAATGCCGTTTTCACGCATAGAAATTTCGTTGACTTCTTCTAGCAGTTTCTTGAATTGACCAACATTTTCTTTGGTGATCATCATTTGCAGGGGGTTTGCACGGCCTTCTTCGATGACGGCGCAAGCTTCCCACCACAGCAGACCAGCGCCACTGGAGGCAAAACGATGATAGCGGCGAATCACCAGTTCAGAGGGAGAGCCATCAGGATTGGAGTCGCACCCTTCCATAGGCAAAATAGCCAGTTTGTTTGGTGCAACCTTAGAGCCGATGTTCACTGTTTCCTTCAAAATAGAGACATCGTTGTCTAGCACCATGTCATAACCCAATTCCTTGGTTTTATTGTTTAAGTCATCTAAAGATTTAAAATTAAATTGTTCGTAAGCGCCCATAGTAGTCCTACTTCCTTCATTCTAAATTTTGTATACACCCATCGGTGGCAACTGTTTAACGGATACACGTGGATTTGCGCAGGATAATCTCCGTCTGCATCACATCGTGAACAGGGGGTGGCAATGTGCCACTTTTTTCTTTATGCAAGATTTGCTTAATCAAATTTGTGGCAGCCAAAACCCCCATTTGATACAGGGGCTGACTCACCGTAGACAGCGGTGGCTCCATCAAAGCCGACAACGGCACATTGTCAAACCCCATCACCGAAACCTGCGTTGGCACTTGTATTTTCATGTCATGCAAGGCACGCAATACCACAAAGGCCTTGGGGTCAGCGGTGCAGAAAATGGCATCCACCGTTGGGTGGGTTTCCATCAAACACTTGGTCTGGGCATAAAAGCTTTCATCCCCACTGCCTTGGTTTAAAATCAGCGCTGGATTCACTTCCATGCCATGGTCTGTCAGCGCGGCTTGATATCCGCGCAACCGCTCTTCATAAAAATGCAGTTGCTCAGAACCCACTGCAATGGCAATCTGGCGATGTCCTGTTTCTATCAGGTGACTCACCGCTTGATAGGTGGCACCATAATTATCCACAGAAACAATGTTTAGTTGCCCTTGGTCTTGTGGGTTAAACCGAGCCACCAGTACAAATGGGAACTGCTCTTGATGGAGGGCATCCACGTATTCGGTGTTATCTTTTGCCACCTCACACAAGATAAATCCATCCACCCAGCGCTGACGCATTTTATCGATGTATGCGCTTTCTACCTGCACATCCTCGTTGGTATTACACAAAATCACCGAAAACCCGTGTTTACGAGCGGTGTCTTCCACACCTTGGGTGATAATGGGGAAAATCAAGTTTTGGATGCTGGGCATCAACAAGCAAATGGTGTTACTGCGGCCTTCTTTCAGACTTTTAGCCAATGCGTTTGGGGCATAGCCTGTCTCCCGAATGACCTTGAGCACCTTTTCTTTTGTCTCTTGTTTCACATAGCTGGTTCCGCCTAGCACACGAGAAACGGTACTAGGCGAAACACCTGCTATGGTGGCTACTGTTTTAATATTCACCATGGTGACAAATCAGTCTTTATCCCAGTAAACAGTTGCACCGCTGTGGGCAGAGGTACAATATTTGCGATACAGGCCCAGCCAACCGCTGGCAGGTTTCACCACAGGCTTAAAGTCCACTTTACGTGCTTCGAATTCAGCATCAGACACATCTACAGTCAAAGAACGTGCTTCGATGTCAATGTGAATCATGTCCCCATCTTGGATGAAGGCCAAATTGCCCCCTTGATAGGCTTCTGGGCTGACGTGACCAATGGCCAGACCGCCAGTGGCGCCAGAGAAGCGACCGTCAGACACCAGAGCGATGTCAGAACCCAGACCCTTACCCAAAACAGCAGCCATAAAGGTTTCCATGTGAGGCATACCGGGGCTACCCTTAGGGCCTTCGTAGCGGATGATGACCACGTCACCAGCCACAATTTCATCTTTCAAAATGGCGTGCCAAGCATCGTCTTGAGAATCGTAGCACTTGGCTGGACCAGAGAATTGGAAGGCATCTTTTTCCACAGCGCTGAATTTTACAATGGCACTTTCGGTGCCGATGTTGCCGTGGAGCACAGCCAAGCCACCTTGGGGGTTAATGGGGTTGGTGATAGGACGGACAACTTCGGTGTTTAAGTTTTCATACAGGGCGATTTTTTCACCGATGGTGCCAAACATACCTTGTGCCTCGGTGTCTACCAAACCGCCTTTTGCCAGTTCACCCAGCACCACAGGCAGACCGCCAGCGGCGTCAAAATCTTCCATGGTTTGGGTGGGGTGGTTGGGGTAAATGGTGGAAATCAGAGGCACTTGGCGGCTGATTTCATCAAAGGTTTCTGGGGTAACCACAAAGTCGGCTTGACGGGCAATGGCAGGCAAATGAAGCAGGCTGTTGGTAGAACCGCCAGTGGCCATCATGTAGCTGACCACGTTTTTAAAGCTGGATTCACCGATGATGTCCATGGGCTTGCGTTCTGCACGCCATGCGTCCATGATTTGACGACCAGCTTGCTTGGCCATTTCGTGCCACTTGTCAGTTTGACTGCGGACACAGGCGTTGCCGTGGGGGCTGAGCCCCAGCACTTCTGCCATGGCGCACATGGTGTTGGCGGTGCCCATGAAGGGACATGCACCAGGGGTGGGGCAGGCATTGCGGACAATTTCTTTATAGGCTTCGCGGGTGATTTGCCCTTCAATATAAGCAGCATAGGCTTGCTTGGTGTGGGTTAGGGTAATCATTTTGTCACCTACGTGACCAGAGGCCATATAGCCACCAGTGAGCATCACAGTGGGGATGTTGACGCGCAGAGCGCCCATGACCATACCGGGCACAACCTTATCACAGGTGGCCATCATGACCATGCCTTCGAGCATATTCAGTTCTGCCACAGTTTCCACTTCGCTGGAAACCAAATCACGGGCTGGCAAAGTATAACGGTCGCCAGGGGTGTTGGAGCAGATGCCATCGCAAATGCCAGAGATGGGCAATTCCAGAGCCAAGCCACCAGCGGCATAGATTTCTGCCTTGATTTCAGTAATGACATCTTTAAATGGGAAGTGACCAGGGTTCATTTCGTTCCAAGAGTTGACAAGGCCAATGATAGGGCGTTGCACATCCTCCTCTGAAATTCCCATTGCGTAGAGCAATGTGTTGCGGTGATCTAAAGATTCTTCATTCCATTGACGTATCATAATTATGTTCTTCCCTTTCTATTTATTTTTGTAGCAAATGCCACGCGAATCCACCAATTTCTGTTGTTGCATAGATAATAGCCACGCTACCATCTGGGTTATATTTGATGCTATTTTCATTAAAGGTAATACCTTTTGCCTCTAAATACGTTCTGGCTTTTGGCAAATCAGCCGTAATTACGGCAAAGTGGCCATGGGTGCCGGGGCCACCTGCTTTTTGCCATTCAATGGCTTGACCAGTAAAGCAAGCAGTTTTACTGTCTTTGGCTTTGTTTTCTTCCAAGCCGAACAAACTGAGCATCGTGCCCACACAGCCTTTGGCCTCTGTCTCTGTTTGCAGATTCACGCCCACGTGTCCCACTTGAAAGTCTAATTCTTTCAGAATATCATCCATTTTATCGCCCTCCTCTCCGCTATAAATACAGCGGCTATATTTATGAAATCGATTTCATAAATACCAAAAAAATAAAAATCTTCAATGATTTATATACTGTATTTTATACCACGACACCTATGCGCTGTCAATACTTTCCACTTCATTTCTCCCTTATATATAAGGAATAGACCCTTATTTTGTGCAATTTGCAAGGAGAATTTCCTTATTTGAAAATCATTGGCTTTTCAGGGCGTTATTTATGGTGTCGTTTTCATAACGCCCCAATTCTCCTTCCGCCCCACCGTGTTGACATATGGACAAGGCTGTGCAAAAGTGACGCTTTCTTCACTTCTGCACAGCCTTGTTTACACACAATGATGCTCGCTTGCCAGCGGTAAGCTGAAAGGATTTCCCCAACAGATGCACCGCCGCAACATTTTATACGATTGTTAGTCCACAGCAGGGTCGTTGACAGCCAAGTCATAGCGTCTGCTCTCGTGAGAGAATGCAGTCAACACCCAGAAATACATATTCTTAGAACCGGGGGTGGACACGGTGGGGTGATACCCACTGGATGCCATCACCATGTGACCATCTTTGACCACGTTGAGTTCCATGTTTTCAAAATCACCAGAATACAGATAGGGCAGTTGAGCGCCCAGCTTGGTGTCAAAGTAGCAATACACTTCTTCCAAGTCTTTTTCATGTTGGTGAGGAGGCCAGCTAGTCCATGCGCCGTCGTTAGACCAAGTCACACCGCACAGCAGACGAGAAGCAGGCATTTCAGGGTTCAAGGTGAAGAACACTTCACGAGACCCAGAGCCACCACCATGGATTTGGTGAATTTCGCCCAGAGGGATAGACAAATCAAATTTACGGAAGAAGGACTTGCCATAGCCTTCGCAAATGGCGGCACCAATGTACACAGAGCAAGCTTCCTTGGCGGTGAAGACCACCTTGGTGTTGCCGGGCACATAGTAGCTGTCCAGCTTATCCATGTCATAGACTTGGCCTTCCAGTTCCAAAGAAGCGCTGCCTGCCACCATGACTGCATTCATTTCTTTATCTTCAGAATTCAGTTCATACACGTCGCCAGCATCCAAGTTCAAGCGCAAAATGTGAGACACTTCGCAATCACGGAAAGCAGGGTCAACCACCTTGTGCATCCCCTTGACAGTGGGAGATACCACGTGCCAGTTTTTATCGTAATTCACGTCTTGCAACAGACCAACCAAGTCTTTATAGCAGGCAAATGCCAGCTTGCGGCCTTGGGGCATCAGCTTGTTGGTTTCGCAAACGCTTTCCACAGACAAATAGCCATCATAACCGATGTCTTTGAGGGCGTTGAGGATGGACATCCAGTCCACGCCACCTTGGTTGATGCGGCGGTGGCAATAATATTCAGTGCGATTGCCACTGGGTGCCACCACAGGGGTGAAGCGACCGATGTGCTTGGCATAATAGTTATATTCAAAGCCATAGGGATAATCACTGGTTGGCATTTGGATAATGTCTTTGACATGGACATGGAAAATGCTAGAGCCCAGTTGACGCACCAGAGCAGGCACATCGGCCACAGGCACTTGATACAGATTCACGGCATCCAAAATCAGACCCACGTTTTTACGGTCGATACGGGCAATCAACTCTGCGCAAGAATCAGCCGTGTCACACAAGGTACCGTGGTGCATTTCCATCACCAAAGACTTGTTGTATTCAGCGGCATAATCAGCAGATTTTTGCATCCACAAAGCAGCTCTTGCACGAACTTCTTCGCTGGCGGTTTTGCTTTCTTCCCAAGCAGCCCACACGCGCACAAAGTTACAATTCAAAGTGCAAGCCAGTTGGACAAAGCCTTTGAGCACTTCAAATGCGTCTTGGCATTGCGCATCATCAAACAGACCATAGTTGCCAGTGAAGCAGGACAAGGAGACAATATCCAGCTTGTGCTCTGCACAGTAAGCTTTCACTGCTTCCACAGTCTCAGCATCGGTATTGGGATTGATGTGAATGCTACGCAGTTCCACACCAGTATAGCCAGCGGCCACTGCGGCCTCTAGTTGATCCCACAGGGGGCATCGTCAAACATTTGACCAGACAAACAAAGCTTATACATAATACTAACGACCTTTCGTTTTTAAATCTTAATTTTAACCTCTCAGCTCGCTGAGGAATACCACGCGTTTTTCCTTGGCACTCAAAAGCGCTGCATCTTGCACCAATACATTTTCGGCACCCACATCACCGTCGGTAAGAGGGGCTCTGCCTTCTTTGATGGCGTTGGCCAATTCGCTATATTGCAGGGCAAAGTTGCCGATGGGTTGTGCCCCTTCGCACTTCACAGCGCCATTGAGGGTGAGCATGGTCTCATCGTTTAACTTCAATGTGCCCTGAGAACCTTGGATATAACGTTCATAGATAATATCAGAAGATTTGAGCATCTTGCTTTGGCCTTCCCATTCTTCATCAGCGGTGAGACGGGTGTTCCAAGACATTCTCACAGTGGCAAAACGGCCTTTGCTAAAGCCCATCAACACGGTGGCTTCGTCTTCGCCTTCCCAAGTAGCACCGTTGGAATAAGATTCGCAATACACGCGCTCGGGACTTTCGCCAAACATATAGAGAATGTAGTCAAAAATATGGTTGCCCCACAGGGGGATCATCAAACCGCCAGCGGTTTCATTGTTGTTCCACCAAGGGGTGGGGGCGGCAGGCAGATAGCCCAGCAGGCTACCAGTGATGGAAATAACTTCCCCAATGGCACCTTCATCCGCCATTTTCTTAGACAGCAGCACAGCATCATGATACCGACGGCTTTGGCCTGTCATCAAGGTGACGCCATATTCTTTGGCGGCATCCAAAATCAGTTTGCAATCAGCATAGGTGTTGGCCATAGGCTTTTCAATCAAAATATGCTTGCCAGCCTTGGCGCATTTCAGGGCATATTCCACGTGCACATGGTTCGGCACACACAAATCCACTGCATCAAAGGTATCAGAAGCCAAGGCTTCATCCAAATCTGCAAAATCCACACTCACTTGATAAGCATCACGGAAGGCCAAACGCTTTTCATCGTTACGGCTGACAATGGCACTCAATTCAACGTCTGCACACTCTAGGGCGCCAGCGGCATGGCTTTGCGCCACACGACCACACCCTACAATACAAACCCGTAGTTTTTCACTCATTTCAATTCTCCTCAGTCGGTTATATGGTTTATTTTTGAACCTTGCCCAAATAGGCGGCAGTCACAGCTTCAGAGGCCAACAATTCTGCCCCTGTGCCACTCATGCTGATGCGACCATTTTCAATAACGTAGGCTTTATCACAAATTTCCAAGGCTTTTTTTGCGTTTTGTTCCACGAAGACAATGGAAACCCCTTGGTCGCGGATGTTTTGGATGATTTGGAACACTTGCTCCACAATCAATGGTGCCAAGCCAAGAGAAGGTTCGTCCAGCAACAACAGTTTGGGTTTTGCCATCATGCCACGGGCGATGGCTAACATTTGTTGTTCACCACCAGACAAAGTACCACCCATTTGAGACTCACGGCCTTTCAAAATGGGGAACAGCTCGTTCATTTCTTCCATGGTATCTTTGATTTCTTGCTTGGTGCTGGTATAGCCACCCACCAACAAGTTCTCACGCACGGTCATACCTGCGAAAATGTGACGGCCTTCGGGTACGTGGGCAATGCCTTTTTTCACAATCTTGTTTGGTTTCATGCCAGTGATGTCTTCACCCATGAAGATCACAGAGCCAGATTCAGGTTTTTTCATAGCGGAAATACTGGAGAGCAATGTAGTTTTACCTGCGCCGTTGGCACCGATAATGGAAATAATTTGCCCCTCTTTTAAGTCGATGGACACATCATTTAACGCTTCAATATGGCCATATTTGGCTACCAAATTCTTTACACTTAGCATGACATATCACCTCCAAGATAAGCTGCAATAACCTTAGGATCACGTTGCACTTCAGCAGGTGTGCCACAGGCAATGATTTCACCGAAACTTTGCACATAAATCACATCACTGATGGACATAACCATGTCTAAGCGATGTTCAATGAGCATAATGGTCAATGCGTATTCATCACGCAAGTTTTTAATCAAATTGGTAATGTCCACCACTTCTGAAGGATTCAAGCCAGCGGCAGGTTCGTCCAACAGTAGCACTTGGGCACGCATAGCCAATGCACGAGCAATTTCTAGACGACGTTGGTAGCCATAAGGCAGGTTTGCAGGGTTTTCCAAAGCGTATTCGTCCATATCCACACGCTTGAGGCATTCCAAGCACCAAGCTTTTTGTCTGGCTTCTTCTTTGCGCTTTCTAGGGGTGGCAAAGAAGGCGTCAAACAAGTTGTATTTAGACACCGCATCGGTAGCACTCATAACGTTTTCAAGGCAGTTCAAGCCTTTGAACAAACGGATGTTTTGGAAGGTACGGGAAATGCCCAGCAAGGAAATATCAAATTGGTCTTGGCCCACAATATCTTTGCCATTGAACAAGATTTCACCAGTGTCGGCTTTATAAATGCCAGAAATCAAGTTGAATACGGTGGTTTTACCAGCACCATTGGGACCGATGACCCCAACGATTTGACCTTCTTCGGCTTTCAAATTGTAGTTTTGCACAGCTTTGACACCGCCGAAGTTTTTGGAAACGCCTTTGAGTTCTAGTTTAATCATTTGGTGTTCCCTCCTTTAGCGGCAGCAGCTTTTTTCATTTTCTTTGCTGCTCTGCTATCTTTATTAAACAAATCGAAGATTTCCCAGTGACCAAACAGACCGTTGGGACGGAAGTTGATGACGAACAACACCAAAATAGCATACATGGTGTAGCGATAGTTGTCAGCAAAGCGCAGTGCTTCTGGCAACACGTTCAACAAAATGGTGGAGAAAATAGAACCAGTCAAGCTGTTGACACCGCCGAAGAACATCATGATGACCCATTCGCCAGACTTACGCCAAGCAAACATAGAGGGGTCGATATAGGTAACGTAAGAAGCGTAATATGCACCAGCCAAGGAGGCGAAACCAGCGGCAATGAGGAAGGAACGTGTTTTCACTTGATACACGTTGATACCCATGGAGCCAGAGGCCAATTCATCAGCGCGGGTGGCGATACACATACGGCCATAACGGGATTTACAGAAGTTACGAGCCATCCAAATACCAATGAGCAGTGTTACTAAAATCAAGGTCACGGTGGTTTTCTTGGGGATTGCCACCAGACCGAGGGCACCACCAGTCAAACCATCAGCTGCGTTTAAAAAGGCAATGACAGCTTCGCCCATGGCCAAAGTTACCAAGGTGAAATAGTCACGGCGCAAACGCATGATGGGCTTACTGATGATATAGGCAATAATCAGTGCCAGCACAATTGCAAACAAAACTGCTACAGGGAATGGGAAGCTCAATTTTTTCATAACCAGACCAGAGGCATATGCGCCAACGGCCATGATGGACGCTTGACCCAGAGAGAACATCCCTGTCAAGCCAGTCATAATGTACAGACCGACCACCACGATACAGGTGATGAGGGTGAAAGTGGTAACCGAAATTAAATATGTCATACTCTATCTCCTCCTTAGGCCTTTTCTACCACTTGTCTACCAAACAACCCTTGGGGTCTGAGTAGCAAGAAGCTCATCATAACAAAGAATACGACCACGGGAGCCCAAGCAGAGCCAAAATAGAAAATAATGATATTTTCCAGCACGCCCAGCAAGAAGGCACCCACCACGGCGCCAGGGATAGACCCCAAACCGCCAATAATAGAAGCGATGAAGCCTTTGATAACAATGTTACCCAAGGTGGGGTACAGAGTGTATTTCAAGCCGAGGAACACGCCGCTCAAGCCAGCCACACTACCTGCCAGCACAAACACCATTTGGATGACCCGAATCACGTCAATGCCCATCAAATAGGTGGTGGGACGGTCGAAGGAAGCGGCACGGACAGCACGTCCGATTTTAGTAAAGTCAATAATAAAGACCAGAATGCCCAATGCTACAATAGAGCAGAAGAACATCAAAATATCAATGTAAGAAACGATAATGCTACCAAAGGCAACAGAGGTGGTGCTCAAGAAACCGGGGTAAGTAATGAAGCTAGAGCCAGCATAGATGGTAACCAGTTGTTCTAGCAACGTTGCCAGTGTCAAAGAGGATACGAAATAGTAGAACACGGAGGAACTACGGGTGGTAATGCGGCGGAATGCAATGAATTCACTGGCCAAACCAATGAGTGCGCCGCTAACAATGGAAGCAATGATGGTTGGGAACAGACCCCAGCCTGTGGTTACCGCAAAAAAGTAGCCTGCAAATGCAGCCGCCGTCATCATGGCGCCGTGTGCAAAGTTGGTGAACTTCAATATTGAGAACACCAGACAAAAACCAACTGCAATCAGTGAATACACTGCGCCGATGGAAATGCCGTTAATAATTATTTGTAAATTCATTCAATTCCTCCTGCTCAAATGTGAGGGGTGTGCTACAAAAGTTTCCAGTTGTAGCACACCCATTTAACATACGTCTGTAATGAAATTAAGCTGCGTAGAACTGCAGGGGTACGTTTTCGCCGTCTTCGATGGCCACAACGATCATGCCCAAGCCAGAGGGTTGGTGAGTTTCAGGATCGATGGTGATGGTGCCAGTGATGCCTTCGTAAACCAGAGTGTTCAGAGCTTCGGTGATGCCTTCAGTGGTAGCTTCTGCGCCGTCCAGCAATACAGAGCCGATACCCATCATCATGTCATAGCCCAAGCAGAACTTATTGATTTGGTCGGGTTCGTCGTTGCCAGTTGCTTCACGATAGTCAGCCATCAATTGGATAACAGCTTCGTCTTCCAAGTCGATGTTGTTGAGGAAGTACACGCCATCGGGATCGCCGCCAGCTTCAGTCACCATGGTGTTGAAGGGAGGTGCGGAGTCAATGCCGTTCATCAGAGGGCCTTCCCAACCCAAGTCACGGGCTTGGATGGTGATGTTGAGCAGTTCTTGGGTGTAGTTAGGAGCGACGATGCAGTCGATGTCTTCTGCGATCAATTGGCTCAAGATGGTCTTAAAGTCGGTGTCGCCATTGTTGAAGGCCACAGACTTAACAACAGTGCCGCCGTTTTCTGCGCAATAAGCTTCAAAACCGTTCTTAATGGACACGGAGAAGGAGTTATCTTGGCGATAGATGATACCAAAGTTGGTGCAATCCAGTTCTTCCATCAGGAACTTAGCTTCGATTGCGCCTTGGGTATCACAGTTGGGTTGAGACAGGAACATATAGGTCCAAGGTTCGCCGTCGCCGTCATCACCTTGGCGGGTAACACGGTTATCCATACCCATCAGGAAGATAGGCACGCCAGCTTCTTCAGCGATGGGTGCCAGAGCAATGCCGATGTTAGCTTGGTGAGGGCCAACCACTGCCACAGCGCCTTCAGAAACCAGACGGTTGTAGGCGTTGATGGATTCGGTGGTGTCTGCCTTGGAGTCATATTCGATCAATTCAATCATGCGACCGTCGATGCCACCGTTGGTGTTGATACATTCAACTGCCCAACGAACACCTTCGTTAACCATGTAGCCCATAACAGAAGTTGTGGAGCTAACGTCTTGGATACTACCAATGATAATGGGGTCTGTAGATGCCACTTCGGTGGTGGTGGCGCTATCTGTGGTGGTGGTTGTGGTTGTGGTTGTGGTGGTGGTGTCGCTACTGCTACACCCGACACACATAGAGACCACTAATGCCAATGTTGTAAACAATGCTGTGAGTTTCTTCATAAGAATAAATCCTCCGTTCTAAAATAGGTGAAATTTTATTTAATGAAATATGACTCCCTCCTATATTCGTACAAATTTTGCTTGTACGAATCTACGAAATAATCATATGCTCATTCAGAATAAGAGAGGCTTGCTTTCCCAATTTTGCAAATAAAAAAACAGCTATCTACAAAATCTGCTAAAGCTTGGTCAGCCTGTTGCGTTGTAAAGTGCCGTTACAGTTTCAATTTTCAGCAATGCGCTCTTTTGTGACCAGTCACTCTGGTCAAACCCGATTTGGGTCGTACGTTTTAGCTAGATTATACAAAAGTAATTGTATTACACAATGACCTCACATATATCACTAGCAACTTATATAAAAATAACGCTATCCTCAGCCTCAGCATTTCGTTCTTAAAATTTAGGGCTGTACAAAACGAAGGCTTTATATTATACTGGAGGAAACAATTTATTCTTATTTTGTTTACGTTTTCTTCATGTATCTATCATACACGACTTGAACAATAACTTC
Source organism: Bengtsoniella intestinalis (assembly GCF_039719005.1). Taxonomy (GTDB): domain Bacteria; phylum Bacillota; class Clostridia; order Oscillospirales; family Oscillospiraceae; genus Oscillibacter; species Oscillibacter intestinalis. The sequence goes on along the minus strand of NZ_CP133584.1, from coordinate 3,118,821 downwards.
CATGTAATATTCCGCTTTTAATTAGGACAAATCAACGATATATCTGACCACCAATTCTAAGTTGCACAAAAAACGACCCGTGTTTTTGTACAACTTATCAAAGACCGCAGGAGGGGCCATGAAAACAACACCATCACCAAACGAAACTATTACGCAACCATTTCGGCAACAACATACCTTAACAGGTTCACTAAACTTAGATATGTTAGGCTCTCATGTATCACCACCAGGCTGGCAGGGTTCCTCACACTTGCACGACTTTTGGGAACTCATTGGTCAATTCTCTTCTGACACTTACACCCTGCTCATTGACGGCGCCACCTATACCCTCTCAGGCCAGAGCGTGTTTCTCATCCCCCCGGCCACAGCCACCAAGTTCTCAACCCCGACACAAGCGAATGTATTTTATACCAAGATTACATCGGCTTTTCTCTGTCCTTGCCTGTAAGCCCCCCACTAACTTGCCTGTCATTTTAGATTATAATTCCCCTTCCTTCTTTTTTATCAAATCTTACTTCGACCGCTATCGCTTCAATTCCCACATGAGCTCCCCCGCCTTCATTGAAGAAAAATCACTGGCCGCCTTGGCTTGCACCCACCAACTCACCGCTTGGATTATCAGCCAGAAACTCTCTGACGTCCACACCCAAGACGGTGTCACCAACCAGCATCTGGTGTCTAAAATCCAAGAATATCTTTGCAGTCACATTGACTCTTCCGTGCAAGTGAGCCAGTTGGCGCAACACTTTTTCATCTCCCCCAACTATCTTGGCCATGTGTTCAAAAACGCCACTGGCACCAGCATCAAAGAGTATCACAACGCTTTGCGCATGGACTGCGCCTATCAACTTTTAAAAAGACGGCAATACTCAATCAGCGAAGTGTCAGCCTATCTGGGCTTCCACGACTTGACCTATTTCTCCCGAAAATTTAAAGCCTACTTCCACGTAGCTCCCTCCGAAGTCACCTTTTAACGCAAAAAAGGACGCCACAATTGGCGTCCTTTCAGCCTGTCAAAAAAGTCCTGCGGGACTTTTTTACAGCCTGAAAAGCATCGTTGACACGATGCCATTTTGTGCTATTTGCTCGCAAATAGCACAAAATGCTGCCGTTGCGACGGCAAATGATTTAAATGTGGGCGGAAACCTATGGTTTCCCCCACTCCCCCATCCCTTGGAAGGGAATTCTTTGACACGCAAAAAAGGACGCCACAATTGGCGTCCTTTTTCTATATTCATTCTATGTTCAATATCACTTGGACACATCAAGCGCTTGGTTTTGGGCAATGATAGCCAATTCAATGGGCTTATAAATGCTCTCTTGGGTCATGGCCGTTTGGGTGCGGTCTAAGCAATCACGAATCATCTTACCAAAGAATGGGAAGCCGCAAATGCCGCTGGCATTGTAATGATACTCCCCTGTGTGGTTGGCATAAAACACATGGTCGCCATTGCCATCGGTGGCTAGATTGATGTATTTTCTGATTTCGATATAGCCATCGGTGCCGGTGATGATGGTGCGACCATCGCCCCAAGCGCCCAAACCAGCTGGGGTGAACCAGTCCACCTTGAAATAGCCTGTCACACCATTGTCGCACAGTACCATGGCATCACCGTAATCATCAAAGTTTTCATGGTCTTTGTTGTTGTAGTTTGCAATGCGGCTGTGGGTGATGGTGGCATCTTTAGCGCCAGCATAGTTGATGATTTGCTCAATTTGATGGCACCCAATATCCACCAAAATACCGCCGTATTGGGCTTTGTCAAAAAACCACGCGGGACGTGTGGGTGCGTTGAGCCGATGAGGTCCAAAGCCCATCACTTGTATCACCTTGCCAATGGCACCGTCGTTAATCAGTTGCTGGGCATACACAGAGGCCTCCACGTGTAAGCGCTCGCTGAAATACACGAAAAACTTTTGCTCCGTCTTGGCAACGGTGGCTTTGATGGCATCTAGCTGTGCCATGTTGGCGCAAGGGGGCTTATCGCCAAAAAAGTCTTTGCCTGCTTCCATAGATTTCACAGCCACGTCCCCACGGATAATGGGCACAGAGGCACAGGCAATCATCTGGATGGATTCATCGTCATAAATGGCTTGTTCACTTTCCGCTGCAACCACACCTTCAAAGGCAGCCAAAAAGCCTTCCACCTTTTGAGGGTCAGGGTCATAGACGCTGACCAAGGTAGCACCTGCTTCCAGCAACCCATTACACATACCAAAAATATGGCCATGGTCTAAGCCAATCACAGCCACGCGAAATGCCCCAGCTGGGCATACAGGCTCAAACTTCCCTACAGGTGCATAATTTTGACCATCTGCTTTCTTCTGCATACAAACCCCTCTTTTTCATAAATTTAATCGATCATTGTTTCCTATGATAGTGGCAGTGTACCATCTCTTCTAAAAAATGTCAATGGCAAATACCATCAGCCCATAATCAAATGGAACAGATGAGAACACGGCCAAACCAGCACCAACGCTGGCAGCAAATTCACCGCGCTACACTGCTTGATTTTCGATACATTCATGCCAATGACCATGGTGATGATACCGCCTACAGAGATAAAATCCGCGAGCATATAGTCCGCAATAAAGGGCATCACAAGGCCAGCGCCATAAAAACAGGCGCACAAAATCACCACTTGTGGAATGACAATCAAATTCATAGCCTTCCCCAAGACTGTGGCAAAAATAATGGCAGAAAAGAAATCCAGCACCACTTTCGACAGCATCACCGTCATGTCCCCAGACAGACTTTCACTGATGGCACCAAAAATAGCGGTTCCGCTGGCGCAATAGGTGGTGACCACAATGAGATAAAAGGCCATATACTCGTCTCGGTCGCCTTCAATTTTAAAGTTCAACTTCATCAAAACCTTGAGGAACCCCGATTTAATCTTCGTATCTAAATCCACCAATTCCCCAATAAGAGAGCCCATAATCAGCGCCAACACCACAGCTGGCAAATAGGACAGCTTCACCATAGAAATCACACCCATGGCAATGGCTGAAATACCAAAGGTGGTGGTCAAGGGCACTTTGATACGCTGTGGCATGGATTTTGTAATAAAAACGCCGATATTGGTTCCTAGAAATACGCTCAAGCAATCGCACAATACACCTGTTGGAAACATAACAAATACCTGCTTTCTCTCCATTTGTAAAAAAACGCAACCCACTGTTTTTTCGGGTCACGTTTTGCACTCTTTATTTTAGTATACCGTCACAAGGCTCAATTGTCAAGAAAAGGAATTTTTTGTCGTTGACATTGTAAAAAAACACTGTAAAAAATACAAACTTTCACCAAAAGCAAAACAATATTTGTCAATTTTGGGTTTGCAAAAAAAGACAGCCAGTGGTCTGGCTGTCTTTTTTGGAGTTCTCTCTATTAAGCACGGAGCTTTTGTCTTATTTTTTCTCGCATCGGCGAGGTAATTTCCACACCCTCTACCCCTGTAAGCTCGTTGACAGACACGAAAATGCTTTCCTTGCCGTCATAACTGGGCAGTTTGGTGGCATTGACCAACAAGTATTCTCCAATCATGTCGTTATACACCACGCGCCGAATATGATCCACCTGTTCTTCCTGTATCTCTCGCAACGGACAATCATCACATTGGTTGTCACAGCCTCGAATCCCTTCATGACATAGATCCCCCAGATGTAAATGGGGATATTTCTCTTGGGTGTATCGGTTATAGTAGATCAGCGAAAAGGTCTCAATGTCTACAATATAAGCAGAGCAATTCAACGTATCAAGCACCGTTAAGCGCTCTTCATTGATGATTTTCATCGTGTCAATGGCGTTTTTATAATTGACGAATTGTGCGATAATTTTACTCACGTGTAGCAATGTAGCAATCTCCATGGGGCTCCACACGCGAGGATGTTGGCAATCATCAAAGCCCAACACATAGCTAAATTTATTTCCAGAGCGAATATAGGCATGGAGGAACGATTGGATGCCTTGGGTCTCCATAATCTCTTTAGAATCTTCGTTACCCAACATATCAAGGTCGTTACAATAAATGATACCATCTTCATTGGCATGGTCGAAAAACGGTTCGAAAATACGCATTGGCACTTCTTGTAGCATCTCTTTTTCACTGCTCACACCCTTTGCGCACCATTCATAGGTGTTATCATAGCAATCTGTATGCTGGGGGCTACATTCAAACACATACACACGGCTCACGCCAAAGCGCTCACCCAAGATGTGTAAAACCTGTTCCATGGATACTTCTAAATCACCATTTTCAAACAAGAGAGAGAAGATTTCCGCCACAATCTTGTAATCAAAATGCTGAGACAGCACACGGGTGGCCACATCAAAGGCCAAGGTGTTTTCCATGGTGCCTTTCGATAAGGTAGCATCGTAAAATACAAAGTCATTTTTGCCACGATTTTTCGCGTCAAACAAGGCAATGTCGGCATGGTCATATAGCTCTTTAAAGGTTTTTCCGTCACGACCATACACCGCCACCCCAACGCTGGCAGAAATCCGATGGCTGTGGTATGGGCCTTGATAGGTGGTATCCATCTGGTCTAAGAGTTGATTAATCTTCCGTGTGATACCAACTGTATCCCCTGTATTTTTCATCAGCACCATAAATTCGTCACCGCCGATGCGGCCTACAAGGTCAGTACTGCGGAAAATAGATTTTAATTTTTCCCCCACTTCACGCAACACCATGTCCCCAAATTGGTGACCCAAATTGTCATTGATTGCTTTGAAATTGTCCAAATCCATAATCAGCAACGTGTGTTCAAAGTGGGAGGCATACTCCATATAGTGGGTGGCCAACGTCTCAAACATTTCCTTGCGGTAACAGTTAGTGAGGCGGTCAAAGCTAATTTGATTTTCCAGTTCTTTTTGGCTCTGGATGTTACGGCTGCGTCCAATGGCCTCTAGCGGCCGCCCTTGGCTGTCATAGCTAAGGCGATATTCTTTGCGAAACCAAGCCGGTGTGCCGTCTCGCTGGAAAAATCGAAAGTCACAGGGTGCTTCCACCCCACGGCGCATATCTTCTACTTGGGCTAAAAATCCATCCACATCCTCTGGATAGAACACATTTTGCTCAATCAGGCACTGGGGGTAGTTTTCCGCTAGTTCTGGCAACCCCAATGCCTCCCGTGCCGCGCCGAAATATTGCATGGTATTGGTTTGTAGGTTATGGCGAAACAATAAGTCGGAAGACAATGATTGTATTACCTCTAAAAAGAACTGGTCACTCAGACGGCTCTGCTCTTCCTTTTGTTCCATCTCTTGGGTTAATACTTCTTTTGGTACCACAGGTTTATGTCCTCCTAAAATTTTCTATGCAATCCAATGTTTTAAGGTGTTCCACTCTCAAAACAGGATACCTAAAAATGCAAATGCCCCGTGACTATTAATCACGGGTTTTGCACGCCTTAAATCGACATTTTTAATTATACACCATAATACCTTATGCGTCTACACTTTCTACGCCCAAAGCATAGAATCTTAACACTTCACGTTGGGTATTGTTCCCGTATACACAGGTAAACAACGTCAAATCCCAATCTCCAAGGCACAAAGCTTCTACGTCGGTGCCAGCTATACTTTCTTGCTTGCCCAGCACATAGGTATGTACATAGCCATAGGTGTCCAAAATGGAAATTTCGTCCCCTAACAGCAACTGGTCTAGGTTGCCGAAATGGGCTGCGTAGTTATGGGCACCAATCACCAGATACCCCTCTTCAAAGCTACCAACATACACGCAAGGTGTTTGCTTCACCTTTGCGTCGGTGTACGTGCTGGCCACTGGCAATTCCAGCCCCAATTGGGGAATGGACATCAGCCCAATGTACCCTTGCCCATCAATTTCCACCGTGGCCACTTCCACAGCCCCAGAGACAGATGTCTCCATGGTTTGCGCCACAGAAGTCGCAGCGGTCACAGAAGTTTGGGTCTCTTGCGTGCCTTCTACAGGCTCTTGCTTCATGGTTTCTTGGAAGGTCTGAGCCACAGACAAACTAACCACTTGCGCCGTGTCTTCTTGGGTTTGACCTTGCCAATATAAAAAGCCAGAAGCAGACATACACGCCACGCCCAAAAGGATGAAACAACTTCTTAATACTTTTTTCATGTCTTCTCCTTTTTCTCTCCCAGTCCAAACACTCCCAACAAAACCATCGCAATCCCAATCAATCCCAAAGGTAGCACCAAATAGTCGTAGGTACCAGTTTGTGGGATTTTGAAATCATCTGGAATAAAGCGATCCAAAGGCACATCTGGGTCTTGGATGTCAATCAACCATTCAGGCTCATCCTCAGTGGGTGTTGATGGGGTGGACGGCGTGGATGGCGTAGATGGGTCGTCATTTGGGTCGTCATCGTCATCATCGGGGTCGTCACGGGGATCATCATCGTTATCATCGTCGGGATCATCAGGGGTTTCGGGGTCATCGGGAGTTTCAGGGTCATCAGGGGTTTCTGGCTCCTCTGGAACTTCAGGTTCCTCTGGAATTTCTGGCTCCTCTGGAATTTCTGGACCTTCAAAATCCACCTTGGGAGACATCACCACATCATAGTCGAAACTATCACTTTCATTGTAATAAATGGGCACGGTCACCAGCACGGGGTTTGAAACCAAGGAGCCATCGCCATAATCCATATCGGCTACATCCACATAGTAAACGCCTTGGCTTAGGCTTCCAAAATACGCCGTCCCTGCACCAGTGGTGATTTTGCTGGCCTCACTGGCCACGGCATTGGCTTGGATATACGCAGCCACTGCCTCCCCTTCGTCTCTCCAAGACGACGGCGTGTGCAAATCGGCAAAGGACACACCCAAATTGCTAAAGGCTGGGGTCAGTGTAAAGGCGCCATCCACCCAATTGGCCACAAGGTAAAGCTCTACCGCTGCCCCTGGCATGGCTTGGTTTTCATACACATATTCCACCGTTAAAGATAAATCGGCGGCTTGGGCGTTGGGCATCCAAAACAGCACGCTGCAAAGCAACACACCAACACTGCACAATAAGGACTTATAATAATTCAAATTGTTCAAAGCGTCCTCCTTTCCTGGCTGTACAAGCTATTTCATATATATAAATTTTATTCATTTTCTAGTTCATGTGTTTGCGTTTCCATGGTGGCTCGCTCCCGTTTCATGCGGTAGCGATAGCCAATGATTGCCACCACAAAGGCTATGCCCAAACAGGCTGCAACCATCAACAGCGTAGGTAAACCTTCCAAACTAGACACGGTTTTGGTTTGGGGTTGGTCTTCCAGTGCCACCAAGGTAGCTGTGGGCTTATCCACCACCCGTTCTCCTTGTACCAACAAGCGATGGGAGTTGACCCCATAGGGTGTGCAGGTGACCAGCGTGACCAAATCCTTGTCGGCTTGCACCTGCAAGTACTCTGTATTGGATGGTAGCACCACATAAATATTGGTAATCTCATAGGCGAACTCTTGGTCGAGAATCTCTAAGTAGAAGTAATCCCCCACCACCAACTCGTCTAAATTGGTGAATAAATCCGCAGATGGCAGGCCTGTGTGACCTGTCAGTACGGTGTGATTGCCCACATCTCCTGTAGGCAAGGCTGAGCCTTCTAAGTGGCCCACCCCTTTTTGCAAAACAGATTCATCGGTGCCATGGTAAACGGGAAGGATGATGTCCACCGCAGGGATTTCTAGGATGCCCATAATGCCATCCACTTGGTTCAATGCCGCCCAATAGGCTTCATCATCCCCGTCTATCTGGGCTTCTGCGTCTATAAAAGACTGCACATCACCAGACAAAGTGTCATTATACGCTCGCGCCGCTTCAAACTCTGCGGTGTAGTCTTCTTCATTTTTATTACTGTTTTCACTGACATAATTGTTGATAACATGAGAGGCACTCTGGGCGTACAACCAATTGCTAATGGTCGGGTAAAACATCAACCCGAGACCCATCAGAAATATCAAAGTACTGCCGGCGATAATCCAACCACGCTTCATACGCCACACCTCCTTTTATGGATTTTTAAACACACCTTTCTTCACAGACTCCCCAGCTGGGCGGCCAGAGGACGACCGCCCATAGGAGTCACTACAAGGAGGAGAAATAATCCTTGTTATCGTTGTTTTTTGCTTTGGCTTTTCATCAATACCCCAATGGCCATCAGCATCAAAAATCCGCCGCCCACTTGGAATATCATCTTGCCTGTGCCGCCAGTATATGGCAGGTAAATGGTTTTGCGATTCATGATGGTGGTGATGGAGACAAAGTCCATGGTGTTAATATCCTCACTGCCATCCTCTAAAGAAACAAGGCCTGTACCAGTGGAAGTATACGTGGGAGTGAAGGTGAAGGTAATTTCGTCCACCGCATTGTATCCCTCTGGGGCTTCCACTTCTCGCAGCACATAGGTTTGCGCGTCATTGAGACCATAAATTTGGAACTTCCCTGTCACCACAGAACCATCGTCTAAGGTGACGGCTTGGGTGGTGATATAGCCACCGTCAGCCACGGTCGCAACAGCGACATCGTAGCAGTAATGCACCACACCTGTGGTGGTGTCGATGCTGGCGATGGACAAAGGTACGGCGGTGCCATCTTCTAAAAATAGACCAAATCGAGCGCCAGCCAAACCAGCCAACTCTTCGTCTACCTTCACCACGTCCAAGGCGAAGGTATAGTGGAACACCGTGGCATCAGAGGTGCCAGTGTGGGTGTAATCGCTGGGGTTGTTGCTGTATTCTAAGGTAACGGTATTGGTGTCATGATCTGTAGCAGCCACAGCATCGGCATTGACAACCCCTGTGTAATACGTATACAAGGTGACCACAGAGTCGTCTGCTGCTTGCAATGACTTCACATCCACGGTGATGTTGAAAATTGCATCACCAGAAGGGTTATTGTCAATGGTCAAATAGTCACTGCTCAGTAAGGTGGTGCGCTCCAAATCGGTATACACCTTTACATCCCCATTGTAGGTAATGCCTTGGGACATCACGTCGCTCAATTTGTAGATATAATCGGCGTAATCTGCTGTGTTGACAGGCACGGTGGAGGTGATGAGAAATTCCACTGTGTCGCCCACGGCATGGTCACCCACCACATCCCACGCATTTTGGTCATCGTGGAAAATCTTCTTGGTGACGGTGGGGATGCTGTCTTTAATTTCGATGATGACGGTGGTTTCCACTTGGTTATTGACGATGGGAACAAAGGAACCACTGGAGTTCAGGCCTAAGCCAGCCACTGTGCTCTCTTGATTCATCACAAAGTAATACCCAGCGGTTAAGCCCTCAAGATAAGCGCTTTGGGTGCCATCGCCATTGTCTTGTGCTTGGCTGTGAGCGGTGCAGGTGATGCCGTCGCCACCAGTGTTATAAAAGCCATTGGTGTCTAAATAATAGCGAATCTGCGCCGCCAAGGTGTACATATTGTTGCTGTAGCTATTCATATATTTGCCAGCCAATTGGTTGTATTCATCGCTGGCCAATTCCTTTGCCGATTCAGTGGTATTTTCACTGTTCATCACGTCCAATTGGGCTTGGAAGTTATAAATTTCGCCACTGCCATCACCAGCAACCATGCTGTTGCCAGTGAAAAAGCCTTGAAAATCCTCTGCCACTGCATAAGAAGTGACGCTGTGTGCTGTAAAAATTTGGTAGGCATGGAACCAGTCACCTAAAATGCTGATGCCAGTGCTGTCACCGTTGTGTACGTGGATGGTATAGTTGCCTTCCTCGCCCACCTTATCTTCTAAGGTGACAGCCCCTACAGAAAGGGTGACCAACATGATTACAACGGCAATGATTGTCAATTGTTTTCCCATGGTTTTCATCATTGTTATATCTCCCTTTCTTTTTTCTTTCCTGCATAAGTGCTTAGCACGGCACCGCCGCAAAGAAGCAGCAACCCAGCGACATAATAGACTGTCGTGCCCTGTCCGCCTGTGCTAGGCAGCACATATACGTCCATATTGAGCAAGGTGAAGTCATTGTCTAACACGGTTAAATCGTAGCCATCGTCCACAATATCCACAGCATACAGCGTGACGCTGTAGCCTGCTTCTTGGGTGCTGTCGGTGACCACTTCAACAATCCAATAGTTCACATTGAATGGCAAGGTATAGCCATCAGGTGCCACTTGTTCTGTGATGCGATAGACACCGTCTAGTGGCAAATCTGTAAAGATCATTTGCCCTTGGGCATCGCTGGTATAGGTGGCGCTATAGGCCCCTTCTACCACCACGTGGGCATTCATGGAATAGACACGTTCCACCAAGAACTCTGCCCCTTCTAGACCCACGCCGTATTGGTTTTCTTTGGAGAGGGTGACGGTGGCCAAGGGGGCATCCATCAAGGTGTTCACCAGTTGTTTATCGGTGATGGTGGGTGCGTTTTCCATGGCGGTCACGGTAATGACCCCATAGGCATCCACGACGAGCACCCAATACCCAGTGGGTAGGATATAGCCTTCAGGTGCCACAGATTCTTTCATGTAATAGGTGCTCTCAGGCAACAAGCCCTCAAAGGTGACAAGGCCGTCAACACCACTGATTTGGCTGTCCAATGGGGTTTCCCATACGGTTTCATTCCCAGCAGGATCAGCGTCCACCAATACGAAGGTAGCGCCTGCCAAGGGGTTTGCCGCGCTGTCTACCTTGGTGAAGGAATAGGCGGTTTCTTGGGGCACTTCTTGCACATTGGTAAAGTGCAAGGCCGAAGCCTCTTGGTTGCCAGCGTTATCTAGCAAGGTGTAGGTGCAAGTGTTGGTGTAGGTGGTGACATAGGTGCCGTTGTCATCCATGGTGTGCTCTGCCAAAATGCTCAGCTCCACCAGATAACGGCTGGTGTCATAGGTCACCGCGCCAGTTTCCTCTGGAATCACTTCTTCTACATAGAAGGCATATTCACCAGAGTCTTCAAACACCAGTGGCTCAAAATAGGCCATGCCGCTGGTATTGGTGGTGGCAACGAGGGGGAAGTCGTAGAGCTCGCCCAACTGGGTTTCAGTGCGGTCGTCAGCTGGGGTCAAGGTAAACTGGAAGCTTTGGTCTGCTAAATCACCATTGGTAAAGGTTTTTGCCACTTCCAAACTAACATAGGTGGATTTTTCAGTCCAACCACCGTAGGCCCACATGTGCATTTCCATGTTACCAGAGTGGAAGTCAGCCACAATGGCGGTACCGTTTAGGTTGCCGCCTTCCCATGCGCCACTGGAATTGATGTTCCAGAATTCCGCGTTGGGTGCCACAATGTGACCTGCGATGTTAACACCTTCTGCATAGGTGACCAAGCGGTTGGTGGTGCCAGTTGTGACCACGTTTGGCAAGTTCCAAACGATGCGGTTGCCCACTTCGCTGTATTCGCCGCCGTGACCTTGCAGGGTTGCCAATTGCTCCCCATTGACTAAGGTTTCAGGGAATTGAGACACAGCCAAGCCTTGGTACACAGCAGGATTGATGGTGTTGCCCTCAAAGCTGATGATGGTAGGGGGCAACCAAGGGTTGACGAAGAAGTCATAATCTTCTGGCAAAATGATGTTCACCGTTTCTAAATGGGTGGCATCTTTGATGAGATAACTCTTGCCAGCTTCCAGTTCCAAATCGGTGACAGCGTCGTAAATCACGTTGACGGTGGTCTCCCCATCCAGAGCGCCTGTGGTCAGCAAGTTGAGGGATTCTGCTTGGATGCTGCTCCACATGGCTTCAAAATCGATAAAGTCATCGTTTTGATAGGTGTAGGTTTTTTCGTCTTGCATCACGCCCCACATATCATGGTTATCCACAACGCCCATGTTATTGGGGGATAAGAAGGATTCGCCAGTGCTGGAGAGGTGGATGTAGTTTTTGGTTTCCCAGTTTTCTGTCACCTCAGACACACTGATAAAACCAAGTCCGTCAATATTGGTTTCGCGGGTGTAGAAATGAGGTGGGGTAAAGTCAGCGTCTTCATTGTCAAAGCCATAGCCCAATTGCACGGCAGAGGTGTTGGCATTGGTGGTCAAGCTCACGGGCTGGCCTACATAAGAGGAAACCCCACGAGAATAATCAGAGGCCACCAAGTCGCTACCGTCATGGGTGGCACCTGTGTAGGCATCCCCTGTGCGATATGCGCTATACTGGGAAATAATGGGGCCAACGATGTGGGTGGCTTCAATGTCTTTGAGAGACACCACATTATAATTACTCAGCAGATATTGCAGTGAATAAGACCCATCTTCAGAGGCGTATGGATCGTCGCGGTTTAAGAATGTATCGTCGGTCAGGTTTTGCACCAAGGACACATCCCCAGAGGTATCGACCTCAAATTGGGTGACGGCGCCCTCTTGCATGGTCAGTGCATTCTCTTCAAGGACTACTCGTTCCGTGATATCGCTACTGCTAATTTCTAAAAACACAAAGGTGTCCACGAAATCGCCCCAAACGGTGCCATCGCCAGTTTCTACCAAAATGTTTTTCACTGTCACCGTGGTGCCAGCAGGGATGTTGCTAATGGAGCCAACCAAATCAGGCCAGCTACTTTGTTCCAAAGCCACAGCACGCTCTTCTGTGGTGCCGTTGGCAAAGGTCAATGTGACCAAGTATTGCTCTGTGTTTGTCAGTGTGTAGAAGCTATCCCCTGTGGATGTGCGGTTCAACGTCAGCTTCACTGTGTACATAGAGTCAGTACCGCTGGGCATAGTCACCTCCAAGTGACCACAGCCAGCGGTGATTTCCTCCATCCCATAAACAGTTTGGGATGTCAGTAAAGGATTGAACAGCATCATCGCTACCAAGAGGAAAGCGACGATGCGTCGTTGCACCAGACTATTGTATTGTTTGCCAGATTGTTTCAGCATACGCTTACCCAAGCCATCGCCTCCTTCCATATAAAGTAAGTTTATACCATTATTCTACCATTCGCATAGTACAACATACGAGCACATATCGGACACTATACGAGCATAATTTACAATTTATTCTGATTTTCGTAAAAAAATCCATACAAAACATCCAACGTTTTGTCATAATTTATCCAATTTTTAGCAATAATTTATAAACCACCAACAAAAAAAACACAGCCTGCAACCCATCGGCCTTGGCCGTGGTTGCAAACTGTGTATCTGTCATTTTGGCGAAAGGTGTATCTTTAGGCGCCCATTGCCCCCACTTTTCGCTCAATCAAGGGGATGATGCTCTCGCCCCAAGAGTACTGGCTCATATACTCCCCATTGTACTGGGACTTTGCCTTTTCCACCCCTGCCATCAGGTCGTAATAATCGCAATGCACCAAGGCTGGGTCGATGCTGTAGCAATTGCGCTTATACACGAAAATATCGCCCACTTCTAGCCGCTCTAGCTCCTCTCGCAAGGCACGGACGGTGCGCCGCACATAGGTTGAGGTGATGCCAGAATACTCCAAATGCTCCCACAGGGCCATCAGCACTTGGGGGCCATTGACCGTGCCGCCACGCTGTTGCACCAAAAATGCCAACAGCTCCTTGGCCTTGGCATTTTTAAACGCCACGGGCCGACCGTCCACCAGCAAATCGAAATTGCCAAAGGTTTTGATTTCTACACGGTCTTTAAACTCTTTACCCTGTTCTGCCTCTTTGCGGTGGGCTTTGGTTAAGCGCATCAGCAAGGCCACCGTTTCCCCCAACTCCTGCTGGTCATAGGGCTTGGACAGGTATGCGCGCCCCCCTAAGCGATAGGCATCACGGGCATAGTGGTCGTAGGCCGTGACAAACACCACCTCCACATTGGGGTAGATTTTGCGCAACTGATCTGCCAAGTCCAATCCGTTTTCTCCGCCCCCTAGCTCCACATCTAAAAAGGCACAATCTACTATGTGGCTCCGCGCATGGTCTAGCGCTTCCCCTGCTTTGAAAAAGCAAGTCAACGTTTGGATTTCAGGCCGATCTTTCATATCATAATAAAAATTCACGTGAGCACTGCGCTCATCGTCTACATAAATCGCATTCATACAATCTCCCCCTGTTCTTCCTCTTCATGTGGTTGTAAGGGCACGTGCATAATAATGCGAGTGCCATTGCCCGGCAGGCTATCCACCTCCATGTCGCCCCCCATAATACGGAGGCGGCGAGACAGATTTTGCAACCCCACTCCAGAACCTTTACATTTGGCTCTCATATCAAATCCACAACCGTTGTCGCTGACAATCATCTCAATGATTTTTCCATAACGCTGGGTTTGCACATAAATCACGCCATGGTTGACAAACTTATGCAACCCATGAATCACGGCATTTTCCACCACCGTTTGCAATGTCAGCGGTGGCAATAAAAAGTCCTCAAAAGACGCGTCCACCACCAGTGTATACTCCTCTTCATAGCGGAGGTTTAAAATATCTAAGTACAAATCCATCAAGGTCACTTCTTCTTTAAAGGGCACATAGTCAGACGCGTCCACCAGCTTGGTATAACGGCGCATATATTGGGACAGTAAATTCACAGCCCGATCTGCCTTAGCTGGCTCTTCTTTGCAATAGGCACTGATGGTGTTTAACGTGTTAAACAGGAAATGGGCGTTGATTTGCTGGTAAAGCGGCTTGCGCTCTAGCGCACGCTGTTGTTGCTCTAGGGCACGCTTTTCCACATCGTTTTTCACTTCATTTCTCACCAACAGCACATGGGCGAACAGCGCATACCCCACACAGGCCGCCGCCACAAACAGCCCCGTCAATTGGTCGGAGTCTCCAGTGTATAGATAATAGCAAATCTCCCCTATGGATGCCACGGGGAATATCATCATGGCATAGCTTATCCAGTCATAGGTTGTGGGCGTTTTCCGCCTTAGATTTTCTACCAAAATCCCAACTATATACACCACACAGCTAACGACAAAAATCCCTATTGTTACGCCTAACGTTTCAACCAAAGACACCTGCCAAATAAATTGCAATGCAAAGGACCCTAACAAATTGCCCCATGCAACCACGCCCAGCAGACGCAACCACCATGGTTTTTCATCCAATATGGTCATCACAAATTGATGGAACACCACAGGGATAATCCGCAAAATCATCATGGCCAACATAGACGACAAGGTGGCGTGGCCTGTCCACATGGTCAGCACATTGATTTCGCCACGCTTATGTCAAGCTATTACTAAAATATTTTACAACTTTTTTGAGTTTTTCGCTATGACTGGAGCAATCAAGCGAAAATGTACTTTTGAAAAGGAAGATATACGCAATTTTTATTCAGCAAAACTTTTGAACTTCCAAATTATTTCAACTTCCTTATTCGGATACACAAGAACTCGATCTACAAGTAGGTCAACAAGTTTTTGAGATAATGCCTTTTCATTCTTAATATCATTTGCAATGTTAATACGAGTATCGGTTTCCACGGCAGTCTTTCCAAGTCTGTCGGTTTTTTCTTTTATGGCAGAATAAGTTGACATTAAATCTACAAGTTTAGCATCAACAGCCTTTTTCTTTGTCTGATAGCGTTTTATGGTCAGTTCTTCTAAAATATATTGCTCATAAAGAGAGCGTTTCTCTTTGTGAAGTTCTTCCATTTGCGTTTCAAACATATTTTTCTTATCCAGTAATTTTTCAAGCTGTGATATGTCGGTAACATCTGCCACACCTAGTACAACTTCAGCTTGTTTCTTCATAACTGTAAAAACAATATTTTCAAGAACGCTGGCAGTAATGCCCATTCTGTCACATACGAAATCTTCTATTCCTTGACTAAATCTACAATGAAAAACAGGGTCTATGTTGTTTCTCTTTGCCATTCTATGCCCACAAGTACCACAATAAACTTTTTCCGTTAATAGATGTCCATTTGCTCTGCTTTTAGGTGTCCTTTGCTCAATAATCATAGCATTTGCTTTATCAAAAGTTTCCCTGTCGATGATAGCAGGATAATGGTCTGGAATCTTGTACCAAGAGCTTTCATCTTTCTTTTTGACACCACGACTACCTACTGACTTCACTTCACTTTTCCCCATGATATAAGTGCCAGTATAACGCTCATCACGAAGTTTATTCAATATCACCGTTTGTGTCCATAAGGCAGGCACTAACGGAAGTTTTGTATGTTTCTTTCCCTTGCTTGCCTTATATTCAGAGGGGGTAAGAACCTTTCTTTTATATAGCTCATTTTGAATACGAGTAGGGATATGACCTTCAAGGGTCATTTTAAACATCAGCCGAATTACATCAGCCGCTTCTTCGTCAATTACAATGTTTCTATCTTCATCTAGCATATAGCCATAGAACATATTGGTTGAAACATATTCGCCACGCTTCATTTTTGCGTGTCGTGCTGCCTTTGATTTCACAGACAGGTCTTTACTGTAATACTCACTGACTAGGTACTTAAAAGTAACGTCAATGCCACCTGTGTTATCACCATAGCTATTGCTATCAAAACGATCGGATACAGATATAAAGCGTGTGCCAAAGAGTGGAAATACCTTTTCAAAGAAATACCCCATTTCAAGCATATTGCGACTGAAACGGCTAAAGTCTTTGCAGAGGATACAAGCTATTTTATTTTCACGCACCATATTCAATAGCTCGGTGATTTTAGGTCTTTCAAGGTTGGTGCCGGAATAGCCATTGTCAATCATCTCTAGCACCTCACAATCTGCGTATTCAGGCAGATTTTCTAAATACTGGTGTAAAACTTTTCGCTGATTGTCGATACTTAAACTATCCGTTTTACTATCTTCAACAGATAAACGAATGTATAGTGCAATTTTTCGATTACTCATTTGCAAGTACCTCCTTTAGCAGAGGAAACGCATTTTCAAATTTAAAATTAAACTCGATGGAGTGCTTGTCCCACACTGTTATCTTTTCGATTAACTTATCTACCAGTTCGGCAGATAGGTTTTCTGTTTTACTGGCAGACTTCAAGTCTTTGTCTAAAGATTTAAGGTTATCAATCTGCTGTTGCAGTTCATTGATTTGTGCTTCGATTTCATAATATCGACCTCTTGCAACTTCAATTTTTTCCTCATATCCATTCTTTAGCACCTTGTATTCCTCAATATCTAAAATGCCGTTTGCAAGGTTTTCATAAAGACTTTTTAGATATTTTCTATACTTATCAATATCTTTTGCAAGAAAAGAATGTTCCTCTTTTTGAGAGCCTATTTTTCTATCAATGGCATTTTTTTGTTGTTGATATGCAAAGCTCATACCAAAGATAGCAATGGATTCTTTATTTAAAACTGTCAGAATAACTTGTTTTAGGTGTTCTTCCATAAGTCTGCCTTCGCCTACACAATATGTCTTATGGATACGATAGTTGGAGATACATTTAAAATAATATTTTCCCGTACCACGCAAGCCTGAGCTTTTCTGTCTGTGTAGATTTTTACCGCAATGTCCACAAAAGATTTTGCCTTTAAATATATTTTCAGACCAGTTCCCTTTATATTCTATTGACATTTTACTTCTAACAGCTTGCACCTTATCAAATAATTCTTGGGAGATAATCGCTTCGTGGGTATTTTCTACCTTTACCCATTCCGATTTATCTTTTTGGGTTTGCTTGCGATTAAAAGATGAACTTCGACCTTGTACCAAATGTCCTAAGTAGGTTTCGGCTTTAAGCATTACATTTATAGTGCGAGTTTGCCACGCTTCACCGTAAACTTGACTTGAAGTATAGCCAGCTAAATGTGCATATTTAGCAGGGGTAAAAACACCTTCTTCATTTAGTGTCAAGCATATAGTAGTTACACCGATACCCTCACTTGCCATTTGAAATATACGCTTGACCACAGGTGCAGTATCATCATTGATAATGAGTTTATGACAATCGCTAGGGTCTTTTTTATAACCATAGGGAGGTCTTGCACCAACGAATTGACCATCTTTTATAGCTTGTTCTTGCTGTGCCTTTATCTTCTTGCCAATATCCATTGAGTAGGCTTCATTTATCATATTTTTCAGACTAAGCATAAGACCATCTGTACCCTCTAAACCATTGGCACTGTCAAAGTCATCTGTAACAGCAATAAAACGCACGTTATGGAGTGGAAAATACTTTTCTATGTAATACCCTGTATCAATGGAATTACGTCCCATGCGTGATAAATCCTTACACACAACGCAGTCTATTTTGCCTTGCTCAATATCCTCTAACATACGCTTAAATTCCACACGATCAAAGTGTCTGCCTGTTGTACCATTATCGGTGTAGTAATCTGTTATT
The DNA here is from genome assembly GCF_039719005.1 of Bengtsoniella intestinalis. Taxonomy (GTDB): domain Bacteria; phylum Bacillota; class Clostridia; order Oscillospirales; family Oscillospiraceae; genus Oscillibacter; species Oscillibacter intestinalis. The sequence continues at coordinate 3,100,670 of NZ_CP133584.1, read as the reverse complement.
TCAAGGTCAGGAGCAGTGTCGATATAGGTTTCAATAATCTGTCTTTGTGTATCAACAGAGCAGCTTCTACCTTTGCCATCTTCTTCGGATAGTCTGATGTAAACAGCAGTTTTTAAAACATTGCTTTTTACATCAATTTTCGCTACTGTATTTTTTCTGCTTTTTCGTGCCATTTAAACAGCCTCCTTTTGTAATTTTTGATTGATAAGTTTCATGATATTTTCATATTCGTTTTCGTAACGATACTGAATGTGTATGCTTCTTTCTTCTCCAAAATGTAGGGTGACAGAGTGGAGTAGAGCGACAACGGCTCGTCTTGATAAGATTTGCATATCGCTAAATTCTTTAAAATGTTCCGTCCAACGAAGTTTATCTTCAGCAGTTAGTTTTTCGTGTTCATACTTGGAAATTAAAAGTGCCTTGGCATTTTTAAGCCTGAACAGTTCGCTATCATATTCTTTCTTGTAGGTGTTATATTCTGATTTTGATAGAAGTTCAGACACCAAACTTTCATATAACTTCACTTTATACGTTGTAATTTTTTGAATCTGTTTATCCACATCATTTATCTGTGTCAGAAACTTATCCGTAATCTGTTTGGCAACTTTTTTTGTCCCTAAGATTTCCAGTAACGAGTCCAAATCCACTACATTTGCAATGTGGGTTTTCATACTGGTGGCAATACAATTTATGATGTCATCTTCCTTAATCATCTTTGCTGTACAACCATTTTTCTTCCCTGTGGGGCAATAGTAGTAGAAATACTTCTTATCCTTGTAGGGAACGATTTTGCGAGTCATACGACCTCCACAGCACCCACAGATAAGCACTCCTGCAAAGAGGTGAACGCTGTCCTCGTTAGGTGCAGTTCGAGTGTCAATGTTCATTAGTTTTTGCACAAGGTCAAAATCTTGCCTTGAAATAATAAGCTCGTGAGCATCATAGGTGATTGCCCACTCATCTTTAGGTTTATGCTTTTTGTCCTTCAATTTATAATTGAAAGTGGTTTGTTTACCTTGCATTAAAACCCCTGTGTAGGTTTCATCTTTTAAAATGCGAATGATGGTAGTCGCACTCCACATACTGGTGTCCTTATCGGCAAAGCCACCTTTTGGTGTTGGTAGACCTCTATCTTTTTTATAGGCTAGGGGTGATAACACACCTTGGTTGTTGAGTGTTTCGGCAATCTTGGCGGCACTCATTCCGTCCTTCTTGTACTTGAAAATATCTTTGATAATTTCACTGGCATAGGGATCGGGAATGAGTTGGTTTTTGTTTTCGCCACTTTTCAAATATCCATATACAGGGCAAGCACCAACAAACTCGCCATTGGCACGTTTTGACTTCAATGCACTTCTTGTCTTTTTAGAAATATCTCGGCTATATGCGTCGTTTAGCAATGTCTTTAGGGTAACTCCCAGTTCTTCGGATAGGTTATTTTCATTGATGGTATCTATCCCATCAGAAACAGCTATAAACCGAACTCCGTACTTAGGGAATACCTCTCTTAAATAACGCCCAGTATCAATGAACTCACGTCCCAAGCGGCTTAAATCTTTGCAGATGACACAATTAATCTTCTCAGCTAAAATATCCCTCATAAGTTCATTGAAAGCAGGGCGGTCATACACCAAGCCTGTGACACCATCATCGAGGTGTTCACAGATGATTTGAATATCACTATTTTTCGCAACAAAATCTTGTAGAAATTTTCGCTGATTTCCCAAACTTTCGCTTTCGCCAGTTCGCTCATCGCTATTAGAAATACGCATATACAATGCGGCTTTATAAATTTTTGACATAAAAAATCACTCCTTATAATTTTACGGACTTTCCCTGTAAAATATAAAGAGTGATAGCTTGCCTTATATAACGATAGCTCAAAAGCAATCGTAGTTATTCTTTTTCCAATAAGACTATACCACGTTAAAGCGAGAAAGTCAAGTATGCTCCACAATATAATTTTTACAACAAAATGCCAGCAAGACATTCTTCCAAGCTAAGTCCGTTTTTAGCAAAACTAATCTTAACTTGATATTTTCCACACATAAAATTGTTTGGGTCACGAATTTGTGTCACATATTCTTCAATTCGTTTTTCTTTTGGTAGTGACGTATCAATTTTTACATCGTTAATGTCTACTAAATTTTTTGTTTCTTTCATGGTAAGTACCTCCTTTATCTTTTAAATGAAACACATTTGCCTACAAGATTAAACTTATAGGCAAAAATCTTGCATTTATATTGCAGTTAGGTGATGGGAGAAAATACCCATCACCATAACCGCTCCTTTGTTTTGAATGCTTTTTATTTGTTGTATTGTATTCTAAGATAGCAGGACTATCTCATGGCTCGATTCCCAATACCGGAATATTCAAGTGATGATAGGTAAATCCCATAGATCCACCGATAGGTGTTAATGACAGGTGACTAGGCTGTCCACCATATTCGCAGAAATCCCCTTTGACCGTGGGACACGGTTTGATGGTCTGCTTTAACTAAGACTTATCGCTCGCACCTTAGAAAATAGTTCTTGTTTACAGGGAATATCCTTGCAGGAGGTCTTGGCGGTCTTAAACCTAAAATTTTAAAGCAGAAACTTGAATACTGATATTAAATTTTCAAGGAACAGCAGAGGGGTGAAAATATATCCCTCTACTATATAGGACTGAAACAGGGTGAAAGTTAGGGCGGTTTACAAATCTTTTTTCAAGTTATTTAATTTTGCTATTACTTTGTCTACCGATTCCTTAACTGACACTTTTGAGCAATTCTCCATTTTGGCAATCTCAGTGAGAGAATACCCCATAACACGATGAAGATTAAATCTTCTTTGCTGCGTTTCGGTACAGGTTGCAATCACTGCTTGTGCCTGTTTCAAATCATGCTGATGAGCCAGCTTTTCAGGGATTGAAACGGTATGTAATCTGTTTGGTAACATATATTCCTCTATAAATTCTTCATCGGTTCTGTGCCTTTGGTATTCCTTTTTGATACGCTTGTTGTATCTTCTTTCTTCCTCGAAAAGTTCGTGAATTTCCAAAGTTACCTCGATGAACACATATTTGCCAGTGCTGTCTTTAACCTTTACATAAAATGACATAAAAATGCCCTCCTTTAAATTTTTGAAAGTCGTTAAACATTCAAAAACAAAGGAGGCGCTCTTATATTGTAGTAATAGCTTGTATTTTTAGTTTTGGTGATAAAATGAAAAATGCCGAAAACAGTACAAACCATGTTTTCGGCATTTTTATTGCATATTAAATTAAGGTCATTGCTATTTTTTTGAACAGTGCAAATTCTTATCAAAAATCATTATACCGTCCCCTTATAAACGTCAACCAAAAAGTGAGCCGCTCGCTCATGAAAAAGTGAGCCACTTGCGCTCATGAAAAAGTGAGCCACTCGCTCACGAATATTCAGCCATTGCCAGGGTCTGCTTCAAACGAAAAGAATCACCATTCATATCAAGCACATGGGACTGGAAGGTCAGCCTGTCAATGAGAGCCGCCACCATGGTGGTGTTTTCAAATAGCTCTGGCCATCTGGAGAACGGCAGATTCGTTGTCACAATGGTACTGCGTTTCTCGCTACGGTCAGAGATGACTTTAAACAGCAGTTCAGATTGGTGGCGGTTAAAGCTGAGGTAACTCAGCTCGTCCAAGATGAGCAAATCAGCACGGGCTAGATTGCGCTCCAACTTGCCCAAAGAGTAGTTGTCTCGGGCCTCACACAGCTCCGTAGAGAGTGTTGCGGCGTTCTTAAACAGAACGCTGTGGCCCGCGTAGCAGGCCTTCAGCCCCAGTGCAATGGACAAGTGGGTCTTGCCTCGGCCGGGATTGCCAATCATCACCACGTTTTGCCGTCTGTTCACAAAATCACAGGAGGCTAGTTCCTGCAAAAATATTGGCGAAACCGCTTCGTTGAGTTGGGTCATATCAAACTCGTCCAATGTTTTCAAATACGGAAAATTTGCCGCTTTAAGCCGCTTTTTCATTTGATTTTCTTGCCTAGAAGCCAATTCGGCCTGCATCAATTCCAATAGTAAATCAGCAAAAGTGGCACTGGAATCCACCTGTCTGAGCACTTGCTGGTAGTCAGCAAACATAGGCAGACGCAGCTGCTTTGCGTATAATTTCACCTGTTCCTCCGTCACATTCATACTCTCACACCTCCAAAAAGAACGTCATAGCCTGCCAAATTCACGTTTTGGACAACCACAGTGTCTGCAATTTTAGGGGGCGGTGGCGTGACCACGGAGACGCCTTGCATCACGGTGTCAAACCCCTCATCAAGACAGCGATATAGCAATTCCACAATCTGTTTTGGCTTCAAATTTTGCTTCTGCAACCACGCTAAAAACACTGGTGGAACGGTGTCACGCACTGGCTTTGCTTGGAAGATAGCACGGCCTTTTCGTTCCAAAAGCGGCAAGTAATGCTGTAAATCATACACGTTTTGCTTGTGCCCAAGGCAGCGTGGATGGGTGGCAATCAGCTTGTTTTGGCTGTAGATTTCCACCTGTTCAGGCAGTGCTTTTACCGTCACTTCTTTGCCACAATAGGTCACAGGCACGGAATAGTTATTGGTGTCGAAGCGCACGGTACTAAATCGGTCTACTCGCCCGTGGGCACGTTTGGCAGGGTCAAAACGGTAGATGGGCAAGGGATTGAGTGCAGCTTTTTCCACTTCGAATTCTTCCCTAACAGTGCCGTTTTTGCCACGAATGGTGTGTTTTAGGTACTGTTCACAACGCTTTTGTAGCAAATCGTTCAGCTCGTCCATGCTGTCCACTTTGGGTAGTGGCACGCAGAAATTGCGTCGTGAGAAGCCTACCAAACCCTCTACTAGCCCTTTTTCATTGCCAGAGGCAGGATTGCAGAATACAGTCTCAAAACCGTAGTGCGCTGCCAACATAGCATAGCTGTCCTGCGTTTTGGCGTGGGCGCCAAATCCGTCTTTTACGGCAATTTTGGCGTTGTCAAAGATGACACGCCGTGGCGCGCCGCCGAAGTAGTCAAAGGTGCGCACCTGTGCCTCTAAAAAGCTCTCGCTGTTTTGTCTGCGGTAGGCCACCACAAATGGGGCGTCGCTGTAGCAAAGGCGTGCGCAGAAAATATTGACTTTCGTTTTCACATCAGCCAACCGAATGGTTGCCTCACCCCAGTCCACTTGCACTGCATCCCCAGGGTCAAAGGCCAGTGGCACGAAGGCCTCAGGCGTACTGCCACGCAGTTCTTGGACATAGCGTCGCACGGTGGATTCGCCACCTGTAAAACTCTGCTCTTCCACTAGACGGTCGTAGATCCGCTTGGCGGTGTGAGATTGCTTCTTGAGACGATTTTCCTCATCCTCATCCAAGCATTGCTGGATGAAGTTCTTTACGCCCTCCGTGAGCACGCTGGTTGGGCGCTGATACTCCTTGCGCACCCACGGCACGGCTTCACCCTCCCAGTACTTTTTCACCGTATTGCGAGAGATGCCCAGTTGGACTGCAATGCTCCGCTGGCTACGCCCCTGCTGGCGTAATTGTCGCACTTCTTTGTAAATGTTCACTGTGATTACCACCTTTATTTTCCCCCGTTCCTAGCTTACTGCTAGTATACAGGGTTATTTCAAGTGGCTCAAATTTTCATGAGCGAAAGGGGGCTAGGTGGCTCACTTTTATATTAGCATTTATACCCCTTACTATCTCTGCTACTTAATCATTTTATTGATTAAATATTACTATAAAAAAGCTATATTTTATAATAGTAAGGACGGAATCGGTAATAATAAGGACGAAATCTCTAAAACTATGTCGATTTATTGAAAATATCTGCTCTATAAGGCGAGGGTAGATAAGACAAAGGTTATGAGTAGTAGCAAGGTGATTACCGGGGCAAGGATAATCATTAAAACTGTTTTTCGTTTTTTCTCATCTACAGCAACATCTATTGCTATTTTGGATAAGATTTTTGCGAGTGCAGGGTTTGGCATGATATATTAACTCCTTTCAATTAGAAAATGCCTACTGTGGTTTCACAGCAGGCATTTTCTTTATATTTAAAATTCACCTTGCTTTTTTAAGAACATCAGTATAGTAATTACAACAACTGAAATAATCAACGGATATACTTCTAATAAAATATAGTAATATACAGGAAAGCTCGTAAGTGTTGTTGAATATTTGTAAAGTGCAATCAAACTAAAACAGATAACCAATAAAAAATTTACAATAGGTGGAAAAAACAGATATTTTTTATTAACTTTCAAAATAAGCAAAAAAATCTGCGATAACACACATATGACCGAAATAATTGTAACAATCAACACTTTATAAACCTCCTAACTATAAAGGTTTTTCAGTCATTCTACTTATGATATTGGTCTAAAATTGCACGTTCAGCTTCAGTAAAGTCAGTTAGTCCATTACCACCTACAACATAACTCCTACTGCTACTACTACCACCACCATCATCACCAAATGGATTGTGATATACAATACCTGATGATTTATGATACGCAATTTCATCAGTACCCTTGCTCGGAATTGCTCGATTGTCCATATGCGAATTTGGAAAATTTGCTTCAATACTATCTGCTAAAGCACTTGGGGTATCAATAAAGCCACCGGGAGAAACATCAGTATTAGATACACTATTCCAAACTTTGCTTGCGAATGTTGAACAATTATTGTTAGTTACGGAATAAGAATTGTTACTATTGATTGTTGAAGTCACTGTTGATAATTCTGTTTCGGTTAGGTTCATAGAAGTCGAAACATTGGCTGCGGCTGCGGCTGCCCCTTCTATATTATACCAAATGCCACTATGTGGGTCTTTATTTCCGAATGTACCAATAGTAACCGAATCTTCTCCAGCTACTGTATATTTACCGACAGTAATTTCTTCAGTTGATAGATTTTCTACTACCAACCAAGAATGGCTATTGTCATGAGATGAATAGATAATCAATGTAGCAATATCTTCGTTTGAAGCTGCGTAGGCAGTGTTTCCTAACAGCGGAATACAAAGCAAACTGAGTGCCAAAACAAATGATAATAATTTTTTCATTTTAAACATTTTAATTTCCTCCTAAATTTAGTTTTTAATTTTTCTTTGCAAAACAACAACTCCTGCTGTCACCATAATTCCTAAACTCATTACAAAGGCAAAGTTATATATCCCTGCAAGAAGCAAAATAGAAATTATGAAACACTCAACGACTAAGTTACGAATTGTTATCTTACGATAATGTTGTTTCTCCACCTCATCGAGTGGCTTGCTTGTTGCTCCTACAGGAGCGAGTTTCCATATCAGCGGAACAGCTACTAACAACAGCATAATACAGATAGGCATTATGTACTTTTGGGGTGTGTATTTCACAATCATTAGTACAGCAAAAATAGTTCCCACTGACATAAAGTAGCATTGAATGGCTGTTTTGCAGTGATAGCCTCCTGCGTATGTTCGTAAAAGAGAAAATGAAATAAGAAAGATAACAACTTCCCGTCCAAGACCAACCACACAACCAAGTATTATCGCTGAAACAATACTAGCTGCTTGCTCAATCGCAACAGTTAGTCCATACAGAATTATATCCCTGTCTACATTTGCATTCTTTCCATTACTTACAAGGAAATCTGCTATGTCCTCTAATCTCCTACTTAACATTAGAACTTACGCAGTTTCTTAGCTGTATCGGGTAACTTTGGTTGATGAAAAATCAACATACATGATCTATTGGCTGAGTATGTAGTTACCATAAGTGCAAATACCGACAGGATATGCCCATGTTTCATTAAAAATTTCTTCATTCCACGATCCTCCTTATCTTTTAATATTCAATATCATATGCTAATGAAAGAGTACCATACATTCACCGAAAATTTTATGTCGAAAGTACAGATTGCCAAAATTCAAGTATAAAATTTGAAAAAAATAATCCCTAAAAAATTTAGAGATTATTTTTATACGTCATTTCATCATATAGTAGTATTTCTAAAACAAATTCTTGATTGATTGTTAGGATTTTAAAAACTCCACTTTTACTTTCAACAATTTCTTTAATACTCTTTAAACCTAGTCCATGAAGTGTTTTATTGGACTTGTCTGTAACAGGAAGTCCATTCTTAAATTGTAGCTTCTTGGCGTAAGGATTAGCAATCCTAATGTAAAGATTCCCATTATCATCCATAATTCTAATATTTATGCTTTCATTTTGGGAGTTGCTACTATCAAAGTTGGTTATCGCATTGTCAATCGCATTTCCAAGAATAACATATAAACTACTTTCATCAATATTTGCATCTTCAAGTATATTAACTTTTATATCTATGGGTATATCGCTTTGATTGATTAAACCAAGCTTATAATTGAGTAGCCTATTTAGCTTTTTATTCTGCGTATAACCTACAATATCATTTGTTGAAGTTTCCTCCATTAGAGAATTTAAACTTTCTTTGACTTCGCTTAATGACTGTTCTGTACTACCTTCAGTTTTAGATTTCAAGTATAATAGATGGTGTTTCATATCATGCTTGAGAGTTCTGACATTTTCAAACGTGTCATTTATATTTTGTTCGAGCAGATAAAAATATTCTGTTTGATTTCTTAAAAGTTGATTTTCATACTTTAGCTTTTCAGCCGATTTTAATTTATCAAACAGATAAAAGAAAAACACATTCATCAGTACAATAAGCGATAAAGACAAGATTGTAATATATTCGTTCAAACTATCTTGGAATGAAATCTGAGTATAGGAAACCAATATGATGATACTGCAAAGTGGAATAATACATATTTGTAATGATGCTTCCGAAACTATGCTGTGAGAGTTTTCTTTGCGTGATAAAATAAGTTGAATAATTTTTATAAAGATTAGCATGATAAACTGACAGATTATAGATCCAATGATATTATATAAATCGTTTGACATCATATAATGGACCCTAGAAACCAAACCAGCACTCGAAAAATTATCGTGAACGTGATACAATATCAAAAACGATAAACGAGAGGAGAACATATCATGCCACGAAGCAGTTACAGCGCCGAATATAAGGCCAAGATCGTCCTAGAAGTCCTCCAGGGTGAGAAGGAATTAAACGTTATCGCTGCCGAGCAGGGGGTTAATCCCAACATGATTCGCAACTGGAAGAAGGAATTTATATCCAATGCCAGTCAGGTTTTCGATGAGAAAAAGCAGGTCAAAGAAGCACATCGGAAGGAGGTTGCCCTGAAAAAAGAGAAGGAGCAGATGCTCCGCACCATCGGCCAATTGACACTGGAGCGAGACTTTATTCAGGGTGCCTTTCGGGACTGCGGCATCCCCGTCCCCAAGTTCCCTCAGGACTGACGCAGACCTGTCCATCCGCCGTCAATGTGAGCTGCTGGGTCTGCCCCGAGGGCAGGTCTACTACCAGCCTGTGGAGGTCGACCAGGAGGCCAAGCGCTGGCGGGAGCACATCATGGCACGCATCGACTACTGGCACACCCAAATGCCCTACATCGGCTCTCGAAAGCTGGTGACCAAGCTGGCCACCGACCAGATTTTTGTGGGTCGCAAGCTGGTTAGGCGACTGATGTGCGAGATGGGAATTCATGCTCTCTATCCCAAGGCAAATCTCTCAAAACGCAACTTTAAAGAGTCTATCGTACCATATTTGCTGAGAAATAAGGTTGTCTCGTTCCCGAATCAAGTGTGGTCAATCGACATCACTTACATCAAAATGCACCACGGGCACATGTATTTGACGGCGATTATCGACTGGTATAGCCGTCTGATTGTGGGCTGGAGTCTGTCCGATACGCTGGACACAGATAACGTCATCGCCGCTGTCCAGCGCGCAATTTCTAGCCACGGCACCCCCGCTTTTCTCAATTCTGACCAAGGATGTCAGTTCACAAGCTCCCAATATAAGGGGTTTTTGAAGGCAAATCACATTGTCCAAAGCATGGATGGTAAGTCCCGTTGGGCGGATAATATCATGATTGAGCGGTGGTTCCGTAGCCTGAAAACCGAGGAAATTTACCTCAACGAGTATCAAAATCCTAGGGTATTGCGCCGTGGAATTGGAAATTATATCAAGCAGTACAACACCTTCAGACCCCATCAAGCACTGGGAAATCAGACTCCAGAGGCCGTGTATGGGGCAGCCTTCACAACGCCAACCAACCACCTTGACAGTCTGGCACAGGCTGGTTGAGGACTGGTGGCGACGGGAGGTCGTGGGTTGTAGGCGGAGGCCGTTCCCCTCGCCTTTCCCATTGTACCAGCCTGACCCAGTCGGTCAAGGCAACCCTTCGGGCGGCTACCCTGGAGGTAACCACAACCAGGCTTGGCTCAGGAAGCAAAATAGGTTGTTGTGTTCACGATAAATTTTGAGGAAGTGGTCTTGACAGGGGGACCATTATATCAGCTCATGAAAATCTATCTTAAGGATAAGTTGTAAAATTACCCCCAGAAATAATTCTACTACCATTCTAAATGCAAACCATGTACAAACAAATATCAATTTATCTTTAATAGAAAGTAGGAAATGATACGAAATAAGTAAGGCTACTAAAGCCAGTAGAATAAGATTAGAGTAATGTATGTCGCCCCAATTATATGTAAAAGCTCCAATTAAAAACGCAACTATCACTAAAACATAACTGGTAGCTACCTTTTGAAATGATTTTTTCTTGCAAAAAATATTTAAAGCACTATACAATGTATATAGTGATAGTATGTTGATAGCTGAGTATAAAATGATTTGAAGCTCTGATGGAATTAACAACTATCTACACCTCTTTTCCAAAAATTTCATGTGTCTAATTTGAGTATCGCCACTATATTTATTTCCGATGTTATACGTTACTCCTGTCGTTTTCAAAGTAACCTTGTCTATCCATATAGATACATAACCCAAATTGAAAATAAAAGCTCTATGGGGCATTATAAATCTATCACTAGATTGCAACTTTTCCCAAACAGATTTCATACTATCGTAAAAACGCATATCCTCTTTTAAGGTGTGAAGAATGACCTCATTCTTATAATTCTCAAAATATATAATATCTTTAATAGAAATATGCTGTGTTGATCCATTTTTATTAAATGTAAAATAGACAGACTCATCCTTTTTCAAGATAGAAGATGCGTGCAAGAGAGCTTCTTCCAGTTGCCCTGTTTGAAGTGGTTTATCTAAAAATCCAATCGTACCAAGTTTGAATAATTCTTTTACTCTTTCGTCATAGCTTGATATAAAGATGATTAAAGATTCCTCTCCCATCGCTCTGATACGAGTAGCTGTTTCAATTCCATTGATTCCATTCATCAGTATATCCAACAAAATAATATCATAGTGGTTTTTTGCTATGCTATCACATAAACTTTCTCCACTTGAAAATGAGGTTATCTCAAATTCTTCACCCCATTTATCTTCTATCTGACCAAGAGAAATCATTATGCTATCTCGGTCTTTTTTCATATCATCACAATATGCTATTTTCAACATAATATTTTCCTCCGTATATTTTATGATATAAATATTATACCATACTTTACAAAGAAATCGAATATTATTTTGTGCATTTGAACTATAATAGCAATTTGCCTTTACAATACATATATAAAGTAAAGGAGCATAATTATGGAAGTTAATTACCAAGCAATCGGTAAGCGTATTCGCAAAATCCGAAAGTCAAAGAAAATCGCACAGGAAAAATTAGCAGAAATAACAGACTATTCCGTAACGCATATCAGTCATATTGAAACAGGGTCAGCCAAAGCGAGCATAGAAGCAATATTAAAGGTATCTGCGGCTCTTGGATGTACCCCGAATGATATTCTATGTGATAGTATGGCAGGCGCTAAAGAAACTTTTCTAAATCAAATAACAGAAAAGCTAGTGGACTGCACCGAGTTTGAAATCCGTGTTATCTCAGATGTTGTAAATGCGACTAAACAATCTCTGAGGTCAAGAAAAAATTTCTTTGAAAACTAAAAACGAGTGAAAAACCAATCGTTACTTTAATGTTTCGGTTGGTTTTTCTTTTTTATGCAATCCACTAGCTTAAAATAATAGTATGATGTAGCCTTTTAATAAGATTATCGAAAGGACAGAATCCCATAAAATAAGGACAGAATTATTTTGTGGAAATTTTATACTTGAATTCTAGCATTTTGTACTTTCGTGACTAATCTTTCATTATTATGTGGTATATTGGGTGTACGTTATTTAAGTGGATATTTTAGACAAGGAGGTGTTTCCAATGTGGTATTTATCGAGTATTCCTAATCAATAACCAACTACAAAAAACAAGGAGGATTTACTATGAAAAAGTTATTATCTATCATTCTTTCCTTAGCTATGATTTTCTCCCTCACGGCTACAGCTTTTGCGAGTGAGCTAACTACAAACACCATCCCAGGCGTAACTATCCTAGAAGATAACAGCGATTTCCGTATTGCACAGGCAATAGATGATAATTATCGCTATGTTTTCACTTACAATAAAGCAGATAATACAATGTTGTCCGAAAGATTTTCAATCGATGGCGACTTAGAGGTAAGTGCTTTTGTGGATATTGATGAGCAAACAATCTACGACAGCCAAACAGGCGACACTGCCTCTACTTATGCCGTTGTCGCTTCTCAGTACACTGATAGTGTTTATGCCTATGAATACACCAACGACAATCCCAAAGAGTGGAAATTAGTAAGAGCAAAATATGCCGATGAGGACAACGAGGGTGGTTACTACTTCAAGACAAAACAAACAACTATAAACGAAGATAATTTAGATGAATTTCGTGTTGCTGTAGATGGTATCGCATCGAAAGAGTCTACGCTGAAAACACAGGTTGGCGTCACAGCATTTTTAGCAGGTGTCTCCACTGGATTTGCTATTGGTGCTGGACCTGCTGGCTGGGGTATCGCTGCGGCTGGATACTTTGCTGCGGCTGGATTTGGAACTGCTGCTCAAGTAACAACAACTCAAATAGCTGAATATCAGTCAACTGCACTGGCACGCTACACTGATGTAAAAAACCAATCTGATATTTTCTTCTAAACATAAAAAAGCCCCCCTAGGGGGGCTTCAGACTGTCAAAAAAGTCAGCATAAGCTGGCTTTTTTTGATATAATGAAGTTGAGGTGATGACAAATGTTGAGCAAAGAAGAAATTAAAAGAACATCCGTAGAAATCATAAACATAGATATGCTCGTTCCAGAAAATCATTTATTAAGAAAAATAGATAAAGCAGTAGATTTTAATGAAATTTATTCGTTTGTGGAAGATTTGTATTGCTCAAACAACGGCAGACCTAGTGTTGACCCTGTTGTTCTATTTAAAATGGTGTTCATCCAACATTTGTATGGAATTCGCTCTTTGCGCCAAACTGTAAAAGAAATTGAAATGAATATCGCTTATCGTTGGTTTTTGGGCTATACCCTCAATGATAGCATTCCGCATTTTGCCACCATTAGCTACAACTTCAATCATAGATTTCAAGAGCAAGTAATTGAAAAAATTTTCAATTGGATTTTAGGTGAAGTTGAAAGGAAAGGATATTTACGTCCAGAAGTTGTTTTCATTGATGCAACGCATATCAAGGCAAATGCAAATTTAAAGAAAAACATCAAAAAAGAAATTCCTATTGCAGCCAAACGATATGAAAAAGAGCTATTTGAAGAAATCAATAAAGACAGAGAGGATAATGGAAAAAAGCCTTTTGAGGATAAAAATGACCCTCCAAAAACAAAAACAATCACCACTTCTACAACAGATCCAGATAGCGGTTTGTTCCATAAGGGCGAGCATAAAAAATGCTTTGCATACGGTGCACATACCGTTTGCGATAAAAATAACTTTGTGTTAGAAGCCGTTGTAACCCCTGGAAACGTCCATGATAGCGTTGTATTTGATGATGTTTATCGTCAAGTAATAGAAAAATATCCAGAAATAAAAGTAGTTACAGCTGATGCAGGATACAAAACCCCTTGGATTTGCAAGCAAATATTTGATGATGGAAGAATACCTTCTTTGCCTTACAAAAGACCAATGACGAAAAAAGGGAATTCACCTTGGCATGAGTATGTTTTTGATGAATATTACAACTGTATCATTTGTCCTCAATATCACGTTTTACCATACACAACCACCAATCGAGATGGCTATAGAGAATTTAAAAGTTACAGTTATATTTGCGAAAAATGCGAAAATCTTTCGAGGTGTACCGAAAGCAAAGACCACAGAAAGGTAGTTACCAAACACATCTGGTGGGAATATTTAGAAAAAGCAGAGGATGTACGGCATTCTCCATTAGGAAAAGACACCTATGCGTTGAGAAGCCAAACCATCGAACGGGTTTTTGCAGACGCAAAGGAGAAGCATGCAATGCGATATACATATCATAAAGGCTTGGCTCAAGTTTCAAAATGGGTGAAGCTTAAATTCGCTGCAATGAACTTAAAAAAACTGGCAACATGGGGCAGTAAACGGTACATTTTGCTTATAGACTATGTATTATTTATACGAAAGAACCCTATTCCAAGGTGCGGAATAGGGTTCTTTGACAGTCTGAGACAACCAAGATGGTTGTCTTTTTTTATCGGCTCGCCCTATTAGACTCGAACCAACGACCCTGCGCTTAACAGCCTCATACTCTACCATTTGTCTGCAAAAACTACAGGAAATATGCAATTTAATGGTTTAGTGCCTCTAGAATAACGTCAACGGCACCTTTTACACCAATTTTAGAAGTATCTACACAAAGATTATAATTGCTCATTTCTATCCATTTTTGGTCGGTGTAATATTCATAATGTTTTGCACGTTTTTTGTCGATGCTTTCGATATCGTTTTTCATTTCTTGTTCAGATTTAACACCTACATCTTCTGGCACTTTTTCATAACAACGCTTAATGCGCGCGTTTATATCTGAAGAATAGACAAACACTTTAAATGGCTCTTTATCTCTTAAAATATAATCTGAACACCTGCCAATAATAACTGCACTTTCACGCTGCGCAATTTGCTGTAAAATTTCTGATTGCACATGAAGCAGTTCTGTTACTGGTGACTCATTATAAGCAGTAAATGCTCTACCATAAGTAAAATGATGATTTTTAACAATAGCTTCGTCAAATTCATTTACGAAATTTTTACTAAATCCACTTCTTTCAGCGATTTCACTAAGTAATTCTTTATCGTAATAAGCGATATTCAACGCATCTGCAAGTCTTTTTCCGACTTCACGTCCACCACTACCGAATTGTCTGCATATTGTGATGGTTCTATTTCCCTTAGTGTACATTTTATTCACTGAAATAGAAGCTTGACTTTCCAGTGGCTGTGTTGTAGCATTTTTTAACTCGCCTAAAACTTTTTTCATAGCAAAAATAACGGCAATCAAAGATATTACGTCGGCGATAGGTGCTGAATAAAGTGTGCCTGTTAAACCGTATATTGCTGGCAGAATAAGTATCAGTGGTACAAGTAACATAAAATCACGAAGCAATGACATTCCTAGAGATAGCACAGGTTTTCCAAGCGATTGTAAGAAAATACTAGATGATTTTTGGATACAGCACAAAATAATTGTTGATAAATAAATTCTAAAAACTATAACTGCGAACTCGTTGTATAGCTCGCTTTCGCTACCAAAAATTGATATAACTTGTACTGGGAAAGCTTCAAAAATAATCATTGCAATTACACCGACAATAAGTTCGACTACAATCATTTTTTTGTAAAGTTCTCTTACACGGTCAAATGCACCTGCGCCATAGTTAAAGCCGATAATAGGTTGACATCCAACTGCAATACCAACTACAATGGAAATTACAATTTGGAAAACTTTCATAACTATGCCTATAACAGTAAGTGGAATATCTGCACCGTATTTTGACAAAGCACCGTATGTAACCATTACATTATTTAGTGAAACAACAATAATGACAACAGCAAACTGTGTTAGAAAACTTGTTATGCCAAGTGGCAATGTTTTCTTTAAAATTTTAGCACTTAATTTGAAACTACTTTTTTGAAGTTTGAATGATTTTGTTTTTCTAAGATAATTTAACGCAAGAAGTGCTGTGGCAATTTGACCAATGACTGTTGCAAGAGCTGCACCCATCATGCCCCAGTGGAAAACAAAAATGAAAAGCGGATCTAAAACTACGTTGAATAAACAACCAATCAGCATAGTATTCATCGAAGTTTGAGGACTCCCGTCTGCTCTAATAATAGAGGATAACACCGTACCAATAGCATAAAACGGAAAACCAATAATCAAATATTGAAAATATTCTTGTGCATAAGCCTCGTTAGCTTCTGTTAGTCCAAACATTCCAAATAATTGATCTCTAAATAAAACGAATAACACAGTTAGCATTATTGAAACTACAAGAGAAAGTAAAATAGCATTACCGACACCTTTATGGGAATTTTCTGTGTCGTTTTTACCTGAGCAAATACTTAAAAAAGCAGCTGCTCCGTCACCGAACATTAACGCAACAGAAAAGATTATCATGGTAAGTGGAAAAACAACATTCGTGGCGCCATTAGCTATATAGCCAATACCATTACCGATAAAAAATTGGTCTACAATGCTGTAAAGCGATGCAACAAGCAACGAAAGTGTACATGGAACTGCAAATTTAATCATAAGCTTGCTTACTTTTTCAGTAACCAAATAATGATTTGAAGTGTGTGATGACATAAAATCCTCCTTAATTAAAAAATGCTAACGTTTATGCTATAGTGATCACATACAATATTATCACTCAATATATATGTATTATATACTTTTCGTCGCATTGATGTAATAGTATATTTAGCACAACTTTTTCAATATTATTTTGTTTTTATACGCTTTTAGCACAAAATTTAATCATTGAAATGGTAAACTAATTCGCTGTCAATGGTCAAGTAGATTGTTGACTTTTACATCCATGGCACTATCATGTATTATATGATAGTTTCGCACACTACGTGGAGCGCTGCAAGACGGGGGAGAGTTGACGTTTGCTATTTAGATATAAGAAAAACCGCCCTGCTAAGCAAGACGGTTTCTGAACATTTTCTTTCGGTATAAATACCTACTCCGATTTGAGGTTACTGTACAACCCCTACTGAAAGCTCAGCATAACAAGGCTTTCGGTACGCTATTATGCTTTGCAGTAGCAATTGGGTTAGACTTGTGGTATATCAGGGTTCTCTCCTTTTTGATTGTCGTAACACCATTCATTATAAAGGAGTCCTGATGGCTTTGCTATCTTTTGACGGGGAATTGCAAACTATATTTTACTGTATCCTTTTGTTTTAAGAATCAATAAGAAAAAACAAGGAAAAATACGAGAATATATAGACAATCAACTACAAGATGACATCATAACCGATCAAGTCAGCTTAAAGGAATACATTGATTCATTTAAGGATGACAAGAATAAGAATGGCAAATAAAAAAGCCCCTGAGTAAGGGAGCAGCCGGTAAAATTCAGTGCATTTTTGGTGTAAGGAATTTCTTATAAGTTGTCGCATTAATTTGGTCATATACGAGTGATAGATTAAGAGTAGTCGTTTGTATTCGATGCGCAGAATGATAAATTTGTCTGTTTCGTTGTTGCAAATCAATTTGTTTTGAGGAGATGAGATATTATGAGAATTCTGAAATTAGTGTTTGATATTCTTTTGTATTTGCTCATGATAATAGAGGTGCTTATTGTTACAACAGATTTCAGTCATGTGGGTGATATTTGTAAAGTCTTATGTGTACTGTTGCTTGGTACAGGTCTATTATATAGAAGGTTTTAATGTTGCAACTTTAAAATAAGCGTATTTCACCTGAGTAACCTTCGATAAATCAATCGTATTTTTCATTGATTTTTCAAATTCTATGCGATATAATAAATCTTTTTTCTAACCCTCAAGTTTAAAATCTTTGTGTTCCATTTTAATTTCTCCGTTTGAAATTTCCTTATTGCCTAGTCAAGGCTATCAAATCCTCTGAACTGGTATCTAATATTTATACAATTGACTTATTTCATTATAGCATTGTAAATTCACATGAAATTAAATATACATATTTTATTCGCTGGGTTTAAGATTGGAGCGAGATTATGTGGGATATCATATATGTTGATACGAAAATCCAACTACCTTTGCAGAAAATAAAAGAGTTGTAAAAGATGGTGGCACAGTGGCAGGAAATGCACGCAAAGAAATTGAAGAACGAACCGGAAAACCTGTACTCACTGATAAAGCAGCGGCAGATTTTACTGGCCTAATCTCTGATATTATCACTGCCAACTTATCCAGTGGTGAAGATGATGAAAAATCATAAATTATAAAAATTATATTCAAAGGCAGTCTTTCTACGGAAAGGCTGTCAGACTGTCAAAAAAGTCAGCATAAGCTGGCTTTTTTTGATATAATGAAGTTGAGGTGATGACAAATGTTGAGCAAAGAAGAAATTAAAAGAACATCCGTAGAAATCATAAACATAGATATGCTCGTTCCAGAAAATCATTTATTAAGAAAAATAGATAAAGCAGTAGATTTTAATGAAATTTATTCGTTTGTGGAAGATTTGTATTGCTCAAACAACGGCAGACTATAATGGTCCCCCTGTCAAGACCACTTCCTCAAAATTTATCGTGAACACAACAACCTATTTTGCTTCCTGAGCCAAGCCTGGTTGTGGTTACCTCCAGGGTAGCCGCCCGAAGGGTTGCCTTGACCGACTGGGTCAGGCTGGTACAATGGGAAAGGCGAGGGGAACGGCCTCCGCCTACAACCCACGACCTCCCGTCGCCACCAGTCCTCAACCAGCCTGTGCCAGACTGTCAAGGTGGTTGGTTGGCGTTGTGAAGGCTGCCCCATACACGGCCTCTGGAGTCTGATTTCCCAGTGCTTGATGGGGTCTGAAGGTGTTGTACTGCTTGATATAATTTCCAATTCCACGGCGCAATACCCTAGGATTTTGATACTCGTTGAGGTAAATTTCCTCGGTTTTCAGGCTACGGAACCACCGCTCAATCATGATATTATCCGCCCAACGGGACTTACCATCCATGCTTTGGACAATGTGATTTGCCTTCAAAAACCCCTTATATTGGGAGCTTGTGAACTGACATCCTTGGTCAGAATTGAGAAAAGCGGGGGTGCCGTGGCTAGAAATTGCGCGCTGGACAGCGGCGATGACGTTATCTGTGTCCAGCGTATCGGACAGACTCCAGCCCACAATCAGACGGCTATACCAGTCGATAATCGCCGTCAAATACATGTGCCCGTGGTGCATTTTGATGTAAGTGATGTCGATTGACCACACTTGATTCGGGAACGAGACAACCTTATTTCTCAGCAAATATGGTACGATAGACTCTTTAAAGTTGCGTTTTGAGAGATTTGCCTTGGGATAGAGAGCATGAATTCCCATCTCGCACATCAGTCGCCTAACCAGCTTGCGACCCACAAAAATCTGGTCGGTGGCCAGCTTGGTCACCAGCTTTCGAGAGCCGATGTAGGGCATTTGGGTGTGCCAGTAGTCGATGCGTGCCATGATGTGCTCCCGCCAGCGCTTGGCCTCCTGGTCGACCTCCACAGGCTGGTAGTAGACCTGCCCTCGGGGCAGACCCAGCAGCTCACATTGACGGCGGATGGACAGGTCTGCGTCAGTCCTGAGGGAACTTGGGGACGGGGATGCCGCAGTCCCGAAAGGCACCCTGAATAAAGTCTCGCTCCAGTGTCAATTGGCCGATGGTGCGGAGCATCTGCTCCTTCTCTTTTTTCAGGGCAACCTCCTTCCGATGTGCTTCTTTGACCTGCTTTTTCTCATCGAAAACCTGACTGGCATTGGATATAAATTCCTTCTTCCAGTTGCGAATCATGTTGGGATTAACCCCCTGCTCGGCAGCGATAACGTTTAATTCCTTCTCACCCTGGAGGACTTCTAGGACGATCTTGGCCTTATATTCGGCGCTGTAACTGCTTCGTGGCATGATATGTTCTCCTCTCGTTTATCGTTTTTGATATTGTATCACGTTCACGATAATTTTTCGAGTGCTGGTTTGGTTTCTAGGGTCCATTATAGACCTAGTGTTGACCCTGTTGTTCTATTTAAAATGGTGTTCATCCAACATTTGTATGGAATTCGCTCTTTGCGCCAAACTGTAAA
Source organism: Bengtsoniella intestinalis (assembly GCF_039719005.1). Classification (GTDB taxonomy): domain Bacteria; phylum Bacillota; class Clostridia; order Oscillospirales; family Oscillospiraceae; genus Oscillibacter; species Oscillibacter intestinalis. The sequence goes on along the minus strand of NZ_CP133584.1, from coordinate 3,080,524 downwards.
AGAAATTGAAATGAATATCGCTTATCGTTGGTTTTTGGGCTATACCCTCAATGATAGCATTCCGCATTTTGCCACCATTAGCTACAACTTCAATCATAGATTTCAAGAGCAAGTAATTGAAAAAATTTTCAATTGGATTTTAGGTGAAGTTGAAAGGAAAGGATATTTACGTCCAGAAGTTGTTTTCATTGATGCAACGCATATCAAGGCAAATGCAAATTTAAAGAAAAACATCAAAAAAGAAATTCCTATTGCAGCCAAACGATATGAAAAAGAGCTATTTGAAGAAATCAATAAAGACAGAGAGGATAATGGAAAAAAGCCTTTTGAGGATAAAAATGACCCTCCAAAAACAAAAACAATCACCACTTCTACAACAGATCCAGATAGCGGTTTGTTCCATAAGGGCGAGCATAAAAAATGCTTTGCATACGGTGCACATACCGTTTGCGATAAAAATAACTTTGTGTTAGAAGCCGTTGTAACCCCTGGAAACGTCCATGATAGCGTTGTATTTGATGATGTTTATCGTCAAGTAATAGAAAAATATCCAGAAATAAAAGTAGTTACAGCTGATGCAGGATACAAAACCCCTTGGATTTGCAAGCAAATATTTGATGATGGAAGAATACCTTCTTTGCCTTACAAAAGACCAATGACGAAAAAAGGGAATTCACCTTGGCATGAGTATGTTTTTGATGAATATTACAACTGTATCATTTGTCCTCAATATCACGTTTTACCATACACAACCACCAATCGAGATGGCTATAGAGAATTTAAAAGTTACAGTTATATTTGCGAAAAATGCGAAAATCTTTCGAGGTGTACCGAAAGCAAAGACCACAGAAAGGTAGTTACCAAACACATCTGGTGGGAATATTTAGAAAAAGCAGAGGATGTACGGCATTCTCCATTAGGAAAAGACACCTATGCGTTGAGAAGCCAAACCATCGAACGGGTTTTTGCAGACGCAAAGGAGAAGCATGCAATGCGATATACATATCATAAAGGCTTGGCTCAAGTTTCAAAATGGGTGAAGCTTAAATTCGCTGCAATGAACTTAAAAAAACTGGCAACATGGGGCAGTAAACGGTACATTTTGCTTATAGACTATGTATTATTTATACGAAAGAACCCTATTCCAAGGTGCGGAATAGGGTTCTTTGACAGTCTGAAGCCCCCCTAGGGGGGCTTTTTTATGTTTTAAAGATGTTAAATAAAGTAAAAACTATAAATATTACTAAAATCACCATCACAATTAAAATTATATACTTAAAAACCTCATTACTTTTTGCCAGCTCACCAATTTTATTTGAGTTTATAGCGCAAATAATGCTTAAAAACATAAATATAATGACTAATAGTTTATCCACTCTCCATCACCACCCTTTATTTATAAATAATTATTTGGGAAACACTTCGTTGCCGTCTCACTGGTAGTCTTTAAATCATATCATACTATTAAACATCGCACTATCAAAAAGTATGGAATCAGTAAATTCAAGGACGAAATTCTCAAATTAAATTTATCTTCCTCCTGCTTTACCCATATACTCCATCTTATATTCCGGTATCTCAAAGCTAATATGAAGTCTTTTTGCACCTACCATAAACAGCGCATGGCCTCTTTTTCTCGCCAATAACAATTCCTGTTCCGCCGCCGTCAAGTCATACAGTTTGGCGGTTTCTTTTAGGTTGGGACCGTCTGTACTCACGAAGATTATTAGAATTATTACATATAAGCTGCTAATTATTACATCACATAAGAAAACTCCTTCTTTTCTGATATAGTAAAAATAAAAAGGAGTGTGTAATTATGAATTTAACACCACAAACACGAAAGCAACAATTTTATCAAGAAATCGGCAGAATACTTATGGAGCGTCCGGAAAAAGGTACTAATAATGATGACGAAAATGTGTTTAAATTTATTCGCTTTGATTTATCTGTTTTAGATGCTGTTATCAAAATTTTTGAACCAAAAACAGTAGAAGATTTGCACAAATTGATAAATTGTTTTTGTTCTGAGTCTTATTCTTTTAAGGTTGATGAAGATGTTACCACTTTATATAAATGCTAATATAAAAGTGAGCCACCTAGCCCCCTTTCGCTCATGAAAATTTGAGCCACTTGAAATAACCCTGTATACTAGCAGTAAGCTAGGAACGGGGGAAAATAAAGGTGGTAATCACAGTGAACATTTACAAAGAAGTGCGACAATTACGCCAGCAGGGGCGTAGCCAGCGGAGCATTGCAGTCCAACTGGGCATCTCTCGCAATACGGTGAAAAAGTACTGGGAGGGTGAAGCCGTGCCGTGGGTGCGCAAGGAGTATCAGCGCCCAACCAGCGTGCTCACGGAGGGCGTAAAGAACTTCATCCAGCAATGCTTGGATGAGGATGAGGAAAATCGTCTCAAGAAGCAATCTCACACCGCCAAGCGGATCTACGACCGTCTAGTGGAAGAGCAGAGTTTTACAGGTGGCGAATCCACCGTGCGACGCTATGTCCAAGAACTGCGTGGCAGTACGCCTGAGGCCTTCGTGCCACTGGCCTTTGACCCTGGGGATGCAGTGCAAGTGGACTGGGGTGAGGCAACCATTCGGTTGGCTGATGTGAAAACGAAAGTCAATATTTTCTGCGCACGCCTTTGCTACAGCGACGCCCCATTTGTGGTGGCCTACCGCAGACAAAACAGCGAGAGCTTTTTAGAGGCACAGGTGCGCACCTTTGACTACTTCGGCGGCGCGCCACGGCGTGTCATCTTTGACAACGCCAAAATTGCCGTAAAAGACGGATTTGGCGCCCACGCCAAAACGCAGGACAGCTATGCTATGTTGGCAGCGCACTACGGTTTTGAGACTGTATTCTGCAATCCTGCCTCTGGCAATGAAAAAGGGCTAGTAGAGGGTTTGGTAGGCTTCTCACGACGCAATTTCTGCGTGCCACTACCCAAAGTGGACAGCATGGACGAGCTGAACGATTTGCTACAAAAGCGTTGTGAACAGTACCTAAAACACACCATTCGTGGCAAAAACGGCACTGTTAGGGAAGAATTCGAAGTGGAAAAAGCTGCACTCAATCCCTTGCCCATCTACCGTTTTGACCCTGCCAAACGTGCCCACGGGCGAGTAGACCGATTTAGTACCGTGCGCTTCGACACCAATAACTATTCCGTGCCTGTGACCTATTGTGGCAAAGAAGTGACGGTAAAAGCACTGCCTGAACAGGTGGAAATCTACAGCCAAAACAAGCTGATTGCCACCCATCCACGCTGCCTTGGGCACAAGCAAAACGTGTATGATTTACAGCATTACTTGCCGCTTTTGGAACGAAAAGGCCGTGCTATCTTCCAAGCAAAGCCAGTGCGTGACACCGTTCCACCAGTGTTTTTAGCGTGGTTGCAGAAGCAAAATTTGAAGCCAAAACAGATTGTGGAATTGCTATATCGCTGTCTTGATGAGGGGTTTGACACCGTGATGCAAGGCGTCTCCGTGGTCACGCCACCGCCCCCTAAAATTGCAGACACTGTGGTTGTCCAAAACGTGAATTTGGCAGGCTATGACGTTCTTTTTGGAGGTGTGAGAGTATGAATGTGACGGAGGAACAGGTGAAATTATACGCAAAGCAGCTGCGTCTGCCTATGTTTGCTGACTACCAGCAAGTGCTCAGACAGGTGGATTCCAGTGCCACTTTTGCTGATTTACTATTGGAATTGATGCAGGCCGAATTGGCTTCTAGGCAAGAAAATCAAATGAAAAAGCGGCTTAAAGCGGCAAATTTTCCGTATTTGAAAACATTGGACGAGTTTGATATGACCCAACTCAACGAAGCGGTTTCGCCAATATTTTTGCAGGAACTAGCCTCCTGTGATTTTGTGAACAGACGGCAAAACGTGGTGATGATTGGCAATCCCGGCCGAGGCAAGACCCACTTGTCCATTGCACTGGGGCTGAAGGCCTGCTACGCGGGCCACAGCGTTCTGTTTAAGAACGCCGCAACACTCTCTACGGAGCTGTGTGAGGCCCGAGACAACTACTCTTTGGGCAAGTTGGAGCGCAATCTAGCCCGTGCTGATTTGCTCATCTTGGACGAGCTGAGTTACCTCAGCTTTAACCGCCACCAATCTGAACTGCTGTTTAAAGTCATCTCTGACCGTAGCGAGAAACGCAGTACCATTGTGACAACGAATCTGCCGTTCTCCAGATGGCCAGAGCTATTTGAAAACACCACCATGGTGGCGGCTCTCATTGACAGGCTGACCTTCCAGTCCCATGTGCTTGATATGAATGGTGATTCTTTTCGTTTGAAGCAGACCCTGGCAATGGCTGAATATTCGTGAGCGAGTGGCTCACTTTTTCATGAGCGCAAGTGGCTCACTTTTTCATGAGCGAGCGGCTCACTTTTTGGTTGACGTTTATACACTTTAGTTGAATTAGCTAAAAGTTCCTTGGATTTTAATAGTGGATTTATTCCTGAGGAAGAAAAAGAAAAGTATATAGATTTCAAGTCTATAGGAAAAGTAGTACAAAAAAATGATAATGGAATTTTCACGAAATATGGCTATTTCTTCTATGATGGAGAAAACGAAGATATTATACGAATGTGTGATGAATTAAAAACAGATAAACCTATGTGATAAGCGAAAAAAAGACTGCATATCAAATTAAAGATATGCAGTCTTGCTTTTTTATCGACCTCCTGCCTTACCCATATACTCCATTTTGTATTCGGGGATTTCAAAGCTGATATGAAGTCGCTTTGCACCTACCATAAACAGGGCATGACCACGTTTTCGTGCCAATAACAACTCCCGTTCAGCCTCCGTCAAGCCATATAATTTGGCAATTTCTTTTAGGCTCGGATCGCCTGTCCCCATTAGGATTGTGTAATGTGGAACATTGAATAGTCAATAACAAACCATCTTGGCAAGCAATGCACTCTGATATCCATCGAGTACAGCTTGTTGGGGAAAACCCCAATCCCCTTTGACACAGTAGCAAACTTTTTGCCACTGTGTTTTTTACTATTTCCACATAATATGTAATAGTAAAAATGCTGTCTATGACAGCAATATCACCTCGCTTTGCTCAGTTCATTTATAAAGACTGTTGGTCTTTTTTCTTTTCTGTTTCAGGGGCAAGATTATCCATATCAAGTAACACTTCTACGTTCCGTTTTGCGTTTAAAACCTCTTGCATTTCTTGTTTCAAATCGCTACATTCTTTGTACGCTTTTTTCTTCTGAGAGAGCAGTGCAGCATACTCTGATTTTAAGTCAGCCATCTTTGGTAGCTTGGTTAAACTCAAAGACTTAAAGTGATTTTTAGCGGCTTGGTGTAGCAAAATTTCTGTGATATTATCCTCTTTAAATTTTGGAGAGTATCCCGATTGTTTGTAGCGGTCATAGGTCGCTTTTGTTTTTGCAAACTGCGTAATATATTTTTGCAAAAGTGCAATTTCTGCCATGCGTTTTTCAGCATCTTTAATGCGAGTTGAACTAGAAGAAAAGGCACCGGTCACACCGTCAGCTTTTGCTTTTAAATCGGTATAACTAAGCAAGTTGTTTTCCGTTAGATAGTTCATTGTTTTTGCGAGTTGCTTGATATTAAAATTCTTCGCCCAGCGTTCATATCCACCACCTTTCTTTGCTACCAAAGCAGATTGTAAATCTATCACTAAGCTAACCTTTTGTTCCACCCGTGGAGCTTTCTTTTTTTGTGGAACATGAGTAACTTTTCCACCGATTACACCACGCAATTCTTCTTCGGAGTAGCCTTTGCCAAGCGAACGCAAACGGATAAATTTCTTTTGCTGTTTGCCCTTAAAGGCAAGGTGTTTTCCCGTCTTTACTTCATAGCCTTGTTGCTTCATCTTTTGCAAAAATCCTTCAAAACTGGCAGGCTTTTCTAGTAAGACAGCATCAATGGTTTGTTTTAACATATCGGATAAAGTCAGTGGTTTATCTTCACCTAACCACTTGCCATAGTGAGCAGATTTATTGGCTTTGTTTTCTACGATGGATAAGCCATTTGATAAACAAAGCAGGTCATTGATTTTTGCAATCGCTTTGGTAGAGTTCCAAAAGTTTCTAAACTTCTTTTTGCAATTAAGATGGGTAGAGTTCCATATAATATGGTTGTGAATATGAGCCTTATCAATATGGGTTGCTACGATAAAAGCATGGTTGCCTTTTGTGATTTTTTCAGCCAATGCATAGCCTAATTCATTAGCAAGCTCTGGTGTGATTTCCCCTGGTTTAAAAGATTGTCGCACCTGATAGGCGATGACATCATTTTTTTGTGTTCGTCCTGTTTGCTCAAGATATATTTTCTTGGATAACAAGAATTGTTCATCTGCAAAATCAGGATTGCACATAAAGCTAGATACCAATTCGCCACCCGAAGTTTTATCGGGGTTCTTCGCATAATCGGTTCTTTCTTTCAAACATTTTGCCACCGTTTTCCCCTTGTTCTTGTGCATGGGAATAATGCGTGTGGTTGCCATAGATTGCACCTCCTAACTTCTTGAAATTTCATAATTGATACTGCAATCGCAATATTAAAACATTGTGTTTTGTGTGCAGTTTAGCACGAGTTTTTCTTGATTTTTAGCATACTTAGTAGCAGTGTAAGCACCGCCATAATCTCGTGTAATATAGCAAATAATCACATCGCTATTTTGTACCATAAGGCGATTTCGCTTGCTGATGGCAAAGCGTTTTACTCCTGTTTCTAACCCCTCAAAAAAGATGCTGCCATCATACTGTTCATCAATGAAAGTATTCTTCGTCGGCATATAGGCAAGGGTAAGATACATTTTTATGTTGGGGTACTGTTTTTTCATCTGTATGATGGCTCTTTTTGCTTGCTCATCGAATGAGCCATATCCTCCGATATAGAAATCAGTTACTTGCAAAACCTCCACTGCATACTTGATGTGTTCTAACAGTTGGGATTCAATATTTTCAAGCACATGACGATGCCCAAAGAATGAGCAGATTTTGTGTTGTTCCATGACACGCTCCTTATCATTACGTTTGTCCTCAGTATTAAATTATAGTCCATTTGGGATATATCTTCAATACTAGACAATACTATTTTGATACCCAAATGAATAGTAAAATAGTATTAAGGAGGAATGTTCCAATGGATGTACTACAAAAAATCAAATCTCTGATGGCAGAACGACAGTGGACTGAATATAGACTTGCTAAAAATGCCAACTTATCTCAATCCACAATTAAAAATATATTCCAACGAAATAACGTCCCAACCGTTGCAACCATTGAAAAACTATGTGATGCCTTTGGTATTACGCTTTCTCAGTTTTTCGCCACCAACGATGATTTAGTTTCGCTCAAAGATGCTGATGTGGAACTATTGAAACATTGGAGCAAACTCAGTGATGAGCAAAAAGAAAGTTTTCTGAATGTGCTTAAAAATATGTAAGTTTGCCTTAATCAAAATCGTTAATAATCGCTTTCATAAATTGTCTTAAATAGCTTTTGATGTCTTTCACATCAAGGGCTATTTTTTCTATATCCTCGCCATAGATACTGCCTGTTTCGTTGGCACGTTTGGCAAGCTGATTGATGTTGTTACCAGTGCGTGACAGCTCCACGGAAAGCCTATTTAAAGGTTCCATATCTATCTCTATCATATACCCGTAAATCGCCATTCTGCGAAGATATACCCCTAAGTCTTGTGTGCCGATCAGTTCCATTTTTTGTTCAATAATTTGCCTTTCTTCTTCGGTTACTCGAAAGAAGATGGCTTGATTTCTTTGTCTTTTTGCCATGATTTCCTCCAAAAGAAAAAGGCTACCTTTCGGCAACCTTTTCGTAGTTAATATTATATTGTTTTCATCCTTGCTGCAAGGCTATCTATGCCATCCAGAAAGAAGTTAGCGACTGCCATCAGTCCAAATGGACTAAAGATAAAGCAGATGATATACGCTGTTAGTAGCTGTTGCCACGGGATAAATCCCATAAAGAAAATGATTGTTGCAAACCCTGCTAATAGATACGAGAGGACACTAACCAATCCACCACCAACTAGGGTTATAAATCTAAGGAAACTACTTGCAATCCCTAAGATAAGGGCAATGGGAAAGAGCAGTATTTTAAGTATAATTCGCATGAGAATGACCTCCTAAATATTCACTGTTTACAATTAGAATTTACCACATTAAAGCATTAAAGTCAAGAGTTTGTTGCGTTAGAAAAAATGGGGATAGCCACACCAGTAACTATCCCCATTTGCAGTCTTAACGGATTTCGGCTGTCTTATCATGTGTCGGCTGTTCCGAACGGAATGGGATTGCTTTTTCGCTAGTCATTGGCTGTGTTAGTTTTTTCAGTACCGATGGTCTAGGTGGTTCTTCAACAGTGGTAGTTTCCTTTTCCTCGTTGGTGGTACTGCTTTTATCCAACTCAATATTAAGCTGTGCCAATCGTTTCGATTTTTCTTTGTATTCATCCTCTTTGGGGAATGGTCTTGTACTTTCCGTTTTGGCTGATTCCAGTTCATCTTTCAACGTATGCAAGCGTTCTTCAAGGTTAGCAACCTTTTTCGGCATAGCATCTACTAGGTTTGCAATACGGCTGATATTACCTGTCACGCTGTTTTCTAGTTCGGTGGTATGGGTGGCACTTCCTCTAAGGGCAACGTGAAATTTACCGCCATCAATGTATAGTTGCATTGGCAAACCACGATATTCCCCTAAATCAATTCTATCTTCAGGGTTCTATAATGGACCCTAGAAACCAAACCAGCACTCGAAAAATTATCGTGAACGTGATACAATATCAAAAACGATAAACGAGAGGAGAACATATCATGCCACGAAGCAGTTACAGCGCCGAATATAAGGCCAAGATCGTCCTAGAAGTCCTCCAGGGTGAGAAGGAATTAAACGTTATCGCTGCCGAGCAGGGGGTTAATCCCAACATGATTCGCAACTGGAAGAAGGAATTTATATCCAATGCCAGTCAGGTTTTCGATGAGAAAAAGCAGGTCAAAGAAGCACATCGGAAGGAGGTTGCCCTGAAAAAAGAGAAGGAGCAGATGCTCCGCACCATCGGCCAATTGACACTGGAGCGAGACTTTATTCAGGGTGCCTTTCGGGACTGCGGCATCCCCGTCCCCAAGTTCCCTCAGGACTGACGCAGACCTGTCCATCCGCCGTCAATGTGAGCTGCTGGGTCTGCCCCGAGGGCAGGTCTACTACCAGCCTGTGGAGGTCGACCAGGAGGCCAAGCGCTGGCGGGAGCACATCATGGCACGCATCGACTACTGGCACACCCAAATGCCCTACATCGGCTCTCGAAAGCTGGTGACCAAGCTGGCCACCGACCAGATTTTTGTGGGTCGCAAGCTGGTTAGGCGACTGATGTGCGAGATGGGAATTCATGCTCTCTATCCCAAGGCAAATCTCTCAAAACGCAACTTTAAAGAGTCTATCGTACCATATTTGCTGAGAAATAAGGTTGTCTCGTTCCCGAATCAAGTGTGGTCAATCGACATCACTTACATCAAAATGCACCACGGGCACATGTATTTGACGGCGATTATCGACTGGTATAGCCGTCTGATTGTGGGCTGGAGTCTGTCCGATACGCTGGACACAGATAACGTCATCGCCGCTGTCCAGCGCGCAATTTCTAGCCACGGCACCCCCGCTTTTCTCAATTCTGACCAAGGATGTCAGTTCACAAGCTCCCAATATAAGGGGTTTTTGAAGGCAAATCACATTGTCCAAAGCATGGATGGTAAGTCCCGTTGGGCGGATAATATCATGATTGAGCGGTGGTTCCGTAGCCTGAAAACCGAGGAAATTTACCTCAACGAGTATCAAAATCCTAGGGTATTGCGCCGTGGAATTGGAAATTATATCAAGCAGTACAACACCTTCAGACCCCATCAAGCACTGGGAAATCAGACTCCAGAGGCCGTGTATGGGGCAGCCTTCACAACGCCAACCAACCACCTTGACAGTCTGGCACAGGCTGGTTGAGGACTGGTGGCGACGGGAGGTCGTGGGTTGTAGGCGGAGGCCGTTCCCCTCGCCTTTCCCATTGTACCAGCCTGACCCAGTCGGTCAAGGCAACCCTTCGGGCGGCTACCCTGGAGGTAACCACAACCAGGCTTGGCTCAGGAAGCAAAATAGGTTGTTGTGTTCACGATAAATTTTGAGGAAGTGGTCTTGACAGGGGGACCATTATATTCTTAATGCCTTTACAAGCCTCTATAATCGCTTCACCTGCGGTCTTGCGTTCGGTGTGGGTGATACCACCAATCGCCATTTGAAAGGCATCCTCTTGGGTTGCTGCACCCATCGTACCATCTTCGTTCAAAGTGGTAACTAGCTTGGTGATAGGGTGGTTTTCTGCTGTCAAAATATCTGCTTGCAAGCCTGCAATACGTTCTTCGGTTTTCTTGATTTCAATGGGATAATACTTGATGGCTCTATCCTCCATTTCATAACAGTTACTTTGGTGAGAAGAACGCATTAGCTTTAGCTTTGCCACTTGCACATCAAGATCCATTTTTTCCTTAATTCGCTCATCACCTGTGGCGAGTGCTTTTACCTCGGCATAGGAAAGAGCAGTGGCATCAATATCATCGGCAGAACGTGCGGGAGATTTACTGGTGAATATTTGCCCAAATACGGATAGGTAAAACTTTGATATAATCTCCATCTTTTCCCCCCGTTCACACCGTGCATGCGACTTTCACCGCACACGGCGTTCCATCGATTATTATGTTGTTTTAGTTAAAGTAAACTTACACTCTTTCGAGCAACGATTAAATTACAATTTCAAAAAGGTCGGCTTCTTTTCGCAAATTGTTTAGTTTTTGTAACTGAATATTTGTTAATTGCAGTTGTGTTAGGCAGTTTTGAATGGTTTCTTTTGTAGTTGCATGTATTAATTTATGGACTATATGATGAACGATAACAAGATTTCTGTATTTGTCTGTTCCACCTAAGTGTTTAGGTTTCTTGTGGTGGCAATGAATTTCTTTTAGTTCTAATATTTTACCACTCACACTACATTTCCCATGTTGTGCCGAGTATAATGAAAGTCTATTATCCATATACTCAACACTTCTATTCCCGTCATTCGCCCTCATTAAAGCGTGCAATATTCTTGTATTGATTTGCAGTTTTTTATGAATTTCTTCTCTTCCGTCAGGGGTATATTTGTTAATTGACCTCTTTTTCCACATTGGATTTTTATGTTGCACATAACCGACAGGTATTAAAGGCTTGCCTCCTACAAATCTAATCTGTGCACTTTTCCCGTATTGACTTTTAATATATCGAAATCCATATAAATCACCTTGTTTGGTAATTCTTTTCCTAAGCCTATTTTTGTGTACTGCAATCATTACACGAGATATTTCTGCACAATCCAAATTTATATGTGTAGCAATTTTATAATAATTATGCAAGCCAGATACTGAAGCATTGTAGCGATTTACAAACATCGCTTCTTCAGAATTATCTTTGGCATGTGACATCCTAATAACCAAAGTCTTAAGCCTATCCCTACTTTTATTTATTGCTTTATCACACATGTGTGATTTAACTACATAAGAATTACCTTTTTCTACTGCCTTGAGTTTAAACCCTAAAAATTCCGAATAACAATTTTTCAAATTGACAACTTTTGATTTTTCTTCGCTAATTTCAAGCTTGAGCCTTTCGGCAAGCCATGTTTTTACAGCAAAGAAAGTTTTGTTTGCATCGTTTTTGTTGCGACAGAAAATCTTAAAGTCATCAGCATACCTTACAATATGCATCTCTTTTAACTTTCCACGTCTAAAAGCACGATAAGCGTTACCACGATTCATAACCCCTTTATTATTGGGATAATCTGGTACTGTATGTGCAGGCATCTTTTCCCATTGACTAGCTACCCACCAATCCAATTCATTTAAGACAATGTTGGATAGTAGCGGTGATAACAGTCCACCCTGTGGTGTCCCCATCGTAGGGTAAATCACTTTACCACTTGGCAATTTAATAGGTGCTTTCAGCATTTCTTTCACAATACAAATCAGCTTTTTATCTCTAATTCCCATTTGCCACATTTGCTTAATGAGCTTTGCATGGTTAACATTATCAAAGAAGCCTTTAATATCTACATCTACAACAAAATGAAGGTTATTCTTTTGTATCATGACATAGCTTTGTGCAATAGCATGTTCGGCTCCTCGATTAGGTCTAAATCCATTGCTTCGTTCATGAAACTTAGCTTCGCATATTGGTTCAAGTACTTGTAACAAACATTGTTGTACAATTCTATCCCACATGGCGGGTATGCCTAGTGGTCTGGTTTTGCCATTCGGTTTGGGAATTTCTACACGTCTAACTGCTTTAGGTCTATAACACTCAAATTTCTTTCTTATGATTTCAATAAACTTTTCCTCATCAATTTTTTCAATGTCTTTGATGGTCATTTTATCTACCCCATAAGTATTACTACCACTGTTACGTTTAATATTTCGATATGCCAATAGTATGTTTTCTTTACTGGTTACAATTGGTATCAATTTGGAGAAAACTTTATTTTGCTTGCTATCTGCATACAATTTATCAAACGTGCCTTGTAAATCATAATATTCTATATGCCGTATTTTCTTGTGTTTTCGTTGCTTCGTTTGTGTCACAGGCATCATCTCCTTTCAGATTTGATTTTCTTTGTCATACTCGAAGCTGTGAATGTTTACTTTTCTATTCTTAAATCATAATAATCGACTAATGGCTGTTCCTCCATTCTCATTACAAGAACTTCTCAGGTCGTGCCATCACTCTCGCAAAGGGTTCACATACTTATGAATTCATATGTTGACTTTTCAAATTTTGGGAAAAGCCCCTTTACTTTCCACGTTTCAATCATCTTATCTCTGCATATACCCTTAGGTGCTTACTTTAAGCCTGTGTGCTTGGTATTGCCTGTAACAATACAAGGTATTTCATAAATTCAATTTTTACTTTACCTCACACACTATCTCAAAAGATACCCACACATTTCTATGTGCTACAACTATAGACCCGTACATTCGCAAGTTCGTCAGACTCTTTTTAGTCATTCTCACCATAGGTATTTTTTAGACCTCCGGCATATGGGTTACACCATTTATCCCTAAACAGCTTTCGTTGATATCTAAGTTTTATCATTACGGTAACTCTCTGCCGACTTCACCGAGCTTCTGAACATCTACCTTTTGAGTAGAGCCAGTCGGAGTATTAAGGTTGACGTTTCAGGACGTTACTCCATCATTCCATCAATCAGATGATTAATTCTACAAGTTTATTTTGCACCTCCTTTTACTTGTGCCTAAGCTTTTCACTTAGGAACGTGTCGCACTAAAGCGTTGCTTGTTTTCGATGAGTGACCAGTTATAGGCATCAAAGGTGTTTTCGGTAACATACTTAAAAATTTTCACTTCTTTATTTTCATTACCTTGACGTACAATTCGACCTTCTCGTTGTTCCAAATCTGCAGGACGCCACGGGCAATCGGTATGGTGCAATGCAACCAGTTTTGTTTGAATGTTTGTACCAGCACCACATTTTGCAGTGCTACCAATTAGTACACGCACTGTGCCTTTACGCACTTTGGCAAATAGTTCTGCCTTTTGTTGCTCCGTGCTTGCATCATGGATAAACTTGATTTCATCAGGTGGCACACCTTTTTCAATTAGCTTGTTTTTAATATCATCATACACGTTAAATGTACCATCGTAATGAGGGGTGGAAAGGTCACAGAAGATAATTTGCGTACCAAGGGTATCCGTGCTTTCCTCCCAAATATTAAATACATTGCTCACACAGGTGTTGATTTTGCTGTCCTCATCGTCTGCAAGCATATCATTGCCAAGCCTTTGGTCTAGGGCAAGTTTTCGCCCGTCTGAGGTTATCTTTAACATATTATCAACATTGGGTTCAACCTCTTTTTTACGCACACTATCGGCACGTTCTGCAAGGCTTTCTACCATTTCACGCTGAAACTCTGATGGCTTTGTTACCACCGTGATGTGTTCTGCTTTTGGCACTGGTAGGTTTAGCATATCGGCAGTTTGAATGTCAGATGCTTCTTTCCAAATGTTAATGAGTTCAGGCAAGTTGAAGAATTTTGCAAACCTTGTTTTGGCTCTAAAACCAGTGCCTTCTGGTGCAAGTTCGATAGCTGTCACTTTTTCACCAAAGTTTGCCGCCCAACTATCAAAATGGGTTAAATTCAGCTTTTCAAGGGTCTTGTATTGTAAGTATCGCATCATGGTATAAAGTTCGGTCATGCTATTGCTCACGGGTGTACCAGTGGCAAATACCACACCTTTTCCGCCTGTGAGTTCATCCATGTATCGGCACTTGGTAAACATATCGGTGGATTTTTGTGCTTCACTTTGCCCGATACCTGCAACATTTCGCATTTTTGTGTGGAGGAACAAATTTTTAAACATATGCCCCTCGTCTACATAGAGCTTATCAACCCCCAATTCTTCAAAGGTAATAACACTATCTTTGCGTTCTTGACTTGCCAGTTTTTCTAGCCTTGTTTCAAGGGATTTCTTGGTCTTTTCTAATTGCTTGACGGTGTAGCGTTCGCCATTTTGTGATTTTGCATCTTCAATGGCAAGGAGAATATCATCTATCTGTTTTTGCAAAATAGCTTCTTGCCTTGCAACCGATAAAGGCACTTTTTCAAACTGACTATGCCCGATTACCACAATGTCAAAATCACCAGTGGCAATACGACTACAAAAGGTTTTACGGTTGGCTGGCTCAAAGTCTTTTTTCGTTGCCACCAACACCTTTGCACCAGGATAGAGCTGATAAATATCAGCGCCCATTTGTTCGGTCAAATGGTTGGGTACAACAAAGAGTGATTTTTGATTTAAACCCAGTCGCTTGCTCTCCATTGCACCTGCAATCATGGTGAATGTTTTGCCCGCACCCACACAATGGGCAAGCAAGGTGTTTCCACCATATAGGGTACGAGCCACGGCATTGCTTTGGTGCTTGTTCAAGCGAATGAGAGGACTCATACCATCAAACTTGATATGCTGACCATCAAATTCACGGGGACGAGTGGAGTTGTAAATTTGATTATAAACTTTTGTCAGTTCCTCTCTGCGTTCAGGTGTTTTCCAAACCCATTCCTTAAAGGCTTCGCCAATGGCTTCTTGTTTTTGTTGGGCAATGGTGGTTTGTTGAGGGTTTAGGACACGTTTTTCTCGCCCCTCATCGTCATACACCTTGTCATAAATACGAGTATCACGCAAGTTTAGGCTATCTTCCATAATGGCATAGGCATTTTTGCGTTTTGTACCGTAGGTGGCATTGCTTTTGGGGTTGGCTCTGTCCTCAGATTTACCCCTAACATTCCATTCGCCTGTATGCTTGGAATAGTTGATGTCAATTCTATCGCCCTGCATATAACGTGGTGTGCCAAGCAGTTCAAACATAAACTGTGCATAGTATTTCGGATCAATCCATGTTGCACCGATACGCACATCAATTTCACTGGCAATCAGTTCTTTTGGTTGTACCTTTTCAAGCATTTCTACATTCACTGCAAATTCAGGATTGCTTTGTGCAACAGCCCTTGCGATTTCTAGCTTTTCACGCACATTGCCCGAAAGATATTCATCAGCAGGTAGCCATCCTACGAGATTTCCCTCGGTATGGGTTAGTGGGTCTTTGAAGATAACGCCTTTCAATCCATCAATCACATCAGGGATTTTTTCTGAACCACCAAGTAATCCCGCCATAAAGCCAATATCAACACAAGCTTTTTCTGAAATAGATACCGCCAATGCTTCGCTTGGGGTATCAACACTGGTGATTTTGGCAGAATTTTTGATGGTACGTTTGGTAAACATATCGGCTTTGCCTTTGAGTTTGCCTTCTTCGTCTAATTTTTCAAGAGAGCAAAGTAGAGGATAGGACACATCACTGGCAAAGGAACGCTTGCTTGCGGTGGCATTGATTAACCCATGCTTTTTGTTATACGCATCATAAAGGGTATTCAGTTCGCCTTGTGCCTGTGCAAGTGCTTCATCGGAACACTCATCCAGTTGCATTTCAATGATTTCTCTAGTTTTATCTCGCACTGCAATCAAATCTTTTACCCTTGCTGATTCTTTTGCCGAAAGATTGACTTCGTTCATGCGACTGTTTTCACGATAATACACTTTATCATCAACCACCACATAGCTAAAGTTTCGCACATCAGGTGTGGCACTGATAGAGGTATCTTTATCTGTTTCTTCGATGGCTGCCGTTTGCTTTAGGAGTGTTTGGTCAGGCATTTGCAGATGGGTAATGGCATTTTGTAATTGCTCTGCTAACGTGGTATCCGTATTCGGCATACAAGTGGATTCCATGCCAAACGGACCACTCACCATCGCCATCGTTCCCATAACCATTTGTGGGTTTTCTGCAAAGTATTGGTTGACGGCAACACCATCTTCGGTTGTACCAAGTTCCACCCAAGAGGGCATAACGGCAGGGGCATGGTCACGCTTTTGCAAGAAGATAATGTCCGAGGTTACTTCGGTATTGGCATTGGCTTTAAAGGCTGTGTTGGGCAAGCGAATGGCTCCTAACAGGTCTGCACGTTCTGCCAAGTAACGACGCACGGTATCGCTTTCTTTATCCAGTGTGCCTTTTGAAGTGATGAATGCTACAATCCCTCCAGCACGCACTTTATCTAATGTTTTTCCGAAAAAGTAATCGTGAATTAAGAAATTCTGCTTTTCATATCGTTTGTCAAATACCTTGTAATTGCCAAAGGGAACATTGCCCACTGCCATATCAAAGAAGTTATCAGGGAACGTGGTTTTCTCAAACCCTTTTACTTGCACATCGGCATTTTGGTATAGCTGGGTTGCAATTCTCCCCGTTAATCCATCTAGTTCCACACCGTATAAATGGCTGTTTTCTAGTTGGCTTGGGAGCATTCCAAAGAAGTTACCACTGCCAAGTGCAGGGTCTAAGATATTGCCGTCTTGTGGCACACCCATTTTCTGCATGGCATCATACATAGAACGGATTACCACAGGTGCGGTGTAATGTGCGTTTAGGGTACTTGCTCTAGCAGAAGTGTATTCGCTTTCGGTAAGTAATCCTTTTAGTTGCTGATACTCACTTGCCCAAGCAGTTTTACTATCATCAAAGGCATCTGCCAAACCGCCAAAGCCTACATATTCGTGTAAAATCTGTTGTTCCTCTAATGTGGCACGTCGGTTTTCGCTTTCAATGGTTTTTAAAGTTTCAATAGCTAAGATGTTTCGGGCAAATTTTTCTTTTAAACTGCCTGTACCCAATTCATCATTGGTAATATGAAAATTATGCTTTGGTGAAGTATCTACAATAGAGGGTGGTACTTCTTCAGGTTCTGCCACTAAACCACCATCAAACTGGAATGATACGCTGTCTTTCTCTGCTTTCCAAGCCTTGAATTTCTCATGGATTTCAGGGGTCATACTATCGCCCAACACTTCGCCATAAGGAGTAATAGAAGTAGTTTGCGTGGTGTAAACCAAACTGCCACTTTTGCCGACGGTGTATTTGACACCATCAGCGTTATAGCCAATGACATCTTGGTCATTGTATTTGCTGTAATCAAGGGTAAGGTCGTTAAAGTTATCAAAAAACAAAATGTCAGGTGGGGTTGGTGCTTGTTCCATTGTAAGCAAGGTGTCAATGGCTTTTTGTGCCTCTTCTTTTGTGGGGTAGGCTTGATAAATCAAGTCAGGATATTGATGCTTTTCCCAACCATCATAGTCAAACTCATTGTCATGGACAACATAAGAACGGTCAAAACCTTCTTCTAGCAATGCGACGGTATAGCGTGGTTCATCCTCGATAGTAGCAGTTTCCATCTCCACCTGCACGGCTTGTTGTGGCTCAATTCGTTCCTGTTCTAGCACCAAGTCACGGGCATGGCTGACACTTACCATTTGCATCACGGGTAGAGTGCTGTGAACATCACGCAAATACACGGTACCATCTTGATACTGCACTTGCTCGATGGCGAATAATTTGCCCTCATATTGCACCTGAGAGCCAACGGGAATAAAGTCACTTGCTTTATGTTCTGTTAAGAGTGTATGTTGGTCATTTTCAGCACCTAAGAAACGAAAATCAACCCCTTGCAAGGCAAGTTTTGTACTGGCAACACGCCAATCTGCCATATTTGTGCCAGTAATATAGGAGTTGCCAAGTTCGGGAATATCTCGCTGTAACAACTTGCTTCCAATCATCGGTGCAACTTGTTCCGCATCTTTGCCATAAAATAGTAGTAATTCGCCCGCAGCAACACCAATTACATCGTTAGGGTGTTCTGCTTTTTCTTGGAGGAATGCAAGCACACTTTGTTCGCTCTGTATCAGTTGCTCTTGAGCTGCAATCGTCTGTTCTTTGGTAGGGGGAGGAACTTCCTCTATGGTAGGAGTAACCACAGGTTCTGACAGTTCTAGTGGTTCAAGCTGTTCTCGTTCATCTTGGGCGATGATTTCCACCACTTTGTCTGCAATTTCATCAGGGGTAGCAGTATCATCAAGATGTTCCTTTGCAAAGTCGACGAGTTCCTCTGAAACAACAAAGCCTTTTTCTTCTAGCTTGTCAGAAACAGGAGTAGGGGCAGAAAAATCAAGGGTGAGTTGTCCGTATTCATCTGATTTGAGTGCAGTTTTTCGATTTCGCTCTAAGTTGCTTGCAAGACGGGTAATGTCATTTTCATCCACTGGCTTTGTTACGGTTGGTGCTGGCTTGCTCTGCGTTTGGCTTTGGCTTGGATAGACGGTGTAAGTGCCATTTTGATAGGCTGTCAATCCATCAAAGGCTTTTTGCATACTATCAAAACCACGTTCAACGGACAATGTATTTTTTAGGGCATAGTCCATCTGTTCTAATACATTTTCTACAAAATCAGGGTTTTCCAGTTGTTCGCCGATATGATCCGCCTTATCCCAATAGTAAGAGATATTCTTATCAAAAGGTCGCTCCAAATCGCTAGGGGCATAACTATAAAAATTAGCAATCATAGCACCTAATTGACGTTTTTCAAAACGTGGCAATTCAGCAACTTCCTCTGGGGTTAAGTAACGATTTTCCTTGATAAGTTGGGTTATCATTTTTGCATATTTTGGAAAGCTGATGGTAATTTCATCATAACGATTAAAATCAACATTACGCTCAATGACAATCCCTTTGCTACCGTAGACACTGCCACTATGTTCCTGCTTTAGAAAATCAACTTTTTCTTTCTCTGTATGATTTTCTTTGAAGAATGAGTAAATGCGTAGTTTGCCATCGGAAACACCTGAGCCACTGGCTATCTTTGCTGTGATTTCATCATTGGTGATAAAACTTGGGTTGGTAACACGAAAATCTGCTTGTGGTGTTGGAAAGACAATCGGCTCACGGTTCATGTCTTGAATGATATGGGGCATTTCATATAGTTTCATTCTGCCCATACGCATGATGCCACCCTCGGTGTTTTCATGGTCTTGTATCATTTGCTTGATACCTGCCATCATATCGGCAAATTTATCACTATCTTGAAAATGCTTTGAAATTTCATATAGACAATCGGGATACCCAAAACGGGTGACAATAGCATCTAGCTTTTCATTGGTATAGTCATCACTTCGGTCACGATACATAAAGGAATATGTTTCAGCGACACGGTGCATATAGGCTTCACGGGACTTCTCTAAAATGTCCGTTGGTACAAATCGACCATCTTCTAATAACCCTCTGATTTTTTCGGCTACTTGCTCCCAAGAGAGGGTAACTTTGTTGGTTGCAATTCTTACTTCATTGCCGCTTGCAATCTGCAAACCTGTTTTATCAAACCATACAGCGTATTTTTGCCCATCAATGACAAAGCCTTTGCCACCAGTACGATAATGGTTTTGTAGAAATTTTGCATTATCTTGTAAGTCAGTGGTATAGGCAAAGTGACCTGCTGTAATCAGTTGATTAAACTTTGTCAGTTCATTGCTGCCTGAAGATAGCACTTTATCTATTACATCTAGGGGAATGACATCGGTGTTTTCAGGTTTGGTTTGGGCAAAAGAAAAAGCAGTGGTTTGTTCCACTGCCTTAGCTTCTACAATATGTTCAATTTGTTGTTCCACCGTTGGGAATAGGGACATCTGCATGGGTTTCTTCGCTTGCTCCATACGGAATGTAGGCAGCACAAGATGATTGGTAAAGCCTTGTACCAAATCCCACGATAGTTTGGTTTCAGAAGTACGAGAGAGATAGGAGCCTTTCCAAACGGTAAGCCCATCAATTTCTGATTTGTAGCCAAGTCTTACATCTCCATGAGCAATTTCGGTGTATTCTTTGTTGATGCTACGCTCCATATAATCTGCACGGTCTGCAGGGTCAAAATGGGCAGAAAAATAAGCTGAAATTTCTTCCAGCTTATTTTTGAAGTGCATATCATGGCTTAAAATTGCCGTTAAGTATTCTTCGGAATGTTCCTCGGTCGTAACGAAATCTAGCAGTAAATCATTTCCCTTAGCACGACTTCTTCTGCCTGTGCTTTGATGTTCGTTACCATCTGCACCCAAAGCATTTGATTGCTTTCTTTCAGGCTCTCGGTCACGCCCTGTGCTTTCATCAGTTCGTCCATCATCAAGTCCACCTGTGCCTGTGCTTGTTCGTCCACTTGGCAAAGGTGTGGCCACAGACTCCCGTCTTGTAGCATTCTGCTGTACGTTCCTGATCGGCGGTTCTTCAGGTGGGTTTCCCTGAGCATCCCATACTTGCCCACTGTTTCGGGATAGTTCTCCAGTCCCACTGTTAGGTTCGGAATTTGATAATCCCCATTCTTTTGATACGTCAGATTGTTCATCTATATTTGCCCCTTTCACATTTACGATTTCTTGCTTTAAAGTATTAAAGTTTACATTTTTATTATAAGATAAATCAGTGGAATTTGCAACATGATTTTGCAACAAATTTTTGTCTATGGTTCGTGCAATGTCACCAATTTGTACAAGCATTTCTCTTGATACAAGGTTTAACGCATTGCCAAGATGTGAGAGAACAGCAGGGGTGTTAAATTCTAAGATTGCCCTGAAATCTTCATCATCAAGATATTCTTTCGGGTCAAAGCCGCAACGTGTAAGTGTAAGATACTGCACACTTGTTGTAAGAGCGTTGCGAAAGTTTACATCAATATTGAGGGTATCAAACCCCTCTAAGAAACTATCTTCTAGTTCATAGCTTAAATCGTGTAGAAACTCACGATAATGCTCGCCCACAGCACGGGCAGAAAATTCCATAAGCTGTTCTGCAAACGTGGCTTGCTCTGTTTGCCCATACATTTCTGTAAATTTCTCTAAGATGGGTTCGTGGTATAGGTCTTTCATTTCCCACAAGTAGGGTTTTCTAGCACCTTGCACGGCTCGTGTATCCGACACATCAAATAGATATTCTAATCGTGGCTTTTGCCCTGTGTTTTGTTTGATAAGGGCAATGCCTTTTGCACCACTTTTTACCCAACGGTTCATTTTACCGTTCCAAAGTTCCATTGTGGCACAAGCAGTGGCATCAGGTCTTTGGGCATGGATTGCAACCTGATCATCAAAGCTATATTTATACAATCTGCTTGCAGTTTCAAGATAGCCTTGCCAGTTGTCAATATTCTTGGTGACATCCTCTTTTACAGTGGTAAAAAGTGCTGTCATCTGTTCTAACTTTTTACTCATGCTTGTTTTATCCTCCTTTAGCGTTCCCGTAAAACGCAAAAAAGCCGCTACAAGGAGTTTAGTCCTCATAACGGCTTTTCATGGTTTATTGGTTATTTACTTATCTTTGTTTAGTCTATCATACTGTATTTCTTTTTCACCAGTAGATAGCTTGATTTTTTCTTTATAGAGTAGGGCATATTTCGTTTGTCCGACTGTATAATCGGTTGTTTCTTTTGGAAAAAAGGAACGGCAAAAGTAATTCTCGTCATTATCATTCTTCACTAAAAAAACGTAAATATCATTTCCATCAATAGGAGTAGATAGTAAGAAATCCGCTTGAATCATTGAAAAACTATGAAGCCTTTCATTATAGCGAAATACTAGATTGTTATTATCAAATACCGTTTCTATCTGTGAAAGGGGAGAAAAGCGATTTTCGATTTGTCCTACAAAGTCACTGATTGCAATATCTCGATAAGAAAACGAACCACTTAAAATTTCGCCAAAAATTTGACTACGATTTCTTGTAGCAACTTGCAAATCTTTGAGCTTTCCAAGTCCCATTAAATGATGAAAATGTACTGCTTCAAATCTTATATGTAATTCGGTAAGTTGATTTTTTCGCCCTAACACAATTCTGTATTCAACATCAAGCAAATTGTGAAAGGCGGTTGCACACGCAAGTAATTTGTCCATGTTTTTCCTCTCTATATAAATAAGCCACCTTGTTTGCACAAAGTGGCTTATGAGCATTTTCGTTCGGTATTTCTACCTAATCGGTTCGAGGTTAGCTGCACAACCCCTGCGGAAAGCTCCGTACAGCAAGGCGTTCCGATACCCCCCTGTACATCAACACTTGGCAGACACTCAGACGTTGCCTGTCGTTACTATTATTATACGCAAAAAACAAAAGTATGTCAACATCATAAAAAAATTTTACAATTCCTTGATAATTCGGTATGACTTAGCGTTCAGGTTCTTTTGATTTCTCTTTGTTTGTTATATCTTGCCCTGTTTTTGCCTTACCCTCACGAAGTTTTTGCAAAACAGAGGGTTTTCGCTCAGGATCATCAACCTTTGGTGCCTGTGCTTTTTCTGCTTTGACTTCCTCACGAGCATCTTCCAGTTCTTTTAAAATATCAGTAGGGTCTTGGTTGTTAATCAATCCATCAATCTGATTATAGTTTTGTTCGACGCTTTTTTCAACCGTTTCAAGAGGATTTTCGTGTTGCTTGGATTTCTCTGCCTGCAAGTCTGCAAGGTGGTCATGCAAATCATCAAAGCCATTCCACACATCATCAAGAACAAGCATACCAGAGCCATTCACGATAATACAAGCAGCTTCATCGCCATAGGTTTCGTGTTCAAGCAAATGATATGTTTCATGGTCAATTTTTGTGGTATCAACCACATACCAAGTGCCAATATGCCCATCCACCTTGATGTGGTCAGAATCAGGGGTGATAAGTTGCTCATTGCTTTCTTTTGGGAACAATTCTGATAAAACGTGGGTGTCATTATCTATGACAGCAGAGCCGAACTCACTTCTTGTCATAGATAAAATTTCATCTATGGTTGCCGTATTTTCATTGATAGCAGCAGTGGCAAAATCTTTCACTTTTTCAAAAGATACTTCATCTACTTTCAGCCATACATCACGACAATAGGAATTGAGTTTTGCAACATCTTCAAAGCTAAAGTTGCCCTCCAGTTCTTCTTGTAAGTTGCAAATGCTAATTGCTGTGGCAAGTTCATCTCGTGCAAATCGGTCATTTGACAATACTTGCACAAGGTCTTGTGGATTGCTTTTTGCGATACCCACCAGTTCTGTAAGATGGGTTTGGGTATCTACACCGTGAAGTTGTTCCACTACATTTTCAAATGGAATTTCCTTAAAACCAAAGCTATCTACAAAGTGATAGCTGATTTTGCCATCTTCTTTGAGTGCCACCACATCACCCACAGAAAGGCTATGCCCTGTAAAATCTTGTGGGTGGTCAATATTGAATTGAGTGTAAAGTTTGTTCAGCTTACTATCCGTAGACAAACCTTTTGTTTCTTCGTCCAGTGGAGCAGTGTAGACATTGTTGAAGTTGCCTTTTTCTATTGCAATGTTGTTGCGTTCCAAATGCGTTGCACCCTCAAAACGAAAATCACGGGTGTAATCGCTTGTTTTTAACTGATAAATAGCATAGCTTGCATCTTGGGTATTTTCAAATTGAAAATCCTTTAATTGTGATGCTGTGTGTTCCTGTTCGCATGAATCGACTTCCTCGCAAAAAGCATCAAAGTCAATCATTGTAGCAGTTCTATCTAGCAAGCTATCCTTGCCGATGAACACCTCAGCTTCAAGAATACTGTCTATGGCATCACCGATGGAAATGTCAGGGTCATCATAAACACCCCCATCTGTAACCACCATATTTCGGTCATAGAAGTTGTAGTTCCACCCCTCGGTGTGTTCCTCAATCATAAAATAGCCATCGCCAACCTGATAGGTAGCATGACTTTCAAGTTCTTCCTGCTTGCGTTTTTCTTCGGGTGTTAGCTTTAAAACCATATCTTGTTCCATTGTTTTTCCTCCTACAATATAAATTAAGGTTTAAGGCACGGCTGCCAGCCGTGTCTTTTGTCTTTTTGTTGCCTAAGCTGTTAGAATGGGAGAGAACAGGTCTGGCTCTGTTTTCCGAGGGCTTACACGCCCGCAAAGGAGTCCGCCAGCCGCCTCTCTCGTTCGCAGCATTCGATTTGCGCAGGTTGTGCCACCAAGACTGGTGCGTTCGTGTCACTCAGGAGATTGAACAAGCAGCGAAGAAAGCGGAATGCCTAATCAAAATACATGGAGGAAACAATATGAACGCAGTCGGAATCGATATTTCCAAAGAATTCAGCGTGGTAGCCGCCCTGCGGCCTATGGGTGAGGTGGCGCTCCCACCTCGTACTTACCAGCACGACAGCCACAGCATCGACGTACTGGCGCAGGAAATTCTTGCGTTGGGTGCGGACACCCGTGTCATCATGGAGGCCACTGGTCGTTACCACGAACCAGTCGCCCAGACACTGAGCCAGCACGGTATCTACGTCAGCATTCTCAACCCACTACTCATCAAGCAGAGCGGTGGTGGCTCCATCCGCAAGGTTAAAACCGACAAAGCCGATGCCCTAAAAATCGCAAAATACGGGCTTGACAATTGGGTGGATTTGCGAGAACATACACCTATGGAAACCATACGACAACAATTAAAGCTCTGCACACGGCAGTACAATTTGTACATGAAAACCATTGTTTCATTGCAAAACAACCTAATTTCTCTCTCGGATAAGACCTTTCCAGGCGTCAACGAGCTGTTTTCTAGTCCTGAGCGCAAGGATGGTCATGTCAAGTGGATTGATTTTTTGGCTACATTTTGGCACTGTCACTGCATTGCAACCGTCAGCGAAAAGTCCTTCACAGACCGCTATCAAAAATGGTGCAAGCGAAAGGGGTACCATTTTCAACCCAAAAAGGCGGCTGAAATTTACGCAAAAACCCAGAAAATGATTGTCACTCTGCCCAAAAACGACTACGCAAAATTGTTGGTTGTGACGGCGGCCAAGCAACTCATAGCCTCCAAAGAAACCCTCTCTGAGATGAAAATCGAGATGAACCGCATGGCTAAAGAGTTGCCCGAGTACGACACCGTCATGGCGATGTACGGCGTAGGCGAGGCCACTGGCGTACAGCTGATGGCGGAGATTGGGGATGTGCGTCGCTTCGCCCACCGCAGCTCCATTGTGGCGTTTGCAGGGGTGGATCCGTCGGTCAACCAGTCAGGCAAGCAGACCTCTCAAGGCGGAAAGACCACCAAACGTGGCTCGCCCCACCTGCGCAAAACGCTGTTTCAGGTGGTGTCTACCTACGTCAAGAAGAAGCCTGAGGACGAGGCGGTGTACCAGTTCATAGACAAGAAACGTGCCGAGGGCAAGCCCTACTACGTCTACATGACGGCCGCACAGAACAAGTTCCTGCGGATTTATTACGCTCGGGTCAAGGAGTGTATGCTGGCTCTGGAGACCGCCAGCGAGGGCTAAGTGACGCTAATTTCATAGTTTTTCAGGTCAGTGATTACACCTTCTTTCTCTGGCCTGTTTTGTTATGCCTGCTTTGTCATCTCACAATTTTTGTGAGATTTTTTCATTTTAGGGCTTGACTTTTATTTACAGGACTCCTTTGGTTTGATTTTTAGGTACAAAAAGCACCTACCGAGGTTGGTCGATAGGTGCTGTGAAGATTTATTTTTGCGTGTTTGGTGTTCGTAATTAGTAATGTTAGCTTACTTAAAATGGATTCTGTGCTTTCACAGGCAAATTGCTCATTTTATTCTATGGGAATTGTTTCTTCATAAGTTTGTGTAATAGTTGTATTTAAGCTATCATTGAAATTGTTAAAAGATACCATTGATATTACAATCATAAAAATATTGAATACAACGACAGCAATGATTATGCCTAAAATCACTTTCCATATAATGCGTGAACGCCTATTTTTAATAGCGAGCTGTTCATTTATTCTTGCAAGTTGCTGTGAAATTTCGTTTTGCTCCGTTTCATTTGCACTTGATTGAACGCTGCCACCTAAAAGTTCGCTTGTGGTTACTTCAAAGAAATCTGCAATTTTTATAAGCATTTCAGCATCAGGAACAGATAGTCCTTTTTCCCATTTTGAAATAGTTTGACGAACAACATTTAACCTTATTGCTAATTCTTCTTGCGTAAATCCTCGTTGTTTTCTTAATGACTTGATTTTTTCATTTAACATAGCAAATACCTCCTTTGCACTTTAATTATAGCTGATATTTGCCCATTGCCACAAGCAACGCATATTAACATTCGTCATAATGAAGCTAAATACTATATAAATTCGCTCTACTACTCAACTTCTTTTAGCAATTCCTCAGCCGAAATGCCAAATAGTTTCGCAAGTGCTATTAAATTTGATGTACTCGGGTCGGAAGCACCACTTTCCCATTTAGAAACTGCTTGCCTACTAACACCGATAGCTTCCGCTACAAACTCTTGTGTCATTTTACACTTTGTTCGATGTTGTTTTAAGGCTTCTCCAAGAGAGACTCTTGTTTTAGATTTTTCTTGCCGAATATCTGTTGACTTAATATACTTCAATAGTGCTCGACATATTAGCGAAAGTAGAAAAATAAACCCTGCGAAGAAAATCAAACCAACAAATCCCATTATTAATGTTAATCTCATAGTTAACATCTCCTTTCTTGTTGGTTATATTTTAACAAATTTAAGAAGTTGCGACCACCAACTATCGAGATAATATAGGTTGCATTCTAGTTGCGAACTAAAAAACAAGCAAAATTAATATAAAATTGACGGTATTCCCACCATCCAGTTCGTTATTCGAGATTATAAAAACAATCTCTGCTTGTTTCAATTATACCACGGGAGAATATCGAAAGTCTACCACACAAATATGAACATCAATCTGTTTACTATTTCCCAAATTCCATCTTAAACCCGACAAATTTCCCACCAGTATCATCAAGCACCACAGTGCAATCGTAGGTTTTGCCTGTCTTTTCTGAATAGCAGCCTGTTAGCTTGACTTTACCTTTTGAGATAAGGTCTTTTGCCATCTTCTCGGTAAAGGTCTTTTTCTTTGCAGTGAAAAACTTGTTTTCTTTCCAAAGGGCAAAGCCACAAGCCTTATCTTCACAGCAATATCCCTTTTTGTTTTCAAGGACATCTTTCCCACATCGAGGGCATTTCCCAATGGTTTTGCCACCATTGGTACGTGGAAATAGAGCATCACTGCCTTTTACCACTTCGTATGTGCCAATCAAAGATTTTACCATATCGGCAATTTCAGCTAGAAACCCATCTGCACTGAGTTCTCCTAGTTCAATGGCTTTTAGCTTTTCTTCCCACTGTGCCGTGGTTAGTGGTGAGCCAATCACTTCGGGTAAAATGGTGATGAGTGCAGTGCCTTTGTCTGTGGGTATCAGATACTTGGTCTTTTTATCGCCTTTACGCTCTAGCAAATTCACCTTGACCAGTTTTTCGAGAACACCGGCACGAGTGGCTGGTGTTCCAATTCCACAAAACTCTTTGTCAATATCTTCATCACGTCCTGCGTTCTCCATTGCAGACAAAATGGTATCTTCAGAGACACATTGTCAAGAGTGACTTAAGAACTTTTCTCGAAATCCGCTTTATAGTGGCGAATAATCAGCTTTTTTAGCTTATCTCTTGCAGTTTCTGAACTTCTTTTGCTGGGATGAAATTTGACTTGATAGGTGATGTTGCCAATCCGTTTGCGCATCACTGGTGTGTCGGTCTGGGTTTCGATGGGACGTTCTTCGTTGCTCAATGTAGGTGTCCTCCTTATCGGTCGTGTTGGTCTCGGCTCTGTGGCTCTGTGTGGGGCTGGTCACGCTGGGCTATCTCGGTGCAATGGCGTACCTTCAAAAGCTGTGTTAGCTCCTCTCTAAGGGGCTTGTAGGCCTCGTAGTCCTGTGCTTGCTCCTGCCGTAACTGGTCTTGCTCGTTGCGCCATAACTTGAGGGGGAGTTTGCCTGTCTCGGTGAAGTATGGGGTCAGCTTGCGCTTCGCCATGTAGTATTGCCGTAGCTCACTTTCGTGGCTGGTTTTGAATGTCTCCTGTCTGCCCTTAAACTTGATGTGGGACATTTCCTCGAATACAGGGAGGGTCTTGCCGTACATCTCTGCATAGCGGAGCAGTTCGTCTAGCTCCTTCACTCGCTTACCCTTGCTGTCCATTGCCCCTTTCAAAGTATCAACCCTGTCACTGATGGACGTGACTTTGCCCTCTAGGTCAGCCAGAGTGTGAAGCCGTTGCTCGGTGAGATAGTTGATGGCTTTGGAGAAATCCTTCAAGTTCCCCAGCTTGGCCTTGCCACTCCATGCGGTGCGATTGCGCTGATTGTAATAGCTCTGCAATAGCTCAATGAGGGAGGGAGAAGTCGGGGGCTGTGGTGTCTCACGGACTTCTTTGAGCCAAGTGAGCAGTGCGGTGATTTTGCCCTTGAGGTCTCGAATGCTGGCATTGGTGGCGGTAATCCATCGGTTGCGATTGCCTTTGCCTGTGGGGGTACCCTTGGCCTCCATTTCTCGGACGGCTACCCCCTCGTGGATGGTGGGGATTTGGTCAATGCCCTGTCGCTGATAGGAGCGGTTGTCCACTCGCTCTATCGCCCCTCTTCGGGACAGTGCCTCGTTGACGGTCTCAGCCCACTTTGACCGCCAAAATTCTAGGGTTTCTGGCTTGCCCCAATCGGTGGTCGCTACGGCATCAAAGAGGGCGATGCCCTTCTCGTCTCGCAGGCGATTGCCCTCGCTGTCGGTGCGATATACTCGCCGTTGCTTGGCTGTCCATTTACCCTGTTCGTCCAAGGGTCGGATGGGACAGAGGACGTGGAAGTGAGGGTTTGGATTGCCACCCCGTTCACGGTCTGGCTGATGGATGGCATAGTCGGCAATCATGCCACGGCTGACAAAATGCTCCTGCAAAAACTGCCGTGTGAGGGCGATATTTTCTTCCATTGACAGCTCGTTTTGTAGGGCGATGTCAAAGCTGTATGCCAACTGTGCCGCCTTGCCACGCTCGGCACTTTCCACGGCATTCCATAGGGTTTGGCGGTCAGAATATTCTGTCGGTGCATGGGTGGGGAGAAGGATTTCCGATGTGACAACACCCCCTTTTTTCGTGAAGTCGTTGGTCTCGCCATAGCGTTCGCTGAACAGGGATTCGCCTGCCCGATAAGCGGCGGCGGCAATGACTGATTGCCCAGCACTTCGCTTGATTTGGGAGACACTAAAATGGAAAAGAGCCATTAGGTTTCCTCCTGTGGGAGCAGAGGAATGACGGATGGATGGGATAGGATGTGATTCATGAGCGCATAGAAGTCTTGCTCGGACAAGTGGACGGTGGAGGGGGCGATGCTTTCGATGGCGGCACCCTTGGTGATGAGGCGATGGACTCGCTTTTTCCTGTCCCCCTCCTCATAGTATTTCACTCGTTGACGGAGACGGTCTAGCTTGTGCTTGTATTGGGTCAGTTTTAGCTGTGCGGCCTCCTCTTCTTTTCGGATTTCTTCCAGTGTTTTCATCGTGTATAAACCTCCGTTTCGTAATTTTTGGCACAAAAAATGACCACCTACCAAGAGCCTTGGTAAATGGTCAAACTTCACAGGGTTAGGACATCAGACCCTAGGAAAGAGAATGAGCCTCGCAAGGGTCGTTCTCTTTCCTAGGGTGCGCAGGGATAGACCCCGAAGGGGGCGCAAGGGAGGCAGTCCCTTGTTTCGGAACGTAGTGACGCAAAAAGAGAGAGGCCACTTGTTACGGTGGTCTCTCTCTTGGTCGCTTTCAAGCACAAAATACAGGTCGTAAGACCCTGTATAGAAGTGCGCCCTTCTTTGGAAGGGATGGGGGGTTACTCAGTTATCGCCATAATTCCGTATGGCATTATTAGCTTAAAACAATGGCACACCATACTCATCAATGTAGATTAACTCGTTATATCATCCTATTCTCGTGCCGTCAAATGTGACATAATAACAAATTCCTTCGTTCCAATCTGTGACCGATATCATTTCGCTACCTATCTCAACTTCTTCCTTCTCTTTGAATTCATAAATAATCGTTCCGTTATCGTCCACAAGAGAATGGTCTCTGTAAATTAGATTTTCTGTTATCAACGTACCTCCATCGCCTTTGACGGGTTCAAATAGAAATGCACCTGTTTTGTCAATCATCGTATAAAAAGCAACACCGTCTGGTGAGGACATATTCAGGATTGCTCGTTCCCCAACAAAATACGGCAACGATAGCAAGTCATATTCCGATAAATCAATTGCCATTTGTCCGTTCAAATCATAAAAATTGGTTTCCTCATGGGAATCTAGCAACATCAATTCGTCATCATGCCAATAAATTTCGAAGGAATATGAGGAATTGTCTATGATCGATACCATATCATACGTTTCCCCGTTGTATATAAATTTACCAACTTTGTTGCCGTATCCATACCCTCCGATGAGATACAGACCGTCTTCGTCCTCTGAAACCAGAACACCGTCATTGATTGCGGAACTGATTCCTAGGCTTTTGACCTGGGAAGTAGGATATGTCTTTTTTGTATCCAGGGAATAATAGATGTCCCCAGCCAGTTCAAACAGGAAACTGTCCTCAAATTGCAACACCGAAACATTTTCATTGTTATTCATGTAAGGTGCCAGTATATTATCTTCACTCAATGGCTCTATCCAGGTGCCGTCATGACCTAAAAATCCTACTTGGTATACATTTCCGTTGAATGTTTCTTCTTTGGTATACATGACACTCACGCCAGCAAAGGTTTTGTAAAGCGTTGCGTCTCCGGTGTACAGATTGTTTCCGTATACATCCATCAAGGCATTTTCTTCTGGAGAAAGGTTGTGCAAAATCCAATAGGTGCCATTGGAAAAATCCGTTAGTTTATTGTTGCTGGAAGTTGGTGCAAGGTTATATTCGTACTCTAAGCAACTCAATATGGTTCCTTGTTCATCGATAAAGCAAGTTCTTGTGATTCTTTTGTCAGCCGCTTCACTTTGATACATATCAACATCAATAGCTGCATAGCCATCTGTAAAAGGTGCTAACGTTGCAAACTCAACCTCACTGATGTTCTTTCCAACGATATTTTCTGGTGTTATCACTTGTGGAATGTCAAATCCATTGGTTACAATATCATCTTCGTTTATGGTCGTGACAGGCTCCGCTTTCAAGTACCAATCCTCATCCATTTTCAGCAATTCAAATTCTGCAATGAGTGGAGCAGAAAGCTCTTTGGTGCCATCTGTGGCAAACAAATCATATACAAGTGTGATGGTGGCATCGTTTTTATTCACCACTGGATTGCCTTCAATCCCTGAATATGTATATTCTAATGTCAGTCCCAGTGAATCTAATGTAGCTTGAGCAAAATAACCTTGTGCAGATATAGCAGTGTCAGCCACATCACCAACACCCAGTAAATTGCCGAGAATATCAGCCGTTCCTTCTGCTGTCCCTTGCAAGTTAGGATCCATACAATCAGCCATGGTGTGGGTATCATTTTGCTCTACGGCTGTCATATAGCGTTTCGCAACTTCGAGAACCAAGTCCTCGTCTGAGATAGTTGCCGACGTGATTCCTTGTGTCTCATCTAATGTTTGAGTACCGCCATCAGTTTTTTCTCCACAAGCAACCATTGACACGCATAATGCCAATGATAAGCAGAGTAGTAAAAATCTTTTCATTTCAATTTATTCCTTTCGCAAATCCGCAGACATCACGTCTTTGTTTATAATAAAGTTTAGATGCTGTTTGCGTTTGTTTAAGCTGCACAATTCACTTTCTTTTTGAGAAAAAGATACTCTATTTCATAGCGAATAGCTGCTATATATCCAAAGAAAAGTCCTATAAACACGACAAGAAAAGCCCCGATGCACCAACCCTTCAAGCCACTTTTTACGCTGCCAGTCGTCAATGCCGAAAATAAAGCGGCACTTGTGGCTCCTGCCAATAACGCATCTGGGTCTATTCTGAGTTCTCTGATTTTGAGCATATACCAAGTCCAGCCGTAAATTTTACCCATGATTTTCCCACTGATAAACACATTTACAACCATGATAACGACCATAAGCAACAACATTGGTATGCTCATTTGCCCAGAAAAAAGCATCATACAGAATGAGAAGAGACTCATAATGAGTATAAGTATAGTCCCTCCTTTTTCCCATTTTTTGATGAGTTCCTTGATATAAGTCATACGCTCATATCTAGCTGTGGGGTCTTTGCCGAAAAAAACATTTAGTGACATTTTGCTCCTCCTCAATAATCCAACTCTGTGAACATCCTACGAACGTAGTAGTTAATAAGTGACGGGCTCACAGAAAATCGTTGTTAACAATGTGTAGTTTTTTGTAAGTGGAAATACGAGTGCGAGTACTCTGTATTTTATCTGATAATCACTTGTTTTTTGGTAAATGTTGTGGTATTATATAGCAAAGAACAATGTGAGGTAGAATTACAGAAACCTACACATTCCTGTAAATCCACCCCACTTACAATAACTTGGCTTTTTCGTAAATCTCCGCTCGGTAGCGGAAGGTCGCCATTGGCATTTGGCACTCTTGGGCGGCAACTAGCCCTGTGATTTTGCCCCCTTTCCACCGCTGATAGACTTCATGGAAGTTATCGGGCAGTGGCTTTGGTGGTCTGCCAAAGCGTACCCCTCTGGCTTGGGCGGCGGCGATGCCCTCGGCTTGCCGTTGGCGGATGTTGGTGCGTTCGTTCTCTGCCACGAAGGACAACACTTGGAGCACAATGTCACTGAGGAATGTCCCCATCAAGTCCTTGCCACGGCGAGTGTCCAGTAGGGGCATATCTAGCACCACAATGTCGATGCCCTTCTCCTTGGTCAAAATTCGCCATTGCTCTAAGATTTCCTCATAGTTGCGCCCTAGACGATCAATACTCTTGATAAAGAGTAGGTCGTCTTTTTTCAGCTTTCTCAGCAGTTTTTTGTACTGAGGACGGATAAAATCCTTCCCCGATTGCTTGTCGATGTAAATTTTACTGTCCGTCACCCCAACCTCGTGGAGGGCGATGAGCTGTCTGTCCTCATTCTGTTCCTTCGTGCTAACACGGACGTAACCGTATGTTGTGGGCATGATATATACCCCCTTTCTCTTGGCTCCCATTGTAACCTATGGGAGTTGTTGATAGAAATAGCAAAACGACTGAACAGCCCAAGGCCGCTCAGTCGTTTCACTTCTATATGTGGTTGTTATGCCGTGATGGTGTCCTGTTGTGACTTTAGTGTTTGCCGTCTCTTTGCCATGTAACGTCTGTTATATTCAGCCTTTTTCGCTCTGCGTCTGTCTTGTTCCTCTAAGATGGAAATTTCCTCCTCACTCAAGGGTGGGGTCTGGTCGGGAATATGGATTTTACCCACGAAGGTGAAGAAGATTTCTATATCCTGTGTCCGCTTATAGCCTATCCCCACGGGTTCATGTACTAGAATTTTCTCAACAAATGCGTTAATCAGTGCAGGGGTTAGGGTGTCGAATTGGGCGTGTCGCTTTACAAGTGCCACAAATCGCTCTGCCTGTACCGTCTCGTCGGTGATGGCATCAAGCTCTTGCTGTGTCTGGGTGATACGCTGGGTGAGGTCGTCAAACTCTCCCTCAAAATCAGCTATCATTTGCTCAAATATCTTATCAGACAGCTTGCCGTTTACATTATCCTCGTAGAGCTTGCGAATAAGCCGCTTTAGTTCCTCGGAACGGGTTTCATCGCTTTGGATTTTCTGGCGAAGTAGCTTGGCTCGTTGCTGGCGGTATACACCAGAGTCGGTGCAGACTTGCCGTATAAACTCCTCCTCTTGGGTGTTGACGAATTGACAAGCACCTCGAATGGCATCAAGCACCAGTGCGTGTACCGCACTGGTCTGAACGGTATGAGCGGAACAGCGTTTGCCGTAGTTTTGCACCCCCAAGTTGTAGCTAGAACAAGTGTATACATCCCTCGGTTTATTGGGTTTCCCTGTGGGGTCGCCCTTCCAATCTCTCGCCTTGCCCATGAGCCCACGGTGATTATACATCTTTGCCCCACAATCGGCACAGTACAAGAGACCCGTGAGCGGATTCGCCTCCCCGTATCGGTTGCCACGTCGGGTGGTCTTTATCAGCTCCTGTACTCGCTCCCATGTATCGAAGTCAATGATGGCCTCGTGGGTGTTATGGAACACAACCAGCTCCTCCTTGGGGCGTTTGAGGGCTATCTTGTCCTTGTAGCTCTCCTTGTAGGTCTTGAAGTTCACAGTATGCCCTAGATACTCCTGTCGCTCTAGGATGCTCTTAACAGTGGCACCACGCCATGTATACCGCTCTGAGGGGTTACAGTTGCCTTGATGATTGCCACACCCTTTCTGGGCTAAATAATAGGAGGGTCTGTCTACTTGCTCAACCGCTAGGGCACGGGCAATCTGATAGACCCCTTTGCCCTCCATCGACATAGCAAAGATGCGTTGCACCACTTGGGCGGCCTCGTCATCCACCACCCACCTTGTAGGCTCGTCGGGGTCTTTCTTGTAGCCGTAAACGCAGTGGTTGTTGGTAGGCACCCCAGACATCCCCCTTGTACGCAGAACGCTAGTGATTTTACGGCTGGTGTCTCGTACATACCACTCGTTCATGATGTTGAGGAAGGGGGCAAACTCACTGCTCTCGTGCTTACTACTGTCCACTCCGTTGGTGATGGCAATGAAGCGGATGTTGTGCTTTTTGAACATGACCTCGGTGTAAAAGCCCACTTGCAGATAGTCACGTCCAATTCGGCTCAAGTCCTTGGTAATGACATGGGTAATTTCTCCGCTCTCAATACCAGCCACCATCTTCTTCCATGCAGGACGGTCAAAATTTGCCCCAGTGTAGCCGTCATCGGAGAAATGGACAAAGTTGGTCAGTCCGTGGCTCTTGGCATAATCCTCTAGCAATTTCTTCTGATTGACGATGCTGTTGCTATCTCCAGAAGTTTCGTCATCACGGGATAAGCGTGCATACAAGGCTACTTTTTCAACTAATTTATTTGATTTCTTCATAAGGGAGGACTCCTTTCAGATGCCAGATTTCTTATCTTCCCTTGATAATATATCTCATCGGTAAATTGCTTTGGTGGTGCTGTTTTACCTGTTTTGATTTCTACTTGAAACGTATCTAGCAGATCGTCCACTGCCATTGTAGGCAAGGTGGTGGCAGTATCACTTTCTTCTAGCTTGAGCATTTTTTCATATTGCTTAAAGCCAGTGTTTGTTATCGTTTTGCCTTTTGCCGAAAAGCTATGTTCACCACAAGTGGCAGTGATGGTGGTTTCGCTATACTGATAGACTTCGCCCAATGCAGATAAAAGCCTTAAAGCAATCAAGGTCAAAACAGATTTTTCGCCATAAGGGAGCGTTTCAATGTCATAACCATCTGCCGATTTTGTTGGGATAATGGCATGGTGGTCGCTGACCTTGCTATTATCAATTACAGGGTGGGTGTTTGTTGGTGTATCCACATCCAACCCAAGTAACTGCATAGAAATACCTGCCACCAGTGGTAACGTACTTTCCATATCAGCTGTTAGAAATTTACTATCCGTTCTAGGGTAGGTCACTAGCTTTTTTTCGTATAGGCTTTGGGTGTATTCAAGGGTTTGATTGGCTGTAAACCCAAGTTTGCGATTGGCTTCACGTTGTAGCGTGGTTAAATCGTATAGCTTTGGTGGTTTTTCGGTTTTCTCTTTTTGCTCCACATTGGTAATGGTAAGTGGTGTGTGTTGGCAATCTTGTTTCATGGCTTCAGCTTGTGACAATTCACTCATGCGTTCAGATGAAAAGCTAACATTATCAGTAGTTAATACCACGTTATAAAATGGCTCTGCTTTAAATGCACCGATGGTTGCATTGCGTTCCACAATCATCGCAAGGGTGGGTGACATCACTCGCCCTACGTTTAACTGCTGATTATACAGGCACGAAAATAGCCTTGTAGCATTGATACCAACGAGCCAGTCAGCTTGCTGTCTACACGCTGCCGCTTGATACAGGGCATCGAACTCTGCACCATCTTTTAAACTGGCAAACCCATCAGTGATAGAACTGTCCTCCATAGAGGAAATCCATAATCTTTTTACGGGCTTAGTGGACTTGGAAAGCTGATACACCAATCGGAAAATCAACTCGCCCTCACGCCCAGCATCGCAAGCATTGATAACGGCATCAATATCTTTTTGATTTAACAGTTTGCTCAACACCTTTAATTGTTTTTGCTTATCAGGTGCAACGGTGTATTCAAAGGTAGATGGAATAATGGGCAAATCATCAAGCACCCATTTTTTATACTTCTCATCATACATTTCGGTACTTGCAAGACCTACCAAATGCCCTACGCACCAAGAAACTACATATCCATTGCCCTCTACATAACCATCTTTTTTTACAGTTGCACCAAGCACTTTACCAATGCTCATTGCCACCGATGGCTTTTCTGCAATTACTAACTTCATGTTGTTTGACCTCCTTCATAAAAAAAGACAGCAACCAACTATTTCATTGATTGCTGCCTTATTATCTGTGCTAGAACCTGTTACACTGGTTCGGTATCGTTTGGATCGTAATCATCCTCATCCTCATTGACAGTTTCTTCTTCGCCAAAGGCATCATCTAAACTGTATTCGTCCTCATCTTCATCAAAGGCGAGGGCAACATTTTCTTTCTTGCCTTTTTTACCTTTTACAAATACGAAGTAATACGCACCACCGATACCGCCAATACCTAATACTAAAACAAGCAATAAAACCGAATTATTATCTGTTTCCTCTGTGATAGGTTCTTCAGGTTCGGTGACTTCGGGTGTAGGTTCAGGGGTGGGTTCTTCCACCGTTGGTTCACTTGGTATCAGTGGTACAGACTCACCCGTGGTAAGTGCCACAAGGTCAGCTTCATCAATCAAATTCAGTAGATATACATTTTCGCTATCATCGGAACGGTCGATGACAATATAAAAATAGTTGCCATCTTTAGACACAGCAGTAATAAACTGCTTGCTACTTTCATCCGTAACCGTTATATCGTCTACAAGGGTTAGATTTCCGTCTGGTGTAAGTGCTGCGTCTGCATTGACTTCTGCAATAAGCTCTACTTCTTCGCTGACAGGCTCTATATCTTCACTGCCACCTGCAAACGCAACAGTAGAAGTGGAGAACGCAAATACCATGACGGCGAGTGTCGTTATCATCCATTTAGTTATCTTCATTACGGTTTTCCTCCATGCTCAATGGCACCACGTTTCCGTGATCCATATTTAGATTTGTTAAAAGTTCCTGTAAGCCTTGCAAATCCGTTTTGTTTTTCCTTAGAAAATCAATCATTTCCAAATTTTCAAGGTCAGTTTTTTCTTTCTGCAAGACTTTGAGTTTGCCTTGTAGTGCTAAGATTTTTTCTTCGGTCTTGGCAATATCAGCAGTTATTTTATTTAGTTTTTTATTCATAAAATCCTCCTAGTTCATTAGTCCATACCCCATAATCACAGAGCTATTTATAGCATAGTCACGCACTTTGCAAGCATCGCCACTATTGCCCTCAACGGTATATACTCGACTACCATCTGTACCCACAACAATACCAACGTGGTCGGCGCTGTTGTCGCCATCCCAATCAAAGAAAATGACATCGCCAGCGGCAATATCAGCATAACCAACGCTTGCCCATCTGCCTTGCGATGAGAAGTATGGCACACCTTGACTTTGACAAGAAGCAAATTTAGGCTCGCTGTACCCAGCTTGATTCAGTACCCACGAAACATAGCAAGCACACCATTCTACACGGCTATCAAATCCGTACCAACTCCAATAAGGTTCGCCACCTACATTTCCTACTTGGGTCATTGCAATATCTACTATATTTTGGTTTCCAGTACGTTCACCATCTACAAACACAACACCTGTTAAATCGGTAGACGGACTACCATCGGTACTGCCACCACCAAAGAGAAGTGGTTTGTTACCTTGGGTTTCTTTGTAGACAAGATACATTTCTAGTTCCTCGGCACTGAGCAAATCATTTGCCACAGTGTCCACACCTTTATTATCCAAGGTGACATTTAAAATGTAGTAATTGTATGGTACTTGCACTTCATAAGTATATTCGTGTTCCGTTACATTTCCATCTTCATCGGTAGTGGTATAAGTGCCTGTGCGTTCTTCCGTTCGATACCTGACTTCCACTTCACTTGTGATAGTAAGGGTATATTGGTTATCAAACATGGTTTGTAATTGCCCATCTACCGCACCTGCTTGATAGTAAAGTTTCAGTGCCGTGAGGTATGCAGCAAGCTGATGGGAATTGTGGTGAATGCTATCAAGGTTATAACGATATTCATCGTAGTTTGGATAGGTGCTTTCAACCCCATCTATCTTTGCTTGTAGGTTGGTTTCCATCAGTGTGTATTGGTTATCCACACTTACAATATCCGCATCTTCTGATGGGTACGAAGTTCCCACTGTTTGGGATAAACTACCTGTTACAAGAACCGAACAGGAAGAAACCACACTTGCCACTATCACAATGAGTAAAAAGGCACAGCCTATTACAAGCCATACCTTGGGGTTTTTCGCCACAGCAGATACCGCAGTAGAAACAGCACTGGCTCCTTTTTGTACCGTAGCTTTTACAGCACTGGCAGTGGATTGTCCACCTTGCCTAAATGCCGTTGCATATTGCTTTTTAATGGCTTGCTTTTGCTGAAAACGAGAAATAGGATTACTGGCAACGCTGGGATCACTGGCAAGTGCCTTTTGATGCGAGTAATTGACACCTGCCTTTTGTACCTTTGTTTCTGCCTTTTCCAGCTTCAAGTACGGCTTTTCCTTTTGATGGCGATAGGCTGACTTGGTACGATTATAAGCAAATTCAGCCGATTGCTCCGTCTTATGCACCGACTCAACACCCACATTATCATCTTCATTTTTAGAGATTTCTTGATGAATGGTAGCTTTCAAGGTGTTTTGTGGTGCTTTTTGTACGACACGTTCCATGCCACTGGCACCTTTGGGTTTATCCAGTAGTTTTGCCGATGGTTTTGGCATATCCTCGCTAAACTTCAAGGTGCTTTTGGCTGATTCCTTTTCATAAAGACGTTGCTTTTTCTTCTTCGGAATTTTGGCATCTAGTTTATCTCGCTTGGCAACAGCCTTATCCAGTTTGTTTTTTGCTTTTGTCACCTTATCGCTCATTTGACATCACCACTCACTGTTTCATCTAGCTTGGTGGTCATAATGCGATACAGTTCGGTATCTCTTGGGAAGTGGTCAACAAACGGAATGATAATACTGCCATAAATCAAAAGTCCCTCGCCAGCACCCGAATTTGTCACATACGAGAGTTGATGAGGGGAGATGTTTAACTGCTTGGCAAGAATTTCTCTATCCCCACCAGCTTGATTGAGCAAGTATACAAAATCAGAGTTTTCAAAGATATTCGCCACTTGGGGAGAGCAGAGAAAATCTTTTACATTTTGCGTTAGCCCAGTTGGGATACCGCCCCATTTACGAAAGCGTTTCCAAATTTCCACGGTGTAGTTGGCTGTTTGTTCCTTGCCCAAAAGCAAGTGCATTTCGTCGATGTAGTAGCGTGTAGATTTTCGGTTATCACGGTTTTTGGAAACCCTGCTCCAAATCTGGTCTTGCACAACAAGCATACCAAATTCTTTTAGGGCATTACCCAGTTCTTTGGTGTCGTAACAAACCACTCGGTTGTGTACGTCTACATTGGTACGATGGTTAAATACATTCAAGCTACCTGTTACATAAATCTGCATACAATCGGCAATATGCTTTGCTTTTTCGCCACCATACTCAATGACTTTGTTATATAAGTCCTCTAAAATAGGCATAGGGGTGTTGATAGGGTCAGCCATATAGGGCATATACACCAGTTGTAAACAACGGTCAATGATACTTTTTTCATCAGCTTCTACCTTGCCCATCATAATTTCAAACAAGGATAGGATAAAGTCTGATTTCAAAATCAATGGGTTTTCGTTTTCGCTGTTCTCAATGTTAATATCCATTGGGTTAATATATTGGGTGGAGAGTGGCGAAATTTTGATGACTTGCCCCTCTAGGATTTCAACAAGGGCAGAATACTCATTTTCGGGGTCTAGGATGGCAATATCATCATTGGTGATTAAGAATACATTGACGATTTCACGTTTTGCCGAAAATGATTTACCACTACCAGGAGTGCCAAGTATCAAACCATTAGGGTTCTTTAATAGCTTTCTATCAGCCATCAACAGATTGTTGGAAATGGCATTGATGCCATAGTACAACGCACCGTCACCCTTTTGGAATAGTTCACTTGTAGTAAAGGGCATAAAGCCTGCCGTACCAGTGGTGTTAATACTGCGATTGATGTCAATGCGATTTTTAGCAAGGGGCAACATAGACATAAAGCCTTCTTCTTGCTGATAATCTAAGCGATAGAGTACACACCCCATTTTCTGTGCAAGGCTTGTTGCTGCGAATACAGTGTTGTCCAGCTTATCCTTGGTCACATCGGTATGGGAAATCATCAAAGTAAAATAAAACAATCGCTCATTTCTACTTTGTAGGTCTTGCAATAGCTTTTTCACATCGGTGATGTAAAGGGCGAGGTCAGAGGATAGAATATCCATATCGTAACCACTGCGTACTGCCTTTTTCTGTTCATCAATCTTAATGCGTTCTAGGTCGGTTAGTTTTGCCTTTACCATCTTCACCGCCTTGATATGGTCGATGGATTTCACATGAATGGTAATGCTTTGGTTTCCGTCAATCTCTAAGAAGTCAGCAAGAATTCTGTCCGAGATTTCAGGTGCTAAAATGTGTAGAAAAGATACTGTTCCCACACGATTGCCCGTCTTATACATTTTGGCATCGCCAAAGTAGAACGAAGATGGAGCAATAAAATCTTTGGTGGATAGACCAGTTGGCACAAGCCATTTCCAATCAAAGTGAAAACTTTGGTTGTCATCCATGTGGATCATATTATGGAATAGATTGAGCCTTGCTTTTCCGTCAAGGCTCTCCATACGCACTCCAAGTCTTTTGAGGTTGCTTTTCACTTCACTTTCAATGCGTTCTAGTCGTGGCTTCGCTTTTTTGTAGTTCTTGGCATTGGTGCCAAAGGTTAAGTATTTGCGTTTTAAAATACCATTGTTACCTTTAGAAAGCTGTGATAGGAGCATTTCGCTATACTCACGACGAATACCATTAAAGGCATCGTCTTGCTCTTTGATGGTAATGCTATCTTCAAAGGTCTTTTCATTGCCCATCAGGTTTAAGAAGCTCAGTTGAAAGTTAATTTGTGGGTCAAAGTAGTTGAGAAAATCACACCAACCATCAAAGATAGCTGTTTTATCTTCATTTTCTGCCAGTTGATAGTTGATGTCCTCAAATAAGATGGTTTTGGAGTAGAAATCGCCCTCTACCTTGCAAATGCCATCGGGATATAATCGTTCATAGGGAATACTATCCTGTGCTGATTTTTCTTTCCCGTTACTGGCGTTGTGTCTTACCATGATTGCTGCTAGTTCTTTCTTTTCGGCTCGGCTGAGTTTGGTTTGCTTTTTTAACAACGGCATACACCTCCTTTTTATAATCGAATTGTTTCTCTAGTAATGCGTAAAAATTCTTGGTTTGATAGGGTCTTGCTTTGGGTTTTACAAATTTTACTTCGTACATCTGCTTTAAAATCACTTCCAAAGGTTGTCCGTGCTTGTGATACATCGCAAGCATAAAAAAGGGAAACATTACTGCCATCATCACAAGGGTGGCAAGTGTGGTGTGAATACTTTTTAGCAAAAAGAATGTAGGCAGCCCCACCAAAGCACCAAGGGAAAAACAAATCAGTTGCCTTTTGGTAAGGTTAAACACGAGTTTTGTTTTCACTTCGTTTAGGTCTTTTGGCACGGACACATAAGCCATTAACGCACCTCCTTATCTTTGGTGGGTGGTTTTGCTGTGTGGGTCACATCTGCCTTTTTTTCTTGCAGTTTATCCAATACAGAAGCACGAGTTTCCGATGGTTTTTCTTTTTGAACCAACTTTTCCTTTGCCCACGCTGGCAGTAATTCTGCTTTGGCTTCACCCATAAAGTCCTCACGATAGAAGTGGGCATTTTCACCATCAAGCAAAAATTCACCCATCACTTTTCTGCCCGTTTTGTTTGGCATACAACCAAAGCCACCCACAGCA
Source organism: Bengtsoniella intestinalis (assembly GCF_039719005.1). Taxonomy (GTDB): domain Bacteria; phylum Bacillota; class Clostridia; order Oscillospirales; family Oscillospiraceae; genus Oscillibacter; species Oscillibacter intestinalis. Next base: position 3,037,967 of record NZ_CP133584.1, on the reverse strand, counting down.
TAGAAAAGTTGTTCATCTCGTGTTTTGTGTTGCTCATTGAGTACCGATGGCTTTAATACAAGCACCTTTTTTTCAAAGTCCAAACCATCTGCCAAATGTACTTGCTCTTTATCCCACAAATTTAGAGCAAGATACTCCTTGCGATATTGATTAGCGAAAATATCAAGCAACCCTGAATGTTGCCCTATGAGAAATTCGCCACGCCTGTCCAGTCCCGCTACTATGTCTTTTGGCACAAAAATCTCTTTTGCCCAAGATTTATTATTAGCAGAGATGCGACCATCAAAATCTTTTTGCTGGATGGAACTTGCCAGTACATAAGCAGTACGATCAAACCCAAACTGCTGAATCATTTGTTTTGCAAGGTCTGGCTTTAATCTGTATCCGTCATAATTTTTATCAATTATATTTTCGATTGCCTGTTTGCACTCGACATTAGCACGATGAGATTGATAATATGTTTCTACATCGTCATTGCGTTTTGCCTCATTGAGAGAATGAGGGTAAAATGGTCTGTTATCTGTCATACAAACCTCCTTGTTGTAATTTTAATTAGTGTGCATTGAAAATGGATTTACTCAAAGTCCCTGTTTTAAAAAGACTAAAGCATAGTAGCACCGTATACATCATGCAAGTCCAAATGCTTGCGATTGGATCTCCACTTGTTGCAATAGACGAAATTAGCACAGCATAAATACCGACACAAACCATAATTAAAAAGCCCTGAAATGCCAACGCACAAAGTGCTTTCAAATAGTTTTGTCCCATGCTGCTCCATTCTTTGTTGCCCATTGTAGCAAGAGGGATTGCTCCTAGTGATGTCATTAGATAAATTTCGAGCATACGCCCATATACAATGATAAAAATGCAGACACTTAATGCCCACATGATAATTCCCATGACGAAACTTTGCATATACAATCCTAACAATGGACCGACATCCATTGCTTCAAGGCTTGTTTCCAAGTTATCTAAAGCGTTTTGTCCGATGGCTGTATCGGCTAGAATTACCCCTGAAGCACTTTGCACTACGCTTTGTGCTACATCAAAGATTGCCATAATAATTGGGAATGTGTTTGTTACGATAGTGACGGCAATAAAAGTTTTAAATATCCATTTGAATACGTCAGATGGCGGAAAATCGTTCATATTGTTTTTCTCTATAACCATTTGTATCAGTTCATAGCACATCACAAAGGTTAGTATAATACCCGCAATGGGCATTATCACAGTATCCGAAAGATTTTCAATCATAGAAAAGACACCACCGTTCCATGCCGATGGTGTCTGTCCTACTTGACCTGCGACACGAGAAACTTCCGAGTTAAGCGTGTCAAACAAGCCTGTTAGATTTCCCATGATTCCATCGACGAGCAATTCTTTTAGCCATTCATTGATAGCGTCGATGATAGATTGCATAGGCTTTTACCTTAAAACAAGCTAGAAAGCAATGGTACGAGTGTAGTGCCGATCAGTGCAACACCACCGCCAGCCATAAGCTGTTTCATTCCCTGTGACTTTGCACCGGGGTTATCGTTGCCGTAACCTTCTAACAGGTTAATAACACCCCACACGCCAAGACCTGCACCAAGTGCGATAACAAGTGTCTGTAATACTCCGATTGCTGATGTAAAAAAATCCATAATAAATATCCTCCATGATAATTAAGTTTGTTTTGTTGTTCGTTTCGATTTCTTGCCAATAAGAACCACTATACCCATAGCAGTTCAGCCAATACATTCAATGGCAGCACCTCCTTTCGTGAATGCCATCTAAAAAAGGGTATAAAAAAACACCACCTAAGCGGTAGCGTCATTCGGCAACTTCACCCATGTCAAATACTTCGTATTCTTCATCAGGCTTGCTTCTTAATTTAGTTGATAGAAACTGTTCAATATCAAAGGTGTTTCGCTTGTCATAATCCGATAGATATTGATAGTTGGGGTGCTTGGTAATATCATATTTGTTCGATAAAAAAGGTCGCACACCTCGTAGCTGCATAATACATTTACCACCATCCATCACGGCAATTTCATCTTGCGACATCAATGCCTTGCCCGTTTTTTGGTAGTTCAAGCCGTAGCTTCGTTGACTACCACGGGTATCGGATGTGTTAAACATATCAATGGTTTCCTTGCCGAGCAGTTCCTCTAAGTCTTTGATAGTAGATTTTTCTTTACCACCAAGAAAGACCATTGTGTCACAGTTGCCCACGATGGTATCTGCATTGTCCTTGTAGATTGCCTTTAACTGACTTTGTGCCTGCAATACAAGGCAGGCTGAGATTTCACGGGAACGAATGGTTGCCATCAATTTTTCTAGCTTTGGGATTTGCCCAATGTTGGCACACTCATCAATCAGGCATCGCACATGAATCGGAAGTCTGCCACCATACACATCGTCTGCCTTTTCGCACAGAAGATTGAATAACTGGGTGTATGCCATCGACACCAAGAAGTTAAAAGTGTCATCGGTATCAGAGATAATAAAGAACAATGCTGTCTTTTCATCACCGAGGGTATCAAGTTCCAATTCGTCGTAAGCTGTTAAATCTCGTAGCTCTTGAATATCAAAGGGAGCAAGCCTTGCACCACAGGAAATCAGAATTGACTTCGCCGTTTTGCCCGCAGCCAGCTTGTATTTTTGGTATTGTCTAACGGCAAAGTGGCGAGGATTTTTCTTTTCTAGTTCTTCAAAAAGCAAATCAACTTGGTTTTTAAAGGTTTCGTCATCTTCTCGAACCTCACTTGCATTGATAAACTCAATCAAGGTGTTAAAGTTCTGTTCGTCTTTGGGTGCTTCGTAATAGATATAACCGATAATGGCAGTGTAGAGCAGTGTTTCAGCTTTCTGCCAAAAGTCATCGCCACCTTTTGCATCGCCTTTGGTATTGGCAATCAGGGTGGTCACTAGCTTTAAAATATCCTTTTCGCCATGAATATAGGCAAAGGGGTTATAGTGCATGGACTTCTTAAAATTGATAGTATTTAGTACCTTGATTTTATAGCTCTCGTAAATTACCTTGCCCTGTTTATCACGCATTGGCTTGCCAGTGTCTTTATCTAGTTTGGGTGTGCCTTTTTGCAGTAGCTTGCCACACTCGACTAAGATAGAGCCTTTTGAGTGTTTTTTGTCAAGGGCAAATTTTAGAATATAATAATTTTTATCGTATAAAGCCATAATTTCTATAAAATACACATATTTTATCACCTTTTCTGTTGGTCGATTTCTTGAAGAATTAGACGTTCAATCTTGTCCTCTAATGTTTCCTTGCTGGTCTGGCTAAAATAGACATTGACATGGTAGGTTGTGTTTCCGACCTTTTTTATGAAGTGGGGCTGGGATACTAGGGTGGTCTCTTTCGCCTGTTCTGGAGGCTCTGGGAGGGGCTGGACGGTGTCTGGATGGTGTGTAGGCATAGGGTGTCACCTCCTTTCAGTGGACGCAAAAAGACCCTGTTGACCATCGGATCAACAGGGTCTTAGCGAATGTATTCAGTTGTTACTGAGGTAGGGAGATTTTGCGTGTAGGCGAGGATGCAGGCTGTACGAGTGCAATGCTCATAATGATTATCTTTTAACTTTCTTGAAAAACAAGAAATAGATTAAAAGTATGTTGATAAAAATATCGTATACTCTTAATTTGTCAAATAAAAGAATAGTAGATAAGACAGAAAATAAAACAATGTCAAAAGAAATAATTTTAGCAAACAGTCCTTTTTCTTTTGTCATCCATGTAAAATACGCAAGTATTGGGCAGATAATCGCAAATGCCGTCCATCCAATTATAAAGGTATTACTATACACACCATCAGTTACAAACGCTACAAAATAATATGTGATAAGCATTCCTATACAAAAAGGCAGCATATTTAGCATAGCCTTCTTTTTTGTTTGAGAATATATTGAAATTATCGTCCCAAATAAAATCCATATTGCCATTTGTGAAAATATATTCCCTAAATTTTGAGTGTATATATCAAGCAATCTACTAGCAACGCCCAAACAAAGTCCTATAAGAAGCATTGAAATTGGATTTAGTATCATCTTTTTAATTGTTTCCACCTCCAGTTGTTATATAAATTCCACGGTATCCCGACACCTCGCACATCTTCGAGATTATCAAGATACCTCTCACGCCCACAGTATATCATAACGGTATATGAAATACAAGCAGTGTCACCGCTCCTCCACACGGCCTCTCTCCTGCGTGGGAGATGCTTTCACTGCCAACTCCTCCAGCGCCTTTTTCACACGCTCAGCCCTCCCCAATTCGTCCTTAAAGGCGGTCAATTTCCACTGGCACAGGGCGATTTCTCCCTCTAGCTTTTTGCGGTCTTTTTTGTAGCTAGGGGACTTAGGGTTGAGGTTGGCGATGGCGGTCTGGGTGGCTTTGATTTCCTTTTGCAACGCATAGAAGCCCTTGTTCATCTCAGCGATTTTCTCGTAGAAATCCTCTAGGCTGTCGATGTGGTTGGACTGCATAAAGGACAGCATTTGAGCACTCTGCTTGAGATGCTTTAGCTTCTGATAATGGGTGCTGGCGGTAGTATCTTTGAGGGTGGAGAGGGTGGAGAGGACGCTGACTTTTTCCGTGGTATGGGACAGGTCGAGGGGCTTGGATTTCTCGTCTCGTTGCCACTTCATCAGCCTTGTAATTCTGGCTCTAGTGGCTCGGATTTGCTTGTTGTCTGCGATGACTTGGCGGTTGATTTCCCCACGCTGGGTGGGGATGCCCTTACGCTCCATCTGACAGGAGGCCACCCCCATGTGGACGGTGGGCAGTTGGTCGATGCCCTGTCTCTCATAGCTACGGTGGTCGATGTGCTGGGTGCTGTGATTTTGGGCGAGGCATTGATTGCAAAGCAGTCCCCAACTGGCTCTCCACTCCTCGGCATTGTCACGGCTGTTCCAGTCGGTTGTGTCTACCTTCCTTGACTTCCAAGTGCCACTTGGAAGTGGTATGCGTTGACCAGTGGTGTCGGTGATGTACTCCTTCCGAGACTTGGCCCCCCATGTGCCGTCCTGCTCCATAGGTCGCATGGTCAAGAGAATGTGGCAGTGGGGGTTGTTGGGGTCTTTGTCGTGGATGGCAAGGTCGGCAATCATGCCACGGCTGACGAAGTTCTGCTTGCAGTATGCCTCCATCAAAGGCACCCACTGTTCCCTCGGGATTTCTTTGGGGATGCCCACCTCCACCTCACGGGCTAGTTGGGCATTTTTAGAGCGTTCCACGGTCTCCACTTCATTCCAGAGGGTGGAGCGGTCTAGGTAGTCTCTGGGGGCGTGGTCGGGCAGGAGGATGGCAGTGTGAGCCACCCCACCCTTGTGGGTGTAATCATGTGTCTCACCGTCATAGAGATTGTGGAGCTTCTCGCCACTGCGATAGGCGGCAGCAGCCACAGCGGATTTACCTTTCCCTCGGCTGATGATTTTGATGGAGCAATGAAAAATGGCCACGGTATGCACCTCCTATTTCAAGATTCTGAGCCAGAGGCCGTCTCCCTTGTCACCACCATCCAGCCACCACAAGCCCTGCTTGTGGCTCGCCCTTGAGGAAGGCAAAGGGGACTGCTACACTGAGGGATAAGACGGTGGGGGAAAGTCTCCTATTTCTGAGTTCTTCACCGTCGGCATCCATTGCCAGCAGTCCACTTTGACTTGGTCAAGGGTGGCGGTGGGTAGAGGGACTAGGTATCGGTTTTGGATCTCTGGGGGTTTGGGGGCTTGCCCCCATTGCTTCGCAGAACGCACAGCACCCGTAAGGGTGTATAAGTGCGCCCTTGTATCTCAAGGGACTACCCCCGTGGGGGTCTCGTTGGCTTGCTCCAGTACGCTCTTGGCCTGTGGGGTCTCCATCACCTTGTATAAAACCGCTTGGAGTTCGGGATGGGATAGGGATAGGATGGATGGATAGAGGGAGTGAAGGAGAGAATCCAAAATCGCTCCTTTTTGAATGAGGTCACGGGTGCGTGCTTTTCGTTGGGTCTGGCTGTTCTGAGCGTTGAGTTTGTCCAGCTTGTGCTGTAATTGCTTTTGTTCCAACTCGGCTTTTTCAAGCTCATGCTTGGTCTGCTCTAGCTGGTCGATGATGCTTTTATGTGCCATAGTCTCCTCCTGTCTGGATAGCAAAGAGAGGTCGCAATCCATAGCGGATGCGACCTCTCTGCTTATGTGGTGTAGCTGGTGTCTTGCAGTACCTCAATCATCAATCTGGCTCCCAGTACAAAGCCCAATCGGAACTTGCTCTCCTCGGTCAGCGAATTGATTTCTGCGTTGGTGTTGAGGAATGTATCGAAGGCCTGCTTGCCCTCGTCCCCCAATAGGTTACGGACTTCTTCATGCAGGGCGAGTGCTCGCTTTCTCAGCTGACTGTGTTCCTCGGTGTTCGGCTCTCTGCTCTCCACGGGGAAAACATCCCCGTAATAGAGTGCTTGGAAAATGCTATCTGACATAATCATACCTACTTTCATGCTACTTGTTCGGCTTGGGGAGGGATGTCCACCATGCCGATAAAATTGAAATGCACCTCAATCTTGTGCGTCTTTTTTCCTTGTCCACCACTGGCTTCATATACCACAATTTTCTCAATCAATTCATTTATCATGGTGATGGAAAGCTCCTCAATATCTTGATAGCGATTGACCAGATTGAGAAATCGTTTGGCTCGTTCTGGGGGTGAAACAAACTCTTTGATAGTTGCATCTAGCTGTGCTACTTGCCCTTCTAGGGCGGTATACTCTTGGTCATACTCGGTCAACATACGTTCAAAGTGTTGGTCTGGAATTTTTCCGATTGCGTTGCCTTCACACAGCTTTTTCATCAAGAGTTCTAGCTCGGATATTCGCTTTGTAGCGGTCTCTAAAGCCTTTTTATTTTCACGGACAGACTGTTCTACTGTGGCATCAGAAAGGGCTTGAATGGTAGCGATAAATTCACTACCATTGGACTTGGCTTGGTGGAGTACCCCTTGAACCGAGGCTAACAGTAGTTTTTCCACCGTAGATGCTTTGATAAAGTGCATGGTGGCACATTCCGCTTTATCTGGTCGTTTCCCTCGATAGGTGGAGCAAACAAAGGCACTGTCAGAGTCGTAAACCTTGCCGTCTTTCCTATGCTGTGCTTCGGGACTGCGATAGGTCATTCTTGCCCCACAATCAGCACAGTAGAGCATCCCAGATAGGCGGTGGGAATAGGAATGATTGGCAAGTGTGCGTTTAATTTTTCGCTTCACACGGTGGGCAGTGTGCCATGTATCTTCGCTGACAATGGCCTCGTGGGTGTTCTTAAAAATCATCAATTCTTCTGGTCGTGCCTTGCGTCTTTTCTTGGTCTTGTAGTTCTCGCAAATGGTCTTTCCCAATATGGTATGACCCATGTACTCTTGCTTTGCCAAAATGTAGCTAACCGCCGTAGCTGACCACCGATAAGGATCACGAAAACCCTTGCTGCGGTCATTCTCTGGGTGGTTCTTCTTGGCATAAGCGGAGGGGATAAGCTCCTTCTGAGCGGTGAGGGTATCGGCAATCTGGTTGACCCCATAGCCAGCTATCACCATCTGGAAGATTTGACGAACAACCTTGGCAGGTTCCTCGTCAATATACAGTGTGTTCTTATCATCGGGCTTGCGGTAAAAGCCGTAGGGAATAGCCCCACTGCACCGTTTCCCCTCCTGCATCCTCGCTCTGAATACTGCACGAATTTTATTGCTGGTATCCTTAGCATACCACTCGTTCATGATGTTGAGAAAGGGGGTGAAGTCGTTGTCCTGCTGGTTGGCACTATCCACGCTGTTGTTGATAGCGATAAATCGCACTCCCTTTTCGGGGAAAAGCACCTCCGTATAAAAACCTACTTTGAGATAGTCTCGCCCTAATCGGGAGAGGTCTTTCACCACCAGCGTCTCTACATTACCTGCTTCAACTTCGGCAAGCAACTGATTGAAGGCTGGGCGGTTGAAGTTGGTGCCGCTGTAACCATCGTCAGTGAAATGCCGTATTCGGGGGAAACCGTTTTTCTGTGCGAAGTCCTCTAGGAACGCTTTCTGATTTGTGATGCTATTGGACTCGCCTTGCAACTCGTCATCTCGTGACAATCTTTCGTATAAAGCCGTGATTTTTAGCGGATTTCTGCCCATTTTGTCACCTCCTTTCTCTAAAAAATTAGACGGTTTTTTCTCTGTCCTTACTTAGTATATGCCCTTTGGATCAGTAACAACGTAGGAACTGTGCATCTGCATCAGGTTTGGTTTTAGCCAAAATCTTGTTTTACCTGAACCTGAACCACCAACGATTAACACGTTTTTGTTACGAGAATCTTTTGGGTTTTTAGGGCGATTGCTCATCATCAAACTTTCGGTTTGGGTTAGGATAACATTCTTTTGAAACACAGGGTCTACAAAGGGTGCTATATCCTTTGCACCGCCCCAACGTGCCGAACCATACTCCATACCATGTCGATACTTCTTAGCGTTTTTACTGCGTATGTAGACAATGACACGAAGTAGTATACCTAAGCATATCCCCAAGAAAAAATCCGTAGGGTGAAAACTAGGTAGCCAATTAGAAAAAGCGATGGAATAACCATCGCCAAGCAGAAATAATTTCTCTGATAAGTTTGCACCACCTGCCAGTCGATAGCCTTGTACCAATTTACTTGCGAAAATGCCAATGACAAGGTAGGGTGCGTTTAGAATGAGTTGTTTTTTCAGTTGACTTGTCATAGGCTTTGCTCCTTGTGTTTATTTTTCACTTTCTCAATGACATTATCCTTGATGGCTTGTTTCATCTTTTTCAAGTTTTCAAGGACAGACGGCTTTTCAGCCTTTTTCATCATAGAAACAGAAAACTCCTTGAATGCTGCCGTGATAGCATCCTGATCACGAGCCTTGAAGAATACCATATACTTGGGTGGCTTGACGGTGCTATCTTTTTTCAGGGCAAAGTCAATGCCGTATTTTCTAGCATATTTTTCAAAGCTCTTGATATTTTTATCAGTGATTTCAATATTGGTCATGCCCTGATTTTGCTTTGCAAGTTGCTTTACACTTTGCTTACCTTGTGGGATGTTGGGGTGTGCCTGTTTGTTTTTCAGGTGTTGCAGATACATACGAACGACTTTCAGCAACATCCTTGCTGTCATTTTGGTGGTACTCACACCGAGTGCCACGGTCTTGTTATTTACTTCTTCTTGCAAATTCATCACTCCTTTCACGATAGTGGTTTAAGCATAAGCTGTTTTATGGTGGTTTTACCTTTTGATAAACAAAAATTGCCACCGTATGGTTGTATAAATCCATGTTCCATTTCTCCTTTACCCAAAGTCTTTTTTAATCATGGCTTGAATGCCAATATCCCCAACCTGCATAGCGTTCCAAATAACAGCTTTCATGTACTGCAAGTGGTTCTTAATGCTTTGCTCACTGCAAGCCTTTGTAAAATCGCCTATGGCTGTTTCTTGCAAACCGTATATCAAGCCATAAGGTGAAGCATCGTATTTGATGTATGGGATTAGCTTGTCGTACACTTTGGCATAGGTGATATAAGAGCCTTTCAAGGTCATCGGCTTTTTGGTGGTTAGCATTTCAATCAATGCTTCGTTGAACAGCTTCACCACGCTAAACTCAAACGATTCGCCATAAGTGTCTTTCTTGGCACAATCCACATAATGCTGATATTCCGTCATTTGGTGAATGGCAATGGTCATTTTGCGTTCATCTGCTGTGTAGTGATAGGGCAGTGTTTCAAGGCTAGATAATTCGTCTAAAACCAATTCTTCTAAATCCGTGTGAGAAAATCCATCCATCAATCCATCAAATTGCATTTCCAGTGACTGCTCATTTCCGTAGGGAGATACAGAGGGATAGATAGATTGAGTATCACTCCAATCAGTATTATTCTCTTTAGTATTATTAGTGTAACAATTTGATAGGTCAGCACTTCCTATTTTGATAGTTCTTGAGTTCTCATTTTCAGAAGTCTGCACTTCTTCATCCCTGTGAGGAAAAGCAGAAAAGTCAATATTTTGTGGCAATCCACGGATATTTTCGCTATCCACATCATTTGGTGCATTGCCAGAGTTCCTATTTTGTGAAGTCAAAACCTCTTTGGAAGTAAACTTTTTCACATAGATAATCGTTGGTTTTCCTTGCCCTTGTTTCTTGCGAACAATTAAACCAACTCCTTTTTTATCATCCAGTTCCGACATCACTCGAATAATTTTGGTATGGGCATATCCCAAATACTCCATTGCTTCATCAAGGGTGAAGTAGATAAAAACCTTGCCGTCTTTATCTAGCCAACCATTTTTTAGGGATAAGCCCATACGGTCTAGCATAATTCCATACAGCAATTTTGCATCAATGCTAAGTGGTTTAAATCGTTCGTCCGTAAACAAAAGTTTTGGTATTCGATAAAAGCTGTACCCGTCCGCTTCATTGCTATAATAGTAATCTAGTTGTAAATCGCTCATTCATATAACCTCCATAAACGAAGAAATGCCCCTTGGCTAACCTTAATTAGTCAAGGGGCATACTCGGTTTCATTATAAATTTTGCTCATTGTGCCACGCTTCAAGCAAGGTTGTAATCACTTCTTCCATCTGTTCAGAGGAATAGTTTTGTGGAAAATACTTGCCTAGTTTCTCTTTTTTTAGTGTAACTTGTACTGGTTTTGCTATCGTTTCAGACAAAATAACATCAATGACCGCTTCGCTCAAAGAACCATCGTTACTGTATTTCTTTAACTTTGTAGATTGAGATAGTGAGGGAATGACATCTAAATCAACCATTTTTTCAAGGAGCAATTCTTGGTCGTCGTGGCTTAAATAGGATAGTTCCACAGCCGTGTTAAAGGCTAATTTCTTGTTATCTACCATATCTAGCAAAGTGGGAATCAGTTCTGTCAAACGGATATATCGCTTGATTTGATTGCGACTATCATCTGCTTGTTCTGCTACAATTTCAATGGAAGTTTTACTCTTTTCCAACTTCTGCCCAAGTTGGGCAGAAGTTAAATCGGTGCGTTTACCCTGACTTTTGATGGCATCTAACTTCATTTTGTAAGCAAAAGCCTTTTCAGAAAACAGTAAATTTTCACGTTGAATGTTACTATCCACCATGATGATAGTGCTTTCATCATCGTCTAGTTCACGAACAATGGTGGGGATTGTTTCTAAACCAAGCAGTTCCGATGCACGTTTTCGTCGATGTCCTGCTACCAGTTCATAGCCACCATCTAGGCGAGGACGAGCAATAATCGGCATGAGAACACCATATTTTGCAATGCTTTCTTTGGTTTCTTCCATTTTCTCATCGTCAAGCACCTTGAACGGGTGATTTTGGAAAGGAAACAACTCACTTAAAGAAATATGCTGAATACGTTCGCCATCACAAGTAGCTTGGGTAACTTCATCTTCGCCAAAGAGAGAATCATAGCTTGACATTTTTATCTTGCTTGCACTACTTTTCATTGGCTATCACCTCACTTACCACATTTTCATAGGCAATCGCCACTTTTCCGTTTGGATCGTGTAGGTAAATGCTTTTTCCCTCAGCACTCATTTCAGCAGCTCTCACCGATTGTGGGATAATGCTGTCAAAGATTTTGATTTTACTACCATAGGTGTCACGCAAAAGGCTGATAATATCTTTGGTGTAATTGGTTCGCATATCTGCCATTGTGATTAAAATACCACCAATCGAAAGGTTCGGATTGATTTGTCTGCGTACCTTACCGATGGTCTTAAAAAGTTGCTCCATACCTTTGATGGACAAATATTGTGCTTGCACAGGGATAATTAAGTTGTCTGCACAAGCAAGAGCATTGATGGTAATCATACCAAGAGAGGGCGAGCAGTCCAGAATACAGTAATCGTATTGGCTATCAATGGTTTTTAGGTATTCTTTCAGAACGTTTTCACGGCTCATTGTATTGACCAGTGTAACTTCCAATCCTGATAGTTCAATGTTTGATGGGATAAGGTCAATCCCTTCTTCATGATGGAGGATGCCCTCATAAGGGGTCATCACTTCATCTTCAATCACTTTTTCCAGTAGAGTGGATATGGTAACAGGCAGCTTGTCTTGCTCTGTAAAGCCTAAGCTAACAGTTAGACTGCCTTGTGGGTCGAGGTCAACCCCTAACACCTTTTTGCCTTGTCTTGCAAGTCCGATGGCAAGGTTTACGGAAGTGACCGTTTTACCAACACCACCTTTTTGATTTACGACTGCGATTGTCTGCATTATCTCACCCCCTTAACCTTACTGTCATGCCACTTGTCAGTGGTGGATTGCCATAGCAAGTGATGTAATATCGGTCGCTATATTCAACGCTTGCCCATACCCATTCTTGTTCGCCATCATCGTCAATCAAGCATTCGATACCACTGCCGCAAGTGTATTCGTGTCCACTGGCTGTTTCGTATCTGCCATCGCTATTGAGATGAATGGTAGTGGTTTGGGCAATGGGTCTGCTTAGATATGTAATACGATGTACCATGTCATCAATCTTTTCGATAATGCTGTTGATTTCACGAACGTAAAACACTTGGTCAGCATTTTCATAATCAGCTTCGAGATAACTCATATCTCCGTATTTTGCAAAGCCTGTTTGCTCTGCAATCTTGTTGAAATCTCTACTCACAGCTTTTAAGTCTGCAAGTGTCTGTTGAATTGTAATCATCAGGAATGTACCTCCGTAGTTAAATTTTGTAGTGTAGTTCGTGGGTAGCGATTTACCTCCAAAGCTACCATTTTAAGATAAATTTTTTAGTGCTAATGAAACATAGCTATTTTTCGAGCAAGTTATTTTGCTCATTTTTGCCTTAAATTTTGTTGGAAAAAGAATTAAGACAAACCCTCAAACCCTTGATTTTACAAGGTTTTTCCGATTTGTCTTAATTATACTGTATTCGCACACACCCACAGCCCTGTAAACAAATATAGGTCTGCCAGCACCAACAAATAGCGCCGCAGTTTATGATACTTCCAAATGGTGGCGTTGACATAGGTAATCACCGCCAAGGAAATCAGCGCCAAAGCCACTGTGTTGCGCATCCACATATAATCAATTCGCACCGTGTCTATGTCATCGCTAACGACATAATACAAATCGTTGGGTACTTTGGAATACGCTGCAAAGGGGGTGTAAAACTCCAAGCGCAACGTTTCCCCAATCATGCCCTCACGAATGGGTATTTCCACCCAATTCCGTCCCGTACTGCCATAAAAGGCAAACTCCGCAGGGCAGGTCAGTTCATATTCCAAATCGCCATCGATGTAAACCGTCACCTCTTGGTGGGACGTATAGAAAAGCATCGTTTGATTGTCTGCCTGATCAGAAATGGTGCGCTGGAGCACAATGGCACTGCCATCGGCTGGCACCACGGCATCTTGCGCCGTTTCCAAGGGGATTTCTTCCCCATCGATCACCTGCACCCAGCCAGTGTTGACCGTGATGTAGGGGTCGTGATTGTAAAAGGTTACATTGGTGCCTACCATAGCGCCCCAAATCACCACACCCACCAGCAAAAGAACAACCACGCCACGAAGAAAATAATCCACTGGCTTGCGTGCACATAACTTTCTAATATCCATCAATCCTTTTGGCAAATTTTGTTACAATTGGTATCACTTTACTATATCTTACTCCCAATTATTACAAAATGCAAGGCTTTTACCGTCATTTTTCTACATAGCCAAGGCACAGAAAACAGGGCTGTGTAAAAAACCTCTGACAGGGGCGCTCGAGGGGGCGGAGCCCACCTCGAATAAAATCAATCGCCCCAAACCGAAATCTTCCACAGCTTAAACCTTAAAAAATGTAATGAAATTCCATCATTTTCAAACTTTGCAAATGGGCGATTTTTTTGACGACCTGAGGGCTGTGCAAAACTTGCACAGCCCTCTTTCTGTTGATTTGGTTATATGCTATCAGCGCATCACGTCGTATTTGCCTTCTTTTGTGATGGCTTGGTTCAGGGCATCCAGATAGCGTTGTTCATCCAGTGGGAAGGTTACCTCTTCCCCAGCCCAAGCGCTGAGCAAGGCCGCATTGGCCAGTTGCAGGCTATTGAGCCCTTCTACACCAGGAGAGAGCAAAGGGGTACCGCTGACAATGTGTTGGGCGAAGTTTTCAATCAAAATGCTGTGTTGTTGACCCCACACTTCAGCGCAAGTCAACTCTTCCACGATGCACAAATCACCCAAAGGCTTGCCTTGGATAAAGGCCACCACTTGTTCCATGGGCATCACGCTGTTCATGTCGCTTTCGGTCATCTTCAGGCGGTGGATAGACCCAGTTTTGCCGCTGCCTTCAATCACAATTTTACCTTGGTCTAAGGTCAGTTCCAAACGGTCAACACCCAGAGGGTCGTTGGCGCAGGTGATGAAGGTGCCCGTGACGCCGTCGCCAAAATCTGCCACGATGGTCACGTCGTTGTCCACCACGATGTCACGGTGAGCACCAAATTCCACCTTGGCATACAGCTTTTGGGGCATACCGCAAATCCATTGCCACAAGTCCAATTGGTGGGCGGCTTGGTTCATCATCACGCCGCCGCCTTCGCCGCCCCAAGAGCCACGCCAACCGCTGTTGCTATAGTAGCGGTCAGGACGCCACCAGTTGGTGGTTGTCCACAACACGCGGCGCAATTTGCCCATTTCACCAGTGGCAATCACTTCTTTTGCACGCTGATAAATGGCGTTGGTGCGTTGGTTAAACATCATACCAAATGCCACGTCACTATGGGCGTTGGCGCAGTCGTTCATGCGGGAAACTTCCAAGCTGTGGAAGCCAGCAGGCTTGTCTAGCAGGACGTGCACCCCATGTTCCATGCAGTATGTTGCCAATTCAGGATGGTTTTTATGGGGCGTTGCGATGATGACGGCTTCCACCGCACCAGAGGCGACCATTTCTTTCCAATCCACAAAATAGGCCACATCTGGGTACAATTTTGCGTAAGTTTCCCGTTTTTCCTCACTGCGACTAGACAATGCGGCCAGTCGGAAATGCTTGCCCTCTGAATCGTTTAATAGCTTGGCATACACAGCGCCTTGGCTCCCCATGCCGATGACCCCAAAAGGAATGGTACGTTCCATAAAACTTCTCCTTCATACATATATAATATAGTAGAGACTGGGTTTAACAATCTTCTTCTATATTTTACCACGACCTGACATGATATTTCAAATGTTTTTTTAAAAAACTTGTAAATTCATCACACGACTATGAAAAACCATTGATTTTACAGCCATCACACCCCCCGTTGCCCACTTTACTTTTGCCTCAAATGTTGTATAATGGAGTCATCTAGGAAAAACGAGGTGACCCTATGGCTGAGTATATGGTATCCCAAATTCACCCCCAAGACCGCCACGGACAGGCACAAGTGGACGCACTGTTGACCCAAGAAGGCATTCGCCGCGACGGCAATTTAGACTACACCTGTGGCATTTATGACGACGCATACAACCTCATCGCCACAGGGAGTTGCTTTGCCAACACCTTGCGCTGTATGGCTGTGAGCCATCATCACCAAGGGTTGGGGCTGATGAATTTAATTGTGAGCCACCTGCTAGAACAGCAAGTTTTCAGAGGCAACGGCCACGTTTTTCTGTACACAAAATGCGATTCTGCTAAGTTTTTTGGAGATTTAGGGTTTTATGAAATCGTCCGCATTGAGGGGCAAATCGTGTTCATGGAAAATCGTCGCAACGGCTTTGCCTCCTATTTGCAACGGCTATCGGCGCAAAAAAAAGACGGCAACACCATTGCCGCCATCGTGATGAACGCGAACCCCTTCACCTTGGGGCACCAGTATTTGGTGGAGCACATGGCAAAACAGGCCGACCTTGTCCACCTGTTCATGGTCAGCGAAGACAGCAGTTTGGTACCATTTTCCGTGCGAAAACAGTTGATTTTAGCAGGAACCACCCATCTTTCCAATGTATATTGTCACGAATCTGGCCCCTATATCATCAGCAATGCCACCTTCCCCAGCTATTTCCAAAAAGACGAAGACAGCGTCATCGAAAGCCATGCACAGCTAGACTTGGCGGTGTTTTTGCAAATTGCCAAGGCCTTGGACATCACCGTCCGCTACGTGGGGCACGAGCCCAGTAGCGTGGTGACTGGGATTTACAACCAAGTGATGCAATCTGCCCTGCCTGCCCACGGCATCGGCTGCCAAATCATCCCCCGTATGGAGCAAAACGGCGCACCCATCAGCGCCTCCACCGTCCGCACCGCAATTAAATGTAGCGATTGGGACGCACTGAAAGCCCTTGTGCCACCCACCACCTATGCCTATTTCACCAGCCCCGAAAGTGCCCCTGTGGTACAGCGCATCCAAAGCCAAGCAGATGTGGTGCATTATTAACGCGCCACAACAAAGGGGTCGTCACGCATCTGCCATGGGGCAAACCCCCTCTGTGCCCATGGGTGACGACTTTTTTTGACACGCTCAGCACTGATTTTTGTACAGCCTCTAACTTTGAATCAGAGTTCACTTGGAATCGTCACGGTAACCGTTGTTCCACACCCTATGTCACTTTCGATATTGAGCGTGGCATTGTTCATAAGCGCCAAGCGATTTTTTGTATTACGCACACCCACCGAGGTTTCTTTTATGGGGAGCGTGGTGTCAAACCCAGCGCCAGTATCTGCAATGGTCACCAGTATAACCCCCCCTGTTTTCACAGTGGATATGGTTATCATACCACCGTTGTTTTGCTTTCTAATGCCGTGAATCACTGCGTTTTCCACGAGGGTATAGACACTAAAGGCTGGGATATCAAAATCAAGATACTCCGTGTCAAACTGGAACTTCAATTCATCACCAAACCGCATTTGTTGCATGGTGAGGTACTCCTTCACCAAACACACTTCTTGCCGAAACGGAATGTTGTCCGTCTGCTTGATCAGGTGTAGATATGTGCGAAGGTAAGAGGCGAATGCAACAATGCCCCTATCTGCTTCCTTTGGATCCGTTTTACAGTACGCACTGATGGTATTGAGCACATTGAAGATAAAATGAGCCTCTAATTGTTTACCCAACGTTGCATTTTCTAAATCACGGCAGTTCTGCGCCAGACTCTCTTTTTCTTGCTCCATTTTAGAATTGATATGCGTCAATATCGCAAAGGTTACAACCCCAAATACAATGGCGCCTATACCCGTCCAAATACCTGAGAAGGGATAATATGCTGTGTTTAAGTAAGAAATTGCATGGTCCACACTGCTGAAGATAATTAAAATAGGAATCGCCAAACAGGGATATTCTTTGTATTGTAACGCTTTGAAATGGAGGAGCTTCTCGCCTGCAATCAGCAAAAGCACAATATTCACCAGCATAGCGACGCCAGTGTGAACCGTCCGTAGCTCCAGAAGTGAAACTCCCAATGTAAATTGAAGGGCCAGTGGTATGAAGAAATTCCCCCATGCCACAATGCGGAGCAGTTTAAACACTTTGGGGTGCCAATAATATTGGGTGCTGTTTTTGGTCAAATACAACAAGGCCAGCGGAATGAGCCGTCTGAAAATTTCCCCAAGCAAGTATGACCCAACTGGTCTGAAAAAAATCAAATCATAGGCATTTAACTCCGCCAATATCCACCCCAGCACAACGAGGAAGTACTGGGCAAGGGATAGGAGATAGCGTTTACGATATGGTTGTTGTGTGAAAAATGCGACCAAAATGATAATGACCAAGACCAAGAAAAGGACACAGGCGGAAGCGGCATCCTGCCAAAAACAGTGCAGTCGCACATTGTTGACATACTGATTTTCTATGAAATGGATGCTGCATAAGGAACTGTAATCCCCCAGTGGCGAGGTGAAGACAAGGGTGCAGGATTTGCCGCTCATGCTGCAATCCAAATCCACTTGATTCCATGCACTGCCAGGGGTATCCAAAATGGTATACCCCTCTTGCATGGTGAAATTTTGAATGAGTTCGCCGTCAACATAACAGCGCACTTCCTTGTCCACAGTATAAAAGAGGAACACCTGTCCGTCTCCGAATTCTGGCAGTGTGCAGGTAAAAATCAAGGATTCGCCCACGCCAACGGGAATATAATCTTGTATGTCGTCCAGTGGGATTTGCGTGTCGCCCACCTGTTGCGACCAACCACTGTGAAAAAACTCCGTTTGAAATGTCTCTTCAGCAGATGAAACACGAGGGGAACTACAAACCCACACGACGGCTACGATGATAATGGCCACCACGGCAACGCCTCTGCCGATTTTCCACCATGTTCGCCATGACTGCTCAATTAGATTCAAAGGACGCACCCCCACCCTCTTTTGATGTATCTGTTCCGACGATTGCTTTCTTAAATAGTATACTACTTTCACGCTGTAATGCAAGATGATATTTGCATTATTTCTCCATTTTAGTAAAATAGCGCCTAAAACCTATCACCCTGTGACCCGCGTCACGCCTGTGGCAAATACGCTTCCCCCTTGTTATATCCCCAGTTTTATAGTATACTGTTGGTAAAAACGAAACGGGGTGTCATGGTGAAAAACAGGCAATTAGAGTTACTGGTTTACTTGCTGCAAAAGAAAAAGTCCACCTATGGTCAGCTTGCCCATCATTTTGAGGTCAGCACCAAAACCATTGAGCGTGACATCGACCGTCTCTCCGCCAGTGGCATCCCCGTCTACTGCCAACAGGGCGTGGGCGGTGGGGTGTATCTGGACGAGAACTATACCTTCTCCACCTCCTTTTTCACCCCAGAGGATATTGCCCACATGATCACCGCCCTCCACATCGCCAAAACCTTCACCGCCAATCCCCAAAATGAGGAGATTTTGAAAAAACTATCCCTGATTTCTCCTCAATTGACCCATTTGTTTCAAAGCAACGTGGAGCAGTATTTCCATTTGGATTTGTACGATGCGCCAGCCCACTTCGACCAAGATGTGTTCCTATCCATCAACCAATGTTTGGATTTCAAGCAATACGCCACGGTGGATGGGGTGGAAGCTGTGGTGTGTCTTGGCTATGTTTACAAGCCAGACGGCCTCTATCTCTTTGCCCACGCTGGGGACTATCGGCTGATAAAAATTGATGACATCGTCAGTTTCATCGTCACAGACCAAGTTTTTGATGGTAGTTATCTCACCTATAAAGAATATGGAAATGAAAAATAAACTAGACACAAGGTGTCTAGTTTATTTTGTTATACTGGAGAAAATTGGAGGTGGCTTATGAAATCAAGAAAGCATTATCTGCTGTTGATTCCGCTGTGTCTGGGCATGGTCATCGGTCACTTTGGCTACCCGTTGCATTTCTGGTTTTAGGCCTTATGGCACTGGGGAACACGAGAAAATGAGAGAAACAACGACTGTTGTAATGGAGGACTTAGCATGAAATCGAACAATCTAATGAATTTTTCATTTGCCACACTTGCTCTGGGCTGTCTGTTCATGATTTTTTCGGTGGGGTTGCCTGCTGAGCTCTTGGCCAACAGTATGGGTGGCGCCAGAATCGATGGCATATTGACGCTCTATTATTGCCCCGTGTTAGGGCTTGTTGGGCTTGGACTATCGGCATATCACAAAAAATTCATGCTTGCTTTCGCCAATCTCATCATCATCTTCGCCTTTCCAATTATGTGGTTCGTGGTAGAACTGGTCAACCAAACACCTTAAAGGAGAAACAATATGAAATTTTTACGATTTGATACAGCCATGTGGGTGCTGAGTATGGGTGGGCTGGGGCTGATTGTGGTCTATTATCTGGCAACGGCTCACTTGGGGGTAGACTTGCCCTATGGCGTGGCCATGGTGGGCGTCGGGATGGTGTTTTTCGCCAACGGCTTGCTGTTCGCACGCTGGAGCAATGACTTGTTTGGCTTTGTGAAAAAGAAAGAATATCTGGCCGCTGTGATACTGCTCCTACTGGGGCTGTTGATTTGGTTGCTATAATTAAAAACAGGCAAGGCTTTTCTTTGAGAAAAGCCTTGCCTGTTTTTGTGCAAATACAAATATTCTACATCTGGTCAGCTGACAGAGCAGTTGATGCACGTAATCGTTGCACCCATGCCTTCGTATATGTATGTTATTGTTTGCGATACAGCACTTGCACGGCGTTCAGCACGCAGAGCAGTGCCACGCCTACGTCGGCGAAAATGGCAAGCCACATGGAGGAATAGATGCCAGTGATGCCCAAAACCATCACCAAAATCTTTACAAACAAGGCAAAGAAAATATTCACACGGACGATGGTGTGGGTTTTGTTGGCAATGTCAATGGCATTGTCCACGGTGGACAAATCAGAGGTCATGAACACCACGTCAGCCACTTCGATGGCGGCATCGGCACCACTGCCCATGGCACCGCCCACGTCAGCACCTGCCAACACGGGGGCATCGTTGATGCCGTCGCCGATGTACAAAATGGCACCGTGTTTTTCACGCAGTTCCAGCAAGCCATCCACCTTGTCGGTGGGGAGCAGGTTGCCTCGCACATCATCCAAGCCCAAGGTTTGGGCGGTAAGCTCTGCGGTTTGCAAGTTGTCGCCGGTCATCATGGCGGTGGTCAGCCCACGGTTTTTCAGGGCAGAAATGGTGGCAGTGGCTTCGGGTTTGATGGTGTCTGCCACACGGATACTCCCAGCGTAAGCACCGTTCACCGCCACGTAGACCACAGAGCCGATAGCGGTTTGTTGGGTGGGCATGGTGATGGCTTGGTCAGCCATCAGTTTTTCGTTGCCACAGAGGACGGTTTTGCCCTCAAAGGTAGCAACAATGCCCATGCCAGCCTTTTCTTCCAAAGCGGTGGGTGCCACCAGAGACAAGCCCTTTTCCTTGGCAGCAGTGACGATGCTGACAGCGATGGGATGGGTGGAATGGGCTTCTGCGCTGGCGGTGATGGACAGCAAGGTGTCAGCGTCCATGCCGGTTTCAGCGGTGATGTCTTGCACCACAAAGTTGCCCAAGGTCAAGGTGCCAGTTTTGTCCATGGCCACGCATTTGATGTCGTGCAAGGCTTCTAAAGAGGCACCGCTTTTGAATAAAATCCCCTTCTTAGACCCAGCACCAATGCCAGAGAAGAAGGCCAGAGGCACAGAGAGCACCAAAGCGCAAGGGCAGGAGATGACCAAGAAGGTCAGCGCCGTGTGCACCCAGTGGCTCCAGTTGCCAGTGATGAAACTGGGGATGAGGGCGGTCAACACGGCAATGGCCACCACGGTGGGGGTGTAAACGTGGGCAAACTTGGTCAGCACACGCTCGATTTTCGGTTTACTCGCCGCCGCATCTTCCACGGCACGGAGAATGCGAGAGACCATGGACTCGTCTAGCACATGGGTCACACGCATAGTCAGCACACCAGAAAGATTGATGCACCCAGAGTGGATGGCATCGCCCACGGTGACGCTGACAGGCACAGGTTCGCCAGTGATGGCGGCAGTGTCCAAACGGCTTTCACCTGTCAAAATCACACCGTCCAGAGGGATGCGGTCGCCCACACGGACTTGGATGGATTGCCCAACGGTCACGTCTTCGGCAGGAAGTTCCACGGTTTGACCGTTGCTGCTGACCACGCTGACCACGTCGGGACGCAGGTCAACGGCTTCGGTAATCTGCGCGCGACTGCGGTTGACCGCCTGTTCTTCGCAATATTCGCCAATGCGATAGAACAGCATCACGCCCACGGCTTCGCTATATTCGCCCAAAACAATGGCACCAATGGTGGCGATGGACATGAGGAAGTTTTCGTCTAACATCTGCCCACGCAGGACATTTTTCACCGCATTGCGGAGGACACGCCAGCCCAAAATGATATAGGCGACGGCGAACAAAGCGGTGGGAAGTAGACTGGTAACTTGAGGCATGAAATGACCCAACAGCAAGGCGATTGCAAAGAGCACAGCGCCCAAACCAATGAACACCAAAGGCTTCTTATGGTCAACTTTAGCAGGCGCGGTGACCTTTTCTTTGGCAGGTGGCACCACTTTTACATCAGGCTCGATGGCGGTGCAAATAGCTTGCAATTCTGGAAGCAGAGCCACAGCGTTGGGAGCGGTGACACGGAGCTGTTTGGTGGCAAAGGTGATGGAAGCATCGTCCACGCCATTGATGGTGCGGATTCTCTCTTCCATCTTGGCGGCACAGTGGGCACAGCCTAGATTTTCTAGGGTGAACAGGGTGGTGGTGACTTGCGTGGGCATGGGCGTTGGCATTCTATAAATCCTCCTATATGAGCAAGTGTTCATGTGCTGATATTATCACGAAGGAATCTCCCTGTCAAGAAAAATCTTCAAAAAAATGCAGGGAATGGTCAAGACCATTTGTAGTGACCCCAATAAGTTAGACTTGATAACGTAGCAGCTGCGGCTGCTACGTTATTTTTATGCAGCAAGATACTTCAGTCTGTATTCTACAGGACTGAAGTAGCCTAGTTTTTGCTTTGTACGCTTGTTATTGTAATAATCAAAGAAATTTTCCATCACAGAGTTGTCCAGACAGTTGCCTTTCCGAGACATGCTTTGGAAGATGCGGTTCTCTTTCAGCGTCCTAGAATAGCGTTTCATTTGGTATGCCCAGCCTCTGTCCGAGTGAAAAGTTCTTCTGAATTTGCAGTCGCTGGTGACCTCGATGGCCTCATTTAACGCAGCCATAATGCCTTCCGCCGATGGTGTTTTGGTAATGCTATAGCTTAAAATTTCGCCGTTGAACATATCCAAGAATGGATCTAAATATAACTTTTTCGTTATCAATTTACCGTTGCCGTCAAATGTGTAATACTTAAACTCAGTGGTATCTATCGAAAGGATAGCTTTTGTTTTCTCTGGAGCGAACCAGTCCATCATCAGCAAACTCTTTGTATGACTTGTGCCAGGTTTTTACTGTGGTTAGTGATGGTATACCATATTTCTTCGCTAAAGATTCATATCCGCCTTCCTGGTTTTCGTATGCCATGATTACTTGCTTCTTAAATTCAAAACTGTATTTTGCCATGAAAATACCGACCCCCAATCGTTAGATTTTTAGGTCTAACTTTTGGGGTCGGTACAGTTCCCTACGTTTTTATAGCTGTCATTCTTTTACATGGGTCATGCCTTGTTCCAAGATGCGGAAAATGTGGTCGTCTGCCAGTGAGTAATAAATGGTACTGCCGCCACGGCGAAACTTCACCATTTTGCCAGAGCGCAAGGTGCGCAGTTGGTGAGAGATGGCAGATTGGGTCATGTTCAGTACCTCAGCCAAATCGCACACGCACAGCTCGGATTCCAACAGGGCGTAGAGGATTTTCACTCTGGTACCGTCGCTAAAAAGCTTAAATAAATCAGCCAAATCCAGCAAATCTTCATCTTGTGGCAACAGTGCCTTCACTCTGGCCGTGGGGTTGTGTTCTAAATGGTGCTGGCAACAGGTTTCTGTTGGTGTGTCCATGGCAAAACCCTCCTTTGGGGAATTATTTTCATAATCTGATTATATAAAATGCCAAGCACTTTGTCAAGACAGGGCACTATTACGCACCAGTTTTGGATAAACTGTACCATTGACAAAACTGTAGAATTTTGGTAGTATTACCGTAATATCAAGTGCCTGTGGCAAGGGTGATTGCCATTAGGAGAATAGGGAATTGTGTGAAATCCACAAACGGCGAAAGCCGCTGTAAGCACGTGGATTTGCTCGTTGGCAAAAGCCAGTCATTGGGATATCATCCTGAGAAGGCAGAGCAAATCTAGCCCATTAAGTTGGGCAAGCGTGTGAGTCAGAAGACCTGCTTAGATTGCATAGCGTGTTCCAAGGGTTAATATGTGTTAATTTTTGGTGACTTATGACAAAAAAGCAGGTAGCAGTGGGTTTCCACTGCTACCTTTTTGCCGTTCACACGCTGTTTGCACGTATTTCTTTGTGAAACTCTACCAAGCAGTGCCTCGAATTTGAAAGCGATTCTCAAATTTATGGTTGCGTTTGCAGGCATTCCCTGCTATACTGTCACAGTTGTTAGTATATACTAACAACTGTGACATCTAAAAAACACTCACCAAACGAAGGAGCACGTTCTATGACTGCATGGATTCAAAAAATCTTACATATTATATTGCTCCTGCTGGGCGTGAGCGTTGTGACGTTTATGCTGACCTATTTGGCAGGCAGTAGCCCTGCCATGGCCATGTTCCAAGCACAGGGCATTGTCCCCACCGAGGAACAACTGGCGCTGGCGGAAGAGATGATGGGGCTGAACCAATCTCTGGGCGCCCAATATTGGGACTGGCTCTCTGGGGTGCTCCAAGGGGACTTGGGCACGTCGTTTTTGAAAAACGAACTGGTCATCGACTTGATTGTCAGCCACATGAAACCCACCGTCTATCTCACCGTAATGTCCTTGGTGATGATGTTGGCGGTGGCCATCCCCTTGGGGGTTTACAGCGCCACCCACAAAGGCAAGCTGGTTGATAAAATCGTTTGCTTCAGCGCCTTTGCTGGCATTTCTGTGCCTAGCTTTTGCGTGGGTATTTTCCTGTTTTACCTGTTCGCCATTTGGCTAGATTGGCTCCCCGTCATGTACACCAGCTTCACCTTCGACCGCATCATCCTGCCTGCCATTGCCTTGGCGGTGCCCATGGCGTCAAAATATTGCCGTCAAGTCCGCACCACCATGCTAGAAGAACTGCACCAAGACTATGTGCTAGGTGCCAGAGCCCGTGGGGTCAGCGAGTGGAACATCCTGTGGAAGTACGTGTTCCCCAACTCTCTATTACCCATGCTGGCTTTGCTGGGCATTTCCGTGGGCTCCCTATTGGGCGGTGCCGCCGTGGTGGAAATTATCTTCTCTTACCCCGGCCTTGGCAATCTGGTGGTGCAGGCGGTCAACGCCCGTGATTACCCCTTGATTCAAGGGTTGGTGCTGTGGATTGCCATTGTGTATCTGCTTGTGAATCAAATCGTGGACGGGCTCTACCGCATTGCAGACCCTCGCACACGGAACTGGAGGGCGATGTGATGAACAAAAACACAACCAAACGCTCTTTCATCGCCATTTTAATCTTTCTGGGCATCGTCACCTTAATTGGTGTCTTTGCCCCTTACATTGCCACCCATGACCCTCTGACCGCTTCTTTGCGTGAGGCATTGCTGCCCCCCAGTCGCGACCATTGGATGGGTACGGATTTGTTGGGGCGTGACCTGTTTTCCCGTGTGGTTTACGGTGTGCGCACTTCTATTTCCATCTCCCTGTCTCTGGTGCTGATTACCATGATTGGTGGGTCGTTCATCGGCATCATCAGTGGCTATTTCGGTGGCAGATTGGACGCCATGCTCACTGGTATTTCCAGTGTGATGCTGGCCTTCCCTGAAATGATTTTGGCCCTTGCCATCGCTGGCATTTTAGGCCGTGGCACGCTAAACGCTTTTATCACACTGGCCTCTATCGGTTGGGTGAAATATGCCCGTTTGTCCCGTGGCATTGTCATCAAAACACGCAACCGTGACTTTTTCAAGGCCGCCAAGGTGACAGGCTCCAAGGATAGCTACATCATGTGGCGCTATCTGTTGCCAGAAACCATGCCCACTATGCTCATCACTGCCGCCATGGACATCGGCACCGTATTGCTGTCCTTTGCGTCCTTGTCCTTTTTGGGCTTGGGTATCAGCGTGGAAACCCCAGAATGGGGTGCCATGCTCAGCGAAGGGCGGGCGTATTTAGAAACGGCGCCTTGGCTGGTGATTTTCCCCGGTGTGGCGATTTTCATTGTCATCACCGCCTTCAACATCTTTGGCGACACCGTCCGAGATGTGCTTGACCCTAAAAACGCAACCAACTAAGAAACTACAATGCAAGTCGCATTTAGACACCGTAGTAGGGGAGGGGCCCCCTCCCGCTTGATAGGATACCAGTATCTTCTGACGACGGGCGGGGATGGAACCCCGCCCCTACAGCAGGTGTGAGCGTTTGGGTCTCGTTAAGTATAATTGAGATAAAAACTATAACACTGTGTGTTTAGTATTATAAGAATCTAAAGGAGAACATTTTTCATGACCAAAGCAAAAAAAGCGCTGGCTCTGTTGCTGTCTCTGGCAACCATGGCCAGCCTAGTCGCTTGCTCTAGCTCTAGCGACAGCACTGAAAGCACCACCACTAGCACCACCACCGCCACGGATGGTGCTGTCATCTTGAACATTGCCGCAGAAATCATCGGCGAAGGTTTGGATCACACCTACGACTGGAACAGCTGGACTGACGTGCGTTACGGTGTCACTGAAACCCTGACTCGTTTCGCCCAAGACGGTAGCTTGGAACCTTGGCTGGCTGAAAGCTGGGAATCCAACGACGAGGCCACTGTCTGGACGTTTAAACTCCGTGAAGACGTGTGCTTCTCCAACGGCACCCCCATGACTGCCACCAAGGTGAAAGACTCCATCGAATACCTGTACACGGTCACCGATGTGGACAACGGCGGTAAGGGCTATCCCCAAGCGTATTTCACCTACACCAGCATCGAAGCTGACGACGAGGCCTACACCGTCACCATCACCTCCGACTCCCCCATCATTGATATGCTGGGTTGCATGGGCTATCCTTGGATGTGCATCGTGGACACCGATGGCATTGAAGACCGTGATTTGCAAGTGGAAGGCCCCATCGGCACTGGCCCTTACGTGGTCACCCACTATGAAAAAGCCAACATTCTGGAACTGGCCGCCAATGAAAACTACTGGGATGGCGACGTGCATTACGATGTCATCAACGCTGTGTACATCTCTGATGCCAAAACCCGTGCGCTGGCTTTGATGGACGGCAGTGCTGATTTGTCCTTCAACATCACCCAAGCCGACCGCACCACCTTGGAAGCGTCTGGCATCAGCGTTGAAATCGCCGCTGGTAGCCGTATTGGTAACTCCTACTTCAACCAAGATGGCCCTCTGGGTAACCAAACCCTGCGTCAAGCTGTTCTGATGGCCATTGACGGCCCTGCCATTGCAGAAGTCACCTCCTCTGGCTCCTATGTGTATGACTACTCTGTGGTGCCCACCAGCTATGCCTTTGGCGGTAGCGAATTGGTGTTCCCCTATGACTACGACCCCGATGCCGCTATGGCGCTTCTGGATGATGCTGGCATTGTGGACACCGATGGCGACGGCTGGCGTGAACTGGATGGCGAAAAGATTACCTTGAACTATGTGGCTTCTAACTTCCGCTACATGGACGTGATTCCCCAAGCCCACATGGCTCTGATTGAAGCCATTGGTGTTGACGTGAACCTGACCCCCACCGATGGTCACTTTGAAATTCTCTACAACAAGGACTTTGACATCATCGTCAACTCCGAAGTGACCCTGCCCACTGGCGATCCCCAACAATTCTTGGGTCGTTGGTACGGCGCAGACGGCAACTATTCTGACTATAGCAACGCTGAATACGATGCCCTGTACCAAACCCTCCGCGCCACCGTTGACACCGACGAACGTGTAGACATCATCGGTGATTTGCAACAAATCCTCATTGACGATGCGGCCACCATGGTCTGGGGCTTCTATGGCTCCAACGTGTGCTACACTGAAAACGTCACCGATGTGGTTGCTTCCACCAGTGACTACTACTGGGTCACCAAAGACACCAAGCCTGCAAACTAAACACATGACATTCCCAAACAGGGGCAAGACTGGTTCTTGCCCCTGTTTAGAAACAGATGAGGAGGATTCCATGTTCAGCGTTGACAATCTCAGCGTTTCTTATTTAGACCAAGCTGTGTTGAAAAATTTTACCTTAAAGATGAACCAAGGGGAAATTGTAGCCTTGGTGGGGGAAAGTGGCAGTGGGAAAAGCACCGCCATCCGTGCCATGTTTTCCCTGTTGTCCCACGAAGGGCGCATTGACAGTGGCTCCGTGTGTCTTGATGGGGAGTCACTGCTGGACAAGACAGCAGAGCAATGGCGAGACATCCGTGGCAAGAAAATTGCTATGATTTTCCAAGACTCTGGCGCCATGCTCAACCCCATTGCCAAAATCAAGGGGCAATTTGTGGAGTATATCCGCATCCATTCCTCTATGACCAAGGCAGAAGCGGTGGCAAAAGCCAAGGAAATGCTCCTGAGCACCAACCTGCAAGACCCCGACCGTGTGATGGATTCCTTCCCCTTCCAACTCAGTGGCGGTATGCGCCAACGGGTGGGGGTTGCCATGGCCATGACCTTCAACCCCAAGGTGCTGTTGGCAGACGAGCCCACCTCTGCACTGGATGCCACTACCCAAAAGCTGATTGTGGATGAAATGATGGAACTGCGTGACAAGCACCAAATGTCCA
Source organism: Bengtsoniella intestinalis (assembly GCF_039719005.1). Taxonomy (GTDB): domain Bacteria; phylum Bacillota; class Clostridia; order Oscillospirales; family Oscillospiraceae; genus Oscillibacter; species Oscillibacter intestinalis. The sequence goes on along the minus strand of NZ_CP133584.1, from coordinate 3,009,705 downwards.
TTGTCATCGTCACCCACAATCTTGGTGTGGCTGTCCACATGGCAGACCGTATTTTCGTCATGCAAAACGGCGAAGTGGTGGAACAGGGCACGTCCTATGACATTGTCCACAATCCTCAACACCCCTACACCAAGCAACTCCTAGACACTGTACCAGAATTGGAGGCAACCGACCGATGGCATTGTTAGAAATCAAAAACGTCAACAAAACCTTCACCAATGACGACGGTTCTACCTTGGTGGCAAACAAAGACATTTCCATCACCGTCAATGCTGGGGAAACCTATGCCATTGTGGGGGAAAGCGGCAGTGGGAAAAGCACCCTTGCCAATCTGATTGCCATGATTAACCCAGTAGACTCTGGGGAAATTCTCATGGAGGGCACCGACATCACTACCCTGAAAGGGGAAGCCAAACGGCAGATGCGGCGCAACATCCAAATGGTGTTCCAAGACCCCGGTGATGCCTTTTCCCCTCGGATGAAGGTGAAAGATATCATCTGCGAGCCACTGCTGAATTTCAAGGTGATTGCCAAGTCTCAAGCGAAAGAAAAAGCCATCGAACTTCTGGCACAGGTGGGCTTAGACGCCGACTTTGCCGACAAATACCCCCACAGCATGAGTGGCGGTCAGCGTCAGCGTGTGGGCATTGCCCGCTCCTTGGCGCTGAATCCCAAGCTGATTATTTTAGACGAAGCCACCTCTGCCTTGGACGTATGCGTCCAACAACAGGTCATTGAACTGCTGAACCAAATCCAAGCAGAAAAGCAAATCACCTTGCTGTTCATCTGCCATGACATCGGTCTGGTGCGCCATTTTGCCCACCGTGTCTGCGTGATGCAAAACGCCCAAGTGGTGGAGGTGTTGCCTGCCAAAGACTTGGTCAGCGGACAGGTGACCCCCTACACCCAAAGCCTAATGGACGCTGTGTTTTCCGTGAAGCACGCCCCTGCGTAACGATAAACTTTAAAGGATATACATTTACTATATGAAAACCCAAGACATGACCCAAGGGGTCATTTATAAGCAAGTTCTTCTCTTTTTCATCCCCATTGTGGCTGGCTCTTTCTTCCAACATTTCTACTCCATCGTGGATGCCATTGTGGTGGGACGTGGACTGGGGTATTTGGAATTTGCCGCCGTGTCTGGCTCCGCTTCTAAGCTGATTGTGCTGATTACCAACTTCTTTTTAGGGGTTTCCGTGGGCATCACCGTCTATGCCTCTCGATACTTCGGCAAAAAAGATTTCCTCACCTTAAAAGGGGTCATCGCCAACGGTTTGGTACTGTTTGGCACCATGGGGTTGGTACTCTCTGGCTTGTGCATTGTCTTTGCCGTGCCCTATCTGAACATGATGGGCACCCCAGAAGACACCATGGCCTATGCCCAAGCCTACATGAACACCTACATGGCTGGCATGGTGTTTTGCGTGATTTACAACACCTTGGCAGGGGTATTGCGTGCCTTGGGCGATGCCAAGCGTCCTTTGTATGTGCTGGCATTTTGCTCTGTGCTGAACATCGTGCTAGACGTGCTGTTCGCCTTGGTGCTCAGCTGGGGGGTTATGGGTGTGGCGCTGGCCACCGTGATTTCTCAAGCTGTCAGTGCCGTGATTTTGGCGAAAATTCTGAAAGATACCCTGAAGGGCACCGCCACCTATCGCTTCCATTTGGACGGCACCTTGCTGAAAGAAGTGGCGGCCATGGGCATCCCCTCTGGGGTGCAAAGCATGATGTTCAGCCTGTCTAACATGGCGGTGCAAAGTGCAGTGAACACCTTCCACACCGTCACCGTGGCTGGTTGGGGTGCTTACTTGAAAATCGACAGCATTGCTGACGTGTTCCTCACCTCCCTCTCCAGTGCCGTCACCCCCTTCATTGGGCAAAACTTGGGTGCAGGCAAAATCGGCCGCATGAAAGAGGCCATGCGCCAAATCATGATCATCAGTTACATCATGATGGCTGTGGTCACGGCTGTGTTCTTGCTCTTTAGCCATCAACTGCTCAGCCTGTTCACCACAGAAGCAGACGTTGTGGCCGTGGGCGTGCAGGTGATGTGGGTGATTTTGCCCATGTACCTGTTGGGCATCCCCCAACGGATGTACTCCACCGCCATTCGTGGCTTTGGCAAGTCCATGGGACCCATGTGGCTGTCTCTCATCGGGGTGGTAGGCTTGCGATTTGTGTGGGTTTATGTGATTTTACCCCTGAACCCCACCATTTTGATGTTGGGATTGTGCTACCCCGTGTGCTCCCTACTGATGTCCGTGGTGTTCACCGTGTACTACAAAAAAGAGCTAAAATTGGTAGAGCAGTTGCAACCATAAATACCTTTAGAATCATGTACCGTCGTAAATGTCACGATGGTACATGATTTTTTCCTACGTTACTGAAAAGAAGGTTTATATGTTGAGAAGGCATTCTATTTCCCAGACGGACAAATTGAAATTGCTCTGCAATTCTGGACTGCGCCAACGTTGGCGTAGCCCAGAATTGCGGTGATTGGGATTAAACGCAATAAAATCTGCCCCCCATATTTTCTTTTCAATTTACGCTTTTTTAAAAACCGTGTCCATGATTTTACACCCATTTGACAAATGACCTGCTCTGCTAAATTTACACCACAGGCGATTTTACTATATTTTTCAAGGCATCATCTTGACCATTTGGTCTGAACGCAACAAAATCAACCTTAAAAACCACAAAAAACACGAAAACTCCTACCATACACCATGGTGGGAGTTTCATTTTACATACATTTGCAACAACATAGGTATTACATTTCATGTTGTCTTGATAGAATACCACTTGGAAATGAGGTATGTAGATGATTGATGAACTTTTCTTCTCCTCCACCCTGCTTTGGGGCTGCGACGCAGAAGAACTCTTTGCCAAGTGGAACCACCACGGCATCAAACACGTAGAACTATGGGCAGAGCAAGTGGAGGCCACTTCTATTGACCCTACCCAATATAAAATCCTAGCCCAAGCCCATGGCATCACCACCGTGATCCACAGCAAAAGCTGGGATTTGAATTTTGCCTCTTTGAATGCTGCCATCCGCCAAACTTCTTTAGATGAAATAAAGAAAAGCTTCGACTTAGCCGTGATGCTAGGTGCCAAAGAAGTCACCGTCCACCCCCCACGCCACACCATCACCAGCTTAGACCCTCAGGTGAAACAGCTGGCCTACGATGGCATCCGTGTCTTGCACCTTTACGGAAAAGAACGGGGCGTGGCGCTGTCACTGGAGATTATGGAAAAAATCCCCAAGGAGCTAATTACCTCTGACTTAGAGCTCAAAGACGTGGTGGGCGATCTATACCACCAACTGGAATATACCGTGGACACCGCCCACTGCACCGATGAGGAAGAACTGCTCACATATATGGACACCATTGACCATGTTTCTAAAATCCACATCTCAAACAAAGTGGGCACAAAATTGCACACCCCCCTCTACCATGGAGATTTTGATTTCCACACCTTGTTATTCAAGCTTTTGTCCTATGGCGTCCCCCTCAGCGTGGAAGGCTTAGACAAAGGTCCCGAATATAGTCTCTTAGACGAAACTGTACATTATATTAGAAAATTGGAGAAAAAATCATGTTGAAAAAAATCACCCTTTTGGCTCTGTCTGCCGTGATGGCACTGTCTGCTGTGGGCTGTAGCAGCACCGAAACCACAACCACCGAAACCACCACCAGCACTGCCTCCACTTCTACTACCACCACCGAAACTGTGGCAGAAGAAATCTCCTACAAGGGTGCATTCACCTTGTACACCTCTCAACCTGAAACCGATGCCCAAGCTTTGATTGAAGCCTTCAACGCCATCTACCCCGACGTGACCGTCAACGTGTTCCGCAGTGGCACCGAAGAAGTCATCAGCAAGCTGATGGCCGAAGTGCAAGTGAACAGCGTGCAAGCTGACGTGCTGTTGGTCTCTGACGCCAGCACCTTTGAAGGCCTGAAATCCGAAGGCCTGCTGATGAGCTATGCGTCTCCTGAACTGGATGGCATCGACCCCTCTTACTACGATGCTGACAACACCTACACTGGCACCAAAATCATCGCCACTGGCATCATGGTCAACACCGATTTGGTGGACTTGGACGCTACTCCCATCACCGCTTTGGCTGATTTGACCGACCCTTCTTTCGCTGGCGAAGTGATTATGCCCAGCCCCTTGTACTCTGGTGCCGCCGCGTATAATCTGGGCGTTCTGTTGCGCACCGAAGGCTTTGGTTGGGACTACTTCTCCGACCTGAAAGACAACGGCGTTGTGGTTGGCACTGGCAACGGCTCTGTGCAAACCGCTGTGCTCAACGGCGAACAATCTGTGGGCTTGATCGTGGAATACATGGCTCTGCGTGAAATCGAAGCTGGCGCACCTCTGGCATTCATCTACCCTGAAGAAGGCGCTTTGAACGTTACCGAACCCATCGCCATTGTGGAAGGCAGCCAAAACGTGGAACTGGCTCAGCTGTTTGTGGACTTCATCCTGTCTGAAGAAGGCCAAAAAACCACTGCTGAAATCGGCTACACCCCCATCCGCAACGGTGTGGACGCTCCCGAAGGCTTCAAGTCCGCTGACGAGCTGTTCAACCTGACCTATGACATGGAAACTCTGGTAGCCACCAAAGAAGCCGACAAAGAAGAATTCTCCGTCCTGTTTGGTTAATACAAAATACTAAAGAATGAGCCGAAATATAATGAAAAAACTGAAAAACATCGTATTTCTGGGCATAATAATCTTCGTGTTTATTATGCCTTTGGCTCGCCTATTATACATGAGCTTTTTAGTAGGCGACCAGCTGGGGTGGGACAACTATGCCACCCTCTTTGCCCAAGAGCGGACTACTCTCGCCATCCAAAACACATTGAAAATCTCCATCACCTCCACCCTGTTTGCCACAGTGTTTGGGGCATCCATCGCCTATGTGGTGGCGTATACCGATGTGAAATATAAAAAGCTCATCGAAGTCTTAGCCATCTGTCCCACGGTGATCCCCTCCTACATCATCACCTTGTCTTGGAGCACGGTGTTCTCTCGCAAAGGCACCCTCAACAGCTTCATCACCGCCTTGGGCTTGGAAGCACTGAACGTGTATTCCATGTGGGGTATCATTTTGGCTCTGTCCATTTGTGGCATCCCCATTGTGTATCTCATGACCATCACCACCTTGCGAAAAATCCCCCGTGATTTGGAGTTTGCCTCCCTCACCTCTGGCTACAGCGTGGCACACACCATGTTGAACATCAACTTGAAGCAGGCCATTCCCTCCATCATCGGCGGTGGTATTCTGGCCTTTCTAGGGTCTATCGACAACTTCTCCGTGCCTGCCTTTTTGGGCACCTCCGCAGGCATTCCTGTGCTCAGTACTTACATTTACGAAAAGGTTATCGGCTTTGGCCCCACTTCTTTCAACTTAGCCGCCGCCCTGTCTGTGATGCTGTCGGTGATTGCCCTGTCTGGCACAGTGCTCCAAAGTCGGTTCGTGAAAAAATCCAGTGCCATGGAAAGCGTGAAGGAAGATTATTCCGTCCGCATTCCCTTGGGCAAGCATCGCTTTGGCGTTCAATGTCTGGTGCTGGGGCTGTTGGGGCTCATCAATGTGGCACCCTTGGTGACCATGCTGGTGTCTAGCGTGCAAAGTGGCTATGCTGACACCTTCATCGAACGCTTTACCTTTGATAACTACGCCTATGTGTTCACCAACGCCAGTGTCCGCACCTCTGTCCTCAACAGCATGACCTTGGCGCTGAGCGCCTGCGTTATCTGTATCATCATCGGCACCGCTGTGGCCTATCAAAAGGTGCGCCATAACGGTAAAACCATCCGCTTTATCGAGCAAGGCATCGCCTTCACCTACGCTGTGCCTGGCATCGTGGTGGCGCTGAGCATGATTTTCCATTGGACCATGTTCAACGGCATTTACGGCACCAGTAAAATCCTGCTGATTGCCTACGTGACCCGTTATATGATTTTGCAGGTCAAAGGCAGTGTGGTGGCAGTCACCTCCGTGGAAGCTTCTTTGGAAGAAGCGTCTTTGGTCTGTGGCATCAGCAAGGGCAAAATGTGGGGACGGATTTTGATTCCCCTACTGACCAAGCAAGTGCTCTCTAGCAGTTTCCTCATTTTCATCAGCGCCATGACAGAACTGAGCCTGTCCTCCATTTTGGCGGCGGCAGGTTCCTCCACCATTGGTCTGAAAATCTTCTCTTTGCAACAAGCAGGGGATTATAATTCCTCCATCGCCCTAAGCTCGGTGATGGTATTAACCATTTTATTTGCCTATATTTTACTGCACGCAGGCAACAAAGTTAGGAGTAAACTATGAGTTTATCAATCAAAAACGTATCCCAAATTTACGATACCGCCGTGGCTGTGGATGATATTTCTGTGGAAATTCAAGATGGGGAATTCATCGCCATTTTGGGTCCCTCTGGCTGTGGCAAAACCACGCTGTTGCGCATCATCGCTGGCTTTATCCAAGCCACCAAAGGGGAAGTGCTCTCTGGGGATGAAGTGTTCACCCGTGACCATCACCACCTGCCTGTCAACGAACGAGATTTGGCTATGGTGTTCCAATCCTTCGCCCTGTGGCCTCACATGACCGTCCGTGAACACATTGAATACCCCCTGCAAAGCAAGCGTCACAGCCATTTGAGTGCCGCTGAAAAAACAGCCATGGTGGACGAAGCCATCCGTAGCACTGGGCTAGAATTGCTGCAAAAGCGTCTGCCCGGGGAGCTGTCTGGTGGTCAAAAACAGCGTGTTTCTTTGGCACGTGCCATTGTGTCCAAGCCCAAACTGCTGTTGATGGATGAACCCCTGTCCGCCTTGGATGCAGAGCTGAAAATCAGCATGCGCAAGGAAATCAAAGACATCCACACCATGACTAAATCCACCATTATTTACGTGACCCACGACCAAAGCGAAGCCCTATCCATGGCTGACCGCATCATCATTATGAAAGATGGCAAAATCGAGCAAATGGGCACACCTAAGGAAATTTACGAACATCCCCAAACCATTTTTGCCGCTACCTTTGTTAGCAAATGTAATCTGGTGCATGGGGTGTTTGAGGGCAATACCTTCACCGCTTACGATGGCAAAACCCAATACGATGCCACCAACCTGCCCGTCTGCTTCAACGAAGCTGGGGTCTACCCTGTGCGCCCTGAAGATTTCGTGGCCACTGGCGAAGCCATGGGCATTGCAGGCATCATTGCCAACAAGCAATATAACGGCCGTGAAATTCACTATAAAGTGGATTGTAATGGGGATTTCTTCACCATTTACGGCGATGTGACCAAGGACTTCCAAATTGGACAAACGATTTATTTGAAAAAGAGTGACGCTGCATGAACTTAGTATTTGACCTGCACACCCACACCACCATGAGTGGTCACGCCTACTGCACCCTGCTAGAAAACATCCAATGCGCCCGTGACAACGGCCTCCAAGCCTATGGCATCAGCGAGCACGCCCCAGCCATGCCTGGCACCGTGTCTGAAATGTACTTCATCAACTTTAAAGTCATCCCCAAGGAAGTCTATGGCGTGAAGATTTTTTGCGGTGTAGAAGCCAATATCATAGATTACGACGGCAATATCGATTGCAGTAAGCTGATTTGTGACCGTGTGGATTACATGATTGCCAGTATGCACTCCCACTGCATTGAAGCTGGCACCATGGCGCAAAACACCAGCGCCATCATCGGTGCCATGGAGAATCCGCTCATCAAGGTCATCGGGCACCCTGACGACTCTCGCTACCCTCTGGACTACGACGCAGTGGTACAAGCCGCTGTCCGCACTGGCACCTTAATTGAGCTGAACAATTCCTCTCTCCATCCTTTGTCTGCCCGTAAAAACGGAGTGGAAAACATCAAAACCCTGATTGGCAAATGCGTGGAATATGGCGCCAAAATGATTGTCAACAGTGATGCCCACTTCTGCTTCGACGTGGGGGATTTCACCGCCATGAGCGCCTTGCTAGATGAGATGGAAGTGCCTGAATCTCTGGTGGTTAACACAGATATTTCTGGCCTAGACTATGTGCTAAACAAAAAATAACATCTAAGAAATTCGCCTTTTCATATAGGGGAAATACTACGGCAGGGAGTTTTGAAACTCTCTACCGTAGTATTTTACTATTTCCCTCTGTGGTATCAGAGTCCATCTAACGCCTTCACATAGTCCCCATCGCCAATCTCCCCAGCCAAGGCTAACGCTTTTAGCTCCTGCGCTTTGGCGACTTAGGTGTTCCACTTGTCTACCGAAATGCTGCCACGTTGTTTTCTGCCCTTCAAACGGTTGTAGGCTCGGGCCGTCTTTATGGATAAATTCCGTAGCATTTTTGGTGCGCTCTTTTTTTGAGCGCCCACTTTGCGACAAGTTTTTTTCGTTTCGTTGGGTGCAATACGTGTGCAATACACCGTGTCATAGCCGCCCACGGCTAGAAAATAATGGCCGCAATTATGGCACAGCCGTGGGATATTGCCAGCCACCATGCTAGCTGTGTACACCCACAGCACCGAAGCCATGCAACGTGACGCCGCACGGAAGATTGATAGCGGTATCGCCAAAGTCGAACCGACAGAGCGTAGGAACAGCCCTTGCGGCTGTCCGCAACCACCGCAGACCTTTACCCCCTACAAGGGCAAGATACGAAAATCTGGCACAGGCTGTGTCAGCCAAATCAGCGACCACCTCTGGGAAGGGCGATACTCTCCCAAATGGATTGACGGCAAACGAAAAATCTGCACCACCTACGCCAAGACGGAAGCGGCGTGTGAGGAACAGTTGGCAACATTGATTGTGGACACAAAGGCCGAATTGCAACGATTAAAAGTTGCATCGCAGTAGGCAAAGAAAAGGGTGGGTTCCAAAACGGAACCCACCCAAGCAGAAAAACGGTGCGATTGAAGTCGCACCGTTTTTCGTCTGTCTATGGTAATGAATGTGGTCAAGAAAATGAAGTTGAATTATAGTTGAATTCCAATTCACTAAATCAATCGAAAAGTAAAGAAAAAGTGCTGAAAACTTACGTTTTCAGCACTTTTTATGGTTGCGGGGACAGGACTCGAACCTGCGACCTCCGGGTTATGAGTTGTTGATAAAACAACTCATAACCCGATTTTTTTATGCCCGAAAACCCTTGTGTCGTAAGGGTTTGTCAGCATTTGTTGCAAATTTCTCGCCCAAATCTGTATTTCACTGGTTTTCACGCCTTTTATTATGCTTTTACAACTACGTTGCAAATCAATTGCAAATTAATATTCAGCACAGCCTATATACTAGATTGCCACATGCTAACAAGAAATTTTCACTACAAGGTGTCGCTCGTCGGTTTTTACACCCTACGACCATCAATTTACGTTAGGTAACATAATTATACAATAAGGAGATGACACTATGAACCAAACTTGTACTGTAATTGCCATTTGCAACGCCAAAGGTGGCACTGCCAAAAGCACCAGTTCTATCAATTTAGGGGCTGGACTCGGCAAGTTGGGCTTTCGGGTGGCTTTGATTGACAATGACCCCCAAAAAGCAAATATGACCATGGCACTTGGTCAAACTGGTAGCAATCTGCGATACACCATGGCTACCCTGTTGTCCACGGCGCTAGATTGCCCAGAAGAATTACCCGATTATATCGCAAAAACCATTCTCCATGTGGAAAATATGGATTTGCTTCCTGCCAATAAAAAGCTGACTGGAATTTGCACACGCTTGTCTGTAGAGCAAACCGCCCCTTCCTTTGATTTGGATGGTATCCGTCCAGAGTTTGCTTTACGCACCATCATTGATACCATCCGTGATCAATATGATTATATCATCATTGATTGCGGTCCAAAACTAGATATGCTGATGACCAACGCCATGGTTGGCGCCGACCAAGTGATTATCCCTGTCCAAGCCCACTATTTGGCCATGGAAGGACTCACCGATATTTTAGAAACGGTGAAGGTCATCCAGCAGCGTTATAACCCTAACTTAACCATCGGTGGCATCTTGCTAACCATGTATCAATCCCAAACCAACCTTTGCCGTACCGTGTCTGCGCAGATTGCCGACCAATATGGGCGCGAAATCCGCTTATTTGCCTCCCCCATCGTAGCATCCATCAAGGTGGCTGAAAACCCTGTGTTTGGGGGCTCCTTGTTCCAACTGTTCCCCAACCATCCAGCTACCAAAGGGTATGCAGATATGGCGCAAGAGGTGGCCTATGGCTAAAAGTGATTTACAATCGGCTATGAAAAAGCGAGCCTCGGCCACAGCACAAACCAACGATGCCTTTGTGGATGAGGTCTACGAAGGGGTTTTCGGCTGTGCATCACCCAATGCTACCGCCAAAAGAGCTATGCTACCCGTTTCGATTCTACATCCCTTTTTCACAGCCAAACTGGGATTTTTACCCTATTCTGAGGATGACTTAGACGCATTGGCACAGGACGTTGAGGAAAACGGATTGATTGAAGAAATCATCGTCCGCAATCATTCTCAAATACCTGGTGAATATGAGATTTTAAGTGGACACAATCGAGTGAATGCCCACATCCTGAAAAACTTGCCACATATTCCCAGTCGTATTGAAGTTGCAGATGATGCAAGGGCTGTGACCATCGCCACCGTGACCAATTTACAACGCCGCCAAGGGCTTCGTCCCAGCGAACGTGGTTGGGCTTATCGTGCCTTACTGGAAGCCAAAAAATGCCAAGGCAAGCGTGGGGATTTAACTTCTGTTGAGGCTCAACAGAAGTTGACAACCCGTGATATTGTGGCCAAGCTATTTGGTGTCAGTAGTTATCAAGTACAACGGGACATCCGCTTGACCTATCTCATCCCAGAGATGCTAGAGCTAGTTGACAACCGCAAAGTTAAGGTCAACGCAGGGGCTAAGTTATCACACTACGACACAGAAATCCAGAAGATTTTCTACGAGGAAGTCTACCAGCATCCAGACCGTCAACTGGATGAAACCCTTTTGGACCACTGCCTACAAACGGTACCACCCGCCAATGTGGATGTAGATGTGCTTCGTCGCAAATTTGCCATCTTATCAAAAAGCAACAAGTCTCCTTCCTCTTTGCGCATCCAACGTAAAAAGTACGAGCAATATATTCCAAAATCCATGAGTAATCAAGAATTAGAAGGATTGTTTTTGGAGTTTTTGAAAGGAAGGTATGGACCAGCTCGTTAGATTTTACTGTCAATAAACGATACCGAGTTAATTTGGAAAAACCATTTATACCAGTATATAAATAGCAGTATTTTCCTTGCAATTCAATTACCTTCATGATATTATAAATATATATACCTGTTTAAGATAGACGTATACCTACAGGAAGCATGCGCAATGGGATGCCATATAGGGGTTACCCTATGTGGGTTCAATCTTAGTCATACTGACTGTACGACAAAAATAAAAGATTTGAATTTAGGAGAGAGGGGACTGATTGCTATATGGATTTTACATCCAAATTACTAGAAAATATAACGCAGTTTGACTCATGGTTTGATGTAGCCTCTTTTTCTTATGATTACCTAAAAACAATTGTGGGCAATCAACCTAATTTCATATATATATACATTCAACCAGCAGAACAATCTACCTCAAAAAGCACCCCAGGCATTCAAAATCCGAATGCCACGCTCTATTTGAATTTTTCTCAAAAGCTATATGACCATATCCAAGAATATGATTGCGAAGTAGATATTGGCACAGAAAAGATTGTTGAAATTTGGGAAGAGTATGATAACGCGTTAGTTCCATATGCGCAAAACTCTTTAAATCATGCAACCCTAATCTATGCACTCATTGACTCAATAGCACGATATCATACCAATAGCACTGTGTCGAGAGAAGGTGGACAGCCACTTAATCAGAACTACGCCAAGCAGTCTTTTCTATATGGTGCACCGCCTTATAGCTTGATTGATGATGCAAAGGAGACGCTGGGCTTCCGAAAAATCATTAATTCTCTTTCTTTCCAAACATGCTTTAAAAGTTTTACTATTTTTGATCAAAACACTCATGACCCTGCTATCCAACCGCCAAAAATCATAACCCTTGACACGTCCAGCTATCAGCATGTACCCTCTTTCATCGCTAAAAAAACTTCTCGCTTGCGTATTATGGCCTTTCCCTTTAACAATTTTACAATTGACAAGCAGATCAAATTCTACAAAGGCAATGCCGTGACCATTGCGTATACAGATGCGTTTGCACGCCGATGTGAACAGCAAGCCATAGAACTTCTTAAAGTCGCTATTGCAAATAAAGCCAACATTGTTATTTTTCCAGAATTTCTTTGTCCGCCATCTGCCCAAACTGCTATTGCCAGGTATTTAAAACAGCAATCAACCCAAAATCCACAGTCATTGCAAGAACTTATTTTAGTGGTAGCAGGCACGGCGTATACCCAGTCTCATGCAAACGTATTAACTTTTTTGGATCGATCAGGCATGGCTCTGGGCACTTATCATAAGATATCACCATACGAAGACGATACCAGTATAGAATATTTATCTGGTCAGGATCGAGAGTGTACCTTGGTAGATGTGATAGGTATGGGACGGGTGGCACCAGCCATCTGTCGTGATATTCCAGCTCGAACAGCCACTTATGATATTGTGCAACATTTTTTGCCCTTTTTATTATTGATTCCTACATACAGTAAATCCGTTATGGGTGGATTTAGCCAGCAGTTTTCCGATTTGACGAACACATTTCAAGTAACTGCGGTGCTATGTAACAGTTGTGGTGCACTCAAAGACCCTAATTCACATACAATAAACTTGGTATCGATCCCCTATAAGAAAGAGAGTACTACTGTGGCAACTATGATTCACTGTATCAAATCAGCTGGGTGTGCTAGCTGTCAAAGCGAGAAAAACTGTGGGTTCATACTGGACTTTGATTTTTCAGCCGAGGCGGTTGCTCGTCAAGAAGTTATAAAATCTTCATCTATTGAGCCAACTTTTTAGGAAAAAGCAATATTTTCCTTGCTAATTTCTTTCATATGTAGTATAATAGTAATCCCCTCTAAAATAGTAAACAATTAATAAACAGTTTAGCCAAAGGAGTGTGATTGTAGTGAGCAATGAGAAATTCGACCGACTTTGCCAACGATTGAATACTCGCCTTGTTGAAGAGAAATCAATCACAGATGAGCAAATAGATTTTTATATGCGTAGCGTTTTATCTATGGTACAACAACAAACGAAAGCACCATCGTCTTTTTACACGCTAAGCCAATCTTTAATACAATATTGGCACATGGGAGCCCCCTCCAAACGCCAAGGTGGACGCCAAGGATTTATGCTAGGGGCGATGTGGGCTGGCGCCATGATGATCAAATTTGTGACCGATGAGCAACGAATGCGCCAACAAGCATGGGAATTACATTTGCATCATAAGGATGATTTTCTTTTGCTGAAATTGATTGATGAAAAACCTGGCATACAACAAAAAGAGTTAGCTGCACTTTGGGGGAAATCTCCTTCAGCCCTGTCACAATGGATGAGGCGACATCGTGACAAAAAATATATAACTGAAATTTCAATGGGTCGTGAAAAATATTATTATTTGGAACACCAAGGGAAATACGCCCTGCGTGAAGCAACCCAGGCAAACGAACGTTTCTCAGACGGACTCATAAACATAATGACCGATTATTCAATGAAGATGGGTAAGCGAGTGACCAAAATGTCTTATCTTAACCAAACAGCCATGGAGATTAGCAATGATGAGGATTTCAGTATAGAAAGTTGCAGTATTCATATTAAAAAAAAGTACAAACCACTTTTAAACACAAGGATAGAAACGAATTTGGAAGAAGACTCTATCTTCAAAGCTGAATCCACAGCAGTAGAGATTGGGAGGAGATTCGCATGAGTGATATTATAGAGCAATCCATTGAGACGATTGACACTAAAGAGCTTAGCGATATTTTATCAGTTGTAACAGGTGACGCATTTGGCATTGGGCATATTTTATATGAAAGAATAAAAAATTCGCAATATTCTGTGCTTAAGTTTCAATGGCTGTTAGAAAAAGGGTATATGATAGACTCATCCGAAACACAAGAAATAGAAGCCCATTTTGATGAATCTCAGCTTGATTTGTTAGTAAAACAGTGCGAAGGTAGGGTATCTAAACTATTAAATAAGCTAATTGCAGAAAAACTCCCTTCAAATGCTTTTTATATGAAATTATGGGAATATATCTCGGATGGAATATATTTCAAAGATATGGATGAACAGATTTATGCATTCATGAGTATCTTCATGGATAGACGGTTGCCTTATTTCGAAATAGGAAGAACCCTTACAATGGAAAGTGCTGAATATGCACAACAAATAGAAAATCTACAAGATGAAATCAAAAAAATACAGCACATTTGCGCCATAGAATTAAGTCAAAAAACAGAACGTGCTTCTTTAATCCTTGATATTTTAGATGCCCATGCAGATAGTAATGAAAAGGTTGTATTATTGGCCAATGCGCTTGTGTTTATGAGGCAGTTGAGTATTCCTCCAGATTTCTTTCTAGTAGATGACGAAATGCAACAAGATTAAATTCGTTTAATATATATTGTTGATCAAAGCAAGAATTCAAGTATAGTATTTAAAAATCAGTCATTTTGGCAGAAATAAATTGAATCTATCATTTAGCGAGAGAGCCAGTGCAACTATGCACTAGGCTCTCTTTTCATGCCCACACCAAGGAGGACACCCTATGAACCACAGCCCAGCAGCCCCACATCGTGCTGACCCCTTTGACCCGTCTGCTTCTTCTCGATTGAAGCGGGCGGGTATTTTATTGGACGATGGCACGCCAGATATTGATGTCATCACCACGTTAGCCAGTAGCTTTGGAGCCCTACTCTATGACGAACTCTGCGACAGTGCCACTAATTTTGAACGGGTGCTATCTGTTCAGCAGGGCTTTCAATCCGCCCTAGAGCGAGGGGGAACGAAACGGAAGCTCTATATTGCTATCTGTCTTCAATATGATTACCTGCAAAAACCACTGCCGGATGTCATTTGGTGGATGGCAGGCTGTGATAAAGCGGTATCCCTCTTTGTGGATGCCTTTATTGACCATTTCTCAGTCTGTTGTACAAGTCTTCCCACGAAGGGAGGTGATCCATGAAACCCATTATCTTCCTGATGGCACTAGCCATTGGGGTAATTCTCTGGATTGCAAATTATAACTACGAAAGGAACCTCATGCCATGAAAAAATTATCCTTATACCTTGCCCTCGCGCTCACTCTTAGCACCACAGCCCTCGCTCAGGACATCACCCAAATTCCCACTTCCATTACAGTGCAAAACCTCAATGGAAGTCAGCAGTACATCCAAGTCTACACCGTAGACCCTTTGGTTGACCCCCAAGCCCTCATTGATGACACCTTTTCCTACGAAGGCTACCAGTACACCTACACCTCCATGACCAAAGAAGATATTATTTTAGAGGATGAATGCATCCAAGGAGAAGTGGTAGTGGTTGAATCCAGCAGCAAAGATTTGTCGGCTGTGCTGGCACTATTGGCACCCACCATTGACTATGCTGTCGATGGCTATGTGGGCGTATTGGCTCTTGACCACACCAGCATCGATACCCAAGCCGCTGGATACACCACCAAAAGTTATACTGTCAGCGAAACCAAAACCTACAGCAATCTGCCCAGCAACGATATGTCCTATGTCCAAGCCACCACCATCAAAGACGGGCGCACTTTGCCACTGGTGGCAGTGGAATGGCAGGTGCAGGCCACCGCTTTGGTAGGTAGCACCTTGATGCCGTCCCAATATACCGCCATTGCCACCTATTCGGACAAAGCATCGTACAGTGCCGCCACTGGATACTTCACCACAGCCACCTATGAAGGCACCGTTTTCAAAAGTGCGGTGGATTCTGTCACCTACACCATCGTCTATACAGGAACGGAAATTTCTGCCCCATGGTAGATAGCAGTTTCTTGGCAACCATTCGCCCTGCTTGGTTCATCGGTGGCGGATTGGCAGTGCTGCTCTTGGTTGGTGGTACGGTTTGGCTTGTTCGCAAGCGCCGCCAAGACAGTATGTTGATTGAAGAAGGGGAGGATGAGGAGGAACCTGTATGAAACTAAAAGCATTTTTATGTGTTACTCTGCTGGCCATCACTATGGCATTGCCAGCCCACGCCTATGACTATACCATTTCGGGAGTTTCCCAGGCGGCATTCTACCCCTCTACCAACTATGAGCAAATGTATGGTGCCAGCTACGTCTACGACGGCACCAATGTGACGGATTATATGACTCCTGATTTGCCCTACGGCATCACCAGCAACACCAGCATCGGTGTGATGGACACACCTTTGGTGACGCTAGGCACCTCAACAGGCAGCCTATTTTCCACCGCATTGACCGCGCCAACCATCAGCTACACCCAGCCCACATTGGAACCCACCATTAGCGCCGATGGAGTATTGGGCACCTTGACCATTCCTGTCCTAGATTTTCAAGCTCCCATTTATATAGACACCTCCACATCTAGCCTTTCCAAAGGGGTAGGACACTTCTCCAACACTGCCACATGGACGGGCAATGTGGGCATTGCAGGTCATAATCGTGGGAGCGCTTATACTCTGGGTGACATCAAGGATTTAGATCTGGACGACGTCATCAAATACACCACCGATTTGGGGACGAAAGTATATACCGTCACCTCAGTGACCCAGATTTCAAGCACTGATTGGAGCCGTTTAACCGCCACTTCTGACAATCGTATCACTTTAATTTCTTGTGTGGAAAATGAACCAAATTTGCGTTGGTGTGTCCAAGGAACAGAGTTTTGACCTTAAATTGTTCTGCTGAAGTTTTTTAGATAAAGGTATATAAAACTACCCTTTGACAAGGGATTTCTTTTCGATTATGCTAGTGGCTATAAATAACTTTGAAGGGAGATTTTTTATGTACTCTATCATTCGAATTTTTTACAAAATGCGATCTGCCACTACGTTTCTCGCTGGCCTTCTTGTGGGTATGAACCTATCCATTGCAGGCTATGCCTACGCAACAGAAGTCATGGCCACCCTCTCCACCCAACCCATCTTCGTAGATGGCGAACAAGTAGAAATGACCGCCTATTCCATCAATGGCAACAACTATGTCAAGCTTAGGGACATTGGCGAGGCAGTGGGCTTTAATGTGTCGTGGAACTACGATGAAAGTCGGGTAGACATTGACAGCACTAGCCCCTACATCGCTGATGATTTGGGTGAAGTGGCACCACCTACCACCAATACTACCGTGGCAGAAATGCTCACTGTCACCCAAACTTCTAGCACTACCGCCAAGGACAAATACAGCATTTCCATCGACAACACCACCTATTCCGATTGCTTGGCCAACGGCGAAGCCATCACCGAAGCCAACGTCCTAGCTGTGATTGATGAAATTCTAGACATCTTCCCAGATGGCACCTCTTGGGGGGCAACGTATAACAGCGGTGATGAATATTACTACGCTGGAGGTGGTGGATGCAACAGTTTTGCATGGATGACCAGAGATTTACTGTACGGCACCAACTGCTCGCCAGTGACCACCCACACCAACTTGTCCCTTGCCAAAGCTGGTGATATTGTTCACCTAAAAAATCAAAGCACGGGTAACGAGCACTGGATTGTGGTGACAGGACAAAGCCTCCAAACTGTCACTTCTGGCACCTACTATATGCTTGACTATATTGACGGCAATGTAGGCGGAAAAACAGGCAGCGCATCCACCAATATTCAAAGTTTTGAATACAGCTATCCAGATTCAATCATTTATTCCTATTATTAAGCAAGAGAAGTCTAATCCTTCGGGATTGGGCTTCTTTTCTTATCCAAATTCAAACTAAAGGAGAACTCTTATGACCCAAATTAAGCAACAATCCCGTCGTTTAATGGCGTGGATGTTGACGCTAGTTCTTATGCTAGGCCTCATTCCTTCCATGCAGTTGACCGCACTGGCGGCATCCACGGAGCCAACCAATGTAAAGGTTACATTCAATGAGGCCAGCGATACGCTAGGCTCCTATTCCTCCCCCTCGCTAGGCTATTCCATCAACGTGCGCAATATTTCCACCACTTACACCTATGATGGTGAAAGTGTCACCAGCTTTGCCATGTGCCTTGACCACGGTAATGAGCTGTCTAGTAGCACGGTCTATTCGCTAGACAGCGTGGTTTCCAACTATGCGGCGGCACCGTTCTATATTTACATGTTATACGCCGACCGCAACTGGGGATGGGATGCGGATTTGCTGAAAATCACCCACGCTTGGGTGTCTGCTGCTGTGTGGATGGCAGAAGCAGGGGTGCTCACCGACCCCACCAACGCGATCCAGATTGAAAAGTTGGTAGAGGAACGGATTGCCGTCCAAAACCAATTTTGGAGTGGAGACGGCACCGATTATGAGGATTACCGAGACTCCATTCGTTCTGATTTGAATTCCATTGTCACCAATTACAACGCTGGGGTTTACGGCGACTGGACCTTATACCGATACAGCCCCAACAACAATGCCATGCAGTCTCTTTTAATTGCAGAACAATCAATCGAATCAGACACATATCCTGTCTATGTACAACTGAATAAAACAGATGAATCTGGTTCTGCTTTAGCAAATGCAGAATTTGATGTTTATTATAACGGAGCTTATCAAACTACTTTTACCACCAACGCTAGTGGCTACGGCGTATCAAGTGAAATCAGAATCAACGAAACCACCGCTACCTTGACCGTGGTGGAAACCAAAGCGCCATCGGGGTATTCGCTATCTGGGCAGACCTATACTGTCAGCGTAGACAGCAGTACCAACAGCACAGCCGCTACTGCGGCGTGGGTCAATGGTGGTACCGCTATTACCAACACAATCATCACTGTTCCGTCCGAATACATCATTTTGAAAACGGATGAAGCCACTGGTGAATCTCTCCCCGGTGCCACATTCCGATTGGAGCACGTCACTAACAATACCACCTACGATTTGGTGACTGATAGCAGTGGTTCCATTCAGCTTCAGTGGCTTGATAGTAGCGCAGACAACTACATCACTCCCGGCACCTATACCGTGACAGAAACTGTTCCTCCAGTGGGATATTCACTATCTGATTCCAAGGTGGAGACCCTGACCTTTGAGCTGATTTGGAACAGCAATACCAACCAATATGAGCAAAATGACCCTGGGCAACTCAAATACGAAAACCCCGCTGACAACACCATTCGTTTCACCAAAATAGATGAATCTGGCAATGTGTTGGACGGTGGCACATTCAATGTCTACAAAGACGGCACTCTGCTGGGTCAGTACGAAGGTGGCACAATCGTTTTGAGCGACCTCAAAACAGGCTACTACACCTTTGAGGAGGTTAGTCCTCCCAGTGGATATGTCATGTCCAGCAACCCCTACGCCAGCGTGTATGTGGACGTGGAGGACACTGCCACAGATACCTACTATCTGTCCATGATCAACTACGATTATCCAGACATTCAGATTCGCAAGAGCGACCCCACTGGCTTGGGGCTATCTGGCGCTATCTTTGACGTGCAGATTGACGGCACCCCTATTGGTCAAGTCACCACCAACTCCATCGGTGTGGCTGCAATTTCTTATGCCCAGTACGGTGCTTACCTCAATGATGCCAACGATTCTTGGACGGTAACAATTACTGAAGCACAAGCACCTTCTGGCTATCTGATGAGCAATACCAACGTCATCACCGCTGAAATCCAGAAGGGGCAGTCCCTTGCGACATTGGAATTTGTGAATGACCCCATTCCCGAAATCCAGATCGCCAAGATTGACTCTGCTACTGGCGAACCTCTGGCTGGTGCAGAATTTGCCGTCTATATTGATGGCGTGCAGATTGGCACCTACTACTCTGACGATGATGGCATTGTGTCCCTCGACTACAACGACTACGGAAATCACCTCGACCTCACCGCTAATAGCTGGGTGATTAAGGTCATCGAAACAGCTGCACCGTCTGGGTATAGCATCAGTGATGTCACAGAGCAAGAACTAACAGTCGTCCGTGGACAGACGATAGCCTCCTACACTTTCGGCAACTACGCCTATCCCCAAATTGAGATTTACAAGTCCGACGAGGACACCAATCGTGCGTTGGCTGGCTCTCTGTTCAAAGTCAGCATTGATGCCCAGACCATGGGTTATTACACCACTGGTAGCGATGGTAAAATCCTTATCAGCTACGCCGATTATTATGAGTATCTTGGTGTAACCACAGAGAATGAATGGGTGGTTGAAGTCGAGGAAATCCGTGCCCCATCGGGCTACTTGCTCAACGCAGACAACACCCAGACGGCAGTGTTAAATCGCAACCAAGGGCTGATTACATTTAGTTTCCAGAACGAGGCCTATCCCGAAATCCACATCAACAAAACTGACAGCAACGGTAACCCTCTGGCAAACACTCTGTTCTCTGTCAGCGTGGACGGCACCGAGTTCGGTCAGTTCTGGACTAACAACAATGGTGAAATTATCATCACCCATGACACCTATGGCGACTTCCTTGGCGATAGCGGTGCCGATAGTTGGACTGTCACTGTCACCGAAGTCCAGCCCACCACAGGCTATCTGCTCAGTGGTACAACCACCTCCACACAAGAAGTCAAACGTGGACAGGCCGTGGCTGAATTTACATTCTCCAACTATGAAGTGCCAGAAATCCAGATTTTGAAAACCGACTCTAGCACGGGCGAACCCCTTGCAAATGCAGAGTTTGAGGTGTTCATCAACGGTCAGTCCATCGGCAGTTTTTACAGCGATGCAGACGGTCTTGTTCTGCTGGATGAAGCCAACTACGGCAACACCTTTGACCTCAGTTCCAACAGTTGGTTGTTCACCGTAGTAGAAGTCAACCCGCCCTCTGGCTATGCCCTCAACTATGAAACAACCCAAAGTGTGACCGTCACTGCAGGGCAGATTACTGTTCCCTTTAATTTTTCCAATTACACCTACCCCGAAATTCAAATCACCAAAACCGATGCCGATACCAACGAGCCATTGGCAGGTGCAATCTTCGAGGTTGCCATTGATGCTCAGACTTTCGGCACCTTTACCACCGATGAAAATGGTGAAATCATTATCACCTACGATCAGTATTATGAGTACCTAGACCGTAATGCTGACAGCTGGACAGTCACCGTCCAAGAGCTAAACGCCCCCGGCGGATACCTCATGGATGGCAACATCCAGAATGCGGAGCTGAAGCGCAACCAAGGCTTGCTGACATTCAGCTTTACGAACGCCGCCTACCCCTCCATCATCGTGGAAAAACGCAGTTCTACCACCAACGAACTGTTGGAGGGTGCCACATTTGATGTGACCATTGATGCCACTTATGTGGGTAGCTTCACCACTGATTCTAACGGTCAATTTACGATTACCTACGACCAGTACGGTGGCTATCTTGGCAATGCGGACAACGATGGCTGGACTGTCTACGTCACCGAAACCCAAGCACCAGACGGTTATCATGACGCAGAGATTGACACCCAGCAAGCCCAGATGTTCTATGGGCAGTCGCTGACACCTTTCGTGTTCATCAACGTGCCACGCTCTGACCTGTTAATCACCAAGGTGGATAGCGTGGACGAGTCCCCCTTGGAGGGCGTAACCTTTGAGGTCAGCCGAGACACCACCAGTATTGGTACATTCAAAACGGATGCCAACGGTCAAATTCTCATCGAGGACTTGGAAATTGGCACCTACACCGTCACCGAGGTGGACACCATCTACGGCTATGTGTTAAATGACACCCCCCAGACGGTAGAAGTCGCTATGGATGACAACATTTTTCTCTACACCCTCCACTTCACCAATGACCGCCAGCCCACACTGACTGTCAATAAAATTGACAGCATCACTGGCGATCCTATCCTTGGGGCACTCTTTGAGGTGACTTATCAGAGTAGCAAGACCAGTACAGGTGAAATCCGTGATTTGGGCACCTACTACACGGATACCGACGGACAATTCGAGTTGCTAGCGCTTGACGAAGGTTGGTACACCGTGACTGAGCTTGAGCCTGCCGATGGTTATGCTCTAGCTGAGCCACTGACGCAGGAACTCCACCTATCTGGCAACGAAAACGCTGTGATGACCTTTGAAAACATCCCCTTATCCGCATTGGTGATTAAAAAAGTTGATGCAACCACAGGTGAAGTCCTCCAAGGAGCAAAATTCTCCGTATCCTATCTCGCTGGTACCTCTGGCACTGGTGGCACAGTGATTGGTAACTACGAAACCTCTGTCAATGGCACCATCGTTATCACAGGCCTAGAAGCTGGCACCTATATCATTCAAGAGACACAGGCTCCCGATGGCTATGTGATTGACGATGCACCCGAAACCGTCTACATCTCTGGTGGGACACAGGATGTTGTCATGGTGGAATTTGAAAATCAGCCAGACAGTGGCCTCATCATTACCAAATTAGATAGCTCCACTGGTGAGCCTTTGGCGGATGCAACATTCCAGATTACCACTGACGATGGGACTGTGGTAGGCACAGGCAACGGATATTATACCACGGATGCTACGGGCACAATCCACATCCCAAATCTGACTACTGATACCTATATCGTTACCGAAATCACCGCTCCCGATGGCTATGTGTTGGACGGCACACCCCAGACGGTCAAGCTCATCTACGGCGAGACCCACAACTTGACGTTCTACAATGACCCCACAGGTGGGCTTGTCATTCAGAAGTTAGACAGTGTAACAGGTGAAGCCTTGTCTGGCGCAGTATTCAAAGTGACAACCTCAGACGGCACCTACGTCGCAAACTATGGCGGCACCGTGTCTAGCAATGGGTTATACACCACAGATGCCTACGGCCAAATTCATATCATTGACCTAGACCCAGGTACCTACATCGTTACCGAAGTGACCGCCCCAGACGGTTACATTCTCGATTCCACCTCCCAAACCGTCCGCATTTATGAGAATGACACCCAAACTTTGACCTTTGAAAACACCCCCATCGGTGGGCTCACCATCATCAAAACGGATGAAGACGACGGCGACCGTATTAAGGGCGTGGAATTTGAAGTGCGAAAGATGAATGGCGAAATTATTGGCACTTATACCACCAGCTCGACTGGCACCATCTGTCTCTCCGCACTAGACAGTGGTTGGTATACCGTCACTGAAACCAAAGCGGCCAGTGGCTATATTCTCGACACCACCCCATACAATGTTGAGGTAACAGATGGCGAGACAGCCACCCTGAAAATCACCAACCACAAGGAGTCCAATATCGTTATCCGCAAGGTGGATGCTGACACGGGCGAAGGCTTGTACGGCGCTATTTTTGTGCTCTACGACAGCAACGACAACCCCATTGGTGAGTACATGAGTGACCAGCGTGGTTATGTCTACATCGATGGCGTGGATGATGGGCGGTACAAGCTTCGTGAGATTGAAGCACCTGAAGGCTACATCCGTGACGACGAGTATAAAACCATCTATGTCCGTTACGGTAGTAGTTCTGAGGTCACATGGGAAAACACCGCCATTCTGGGGCAGATTCAAATCACCAAATACTCTAGTGAGTACAACCAAGTGACTGGTGCCGCAGCAGGAACTGCACTGTCTGGCGCCACATACGAAATCACCAATTATAAGAGTGGTACCGTGGTGGGCTACATTACCACAGATAGCCGTGGTGTGGCGGCCTCTGATCCATTGCCCCTTGGGAGATACATTATCACAGAAGTGGCTGCTCCTGCCTACTATCAACTCTCCAGCGAAACCTTCGATGTGACACTGGAGTACGAAGGGCAGATTATTAAGCTGGCGGCCTACAATAGTAGCGCCACCCTAGACGTCTCCATCACCAAGACTGGTATCTCGGAGGTGCTGGCAGGAGCCACCATGAGCTACAATTTCGCCATTGCAAATACCTCTAATGTGGCACTGGATAACTTCTACTGGCATGATAGAATCCCCACCGATGTGACCACCGCATCCACCCTCACCACAGGCACCTACAACCAATTTATGTACTATCAGGTGCTATACAAAACTAACTACAATGACTACCGTGTGCTGGCCAGTAATCTGCTCACCACAAACAATTACAGCTTTGCCCTCAATACCATCCCCCTGATGAGCGGTGAAGTTGTAACCGACATTTGCTATGATTTTGGAACTGTTCCTGCGGGATTCCAGTCGGTAACACAGCCCACGTTGTCCGTATCGGTCAACCCCAGCACCATCACTGGCTACTATATCACAAACAGGGCTGATATTGGTGGCACCTATCAAGGTCTCAGCATCACCGCACAAGCCTACTGGATTACCATTGCAAAAAATCTCTACCCAGTGGCGACTTTGCCTAAGACGGGCTACTAAATAGAACAACAGAGGGGCGGTTAAACCGCTCCTCTGTTGCATTTACGCTGACTCACGTTTGAATTCTTCCACAATTGCTTGATAGTCTGCTACTTCTTCCTGATTGGCAGCACGGACAGCGAACTTGCCACAATCAGGACATTGTTCTGGCTCAGTCGTTCTGGAAAACAGGAATTTACAGTGGTCACAGGCGAAAACCATGTGTATCCCAACCCCTCTAAATCAGATATTCTATTCTATAGGTTTTTGCCTAGGGCTACGCCTTTGCTCTGGCTTGCGCCAGATTGCCCTACGGGCAGGCAAAAAGCCGTCACGCACTTATCACGGGGCTTGCGCCCCACTGGGCTCCGCCCAGTCCTCTCTACGAGAGGATGATAAAATTGTATCAAATTTCCCCGAAAATCGCAAGGAGGATTTCCCCGTACTATGAAAAAATTTATCTGCACAATCTCCCCCAACCTCTATCGCTATTACTGGGCGACCATGGTGGTCGTCATAGTATCCCTCACCCTCACCACACCAACCTTTGCTGTGGACGATATGTGGACAGTAGCCAATACCATCATTGTAGATGTATATACCAAAATTGCAGGTATCAGCACCGTCCTCGCTGGGCTAATGTCGGCCATTGCAGTCATAGGCGTGAAACTGGCCAACAACCAACACAAATCAGATAATGCGTGGGATTGGCGTGCGACACGTTCCTAACTGAAAAGGTTAGGCACTAAAAAGAGAACGTGCAAAATCGTTCTCCATTTAGGAGAACTGGTCATCTGACAGGTGGAATGAAGGGGTAACGCCCTGAAACGCTTGCTCTGATACTTCGGACAGCGACATTGTGGTTGGCACAATGTGGTTGTAAGCCCGATAAAGTCGGCTGAACACTGCCCTAACACGTTAAGGTGAGGCAACCCCGTCAGAGGTGACGGGTGCGGTGGATAGGTCGGGAGTCTATAAACTACTCATGGTGAGAATTTTGCGAAAAGCAAATGACGAACTGCCGAATGTACGGGTCTATACCAGTGAATTGGCTGAAAAGCCAACATTACAGCAATGTAAGGTTCGTCGGGGTTTAGTAGAGTTGCCAGTTGCGAACGACCCTATACCGTTATAGGCGGTATGGATAATTTCTGACGAACAGGCCTAAAGGTAAGCACCTAAAAGTAGATGTACAGATAAGATGACTGGAACGTGGAAAGCTGATGACACGGAGGGCCATACCCCCTTGATGTGGTGACAAGGAAAGTGCATTGCATATAACTTGTCTTTATATCAGTGAGAGTAGTGCCACAGTACCGATGAAACTATGGAAACATAGTGGAGGGATAGGCACAAGTCGAACATGAAATATGAAATCAATCACAGTAGAAACACGAGAAACACACAGGGTTCGAGTACGACTAATAGAGGCTATACTTCCCTAAAATTAAGGAGGAACGCCGACCTGTGACAACAACAGACACCAAACACAAAAAGAAGCAGACACTTCGTAACAACGAGTATTACAACACTCAGCAAGTATTCGATGATTTATATGCCAATGCCCAAAAGGGCAAAACTTTTTCAGACCTATTACCTCTTATCCTATCAGAGCAAAATATCCAACTTGCCTATCGCAATATCAAGCAAAACAAGGGAAGTCGGACAAAAGGGGTAAATGGTCACACCATTGCCCATATAGGAAATCTATCGCCACAAGAATTGACACACTATGTCAATGGACGACTGAATGACTTCCACCCCCATGCAGTACGCAGGGTGGAGATAGAAAAGGACAATGGGAAAAAGCGACCACTAGGTATTCCAACCATCGAGGACAGGCTCATTCAACAGTGCATCAAACAGGTACTAGAACCTATTTGTGAAGCAAAGTTCCATAAACACAGCTACGGATTTCGTCCGAACCGCAGTACCCACCACGCCATAGCAAGGGTCATGTTCTTAATGAATGTGGCGAAACTACCCTATGCAGTGGACATTGACATCCGTGGCTTTTTCGACAACGTTGACCATGCCAAACTGATGAAACAACTTTGGAGCATGGGCATACGAGATAAAACCCTACTTTGTATCCTCGGCAAAATGCTGAAGACAGAAATACAGGGCATAGGGATACCGCAAAAGGGCATTCCCCAAGGCGGCATCCTCAGTCCACTTTTAGCAAATGTGGTGCTCAATGAATTGGATTGGTGGATTAGCAGTCAATGGGAAACCCATCCCACACGCAAATCCTTTACCCAGACAAGCCACAAATTTCAAGCGTTGAAGAAAACGGGATTAAAAGAGGTTTTCATCGTCCGATATGCCGACGATTTCAAACTAATGTGTCGCACCAGAAGTGAAGCGGACAAGTTATTCCACGCCACAAAGCAGTGGCTATGGGAACGACTGAAGTTGGAAATCAGCGAAGAAAAGTCAAAGGTGGTCAACCTAAAACGATGCTATTCGGATTTTCTAGGCATTAAAATCAAGCTTCATAAAAAGGGTGAAAAATGGGTCACAAAATCACAAATGCGTGATAAAGCCGTGACAAAGTGTACCAATACCATGCGTGATGCTATCAAAGAACTGCAATACTCACAAGGCTTGCAGACTATTTGGAATTATAATGCCATCGTATTGGGAATGCACAATTATTACGGCTGTGCCACAGAGGTAAGCCGCAACTTTGCTGACATTGCCTACAACCTCAAAAAGTGTCTGTACAATCGAACCCAAAAGATAGCGACATCCAAAGGAACTAAAACTAAAGTCTTTCTCAGATATTATGGTAGATATGGGGGCAAAGTCATATTCGTGCGAAAAATCGCACTGTTTCCCATATCCCACATCCGTACCCGTCCGCCATTGGGATTTAATCAGCGAAAGTGTGATTATACGCCTGAAGGCAGAGCATTTATCCACGAAAACCTAACAACCATCGACCTTACAATGCTACGGTACTTCATGACATACCCCACGCAAGATAGTGGGACACAGTGGCATGATAACCGCCTTTCCCTCTATGTGGGACAACGTGGTATGTGTGGTGTAACAGGTGAATTACTCCAAATTGGAAACGTGGAAATCCATCATAAAAAGCCCAAACACCTTGGTGGTACGGATGAATACAAAAATCTCATTATGGTGACGGAGCAGGTACATAAATTGATACATGCAACGACACTTGAAACCATAGCTAAGTATTTGATAAGACTAAATCTTGATAAACAATCTTTGGAGAAGCTAAATAAACTTCGTGTCTTAGTTGGAAATTGTGAATTGAACTCATAAATTATGCTCGATGGAGCGCCGTGTGCGGTGAAAGTCGCACGCACGGTGCGGAGTGGGGGAAAATCTGGAGACGTGTGCCCTTTCGGGTATAACTTCAAAGGATTACCTATCACTATTCAAGCGCATCTGGGTTGCATGGGCGATTATCAATGGCATCGGTGCCTTTATCGCTTATATTGCACCATTATTTAGTGGTTTGGCAACGCTCACACCTTAAATAAAAGTGTCCAGCACAGGGAGGTGATTGCTTGCTGGAGCTTATTTTCCAAGGTTTAATTCAATGGTTTTATGGGCTGGTTATGGAGATTTGGAACTACTTTGTAGGGGCGCTCTTTTCCATCATTTCTATGGATTTTGCGTACCTAGAAGCCCATGTGCCCATTATCCCAGACATGGCAGATGTTCTGCTGGCAGTGGGCTGGGCTCTACTCATTGGCAATCTAGCGTTTCAAGCGTTGAAGTCCATGCTGGCTGGCATTGGCTTTGAGGCAGAAGACCCAGCCATGCTTTTTACACGCACCTTTGTATTCGCCTTTTTGCTGGTGGTCAGTCCAGAAATCTGCGAAATTGGATTAAATCTCACTCAAACCATTATCGACCTACTGGGCATCCCAAGTGCCATCAACGTTTCCCTTGTAGATGAGTCCGTATTTGGTACTTTGACTGCCGCTTGGCTGTTGGTGATTATCTGTGGCATTTTTGTAATGATACACACCCTTAAATTGGTAGTAGAAATAGCGGAGCGGTATATCATTTTAGCTTTTTTAACCCTTTGCGCACCACTGGCTTTTTCTATGGGTGGGAGTAAAAATACCATGGATATTTTCACAGGCTGGTGCCGTATGTTTGGCTCCATGTGTTTTGTCATGGTGTCAAATATGATGTTTCTTAAAATGCTTCTGTCTGTGTTATCCACTGTTCCCAGTGGACTAGATGTATTTCCATGGATGGTGCTGGTGTTTGGTATTGTAAAAGTTGCTAAAAAAATTGACGGTATCATCTCTCGCATTGGACTCAATCCTGCTCTCACAGGGAATAGCCTTGGTCGGGCTATGCCTGGTGTGCTGAGTTATATGGTCATCCGTTCTGCGGCCAATCAAATTTCCAGTGCTGTGGGTAAATCTACGCCTTCTAACAATGGAAGTGGTGGTGGAAAATCAACAAAATCCACCAATTCTGCCAGCCATTTTCGCCATGGTGGAAGTACCAGCAGTCAGACCAACACCTCTCGCAGTGGAGCCCAGCAAGCAACACAGACCAGTCAAACCAATGGGTTTCAACAAGGCGCAAACGCTCACACAGCAACGCAGGCAAACCATGCAACGCAAGCCACCAAATCCAATCATGGGACACCCACAGGGCAACCGCCCCAGACACAACAAGGGATTCAAACCAGCGACACATCTCAATCTATCCAAAACAACCACGCCGCTGGCAGTACGATAAATCCTGCTGGCACACCCAATCAGATACCGCCACAACCCCAAGAAACCAATCAATACGGCCCATCCCAAAACCAACAGCAGCAGCACCAGCAAACAGGACAATCCAATTCCAGTCGACAAACATCAGTACCAGCAGGGCAAAAACAGGGTGCCAGTTATACCAAACCACCCACCCCTGTTACAGCTAGAGCAGGAACAAAACCAACCTCTCAAACCACAGTTTCTGGCCAAAATAGCCACACTGTCAATCAACACGCTAGCCAAGGTGGTCAAACCAATACACAGCAGTCTAATCACAGTGCAACGACCCGTCAAACCCAGCGCCCCACGTCTGCCACTTCTATCAAGGGTGGCAATCAAACTGTGACACAACAAACCGCTGCCCACGGAGATGCAACAGTGCAAAATCGCACCCATACAGTGTCGCCCCATCACGGCACAGCAGGAACACCTATGACCACAACCACTCAACCAACGGCAGGGCAGGAAGGCGAAGCAAGACGCACCTATCATACTGCGCCAACCGTGCACGGCACGGCAGGAACCCAATCTGCACCTCATGCAATATCTTCTCAAACAGCCAAACCATCCTCGCCCACGGCCCAGCAGGAACGCCCTACCTCTTCTAGGCAAACTATCAAAATGCCCACGGCACCCATCGGCACGGCAGGAACACCAACTGTAGAGGCCACAAGGAGAACTGTAAGTTCAGTTCATACTGCACCAACAGTTCATGGAACAAGCAAACAGGTACCGGCACCCCCTGCATCGGCAAAACAAAAAAGCAACCCCACCCGTAACAGCCGACGCTACGGAGGGACGGACGATGCGTGAACCTAACAATTCCAATAAAGCCGCCCAAATCGCTAAATCTCTTGCCCACATAGCCTACGGAGCCGCCACCGCTGGGCTCCATGGTGCAGCGGTGGCGGCCGTGAAAGAGTCTATCCCACTACTCATCAAAATCGCCCTCTGGACAGTGGTGTTGTGCATCATCATTCCGTTAGTGGTGTTTATCTCCATTCCCAACATCTTTTTTGGCTTTGATAGTTCCATAGACGGAGACTTAGAAGCCATGACCGAGCAAGCCATGTTGTTGGGTAGCACCTACATGAATTTGGAGGAATTTGAGCTGTCATGGATGGACAGCGTGGTGACCAAACTGGCAGAGGAATATCGGGAAGAAGGGACAGAAATTGACCGCATTGAGGTGATAAATAACCTCACCATTGAGGATTTCTACTGGTTGATGGCTATTCAATCCGTCGCCAACAGCCAAGATGTCTGGCTCATGTCCAGCGGCGGCTTGGAAGCATATAGCATCAGTCGGATTTCCTATAAACCATCACTAGGCTCTATTCTCTCTGGGGAGATTTCCATCACGGTGTTGACCGTTACCTTTAACGCCATTGACCCTGCCCAATTGATGGAGATTTTGTCTTTTGATGACCAAGCAGTCCTCTGGACAACGGCTCTGTATGAAAGTCTGTCCCAAAGTGATGCCGCCACCTTGTATGGCGATAGTTTTGACAGCTACACACCAAGCTACGACGGTGATGACTACAATGGCGCCTACATCCCAGGCGGCACAGCAGAAACGACCATTGACATTTCTGGCTTCACCGACCCAGGCACCAAAAACAGCACTGACCTTGCCGCCTACGCCCTACAAGCATGGGAGAACGGCTGGGGCTACGTCTGGGGTACCTATGGCAACATTTTGACTCAATCTCTGTTGGACTATAAAGTGTCCCAATATCCAGACGGTGTGGGCAATTATGAATCCTTCATCCAAGCCAACTATCTAGGCAGCCGTACTACCGACTGCGTAGGGTTAATCAAAGGCTACGGCTGGCTCGACACAGATGATTTGACCATTGGCTACGCCATCAACGGAATGCCCGACTACGGTGCCAATCAGATGTATTCATCCGCCACAGTATTTGGCCCAATTGCAACCATCCCCGACATTCCTGGCATCGCCGTCTGGAAATCGGGACACATCGGTGTCTACGTGGGTGACGGTATGGTGGTGGAAGCCATGGGCACCACATCCGGCGTGGTTATGACGGAGCTAGACGGTCGTGGCTGGACAAACTGGTGCGAAATCCCCTATATTGACTACTCATAAAGGAGAACTACACTATGACCAATTTGCGATACTTACGCTTAAAACACGGCTTATCCCTAAAAATCCTTGTGCGGTATTTACCCCATCGACATCAACAAGTCAGTCGCTTTGAATTGGGACAGCGCTCCCCCAGCAAACCAACCATTCAATCCTATCAAAAGGCGCTTGAACAAGTAATATCGGCTAAAAAAGATGCTATATCAGAATTGGAGCAAGATTATCTAAAAGTAAAAGACAAGCTATTTGAGGAGGCGACGCCATGACCTCTTACTATCGCATTCCCACCAATTATACAGATGCAGGCCGTATTTTGGGTATGTTCCCCCTACGTAATCTCATTGAAACTATGCTTTTGGTGTTGCCTGTGACCGTCCTTGCCATCCAGTATATCCATCTGCCCATTAGCCCTAAAATTGTGGTCATCCTCACCGTCATCATTCCCTTGGGTGGCTTTGGTCTCATGGGGATCGGAGGGGATAGCCTTGGACAATGGGTAGGTGGTTGGTGGCGATGGCGTCAGAAGCGACAACAACTATTTTTCAGAGGAATGGTGAAGAAATGAATCTAAAAGAACTATTATTGGGCTCTCATGTGAAAGGTGACATTGCCCAAGACACCAGCTATCAAGGAAGCATCCAGCGATGGCTACCCATCCACTCCATTGTAGATGGGGTCGTCATCACCAAAGACAAACGATTTATTAAAATTCTGGAAGTATTGCCATTGAACTTCTATCTAAAGCCAGAAAGTGAACGGGAAACCATCATCGCTTCTTATGCCGCCTTTCTCAAAATTGCACCCAACACCTTGCAAGTGCAGGTGATTACCCAAAAGGCGGATATGAGCGGCTATATCAAGCGGATGGAAGGGTACGCCCAAAAGGAGGATACTCCAGAGTGTCAATCTATGATTGAGGACAATCTAATAAAAATCGGAGAACTGGGCCAAAGCCATGCTATGACCCACCGCTTTTTTATCATCTTCCAGTATGAGCCACAAATGCGCCCTCTCCAGCCCACAGCCAAGTCCATCGCCAAACGAGTCAACGAAGAAGCAGACACCCTCAAACGCTATTTGGACTACTGTGGTTTGGAAGTGTTAGAGCCACGGTATGCTGACAACAGCGTGCTAGAGCTACTCTATGAACGGATATGCAAAACCACCAGCCGACGCACAAAACTGCCAGCTGGTGTGTTTGATATGATTACAAGAGTCCATGGGATATATGTAGATTGAACAGTGCGCAAAGTAAAAGCAGGCTCAATTTGAGCCTGCTTTTACAAACAGAACGACCCCAAGTATGTGTATGTTTCCACAGATATCTGGGAGAAAAGTCCAAATCAATGGGTGTTATAACACCCGAGCTTTCACCTCGAATTGTTCCATATTTTCCACAATCACATAGGGTTCATATTCTCCGTATGCACTAGGACGACTAATCGTTACCAATTGAATGGCTTGAGGCGCAAGCTCTCGTTGCAGTTTTGTTGTAAAATCTGCAAGTACCTTGCCGTGCTTTGAGCGAACAGCAATACAGCCTGTTTTATCAAATTTCTTTGCAATTAGATAGCACATTTTCTAATACCTCCTTAAAAGCTTGCTCATTGCGAATTTCTCCACTTTCATAATGGAGACGCATTATTTGTCCTACCATCTGGCTATATCCTTTTTTGTAAATATATTTATGAAGCCAGTTGTTAAGTTGTCGGTCATAATAAGAATTTGCTTGTATTTCTATTGGATAATATCCATGATTGATTTGATAGTATAGATGGACTCCACGATAGCCGTCATCATTAGCCTTACCATCTTTCATATCTACCAACCGAAACCCATCTATTTCCGTTAATTCAAATAAAGGGTCATATCCATCCACTAACATCCGAAAGCCTAAGATATCGTTAAATGTTTTTTCTAAACGATTGGCTGGGTAATTTTTATGATATTTTCTCTCGCAAGAATCAATACTTTTGATACGATAGTCTAAAGCGATTTCATCTAGTTGTTCTGCCATTTGATAAAACACAATGACCTTTTCAAGTTCCTCAAATAGCTGATCTTTATTGAAAGAATGCAGACTTCTAGCAAAACTGAGTCCCAACATACTTTTATACGATAGCTTTTGCAGGAGTTCTATCGTCAATCCATTTTTATTGAGCTCATTTATCATGGCAGCTCCTTACCGTTTGGAGCCACTTCAAAATCAAGTAGCTCTGCACAAACTTTTATTATACTACTATTATATCTATTTTTACTGTTATTGCAAGCTTTCATTTTCCTGTTTACACCGAAAGGACAAACATTATGGCAAAAAATCAGACTACACAAACCAAAAAGCCCACCAAATCCAAGGCAAAACCTAAAAAATCCGACAAGGTTAGCCTTTGGAAGCGCCTCGGTTTCGTCAAAGAGACCCCCATCCTCACAGACCTAGACATTGGCTCTACCACCATCTTAGATATTCTTTCTCCCTCTATGGTGGACACCAAAAGTCGGGATTATATCGTGGTGGACGACGTGTATCACGCTTACCTCTATCTCACTGGCTTTGGCTATCCCACAACGGTGGGGCATGGTTGGCTGACCCCTCTGGTGGAAGCTGGGGAGGGTATCAGCCTTAACTTTTTAGTACAACGCCAACCCAAAGAACAAGTGCTGGGTAAAATCTCACAAACCACCATGCTCAACCGCTCTCGGATGAGAGACGTGGGAGACACACGACAGGATTACGAAGAACTAGACAGTGCCATTGCATCTGGGCTGGAGCTAAAGGACCGTATGAACCGTCAAGGAGAGGACTTTTATTATATGCACAGCCTTGTGGAAGTGGTAGCTGATGATCCTGCTACTTTGGAACAGCGAGTGACCGCCGTGGAAAATCTTTGCACCTCCGTGGAGCTGGTGGCTCGACGCTGCGATTACCACCAAGAGCAAGGGTTTTTGTCCATGCTACCACTGTCCACCTTAACCCCCGACATAGAACGCAAAGCCAAGCGGAACGCACTCACCAGTGGAGTGGCGGCCGCTTTTCCCTTTGCCTCTTATGAATTATCTGACCGCAACGGCGTGTTTTTAGGGCTTAATATGTACAACCGCTCTCCAGTCCTGCTGGATTTTTACGACGATTACCGCTACACCAATGGCAACACATGGATTGGCGGTTCCTCTGGGGCCGGCAAGACATTTACCTTGCAGACCATTGGGGGGCGATTGCGTCAACAGGGCAAACAAGTCATTTACATTGTCCCCAAAAAAGGTCACGAATTTCGCCCTATGTGCGAAGAAATCGGCGGTCAATTCATCCGCTTGTCTCCATCCTCACCCGACTGCATCAACATCATGGAAATTCGCCGTATGTCCCTCGATGCCCATTCCCACCTGCGCCAGCTGACTACCCGTGACGACTCTGTACTGGCTGACAAAATCTCTCGCTTGATTATTTTCTACTCTCTGCTCAAGCGTGATTTAACCGACGAAGATAAAAACTACTTAGACACATCCTTGGTCACCTGCTATGAACAATACGGCATCGGCTTTGACAACACCACCCTCCGCCATGAAGATGGCACTGTGAAGGAAATGCCCACGCTAGCGGACTGGCACAAGGTTCTATCTGACACACCAGAAACCAAGCATTTAGCAGTGGTGCTGACCCGATTTGTAACAGGCTCGGCATCCTCTATGGGTGGCAAAACCAATGTGGATGTTGCCAGTAAATATCTGGTGCTGGATACGTCTGGAATGCCTGATGACCTCATTCTCCCTGGCATCTTCTGGGCAACCGACCTTGCCAGTGACCTCATCATGGGGGCAGGGTCCTCCTTGTCTGCCTTAATTGCAGACGAATTATGGGCGCTAGTGGGGGCAAATTCCAACCCTCTAGCAGCAGCCTTCGTACAAGAAATGGTGAAAACCATCCGTGGTCTGGGCGGTATCGCCATCACTTCCACCCAAGGGATGCAAGACTTGTTCGGGCTTGAGGGCGGTAAATACGGCAAAGGCATTTTGGATTCCAGTCGTATCAAATTGGTGATGCAGATGGAAGAGCAAGAAGCACGGCTAATCCAAAATGTGCTAAATCTATCCGAAGATGAAGTGCGCCAGATTACACGGTTTCGCCGTGGAGAAGGGCTTCTTTGCATCGGCTATAACCATGTCCCCATTGCCTTCCACGCCACCCGTCGAGAATATAACGCCATCACCACATCACCCACAGATTTGCGTATGCGTGGAGAAAGGAACAGCCTATGACTGATATAAAACAAGATTTACAGCAAATCCAAACCCTGCTCAGCGACGCCTTTGCCATCACTGGTTCACTGGTATGCCTTCCCAGTTACGGGCAAAGCGATCCAGAACAGCGTAGCCAGCTATTATCAAAAATAGCCACTCATTTTGAACAAGCTACCCTGCAAGTCCGCAATCTTTGCGAGCGTCACACCACCTTGATGTCCGTCCCAGGCAAGCCCACCCTAGAGCCCATCCAGATGGCAGGTTTGGTAGAATTGATTGAAGACCAATGGCTTCACATCCGATTGAATGGCTTACTTCCTCATTGTCGTTACAAAACCCCTAGCTATTTAACCGATACAATGAGACGTTTATTGGACGATTATGAGCGACAAGGCGGTAAACTGCCCTACTTTGAACAGGCGGTTTTGGTGCTAGACGAACACAGCAACATCGAAGGCCGACACATTTATGACCAAGATAACAAAGGGTGGAAGGCGGTGTCCAATGCCATCAAAGGCAGGCTGGTTTTGGACGATGACCAGTACCATTTAGGGGTGGTACTTCTGTCCAAGACATCGACAGAAAGCGTCTGCCATATCACCATTTTACGGCCTCAAGATTTACCCGATTTCTTTGCACTGCGTGAATTTAATTACACCACACAACTGCTTTATCGTGGGTTTTGACCCATCGGTTGACAGGGTGAATTCATAGTCCTTCCACGGAAGTTTCAAATCAGGGCTACCCGACTCCACACAGCGTACCCAAATGCCTGCTATCATTGACTTTCCGCCCGTCAACTAGGAGACAACGGACGTAATGCACCCGACTACTGGGTAGGGGCATCGGGTGGTCCCGATTTGAAACTTCCGTAAACGCTGGAAACGGTCGTTCCATCTGGAGGATGGAAGGGCCGTTTCCAGCGTGGCAGGAACATCATCGTACAAGCGCCCACTATCATATAAGGAGCATTTTGTGTTATTGAGCATTCGAGATTTTCATGTATTAAAACTACTTCGCTTCTGCCGTTACATCCGTCAAGACGATCTGGTGGCTCTATTTTCATCCGCCGAACTTTCCCATCTGCAAGGGTGCGGTTTTATCGCCCATCATACAGCAAGTGGTTCCATGGTGTTAACAGCAAAAGGACAAACATTTTTAGATGCCCACTGTTTAAGTCTTCCCCCTGCCATCTCCCCCTCGTACCATCCATCCGATATACAGCGTCGCTTACGGTTATCCTCACTGCTATGCACCGCCTATAAAGCTGGGCTATCTGTGTTCCTCTCCGATCCACAATTTCTGACTTCTAGGGCTGGTGTATTCCTTTCAGCCACCACCCGTGGTCGAGGCATCAACCACTGGGGGAGCAGTCGCATTGCTGGATTATCCTTGCTAGATGGCACCCTCTATGGCATTCATTATGTTTGCCCTAACATTGGGGATATGGCACTATCTGATGAAGTGGCTATCTTTGCCCGACATCCTCAGCTGTACCAAGTGGGCAAGCCAGCCTTTCTCTTTGCAGCTCCTAGCTATGAAGCATTACTAGGGGAACTGTTCAAGCCATTGCCATCTAAAATCAACCGTCTTGTGCCTTACAGCGTGGCCTATGCCAAGAGCACCATCCCCATTCACCTCATGACCTGTGATGCCGTAGGTGCCCTGCAACTCAGCATCCTAAGAGCGCCAGACCACCGCAGTCTATTGGCGTGGATTACCTTGGCCTCCCACTATGCACCGCCACCACTTACCTTAGATTGTGACGCACTTTACAATGGACAGCCTTTCTATGTGGCGGTGGAT
Organism: Bengtsoniella intestinalis; assembly: GCF_039719005.1. Classification (GTDB taxonomy): domain Bacteria; phylum Bacillota; class Clostridia; order Oscillospirales; family Oscillospiraceae; genus Oscillibacter; species Oscillibacter intestinalis. Next base: position 2,972,381 of record NZ_CP133584.1, on the reverse strand, counting down.
ATGGATCTCAAACGGCTAGACCGAGGTGCCACTGAAGGGTTTATCCACATCGTGGCGTTGGAATCCCAAGTGAGCAACGTCCTCCACAGCCGTTATGAAGCCACTCAAAAGGGAAAGGTATATAAATTGACAGACAGTGCTTTAGAACAATTCTTTGAAACTGTCGGCCCAAAGCAGTGGGTGGAAGATGGTGCCTATATCAATGACAAAGGAGAAGTTGTCTATGCTCCGCCCATCAAATTTACTGAAAAGCCTAGCCGCTCTGGTGGAAAAAAATGAAGGTCGCCTTGAGAAGAAAGCTGGTCGTTGGCTAGACCGCAATAGAGAAAAACTGATTTTTTATATCCCTATGGGCACACTGGCTTGGTATCTCTATGGTATGTTCATCAACTCTGTCCATTTGGGAACGGCATCCACATTCAACACCGCAGGCGAGGAAATTGAGAGCATTTGGGTATTCAACCCCTTCTTCAATTTCTTCGCTGTTTTCACGCCCTACGGATTGGGTATCACCGCCATATCCGTTTTGCTCATCTGCCTGATTACCAAGAAAGGGTATTCCAAATTTTCTGGCTATCGTTTTATCAAAGACCCACGAGGGTTTCACATTCTACCAGATGGCACCCATGGCACCAGCGGTTTTATGAGCAAAAAAGAGCAGGAGCAGGTGGTATTCACAGAGCCGCTGTCCAATTTAGATGGCACCGTTTTGGGTAAACAAAAAGAACATCCCTTGGACGACAATCGCTATGCTGAATACATTACCCTGCGCCCCAACACGAGGCTGACCGAACACACCATGATTTACGGTGCCACAGGTAGCGGTAAAAGTCGTGGGTTCGTAAAGCCATTTATCTTACAGTGTGCCAAACGCAAAGACAGTTTGGTACTGGTAGACCCCAAGGGAGAATTCTACGAAACCATGTCGGGCTATCTGCGTGACCAAGGCTATGAAGTCCGCCTGTTCAACCTACTGGACATGGAGAACAGCGACGCTTGGAACTGTCTAGCTGACGATGGTGACGACCCCAACATGGTACAGGCCATTGCGGAGGTAATTATCAACAATACCTCTGGCGAAAAAGAAACCCAAGATTTCTGGGCCAAAGCAGAACTCAATCTATTGGTTGCCATGATTCACTACGTCCGTGGCCTATGTGATACTCGTGGACAACCTCTCCCAGTCCAACAGCGCAGTCTGGGTGCCATCTATCGACTGCTATCCAATGAAAGCTTGCAACGCCTAGATGAAACCTTTAGTGGTCTCCCTGTAGGACATCCAGCCAAAGCACCCTACGGCTTGTTCAAGCAAGCCAATCGTCAAATCTGGGGCAACATCGCCATTGGCTTAGGCAACCGCCTCTCTGTGTTCCAAAATCCTCTGGTGGATAAAATCAGTGCTTACCATGAAATCGACCTCACCCTCCCAGGGCAGAAACCCTGTGCCTACTTTTGCGCCATTTCCGACCAAGACAGTAGCTTGGAATTTCTCAGCTCCCTCTTTTTCTCTCAGTTATTTACACGGTTGATGGGCTATGCACGGCGCAATTGCAAAGGTGGACGACTGCCTACCACCGTCAATGTATGCTTGGAAGAATTTTGTAATATCGGCAAGCTGACCGATTTTAAGAAGGTGCTGTCTGTCTGCCGTAGCCGTGGCATCTATTGTCAAATCATTGTGCAATCCATAGCACAACTCTCTGAACGGTACCCACGCAATGAATGGGAGGAATTGATTGGCAACTCAGATGTGCAAATCTGTTTGGGGTGTAACGACCAGAAAACAGCGGAATACATCTCCAAAAAATGTGGCACGGTGACCATCTGTGTCCAAAATAATCAGTTTCCTTTGACGCCACTTTTTTCACCCATCTATGCCACCACCAGACCCTATTCCCAAACAAAAAGCAATACCCAGCGTGCTCTTATGATGCCCGATGAAATACTACAAATGGACAATGCCAAATGTCTGGTGTTCCTACGGGGGCAAAAGCCGATGATGCTGTACAAAATCATCCCAGACGAATTCACCGCCTTTGCCCAGCTCCACTTTACTCCTGTGGGCGACCACATTCCTCTGTGGCGACAGGAGGTTGTACAACCACCACGGTCAGCACCGCCACCAACACCAGCACCAACACCGCCACCGATGCCCAAACCAAAATCGAAACATCCAGCTCCCCCAAAGCCCAATTTTCCAGCGTTATCCCCCGACCAGCCCTTGGGCTTTGCTGAAATCACCTTGGACGATGTCCGTAATTTAAGATAGACGAGGAGAAACGACCATGAAACACCCCCAAATGAAAAGTCGCCCTCAGTTCCCTTTGATGGGACAAGAGGAAATCCAAAAAGTGTATCACCTACAAACACCTCGATGGTTATTTTCAGACCCACGCTATGCTGATATGAATTTAGAAGCCAAAATGACCTATGTGTTTTTGCTCAATCGCTTCCAGCTTTCTCGTAGAAATGGGTGGCTCAATGACCATGGGGAAGTCTTTGTGATTTTCCCTCGCAAAGAACTGGCTCAAGAACTCCGCATCTGTGAAAAGCGGATTACAACCGCCTTTCGCACCTTGATTTCCCGCAAACTCATCTGGGAAAAACGCAATGGACTGGGTTCTGCCAATCATATTTATTTGGCTCAGGTCACCCCCATGGAAGACAGCAGTTATACCAGTGCACCTTTTTTAGACCCAGACGAAGGCGGTTGCAAACCTGCCGTTTTGGAGGTTCTGGAGGAGGATGCTGTTCCAGAACCTCCACAGATACCCTCGCAAAACCGTGAAAGAGGCACCCCCAGAACCGTCAATGAGGCGGCTTTGGAGGTGCCATATTCGCCCTCTAGTCATAAAGAAAAGAGTCATATTGATTTTAGTCAGAATGAAGTCAGTCAGTCTGGGGCGGGTGACGAACCACCGCCATTGACGCTAGACGACATTTTGCAAAACTGCGATTTATTTTCTTTTTCTGAGGAATTGGAACGCTGCTTTACCCAAGCCATCACCCAATTATTCAACACCAAGCTCTATCGCTTGGGTGACAAGCTACTAGCGCAAAACCAAATACACGCTATCTTACAGCATCTTGACTGGGAGGTACTTCGCTGGACAGAAGAAAAGCTACTTTCCAGCGATAGTCGCACCATTCGAAACCCACTGGCTTACACCATGGCCACCATCATGAACACCATCCAAGAACGCCAACAAGGCTTCTACGAGGGTCTGTCCCCTGGATGGTAGAAAAGGAGAAAACAAAAAAACAGGCAGACGCCCGAAGGTGTCCGCCTGTCCTGTTTGAGTCGTGCTTAGGTGGGGTGACAGTTCCCACATCTCCAAACCAAGGGCGACGGCTGCCCGTTCCGTCCTCTAAGTACGCTCATGATAGGATATGTTGCTATAGTTTTATTATACAGTTTGATTGCAAATCTGTCAAGAAATACTTAAGTACTTACTTTTTTCAGAGTGCCATTTGCAATAAAGTTTTGTGTACGACGTTTATTTAGCACATAGAGGCTACGAGCATAAAAGCGACCAGCGCCTGAAACACGGACAGCGACTTTTACAAACTCCCCATCTAAAACAAATTCTTTCACATATTCAATAGAATTATCTTTTGGGTTTTGGCCGATATAGTCAGGAGCCTGAAGAATATCTGCAATAAATCCACCGTATTTTTTGTAATCTTCAGGATGTGTGTCTGCCATGTGGTTTCGATTAGATTCACCAATATAGATAGTGTCATCAATTGGATGTTCCAGTTCTAGTAAGTTGACAACCAAGGGTACAACTCGTCCAATGCGCTCTGTAGATAACAATTTATTCATTCACTTGTTACTCCAAGTTCTATTTCTAACTGTATTTTATCACAAAACACCATAGTTGTAAATATACCAAACACCAAAGCAAAGGAGACACGATATGATTTTATCATTTGGCCAAAAGGCCATCCTCGCTATTTTAGAACATGTGGGCTATATCCGCACCGATCAAATCCTCGCGTTAATCAATATGCAAGACAAGCTATCCGAAGTGGATACCAGACGCATTACGCCTATGCTGGCACAGCTTGTGAATCGCCATGGACGGGTGCGTATGCAGGGAGACATTGTGATGTGGGGCGGTATTCGCCCTGTATCGCCTCAATTTTTAGAAGCCATCGACTTGATGATTGCCTTGGCTGGCACACAGTCACCCATGATTGCTGGGAATTGGAAAAAGCCTGTCCTACTGCGGTTTTCCATCCCGAAAGGGCAAGAAATCCATCCCTTTTCCATTGTCCCATTTAGCCCAGAAACAGTATTTCAATGGATGCCACTCTCAGGAGATCGAGTGGTATTTCTCATAGAAAACGACACCTTGCCCCAAGTGGGAACGTTACCCTATAAGCATTTTTTCGCTATGAGACAAGAAGATGGTACTCACCGTTTTTTTGCTGGTAGCGTAGGATGAATAAATTTTATGGAGGATATTATGTATGGCAAGAAAAAAAGCAGACCCCTTGGAAAACCAAGCACAGCAAACCCCAGAAATTCCAGAAACCACGGAAACCACACCAGAATGGGAACCCACTTTGATAGAGGATGCTCCAAAAAGCCCCATTGCCCCAGACTTCCCAGACCTCACCCAACCAAATACCCTAGACCCAATGGAAGAAATCACCTTCACCTCAGTGGATACAGAGGACACAGAAGAAGCTGGAATCATTCCCTATGGTGAAGAGACCGAAATCGCTTCCCCATCCATTCCTAAAGCAGAAACAGTCATGTTGGAAGAAGAATATGAAGAGGACATTAGCAATCGCCAAGCATTCTTTGACCTCAAATTCAATGAAATCGACCGAGAGCTGACACCAGAGGAACAACAAGAGTGGCGCAATATTTACGCATCTTTCCGTGGTCGTTCTGTGATGACAGGCACGATTATTGGTGTGGACAAGCTGACCACAGGCTATGGTGCCAATCAAAAAGTCATGTATTGCGCTGTGGTGGTGCCCTTCCGTGTGAAGGTGGTTATCCCTGACACAGAAATGTTTGACGCAGGTCTGGAGCGTCCCGATTATGTCATTCGCAACATGGTGGGCGCTACCATCGACTTCATTATTACCAAAGTTGACCGTGAAGGAAACTTTGCGCTGGCATCTCGCCGTCGAGCCTTAGCCAGTCGGCGGTACTTCTTCAACCATCGCCCTCGTATCCACAGCGTGGGCAACCGTGTGCCATGCCACATTTTGGCAGTGGGTCCCCGTCGTGCCTTTGTGTCTTGCTACGGCTATGATATGGACATCACCCAGCGAGATTTGCGGTATACAGCCATCCCAGACCTGCGTGACGAGTATCGCCCAGGGCAGGTCATTGAGTGTGTGATTACATCCTTTGACCTAGAAAATGAAAAATTGACCCTTTCTGGGAAGGCAGCTACCTCTAATCCTTATTACGGTGCCGAAGATCGGCATCCTGTCGGCTGTATTCGCCAAGCTGTGATTTCTGGCAAATATGGCGGTGGCGTATTCTGCAACCTCCCCGATGATACCGTGTGTATGTGTAGCTACTCCTTCCACTACGAAGACGGCGAATTTTTCGTAGGCGATACCGTCATGCTAACAATCCGCCGATACGAAGACGAAAGAGAGCAGATTTTCGGAAAGATTGTGAGTAAGTTGTAAGGGGGCTTCAATCCTTGTAGACTAGAGACCATTAGATGCGGATGTTTTGGTCCATTTCTAATAGCTTCTAATATCCGTTTTCTGGTGAAAACCATTCCTTCAACTGTATTGTAAAACACATCATTTTATAGTAGAGTGTAAAATAGGGGAGTTTTCGCCATAGAAGGTGCTCATATTAAGGAAAAAACAGGGTGGATTCGTAAATTTTTACGAGTCTACCCTGTTTTTTGTGGGTTTAATTGTCAACTGCCAGTGGGGCAAGCCCCCCACCCTACTCTGGTTTTAGCAAATTGCATATGGCCTAAGTAATTGTGACACAGCCCCTAATCATAGATTTTATCACCCTTAATTTTACAAAACAATTTATTGACCTTTTTTCGCCTTTTTTCAGAAACAACAAGTTGTGTATTATCCTGGAGAACCATTTTATTATACATATTTGAATATACAAAATCAGGATTTACCAAAAAAGATTGACTAATCCTAAAAAAATAGATGTTATTAGATAGTAAATAATGTTCAATATCATTCAACTTTGTATAACATTTTTCTTGACTGGAATAGCTTGTATGTATGTATACTGTCCTCCCTTGACTTTCGAAGTACATAATATGAGATATTGAAATACAAAAATTCTCTCGATTAAATGTATATCGATAATATTTTGGCGTCTCTAAAATATCACCAATAGCTAACTTATAGTAATTAGTAAATTTATCTTCATTTATTGGCTTTAGCAGAAATCGAAAAGCATTCACCTCATATCCTGCCAATGCGTAATGAAAGTGTGCTGTGATAAAAATGATTATCACTATTGTATCTGTTTTACGTATCTCCTGAGCCGTATCAATCCCATTTATTCCGTCCATCTCAATATCTAGATATAGTAAATCATATTTAGCACCTGTGGCTATCTCATTCAACAATGATTCCCCACTAAAGAATACATCAATAGAGAATTTGTTTGTTGTTTCAATCATATAAATTAAACTTTCTATTTCAGATGTCAATTTAACATCATCGGCACATATTGCAATTCTTAACATAATTATATCCTTTTCTTTACTATGTTTCCACTAAAATAAAAGTACCGAAAAAGGGCGCGAAAAGTGCATAGGTTGGGCTCGTAAAAAAAGAGCCATTGTCAGCACCTCAAAAAAGAGCTACCATTAGTTTGTCTAGAACTAAGGAGGTAGCGGAAAGGTGATAAGAATGGCTCAAAAGAATTATATCAAAGATTTGTACGAAAACCAAGAGAAAAGTCTCAATGAAATCGCAAAAATCACAGGACTCAATTATCGCACGGTGCGCAAGTACGCCCATAAAGACGACTGGAACGATGAGCATCTACCCAACATTCAAGCAGAAAGCTATCCAATTTTAGGGGATTTCATCCCTATCATAGACCAATGGTTAGAGGATGACACCAAAATTCCACGCAAGCAACGACACACAATTTGGCGAATCTATTGCCGTTTACGAGATGAAGAAAAATTCCTCGGTAGCTACTCCAGCGTAAAGCGTTATGTGCGCAAGAAGAAATTCGCCATGAGCAGCCAAACCGATGGTTATCTGCCTCTGGCGCATCCCCACGGCAGTGGGCAAGTGGATTTTGGCGAGCACATCTACAACGACGCCTCATCCAAAGTGCGGACAGGCTACGCCCTAACCCTGTCCTTCCCCAATTCCAACAAGGGATACACCCAAGATTTCCCAGCCCAAAACCAAGAATGCTTGCTAGAAGGCATGAAGCAGATTTTTGAGCACATGGGTGGCGTGCCACCCGTCATCCGCTTCGACAATATGTCTACCGCCGTGGTGAAGGTCCTAGACCATGGTGAACGAGTGCTGACCGATGGATTCACCCGATTCATGCTGCATTACCGATTTAAGGCTGAATTCTGCAATCCTGCCGCTGGCAACGAGAAAGGCAACGTGGAGAATAAAGTGGGATATAGCCGCAGAAACGCCTTTGTTCCTGTGCCGACCATTACCTCCTTCGATACCTTCAACGAACAGCTTTTCGACTGGTGCGAGCAGGATGCACAGCGTCTCCATTACAAGCATCAGATTGAGATACAGGAACTGTGGGAAGCAGATCGTGAGGCGCTACTACCCCTGCCAGAGCACCCTTTTTCGGTGTTCCGTTACGAAAGCTTGGCGGTGAATAAATATGGCTTTGTCACCATTGACACCAATAAGTATGGTCTGTCACCAGCGCTGAGTCGAGAGATTGTGCAAGCGAAAATTTATTATGACTGCATTGAATTTTACCATGACCATACCTTAGTTGGAAGTTATAAAAGAAGTTATGAAACACACCAAGAGTACTATGATTGGAAACAGTATGTTGGCGTTTTATGCAGAAAGCCTGGCGGGGTATCTCACACTCGATTCTTCAACCAAATGCCACCTCTTTGGCAACAGCATCTCCACCAAGCCCAAGGACAGGCACGAAAAAGTGCGCTACAATTACTGGATGAAATCGTCCAAGATGGCAACGCCACCTTTTGCGACGAAGTGCTAGAGTTGGCGCATGAGAATGGCCGCACCGATGCGGATAGTGTCCGCCAATGCTACTACATGATTGCCAAAAAGGAACACCGACCAGAGCCGTTGACTTTGGATATTACCACGCCTGACCTACATTACACGCCAAATTTGAGCGCTTACGACGGATTGATAGGAGGTGATTTACATGGTTGAGCAATACATGAAAACCTTGAAATTAGGTGGTTTGGCAAAAGAGTGGACAAGTGTGGAATACCGAAATAATGAGCAATATCTAACCGATTTATTACAACTGGAGTTGCGAGAACGAGAAATAAACCGCATTAACCGCATGGTAAAAAGTGCAGGATTTGGGGTGCTAAAAACCTTGGATGACTTCACTTGGCGCAATGAAATAGCACTGCCAGTTGGACTAACACGAGAGTATATGGAAGATTTGCAATTTTTGGCACCCAAGGAAAACCTTATTTTTATGGGCGCCGTTGGGACAGGCAAGACCCATCTTGCCACAGCTCTGGCGTTGAACGCCTGCCAAGAAGGACGGCCTGTTCGCTTCTTTACAGCTGCATCTCTTGCCAATATTTTATTGGAAAAGAACAACAAGGGCACCTTGAACAGTTTCTTATCTACGCTAAAAAAGGTGCAGTTAATGGTCATTGATGAAATTGGTTTTGTACCGTTGCACAAAGCGGCAGCAGAGCTGTTATTCCAAGTGATTGCCGACTGTTATGAGCGGAAAAGCCTCATCATTACATCCAATCTGGAATTCTCTCAATGGAATACAGTCTTTGGGGATAACCGCTTGACGGCAGCTCTCATTGACCGCTTGGTACACCATTCGCACATAGTCATCTTCTCTGGGGAGAGCTACCGCTTGACACAATCCATGTCCAGGCAACGTGAGCGTTGAGGCTAGAAGGGACAAAAAAGCACCATTCCTAGGTTTTTTCTCCATAGGATGGTGCGCCATCTGCTCTAACAAAATTCGATTGTGTATCCAAATAAGCTCTGTGATTGTGCGAATGTTGCGCTCAACGCATTGCCAAGTGGTTTTATAGTGTTTGGCTACCTCTGGGTACAGCCACTTGGTGATGAGGAGCAGCCTTTCTGGATTTTGTATGACGAGATAGACGGCGTAGCTGGTATGGAAAAAACCTCGATAGTTGGCGGTGATGCCTAAGGAGTAAAGCAGGCTGTAAATTTCTGCAATGTCTACGCTACCCATTGCAACTCACCCCTCTCCATCTGAAAGGTTTTTGGGTAAAACCCCAGTTCCATGCCATATACATTGCCCAATGTTTGAAGTGTACTCATTTTTGTATCTTTGCTTCCTCGCTCTGCATCCCGAATTGTTCTAACAGAAATTCCACTGCGACCCTCTACCATTTCCTGCGTCATCCCTTGTTCTATACGGAACCCTTTTAAAGCAACGCCAAGTTCATTTCTAGCCATTGTGCACACCTCCTTCTTGTTTTCATTATACAAGAAGAATTTAGCAAATAACAGGAAGCCCACTTCCGTTTTCGACATTTTTCAGCAATTTTTTAAGTTTTTTCTCGCTAATGTTATTCCCCAACGCTGACCCTATGCACTTTTACGCGCCCTTTTTGTGTATTTTTAAGTTGACAAAGACACTTTACTAGGATAACACCTAATGACTAGCTGTCTCAAGTCTTTTTTGATACATATTATTTCTACAGTTTGGTCAAATTGGCACATATTTTCTAGTCTGTTTCTAAGGTGCTACCAAACACTAGAAAACACTAGGCAACTGCATTGGTATTTACACCCATTTCCTGTAGCCAGTGAAGAAAACGGTCAGACGTATCCTTCTGAGTATTCTGCCCCCCTTGTAGCACCAACTGCGGTTTTCAGGCACCACCACTACGGTTCAAGGACCTCAGGAGGGGCGGTGGATTCATCCTTCAAATACTTTATGAGTGTGTATCATATTTTCGTTAATACTTATACTACCTATATTTACACAAAAAAAACAAAATGCAACCAATAATCTAATCGAAATCACAAATATTTTATAAATGCTACTATAAAAGTGAGCCAATGTATAATGGACCCTAGAAACCAAACCAGCACTCGAAAAATTATCGTGAACGTGATACAATATCAAAAACGATAAACGAGAGGAGAACATATCATGCCACGAAGCAGTTACAGCGCCGAATATAAGGCCAAGATCGTCCTAGAAGTCCTCCAGGGTGAGAAGGAATTAAACGTTATCGCTGCCGAGCAGGGGGTTAATCCCAACATGATTCGCAACTGGAAGAAGGAATTTATATCCAATGCCAGTCAGGTTTTCGATGAGAAAAAGCAGGTCAAAGAAGCACATCGGAAGGAGGTTGCCCTGAAAAAAGAGAAGGAGCAGATGCTCCGCACCATCGGCCAATTGACACTGGAGCGAGACTTTATTCAGGGTGCCTTTCGGGACTGCGGCATCCCCGTCCCCAAGTTCCCTCAGGACTGACGCAGACCTGTCCATCCGCCGTCAATGTGAGCTGCTGGGTCTGCCCCGAGGGCAGGTCTACTACCAGCCTGTGGAGGTCGACCAGGAGGCCAAGCGCTGGCGGGAGCACATCATGGCACGCATCGACTACTGGCACACCCAAATGCCCTACATCGGCTCTCGAAAGCTGGTGACCAAGCTGGCCACCGACCAGATTTTTGTGGGTCGCAAGCTGGTTAGGCGACTGATGTGCGAGATGGGAATTCATGCTCTCTATCCCAAGGCAAATCTCTCAAAACGCAACTTTAAAGAGTCTATCGTACCATATTTGCTGAGAAATAAGGTTGTCTCGTTCCCGAATCAAGTGTGGTCAATCGACATCACTTACATCAAAATGCACCACGGGCACATGTATTTGACGGCGATTATCGACTGGTATAGCCGTCTGATTGTGGGCTGGAGTCTGTCCGATACGCTGGACACAGATAACGTCATCGCCGCTGTCCAGCGCGCAATTTCTAGCCACGGCACCCCCGCTTTTCTCAATTCTGACCAAGGATGTCAGTTCACAAGCTCCCAATATAAGGGGTTTTTGAAGGCAAATCACATTGTCCAAAGCATGGATGGTAAGTCCCGTTGGGCGGATAATATCATGATTGAGCGGTGGTTCCGTAGCCTGAAAACCGAGGAAATTTACCTCAACGAGTATCAAAATCCTAGGGTATTGCGCCGTGGAATTGGAAATTATATCAAGCAGTACAACACCTTCAGACCCCATCAAGCACTGGGAAATCAGACTCCAGAGGCCGTGTATGGGGCAGCCTTCACAACGCCAACCAACCACCTTGACAGTCTGGCACAGGCTGGTTGAGGACTGGTGGCGACGGGAGGTCGTGGGTTGTAGGCGGAGGCCGTTCCCCTCGCCTTTCCCATTGTACCAGCCTGACCCAGTCGGTCAAGGCAACCCTTCGGGCGGCTACCCTGGAGGTAACCACAACCAGGCTTGGCTCAGGAAGCAAAATAGGTTGTTGTGTTCACGATAAATTTTGAGGAAGTGGTCTTGACAGGGGGACCATTATAATGCATCCCCTTTATATATTTGAAAAAACAATAACGACAAAGAAATAATGAGCTCCTTATCAGCACATACCTGTAAATTCTAAGTGTCCTAATTTCTGATGCATATTATATAGTAATCTCAAATAATACATATTCACCATTTATCTATCCCTTTGTTTGTAACCGTCAACTCTAGCAACGTGAACGGCGAGTGAGATTTTCTCACTCGCCGTTCATATCAGTGCGCCCAGCATGGGTGATAGCTAGGTGGTGCAAGTCCACTACGCGCTTGGTAGTAGGAAGCGTTAGCCGAAGGCAAGGGTGTCCATCGTGAGGTGGAATCTGAAGGAAGCTGGATGTGTGAGCTGAGAAGTGCGAGCACGGGCAAAACCTTGAACCGACGAACAGAAATCACATAGTAGGCTCTGCAAGGACGGATGACTCTGCTGAACAAGAGAAAGTCCAATACTACCCGAATCCTGCGGAGTAAATGTGGCGGTTACATGAGGTGAAAGTTATCGTTCTTACCTGGGGAGGTCTTGTCAGCGGACGGAAACGAAGTAAGAAGTTCGTAGTAACAACGAATGGCAAGAAGTCAGCAGAAGCCATAGTACTGGGGGAAAAAAACTTATTTATTTTTTTCTCCAGGAAGGGCTGAACAATCGTAAGTCTTTAGTAGGGCTGGAAAGGAGGAGCCAAATTATGACAGCAGAAAATCGAAAGAACTACCAGCAAAGAGATAGCGTGGAACGTCAAGGGTATGCAGGAGTGCCGAGTTTGGCATCTCAGGAACAGAACGAACAAGACGGTGCAAACTTGCTAGAGGAAATTCTGGACAGAGACAATCTGAACAGAGCCTACAAGCGAGTAAAACGCAACCAAGGTGCGCCAGGCATTGATGGGATGACCATTGAAGAAGCGTTGCCATGGTTGCAAGAACACAGAGGAGCACTTTTACAAAGCATTTTGGACGGCACATATCAACCGAGTCCAGTGCGGAGGAAAGAAATCCCCAAACCAGATGGCGGTGTGCGAAAGCTAGGGATACCTACGGTTATAGACCGTATCATCCAACAGGCCATTGCACAACGCCTACAACTAATCTACGAACCACAATTTGCAGATGGAAGCTACGGTTACCGCCCCAAACGAAGCGCCCAACAGGCAATCTGCAAGGTGAAAGAGTACGCAGAACAGGGCTACACCCAAGTGGTGGAGATTGACCTATCCAAGTATTTCGACACCTTGAATCACGAGATATTGATGAACCTATTGCGCAGAAAGATTCAAGATAAACGAGTCATCGCTTTGATTAAGAAGTACCTAAAGAGCGGTGTCATGGAAGATGGAATCGTCACGAAAACGAGGGAGGGGTCTCCACAAGGCGGACCACTCTCTCCGCTCCTGGCGAACATCTATCTCAACGAATTCGACTGGGAATTTGCAAAACGTGGGGTGCCAGCGGTGCGATATGCAGACGATATTGTGGTACTAGCCAAAAGCAAACGTGCCGCAATGAGATTGCTGGAAAGCTGTCGTAATTACCTTGAGGGTAAACTAAAACTCAAACTAAACGCAGAAAAGAGCAAGGTAGTCAGCGTATTTTCAACCAAACACTTCAAGTTTCTAGGCTTTGCTATGGGAAAGAATGGGCAAGGTGTCTACATTCGAGCCCATAAGAAATCTCTCCTGAAAGCCAAGAAGAAGCTGGTGGCACTGACAAAACGAAACCAAGGACGAAATATACAACAAGTGATGCAAAATGTGAGAGTGTTCATCCGAGGATGGATAGGCTACTACTATGTGGCGAAAATGAGTAGCATTTTGCGAAGATGGAACGAATGGTTGCGACGTAGAGTTAGGATGTACATCTGGAAGCAATGGAAGAAGCCAAGGACAAAGGTGCAGAATTTACAAAAATTGGGCATTCGCAAGGACTTGGCTTACCAATGGGGGAATACAAGGTTGGGATATTGGAGAATTTCAAAAAGCCCGATTCTAACTCGCTCCATTACAAACGAAAAGCTCGCATTGGCAGGGTTTTATGACTTCCCTGCACAATACGAGCGTCTTCGTAAATTGCACTTAAGCGATTGAACCGCCGTATACCGAACGGTACGTACGGTGGTGTGAGAGGACGGTTATCTCATTAAGGGGTAGCCTCCTACTCGATTTTTGGCACACTGCAATCATCAGGGGCATTTTCAGGCAACAACGATGCCATCCAATTGTGTGCACTCTGGTCTAAACCAGGCGCAGTCTTCAGAACATAAACCAAATATCGGTACGGATCCAGTCCGTTTTCCTTTGCTGTCTCAATCAAACTAAACATTACGGCACCGCCCTGTGTGCCCTCGTGTGTATTGGCAAAAAGAAAATTTTTGCGGTCAATCACAAAGGGCTTAATACTCCGTTCTGCACGGTTGTTAGATAACTCTAGTCGGCCATCTTTCAAATAATTCTCCAAATAAGGCCACTGCTCTTCAAATAAATCAGTGCCTTGCCTAGGGTAGATTTCGGTGCTGCAGCCCTGGTTTCTGCCCATGCAAACAGTGCACCTAGAACAGGCTGTTCCTGCTCCATCCGCTGTTTCTGGCGTTCCTCTGGGGAGAAACTCGCCAACTCTTTCTCAATATGAAATAGCTTCGTGCAGTATGCCAACCCCGTAGCCGCAGAGCCAGTGGACTGCTTGCCTTTTGGAAGTGACTTCACTGCCTCGTCAAAATACCGTCTGGCATGGACCCAGCATCCCACCGCAATTATGTTTTCAGGTAGGTTATGGTAACCGGCATAACCATCCACATGCAAGTAGCCCTCAAATCCATCCAAGAATTTCTCAGGATGGTCTGCTTTGCGGTTGGGCTGGTACTCATAGAGCACGACTGGCTGCTCAGTATCTCGACTGGTGCGGCAGAGCCACATATAGCTCTTTCTCTGAGCCTTTTTTGCAGGCTCGTGGAGCACCTTTAGTTTCTTATAGTTTGTGGGAGGATTGCAAGGTGCTGCTAGAGTTGACGGTTACCTTTGTTTCACCGAGCAAACAGAAATCTCCTGCAATCATCTCCTGCAATCATATTTTTCAAAAATCATGTCCCACTATAATAATTTCTCATATTATCGAGCGAAGCAAGCTAGGGAGAGTTAAAACTTACATCGATTCTACATATATGTGGAGGTTGGTAGGGAAATATAAAAGAAAGCTAAAATATTTGAGGTATGTAAAATATGAAAAAATTACTAATTACATCATAAATTTTACAAGAAACGAAATCACTATAAAATGTATGATACTCTATAAAAAATCTAGCCAATACTGCACATGTAAAAATTTTTGAACACACCTAAATTCACCTGTTTAATTTCATAACATATTAGCGAAAGGAGGATTTAAATATGAACAAACCAGAAATCATTTCTCAAGTAGGATTGTGCCTAGTTGAGCCTGCAGTTTCCCTGGCTGTTATGGGTACATGCCAAGTTGCAGCTGTGATGTATATGTGTGGCTGGCCAGGGTTAGCTGCATAAAATAAGCCGGTGCAGTATTGGTTAGATTTCATTTAACAGTATGCTAAGAAAAGTTTGAAAGATACCCATTCCCCATCTATCCCCCAAAGGGCACAACTACATAGCTTATCTTGTGGCCGACTAAATCTTTATTAGTCCAATAAGGGGTGCATGGAGATTATCGGGTAACACTGACGCTAGAGAATAAGGCTACGTTTACGCACTTTTTGTAGATGGAAATGAGCAGCCTATTTGCGATAGAAATAGTGGACTCACTTCCTCACATATAGATTAACATAATTTTTATTGCTACGTTAGAGACAATGGTTTCATTCTCATTTCTATCTTGCAACGTAGTGGAAAGGCATGGTCATTTCTATGTATCCAACCTTAGTTCCTTTTTTTAAACAAAGAAAACTACAACCACTTTATTCAAGTATAATTGGCTATGAAAACGGTCATCCAGGACTGCTCCGAATTAACAGAAGTGCAGATGATATTCTTCGGCTATGTAATGGTCAAAATCAATTAGAAGATATCGTAAATTGCTTATTTGATACAACCCGTGAGGACAGAAGCATTCTTGTGCAATATGTACAAGAATTTATGGAAATGGCTGAAAAAAATAAAATGATTACTTATAATCAATATAAAGCCACTACCCCCATTATCCTGCCTCTTTCTGGAAGCGCCGAATACTGGTCTATCGACTCTATTTCAATAGAACTCACTGAAAAATGCCCTTTAAAGTGTAAGCATTGCTTTGTGGAAGCAACAATGGATAAAAAAATCCAGTTGTCCGACTTCTTAGAATACAAACTATTTTCTGAACTGGAAAATATATCTCTAGAACAAATCCAGTTAACAGGTGGTGAACCAATGCTTCATCCTAAGTTTTGGAGTTTGTTAGAAAAGTCCACACAACTAGGAGCTACTGTTCATGTGTTTACTAGTGGGTATGTATTTACGGATGAACTTGAAAACAATCTAAAAAACTTTAATCCCAAGCAAGTGTTTTTTCAAGTTAGCCTAGATGGCATGCATAGCTATCACAATGAGTTTAGAGGAGCATCAGATGCATTTGAAAAAAGCATCTTATTCATAAAAAAAGTAATTGCATCTGGCTTTTGTGTTACTGTAGCAACCTGCATCGATGAACAGAGTTATGAAGAAATGAAAGAACTTTGTGAATTTGTTAAAAGGATTGGCGTTGCACGTATTCGTTTAGGTGGAATTTCATCACAGGGTCGAGCACTACCAAGTGAAATTGTTGTTGACACAGCCAAACGAATTAAATTAAAACAATTTCAACATCAATTATCCGTAGAAGTAGGATCTGAAAATTTCAGCGTTTATTTCATTGAAGATACAGAAAAAATGGTTAAATCAGAATATTGCAACAACTGCGGGATTGGTCAGGTTCTTTTAAATGTAAAGGCTAACGGAGATATAAACCCTTGCCTTATGTCAGAAATAGTAATAGGAAACTTAGAAAAATCAAGTTTGCAAGATATTCAAAAAAGATTTAGCCGCACATTTGAGAAGATTGATTTTCCTCGATTGGAAATTTGTCAGGGCTGCGATAAATTTACGCTTTGTGAGAACTGCATCGTCCAAGGCATGATTAATTCCGAATTTACAGATAGCTGTGCGTGGAGGATAGAACTCCAAAAACTGGAATCCCTCCTTATGGAATAATATTTAGAGTAGAACTCGTGCTACAAATACTAAAATAAGATATTAGCCAATTTAGGAGTTTACTGCACTTAAGCTACTAAGTTGGCTAATATCTGTTTAACTTCTACAACACGGTTAGGCATTTAATAGAGCCTACAAATAAAAAGTTAATTACAAACTGATAAAATGTCATATTCCTTTAATGCACACACCAAATAGGCCGTCACCTGAGTGTCGCCCTAGGGTTGAGATAAACGTATTTTGTCGACGCCATAAACTCCTAGGTTCACATACTCGCCTGTGATCTTAAGATGGTCCTTGAGCCTATTGTGATATATCCGAAGAAAAACATTGCACTTATAGACATAGTAACCCTTGCCCTTAGTGCACTTTTCTCTCAAGAACTGATACATGGAGTCATCTTAAAGTTTTGGGGAATCAGAATGACCATAAACATATGTCAGTACCGATCACGCTCATGTGATTGATTCTCTGTCACTTGAAGCTTCTCATTGAGAGTGCTATCTGTCCCTCGATACGAACGTACCAATTACTAGCACAATCTGCACAAACGTATGCTGGCTACAAAAAGGATAGCTGACTGCCACAATTACAGGCGTTTCGTCCTTAGAGGTACCTATCAGTCACAGTTACCTCTTATTGTACCGCTTAGGTGATGATACGGAAAGGATCTCAGGTGATTACTGAGTTACCGTCCAAATATATATAACAGGAGTCCTGTAAATAAAAGTCAAGCCCTGAAATGAAAAAATCTCACAAAAATTGTGAGATGACAAAGCAGGCATAACAAAACAGGCCAGAGAAAGAAGGTGTAATCACTGACCTAAAAAACTATGAAATTAGCATCACTTAGCCCTCGTTAGCGGTTTCCAGAGCCAGCATACACTCCTTGACACGAGCGTAGTAAATCCGCAGGAACTTGTTCTGTGCGGCCGTCATGTAGACGTAGTAGGGCTTGCCCTCGGCACGTTTCTTGTCTATGAACTGGTACACCGCCTCGTCTGCTGGCTTCTTCTTGACGTAGGTAGACACCACCTGAAACAGCGTCTTACGCAGATGTGGAGAACCACGCTTGGTGGTTTTACCGTTCTGGGAGGTCTGCTTGCCCGATTGGTTAACCGACGGATCCACCCCCGCAAAAGCCACGATGGAACTGCGGTGGGCAAAGCGGCGGACGTCTCCAATTTCCGCCATCAGCTGTACGCCAGTGGTCTCGCCCACGCCGTACATGGCCATGACAGTGTCGTACTCAGGCAACTCCTGCGCCATGCGGTTCATCTCAACCTTCATCTCGGAGAGGGTCTCCTTGGAGGTTGTTAGCTGTTTTGCCGCCGTTACAACCAACAATTTTGCGTAGTCGTTTTTGGGTAGAGTGACAATCATGCGTTGGGTTTTTGCGTAGATTTCAGCCGCTTTTCTGGGTTGAAAATGGTACCCCTTTCGCTTGCACCATTTTTGGTAGCGGTCTGAGAAGGATTTTTCGCTGACTTTTGCAATGCAGTGACAGTGCCAAAATGTGGTCAGAAAATCAATCCATTTGACGTGACCATCCTTGCGCTCTGGGCTAGAAAACAGCTCGTTGACGCCTGGAAAGGTCTTGTCCGAGAGAGAAATCAGATTGTTTTGTAACGAAACAATGGTTTTCATGTACAAATTGTACTGTCGTGTACAGAGCTTCAATTGTTGTCTCATGGTTTCCATAGGTGTATGTTCCCTCAAATCCACCCAATTGTCAAGTCCGTATTTAGCAATTTTCAATGAATCCGCCTTGTCAGTTTTGACCTTGCGGATGGAGCCGCCACCGCTCTGTTTGATGAGAAGGGGGTTGAGGATACTGATGTAGATGCCATGCTGGCTGAGCGCCTGAGCGACTGGCTCGTGGTAGCGCCCTGTGGCCTCCATGATGACACGGGTGTCCTCGCCCAGAGCAAGAATTTCCTGCGCCAGTACGTCGATGCTTTGGCTGTCATGCTGGTAAGTACGAGGTGGGAGTGCCACCTCACCCATAGGCCGTAGGGCGGCTACCACGCTGAATTCTTTGGAAATATCAATCCCGACTGCGTTCATATTGTTTCCTCCGTGTATTTTGATTAGGCATCCCGCTTTCTTCGTTGCTTGTTCAATCTCCTGAGTGACACGAACGCACCAGTGATGGTGGCACAACCTGCGTAAATCGAATGCTGCGAACGAGAGAGGCGGCTGGCGGACTCCTGTGCGGGCGTGTGAGCCCTTGGAACATTGAGCCAGACCTGTTCCCTCCCATTCTAACAGCTTAGGCAACAAAAAGATAAAAGACACGGCTGGCTGCCGTGCCTTAAACCTTAATTTATATTGTAGGAGGAACAATGTGCGAGCTAATTTATTCTCAAACATCATTCTATACTCAAAATTATAAACATACAACAAATAATTTAGAGTTTTTTCCAGCAGAACATTCAGATTATGAACATTTTCTATCAGAGTTTGTTGATCATAAATTGGAAAGCATTTTAGAATGCTATAATTTAATTTGCTATAAAAAAGATTTAGAGCTACTACTTAACCATGCTTTAAATCATAATTTGATACTCAATTTCTATTGTGACGCAAAGATAGTACTTCGTCATCTATCTGAAAATAAAACTCAAGAGCAACTACTAATTACATTCAGAGCTATATTACTGGATTTAAATCAGCAATCAACAATCGCAAAAAATTTTCATCTTGACCGAGATAGCAACTTTGTAATAGAAATAATGCGATTTATTGAGGAGTTTGTAGAAAAAAAGATGTACGGAAATAGCGAATTGGAGTATTGTAAAGATAACCAATTCTTGATATTCTCGCCTCAGGCTGCTGCCTATTTTGTTCATGAAATATTCGGACATATGCTAGAGTATGATTATGTTAAAAGCCAAAATTCTATCTATAGCGAAAAACAGGTTGGGACAAAATTATTCCATGATGATATAACCGTAATTGATGATCCTCATCAGGGATTTCGAATTGGGTTATATTTTGGTGAATACCAGCATAATGGTAAAAAACTAGTTCCGCAAATGCTAATCAAAGATGGCGTATTATTGGATTTTGTAAAAGCATCTAGAGTTGATAAGATACAGAATGCACCATCAAATCGGATGCATATTTTATATTTGGATAAAAATCATAGCGGAAAAAACCTTAATACACTAATTCAAGAAACAAAAGAAGGTTATGTAATCACCACTATTGATAATGCTTTTATCCATCCGACTACAGGTGCTTTTCATCTGCAATGTAGAAATTGTTATAAAATTCATAATGGAAAAAAGACCGGAATTATTCCGGCAATAGTTTTGCAGGGTCATAGTGGCGACATTCTGTCTAATACATTGCATGTTGGTAGTGACTTAGAATTCTTTGCTTCACAATGTGGCAAAAACGGGCAAATATTGTCTGTAGGTACTGGAGCACCTTCTTTGCTTCTAAATTCATCATTATTTTCCATTTCTATATGACGCTAAACATCATTTGTCGAGATATGAGGGCAGCATAATTTATCTCCCAACTCACAGATGCAGATATAGGGTGCAATGGAAAGAGAAATACTTCGACGGAATAGCGCACTGCCTACCAAATATTATAGGAACAGGTATAATTACAATTATGATACTAATTGATATTTTTCATGAATTTGGCATAACTGAGTATAGCATAGTAAAACATATCATCGTAACATCTATATATTATATAATGGTCCCCCTGTCAAGACCACTTCCTCAAAATTTATCGTGAACACAACAACCTATTTTGCTTCCTGAGCCAAGCCTGGTTGTGGTTACCTCCAGGGTAGCCGCCCGAAGGGTTGCCTTGACCGACTGGGTCAGGCTGGTACAATGGGAAAGGCGAGGGGAACGGCCTCCGCCTACAACCCACGACCTCCCGTCGCCACCAGTCCTCAACCAGCCTGTGCCAGACTGTCAAGGTGGTTGGTTGGCGTTGTGAAGGCTGCCCCATACACGGCCTCTGGAGTCTGATTTCCCAGTGCTTGATGGGGTCTGAAGGTGTTGTACTGCTTGATATAATTTCCAATTCCACGGCGCAATACCCTAGGATTTTGATACTCGTTGAGGTAAATTTCCTCGGTTTTCAGGCTACGGAACCACCGCTCAATCATGATATTATCCGCCCAACGGGACTTACCATCCATGCTTTGGACAATGTGATTTGCCTTCAAAAACCCCTTATATTGGGAGCTTGTGAACTGACATCCTTGGTCAGAATTGAGAAAAGCGGGGGTGCCGTGGCTAGAAATTGCGCGCTGGACAGCGGCGATGACGTTATCTGTGTCCAGCGTATCGGACAGACTCCAGCCCACAATCAGACGGCTATACCAGTCGATAATCGCCGTCAAATACATGTGCCCGTGGTGCATTTTGATGTAAGTGATGTCGATTGACCACACTTGATTCGGGAACGAGACAACCTTATTTCTCAGCAAATATGGTACGATAGACTCTTTAAAGTTGCGTTTTGAGAGATTTGCCTTGGGATAGAGAGCATGAATTCCCATCTCGCACATCAGTCGCCTAACCAGCTTGCGACCCACAAAAATCTGGTCGGTGGCCAGCTTGGTCACCAGCTTTCGAGAGCCGATGTAGGGCATTTGGGTGTGCCAGTAGTCGATGCGTGCCATGATGTGCTCCCGCCAGCGCTTGGCCTCCTGGTCGACCTCCACAGGCTGGTAGTAGACCTGCCCTCGGGGCAGACCCAGCAGCTCACATTGACGGCGGATGGACAGGTCTGCGTCAGTCCTGAGGGAACTTGGGGACGGGGATGCCGCAGTCCCGAAAGGCACCCTGAATAAAGTCTCGCTCCAGTGTCAATTGGCCGATGGTGCGGAGCATCTGCTCCTTCTCTTTTTTCAGGGCAACCTCCTTCCGATGTGCTTCTTTGACCTGCTTTTTCTCATCGAAAACCTGACTGGCATTGGATATAAATTCCTTCTTCCAGTTGCGAATCATGTTGGGATTAACCCCCTGCTCGGCAGCGATAACGTTTAATTCCTTCTCACCCTGGAGGACTTCTAGGACGATCTTGGCCTTATATTCGGCGCTGTAACTGCTTCGTGGCATGATATGTTCTCCTCTCGTTTATCGTTTTTGATATTGTATCACGTTCACGATAATTTTTCGAGTGCTGGTTTGGTTTCTAGGGTCCATTATATTATGGTAAACCAAATCACTTAGGTTACTCGCTTACAAAAAATGAAAAATTTAGCATAAGATTCAAATATAATACTAGGTTTATCAAAGTTGAATTACCAACATCATTACCTGCAAATGTATACAAAAATATCATTTTTACTTATATAAAATGCACCAATGCATTTTTATGTGACAAAGGATTGCTAAACACAGCTTCATCATTATCCAATCATGGGTATCTTTCACCCATGAAATCATTAAACGAAGGCTTAACTCTCATCAAAGATCAATGCCGCTATCTAGAAAAAGAGGATAAATACAAAGTTTTACATATTAACCAAAGGTATATTCGTCACATTAAAGAAATTCACTCACATAATATGCCGTTTAAGAAAGATTATAAAATTAAAGTTTTTTCAATGCTTAGTATTTGTGGAAGTGAAAATACCACACCCGTTACTGTTTCTGGAATTACAGATTATCAACTAGGTGCATTTAATCAATTAATAGAAAAATATTATGCACCGATAAGCATACCCTCTATCTCACATCCGATAGATTTATCATTTGTTAGTGGAAACATCTGTTTAGATGCAATTATCTTAAAGGAAATTTTGACTTACATGGTACAGGCATTATACGGAAATAATTTCGTATTAAGTAATACTTTTTTACATGAAAATCATATTGGCAAAAAAATTATACACAATGATATTACTTTAACTGACAATCCCTTTTTAGATATATCTTCATTTGGTTTATTCGATGATGAGGGAACAGAAAGAATTGCTAAAAATTTAATACAATTAGGAGTGTTAAATAATCTTTTATGCGATTCATTAACCGCAAACATATTAAAAATGTCGCCAGGAAATGTAAATTATAATTATAACATATGTCTACCACAAGTGTCAGAATCCATCATTTCATTTCATTTGGAAAATAAAACCCAAACATTTGACTCCAAAATTAAAATTTTACATTCTTTTCCTCAAGGGTTTTCGTATAACCATCTATCAGGTGAAATTTCCATGCTTTTAGGTGGTTATATTAATAAAGAATATACCTTTTTCAAACTCAAACATAATATATTGAAACTTATGGAAACAATAATTGGCATAGATGGGGCATATAAAATGTTAGATTCGTATTACGTACCAAACGTAATAATAAATTTTGAAAAAGCCAAATTCGTATGATATAATATTACTTAAACAGATACATCCAATAAAATATAGTAAGGAGAATGCAAAATGATTCAACTAAATAATCTTAGTTTTTTTTATGACAAGAATAAAGTAATATTAGAACACTCTAACTTCACGTTTGAAGCCGGAATGCGTTATGCGCTAAGGGGTGTTAATGGCATTGGTAAAACTACTTTAATTAAGCTGTTACTTGGATTATTAGCCCCTAATAGTGGTAGTATAGACTATCCAGCTAATGTCACAATTAGCTACTTGCCCGATAGCAATGGAATTTACGAGTATTTAACTGTTCTACAAAACATTCAGTTCAGGTTGGGTATATACAACATCCCATTTGTACAGTCCAAAGACGAGGTGGGCAATCTACTCAAACTGTTCGATATACTAGACTATCAAAATGATATTGTGTCAAAATTATCAACTGGAACGAAGAAAAAAGTTGCCATTATCTGTTCACTGGTAGTAAATGCGAATATTCTAATATTAGATGAACCGACAATGGGACTAGATTTTGCTTCTAAACAAAAGTTGATGGATCTTTTATTGGAAGGCCAACCTTTAGATTCTATGGTGATTTGTATAACGCACGATGAGGACTGGTTGGCAAATGAAAATTTCAAAGCAATTACTATTCAGGACAAAGAGGTGAAGCCATGCTCGTTTTCTTAGCGTTTATTAAAAAAGAATGGTCTGAGGTTAAGCAGTATCGCAAATTATGGATATTATTATTAATATGCCTATTTTTACCATTTGTTAGTAATTATCTCGCCAACAATCCTTTGCTTCCAATGACAGTATTAGCCCCTCTTTATATCGTAATTTCAGCATGTATTGTTGGGGAATTTATCAAAGCCTCTTTGGTTGAAGAAATATCCATGTCTACACTAGATAATATTTTAATTTCACCTTTCAAAAATGGTTTTCTAATTTTCTACAAAACTGTGATTCCCATATTGATATCATACACAGTAACAATTCTAGGTATGATAATCAGTGATATCGCATTAATCAGTGTTCCTAGTTTTAGTCATTTTATTGTAATGACCTCCCCTTTGAATATACTTGTAGCGCTTATTTCATGTATTATTTGTGCATGGGTAAGTTTCTATTTGTTGGTGAGCTCACGCAAAACTTCGCCTAACTTATTTACTCTAATATTAGGGTTAATCATGGTTATTATTGGCATCCTAGCAATTATATCAAGTTTATATCATCCAGCAATTATCGTTGCATTTTCGCTGATTGCCTTACCCGTGATATATACAGCTTGTAGTATTACACTTACGTCTCCTCAACCGCCTAAAAAAATTATATCCCGACAATGGATTTGTTTATTTAAAGGTCAAAATTTGCACTTTACAACTGCAATTATTGTTAAAGATCTTACCTGTATCAGATTATTACACATCTTAGAGATATTAATGTTTGTTACTTTAATTTCTATAAGTAATAATATAAACCTATTCTTCTTTTTGCTATTTTTGCTTACAACTTATGGTGCTAGAAAGCTATTGTATCAAAATACAGTTGAAGAAAAGCTTGCCAAAACATATGACATATTACAAATACAAAAAAGTAAGCGTTTTATATTTTGTGCTCATGCCATTGTTCCTACATGCATATCGCTAGTTGCTTCATTAATTGCAATTGCAAACTCCAGTTATTTTGTAAAGAATGCTATCGTTGTTATATTCATTGTTATTCTTTCACCAGTGTTTACATATGCGATTACTAAAACGATTAACAGACGAAAGGAAGTTTCTTATGGCAGCATTTCCCTTTGCGCAGTATTAATGGTGCTGTTTACAGCAGTTTATAGCATTGTCCTATAAACAGGTGATGAAACGGCTCATAATTATAGTAGTATTTATGATTTGTCCTATCAATCCGATAGTGAGCATTTTATTTGCCCTTGTTGAACTTGTCAGCAAGGGTAAATTTATTCCGTAAAAAGCAGGCAACAACTATAGCTGCTATCGCTAACGATATAGATGACTAAAAGCAAGCATCAGCCACATTGGTGAGAAATTCTTACGCCGATTATTCAATCATTGAACTATGCTTCACACACTGACCAAAAGAGACCCTATGGATGCCATCATCCATAGGGTCTCTTTTGGTTCATTCTCCAATCACTCCGTCGCCGTCAGCATCTCGCATATAAGCGTAGAGCCAGTGGGTGGAGGTGATGGGCATTTGATAGCCTGCCGCTTCTGCTTCCGCGATGGTGACGATGCCGTTGCCATTGGTGTCAATATCGATGATGCTCTCCAGTGGGGTTTTGTCCGTGTCTTCTCCTAGGGTAACGATGGTGATGTCATCTTCATAAGCTGTGGCGTCGATGGTCACCGTACCTGTTGTTTCACCCTCTTGAGTCAACCAGCTTTCGCCGGTGGCATAGTCAATGGTGACACCTGCTTGGGCGTTGTAGCAGAACACATTGAATAGCATACCCTCGCCGTCGTCCTCCACGGATTGCCCTTCCATCAGCACCCCTGTGGCCAGCAAGTTATCCCCTTCAAAAATGGGGGTCACACGGAAATAGACATGGTTTTCCGTTTCTTTCACATACTCTGCCACCAGGTTTTCAAAGGGTAGCATGACATCCACGTTCATTTGTCTGGTGCCAGTGATGAGATTTTCCTTATTAGCGTTTTCCCCTGTCAGCTGGAAGCCGATGATATGGCTCCGATTGTACAGGTAACCGCCCGACACGATGTCGTACTGTGCCTGCACCCAGCCTGTGGGATAGATGACAGAAATGCTCTCTCTGTCATCTGTAGGCATAAGGTCAATACCCACATTGGCAACTGCTATGCCACACCGTTCCAAGCTATCCAATGGAGCGTACTGCTCAAAAGAGGACGTGGTCAGCTCCATGTCATCAAAAAATGGTACGTTGTCATTGATGATTACATAAGGGTTGTCGGTGTAGATGGGGATATTATCCAAGTCAAAGGACGCAACAACTATGGTGTTGTCAATGGTAGAGAACGCTGATTCCGCCTCAAGGTCAATGAAGTTGCTATAAGGGCATTCGTCCATCGTTTCTTCGACGGCATTGGTCATAGCTGTCTGTAACTGGCTTTGTACGCTAGAAATAACATCTTCGCTACAAGCTGTCAACAAAAAGCTAAGGGATATAATGAGCGTTATAAATTTTATTTTGCTATCAATCAATTTCATAGTTTGTCACTCCTTAAATATATGGTAATATTATGTACCCACAACCAACTTCTTCACAATTCCCTCGCCCTGTAATTCACTGGTGCGGTACACTCGGTCTGCAAATTCTGCCAGGGTGAAGGGGAATGCGCCTCCCACATGGTCTAACAAGATGCCTGTGATGGAGAAATTATGGGCTTGTTTGGTGGCCTGCAGCTGTGCTTTGAAGCTGTCAGAAACTCGGCACATACCATCGGTGATGAACACGATGTCGGCGTTTTCAAAGTCCCCTTGGGTGATTAACTCCATGGCTTGGTTCAACGGTGTTTCATAGTCAGTCCCTCCATCTAAAAATGTTTCGGCGGCTTCTAGTTTTTGTGCTAGGTCATATTGTCCTGGCAGGAAGGTGTGGATTTTGTAGTCCCCACAGCCAGAAAAGTGAATTAGGGCAAATTTCCGATTATCCTGTGTTGCTGTTTCTAGCAAGGTCAATGCCACGGCCTTGCCCCATGCCGCTAAATCTCCTTGCGTGGAGCCTGATTCATCCAAACAGCAGATGATGTCGCCCATACCTTTTTTGATGGGCTGGCGTCGCTGGTACTGTTTGATGTTGCCCTGCTGATAGTTCCGTAGGAATAGTGGCAGGGTTTCAGGCGTGGACAGCATGGCTAGTTCTGAGGTCAGCGCCTTGGATATATCACGTCCCAGTGTCAGGGAATAGGTTTCGCCACGACCGTAAGCATAGCCATTTTTCTTCTCTTTGGCGAAAATCTCACGAAAACGCCCTAGGTATTTGGAAATGTCCAAAAGTGCCTTGTTTTGACGCACTTTGCGAATCAATTCCAAATTGGCAGGGGTGCGTTCCATATTGCTAGGTTCGCTGCTCCATGCGCCGATGATATCGGACGCTTCTTGTCCACGCTCCAACGCAGAGCTGACCGCCTGGGTGATGGTGGCGGAGATGGTCTCCTTGTTTTGGATGGTGGCATCATCCACCATGCGAGACACCGTTTCCACCTGCTGAGATTTGGATGCGGCTGTGTTGGCGGCTTTCACCACTGCTTGTTGGTTGGCTTCTGTGGGATTGGTGTCCATCTGTGCGAGGGCATCGTTTAAGGCTTTTAGGGCATCTGCCTGTTTTTCCTGTAGCTTTTCTAATGTTTGCAAGGTGCCTTGTTTGCCACCGATGTCTTCTAGCAAATCATCCAAACCATCTGCTACTTGGCTGACAAATTCACTGGATGCTTCAAAGGCAGGCAGTTCCCGTCCCTCACAGATGTTCTTCAAAGTGGGATAGGCTTCATCCTGCAACACTTGCTCTAGGATTTGCCGATTGCACTTTTTTGCCTGTGTCGATAAGATGTCCTCATCATTTTTCTTGGGATTGAGAGCATAAAAGCTCTGGTACAGGTCACGGGACAAGGATGGAAAGCTGGTCAGTTTATTGCTGGCCTCTAGCTCCACCGCATCCAAAGTCGTGTCCTCTTGACGTAGGTCGGTGTAAATGGCATCCTCCAATCGGGTGGAGCGATAAATCCGGTCGGTGCCTTGCTGGGAGACCTCTTGCAGCTGTCCCCATGGGGAGGCTAGCACTTGGTCAATGGTGCGGAATTTTTTCATAGTAAATTTTCCTTTCTATGTGCAGGGGGAGGCGTTTTGCCTCCCCCTGTTGTCATTTATCCGTTGTAGTAGCCTTGTTGCTGGGGATACCCTTGCTGTTGGGGTGGATAGCCTTGATACCCTTGATTAGGGTAGCCCTGTTGGTATCCTTGCTGTTGGTATCCCTGTTGGGGATAGGTCTGTTGTTGGGCTGGGAAGTTGTTGCCAGGCTTATATTCAGGCACATAGCCGTCATCGGCAGTGGTTTCTTGGGGCTTAGAGTCAGCAAAGTAGGCGTTGTCTGCCACAATTTCGGCACTACGACGCTTGTTGCCGTCTTTATCGGTCCAATCACGGATTTGCAACCGACCGTCAACGGCAATCATGCGGCCCTTGGTAAAGTAGTTTTGAACGAATTCGCCAGTACCACGCCAAGCCACCACGTCGATATAATCAACTTCTTTTTTGCCAGAGGTCTTGTCTTTGAAATCACGTTCGCAGGCTACGGTGAAGTTGCACACAGTGGCTTCGCCAGCGGTGCGGGTTTCGGGGTCACGGGTCAGTCGGCCCATAACGGTAATTTTGTTCAACATAAATAAATCCTCCAATAATTTTTCTATTAAGCGGTCATTTCCAGCTGTTCTAAGGGGATGGGTGTAAAGCCAGTGGCGGTGTGTGCCTTCTGATTGATGCGTTCTAAATCGGCTAAGAGGTCGCCCACAAGGGTAGTTTCATTGTCACTTTGGGCGGTACCAGCCAGCTCCATTTGAGCACGATACAGTCGTACCATTTCACTGCGGAATTTGTGCAATGCTTTGCCTTGTTGCTTGCGATTTTCCGTGTCATTGTCTGTAGGCTCAGCGACGGATTGCTCAAACTGCTCCAAAACCTCCGATGCCATGGCGTGGATGTTGTTGGCCTTATCTTGCAGAGGATTGATGCAGAGTCGTTCCAACGTGGCACGCACCAACTGTCTGTCGGTAGGCTTTTGCCACAGATATCCTTCTAGCGCCAACAAATCTGTGCTGATAACACCACTTCTACCACAAAGCCATGCTTTGGCTTGAACAACAGGGGCATAGTTCAATAGTTTTCGGTCAGATACCTTGATGCCGCCTTGTCGTAAGGCACAGCAAATATCATCCATCAGCTGGTGGATGGTTAAGGGTACGGACACTTGGAAAACCTCCTGTTGCATGGCGCCTAATTCATCCAAAGTGATACTGCTACCGATAGGCGCCTGTCCCCCTTGTTGCTTTTGCACCATGGCAGAAATCCGATGGTCACGGGCTTCGATGTTCTCCGTCACCAGCTTCAATTCCAAACGGTCATACAGGGCTTCCAAAATCTTCTCACTGGGGTCATTGAAGTTGGGAATTTCGTTGGAAGCGGCAAAGAAGGAGATTGTGGGAATAGGATAGGTGCGTCCTTCGTTGGTATACTTACGTTCGTTGAGCGCTGTCAACAGCGAGTTCAATACCCCATCGTTGCACTTGAACGCCTCGTCTAAGAAAACAATATGGGCTTCTGGAATTTTGCCTGTGGTAATCAATTGTGGTTCCCCTCGATGGAGAATGGACAACATTTTGCGGTATTGCTCTAGCTTTTCAGTCAGCAGTTGGGCATCTTTTACCGCTGTTGCATCGGTGGGATTGCTGGCAATTTGAGCCTGTAACTGTGACAATTCACCAATCAAAGTTTGATAGGTGCTATCTTGGTCTAAAACCTGTTGTGCCACACTGCCAGGGATTAAGCTATTGAGGTCAATTCGCCCGAAAAGCTGTTCTTCATCGCTTTGCTTGGACAAGAGCCGTTCAAACTGATTGGCACCATGGATGCGGCTACGGAACAGGTTGATGGCGTAGGATTTGGCCTGCCCTGGCTCCCCTAAGACAAAGAGATTTTTCCGAGTCAACAGGGCAATGGCAATCAGTTCAATGAGTTCTTCACGCTCGGTAATGTGCAAGGCAACGTCCTGCATAACGGCCTGCATTTTAGATTGTAATATCATACTGCTTTCCTTTCATTTTGCAACAATTGGATTTCATCTAGCACAGCCCAGAATTTATTTTCTCTGCTGTGATAGCAATAAAACCATCCTTCGCCAACAACAAGGCCATCTTGAATCAGCTCAAATTGAGCGGTGTATCCATCACCCACCATTGCAATACTCTTGTTGCAATTTTCCAGCGTACAAGGAATAGGCGAACCCAGTTGATACATCTTAGATTGATGGGTGATGATGGTGCCTGTCACCAATTGATTTTCTGGCATCCGAATTTGTGTGTTAGAATATTTCATGCGCCTGCTTCTCCTTTTTGTTTGCTTACATCTACCATATAAGGCTGATAGATATAAACATCTCGCTCTTTGAAAAAACACTGTAGCTTCAAGCCATCGTCCAAAAGAATGATGCCAAAATCGGCAACGTGGATATCACCTAACAGAGCATCCTTATCTTCGCTGTCCCAAAATCCTTGGGCGTCGAAGTTCACTTCATACGTGCCAACCACTTGGTGGCGGACGGTACTGATACACGTCCCACCGCAGTAATCGTACAAAAAGGTGAACATCTGCCGCTCATTTTCGTTTACAAAGTCATACACCGTCAGTACAACTTTGTTTTTCCGCATGGGGCACCAAGTAGGCGGTGCTTTTTTCAGCTCTGTTTTTTTGAACCGCTTTGGTTTCTTTCCTACATACAGGCAGTAGGTTTCACCGCTGTGCAATCTACCACCTTGGAGGTGTTTTTCTATGCCCAAATGATGGTGGCGATACGTACAAGAGTGACAAGAAGCGGTTAATAGTTTGGATTTCTTCATTGTCTTACGCTGCCTTTCGATGGTTTTGTCGGCACAAATCAATAACCTGCTGGCATTGATCCATTTCAAAACTGCCGATGTGTGCCTTTTTATCGGATAACCCCATTTGCTGGCCTAGCCAATGATAGGCTTCTGTTCGGCTCATACAATGGGACTGCCAAAAGGCATCAAAGATTTGGTGGGTTTCTCGTCGTTTCAGTCGTAGCACCTCATTGGCTACTTTCCCCAATGGACGGGTACTGCCTCGATGACAGCCCACTCTGGCATTACAGGTGCGACACAAGTAAATATATTCGCCCTCTAGCCCCAAATGGGTAACGCCGTCTCCGAAAACTTCCCGTGGATTGGCCAAGGTAATGGTGCCACCACAATATCGACAAATGGTAGGTATTTTCATTGCTTTACCTATGCTGCCTGTGGCAGTTCTTTCTTTTGTTTGGTTTTTTTGGTTGCACGTCTGGGTGTCAGCATCCCTGATGTGGTTTCATCTGAAAGCAGGAGCAATCCCCCTTGCGCAACAGAGACATAAAGATTGCCGTTAAAAGCACGCAGGCACTGCATTAAATGGCGTACATTATAGTAATAGGTGCCAGTGGGTATTCCCTTCAGCGGAATTACATCGGCTTTGTTTTTACCTGATCCTAATTCACTTTCACACAACAATGCAATTTGGGCTCCTTCAAAGGTCAGCGACAAGGTGGCATGTTCATCTGCAAAAGAGGTCACATGGTCAATGGATTTGTGGAGATATTCTCCGTCAGATAGTACGGTGAACAAGGGCTCACAACTATTCATAATGCCATCGGTGTCAATAAAATCCCCTGACATAATTCTGGCAGTGAAAATAAAGTTATTTTTCACAAAGGAAATACTCTTCCCAGTGATGCCAACCTGCAACTGGTCATCATCTGTGACCAGCGTAGAGAGTAGCGCCATACTTTTCGCTGGCACCAGCATCTGAATGGAAGTGCCTTTTTCGCTTTTCCCAAGGGCAGACATAATTCTAAACCCATCTGCACTGACGGTTTTGATGCCTTTTTCCGAAAACACCAAATTCAAACCGCTGGTATTGCCATCTTTGGTGGTGGCAAACCCTGTCGCTCGAATCATAGAAGGCAGACGAGAAATGGTAACATAGTCCGCAGGCAAGGGCAATTCCATGGCTGGATAGGTGCTGGCAGGTAAGGTTGCGATGCGGTATTGTCCCTGCTGGGCGTTGAGTTGCAAGATGTTTTTCTCCAGCATCAAGGTGACTTCCTCCCCAGCTAAGAGGGAAAGCATCTGCACACCCAGCCGACTGTTTAATATGCAGCCTCCAGAGGTTTCTACATGGGCTTGCATGGTCAATCGCATAGAGGTTTCTAGATTGGTGCTGGATAGTTGGAACGTCTGATTGGTTTGGTCCGACTCTAACAATACCCCTTGCAGAGCGTCGATGGGCGAACCGACGCTAGACAGTTTGGCAGCTTGCTTGAATAGGGTAAGCAAGTGTTCTCGCTTTGCAATCACTCTCATAAGATAGCCTCCCGTGTGGTAAAGGTTGTATCTTCGTGATGGTCAGCACTAAGCACATAGTCGCCGTTGTCGTAGCCCTCTGTAACAATATCCTCCGCTTCTTCTCTGCTGTTGGCATAAATCTCTATATCCTTAGACAGAATTTCTTCGATGGTTACAATATATTTTTTCATTGAATTTGTCCTTTCTACGCAACAAAATCAAAGAGGCTCAGCTGATTTTCTAAGATGGCTGGCTTCTTTGATTTTTGACGTGTTTGTATAATTTCTTGTGATGCCACCAGCGCAACAACAGGCTCCGCCACCACAGTTTCCAACTTGTGTTGAGGCTCAACAGAAGTTATAACCACAGGTGCAGATGCCGCTAGCTCTGGTGCTTTACTTTGGATTCGATAGGGGTTGATAATCGCCATTCGTTTAAATCTGGCGGCAATGTCTTCTACGTTGTCACGGATGCCTTGCATCAGTTCTTTCGCCATAATGGACGTCATGTCCTGCACATCGCTCATAGCCGCTAATCCTTCTTCGGAGAAGTTCCCTTCGATGATACCTGCCACAGCCAACTTTGAAGCCATCAGCTTCATAGCCTTGGCCTGCATGGTGTTTTCATAGTACAACAGATATACTTCCACTTGGGGGGCTGTCTGGTTGATGCGCCAGCTACGGCGTGATGCTTGTCGCAAGGTGAACAGATTGTACCCCATGCTATAAAAGATAAGGGTAGTAAACGCATTTAGATCCAGGCCTGTTTCCACCAAGGATGGATTGGTAATTAACACCTGCATCCCTTTGGAGAGTTGTTTTTCCACCCATTCTTCCCGTTTGTCAGGTGAAATGGCATCGGTCATAATCTCAGCTGGGATTTGATGGGCTTCCAATAGCTTTTGGAGTTTTAGCCGTGAATCCGTCCGTGTCCAAGAGGTGTAGATTAAAACCTTTTCACCACGAGATAATTTCTCTTGGGTGAGCTGTAATACCTTCTGCTCCTTGGCGCCTAATGTTTGGAAATCTCCTGTATCCTTTGGTGTAATAAACACTTCACCAGAGATAGGATGGACGATAGGGTTTTGTCCATAAGGCTGGTCCGGATAGATGGTGAGCAAATTCAAATAGGTGGATAAAATTTTCTTGGCGGCTCGCTTATCACTTTTGAGCAGTTCACGCAATGCCAGTTCAATGGCTTTGTATTCCGTCTCCACTGCCTGCTCCATAGGGAGGGCGATGGGGATTTCTTCATAGCTGGGCAAATCCTTCCCCATATCATTGAGGGTTAAGAAGGCAGCGTGTTCTAATAAAAAGCGTGTGAATACCAAGGGGGATACCCCAGGTAATAAGCGACTCTGTTTTTTGACCTTTTGGCTCCGTCGATTGGAGGCATAGGACTGTTCTTTTAACTCATAGACAGTTTCCAATACACCATATTCTTGGTTGAAAACCTGTGGTTTATGGTGCTTTTGTCCGTCTAACTCCATCATCCGTGGCATGGTGCGATACAGCAGATGGAAAATCCCTGCGCTGTACCCATTGATAAGGGTGGCTGTCATGCAAATCACCTTATTTGCTGTTTGAAACAGCTCCCCCATGGCATCACCTTGTCCACTGTCATTGTTAAATTGATGGACTTCATCCACGATTAAGCCATCAATTTTTCCTTTGTATTGACGTTTGATATAGGTACTCAAAGGGAAACGGCGACAGGCGCCTCTGATTTTGAACAGGTTTCGAGGTTGTTCCATAAAGGCACGAATACGTTCTCGCAAGGTTTCTGTTTTGACAAATGGCAAGTGCTCTGCAGCTTTGGGATGAAATATCCAGCCATAGCCACCGATTTTCACCCATGGACTCTTGCTATTGTCTGGATTGACTGCGCTCCACAAAGGAGTGTTGCATTGGGGGCATTTGCGATTGTTACTTCGTTCTTTCATAAAGAAGAATTGGTTTGCTGTCACCATATACGTGCTACCATCGTCTGTGATGGGCATTTCCAAGGCTTTGCCACAGTCGGGGCAACGGAACGTGTGGTACAGGGCATCCCATGTCACAGCAGGCCCTTTCATATAGCCATCCCGTGCTTTTTCTTTCGATAACACTGCATATACACTGCGATCCCCTTGGGTGTAATGGTCGTAGATTTTGTCCAGTTCCGTGATACTATGTACCACAAATCCTATGGTATTGGGCAATGTTTCGCTGAGTTCACGCACCCATTTTTTCGCCACATGAGAAGGGCAAAGAACCACGTTAAAAGTTTTGGATTTACCAAAATTATGCTGAAAAGCGCCTAATGCAGTGGCTCCAATCTTGGTTTTTCCCGTACCGCACTCCGCTACAACAAAGCCCATTTTGCCCTGTTCTAGCTGTCTTTTCAGCGACTCTGCCACTGCCATTTGAGGGCCGTATAGACTGTATCCCACCTGACTTTGGATATGGTCGTTAATGGCGAGAATTTCATTGGACAGCGGCTCATTGGCAGGATCAAACAGCGGGGTAAATTGGTTGCGTATCCGCTCTGCCACCGTCACACCGAAGGTGTTCAAGTAGCTGGTGACACTAGATACATCCTCAAAGCCTGGGGGTTAGTCACGATACCAGGAATGGCAATGTGTCCGCCTTTTAATCCATCTTCAATAACAGCGATGATGTTACTATCTCCGCTGTGACAGGTCAAAGACCATGCATCCAAGTGTTCCATAGAAGAATGGACAATCAAGGGCTTTAAAAACGCCCGCTTTTCCAACTCATCTAAAAGATAGTCTTGAAATTCTGGGATAAAAGGGACGGCACAAATACGATCAATCTCGTGAAAAAGATGGTCACGGTCACCTTTGGGACAAAAGATACAGGAATTGCGTGGTGGTGTCACCTGCGCATCTTTTGCGTCTGGCACATCGTCACTGTTGGCTTCATCCTCCGTTGGGTTTGAATCATCTGATTTCGATGCTTTGTCTTTGCTTTTGGCGCTACTCTCTACATCTGTAGCCAATAGGGTGGCAATGGCATACTGCCCATCGTGGGAGATTTGCCGTTGAAATCGTTTGGCATCGGCAAGCGTTGAGACATCACCCTGCGGCAATTCTACTTCGATGCTACCACCACCATAGATGGCATCGCTCATGGCCTGCACCATTTCTGGATAGCCACCAAAGCGAATGGCACGAAGATAGGTTTTCCGCTGGATTTCCTCCATTACCAAGATATCTGCAAACGCACTGAGATGGATGCCTTTTTCTCCGTCGATGTAGCAAATTGGAATTAGGTTACTGTTTGTCATACATAAAAATTGCTCCTTTCAATTTCAAATTTGACGCAAAAAAAGACCGCAACGTCCCCAAAGGGTCATTACGGTCTTTCAGTGTCATTTTGTATTTTGGGTCAAACTTGCGGACAGGTATAAAAAGGTGCCATCAGCCCCCCAATCGCCAATTTCCGCCCTCTCTGCTCTATCCTCTCTGCTCCTCCCTAATACAAGGGTAGTATAGCATGGATATGGTTTATTGGATAGATGCAAGTATTGCACCTATCCAATAAACTTAACCAACAGACATATAAAATAGACCCAACAGTACATTTATGCTATATCTATCAGACAATATAATAGTAACTGATAGATATAAGGAGGATTCACAATGGATAAAGAAACATTGGCTACTCAAATTGGCATAAACGTTGCACGGTATCGTGAAAAAGCAAAAATGACACAGGCTGAACTTGCCGAGCAAGTGAACCTATCACCAGCCTATATTTCTCGCCTTGAGTGTGGGAAGAAATCAATGACCATGGTTACACTATATCACTTAGCAGAGGCACTGGATGTCAGTTGCAATGCCCTCATTTACCCTGAGTCCTCATCTGCACAGATTGATACCATCACACATCTTTTGAGCGATAAAGAACAAGCTTATTTGCAAGGAATCGAAGAAATCATACAAGTATGTGAGCGTCGGTTCCAATCCTGCACGCCTTAAGAAATTTCCTTAAGCACACTCTGCTTCATGGCCACAAAATTGATAGAATACACGCTGTCATAGGGCTGATAGTAAACTTGCAGGTAGACGCCACCAATCCCTGTAGGGCGGAGAACAACTGTGCGCAAGGCGGCATTCATGGTTTCTTCAGAACCGAATTGTTTGTGGGGGAAGACACTTTCTTTGGCGGGATACTCCGACCAAGTGGCACCACCGTCGTCGGTTTGTAGAATTATGCAAGGTGTCTCATCGGTGCGCCCTACTAAAATACCCTCTAAATCATTGAAATAGAAGATACTGTCTACTACAATGCCCAACGATTGGGCTAACTTGCCTGTGTCTGTGACAAATCCCTCTTGTCCATGATGGTTCAATTGCCCCATGGCTTCCAACAGATTGGCAGAGAATAAATCTGGATAAGCCGATTGGTCACGACACAACGAACGATTCAATGCAGTGATTGCAGCGCCGATGGTAATTGGCTGTTCTGGGCGGAAGCAACCATCCTCATAGCCTTGCATCCACCCCAAAACATAAGCACTATGGATATAACTGTCATGGACAGACACATCCGAAAACCCGTCATCATCGCCATAAAGTCCTACAGGGGGAACGAAGTGGAGTCGATGGAGTATGGCAGCAAATTCCCCTCTTGTGATAGTATGGGTACCATCGTCTGGTAAAATACCATAGTCTACTACGTTAGTAACTGTAGGAAACAGTTCCCCCAGCCATTGCGAGAGCATATGGTGGGTCAACACTTGGTCTAGCGCCACCTCAGACTTCATATAGGGGGCATCGCTATCCAAAATAGGCAAGGCCTCCATCTGGTTCATCGTCTCTAGCAAAGCCTCATAGGTAAAATACTTTTTCACCTGCGTATAATCACCCAGCAACATTTGGGAGGTGGGAATTCCTCCGTCTGCTTGGTGGTACAGATACACAGTATCCTCGCAGATACCCAAAACTTGATAAGACACATGGTTGTAGACGCTAAACAAATCACTGACAGGGCTGATGGCTTCTATCGTTGCCAACCAACCATCATAACCTGCTTCTTGCGAAGCTGTGTGGTAAAAATGGGTGCTGGTTCCCGCTACTTTCACTGTCACCTGCTCTTGGGTGAGACTAGATAAGTCCAACGAAATATTTTCTTGTTCGTATTGGAAGTTTGCAGAAATAGCGGTTGTCAAGGTCAGTGCCATTGCTATGCTTAGAAATAGTTTTTTCATACAATTGATTCCTTTCTTGTGTTGTTTGCTACATCCCCACAGTTATTAAACACCTATCTGCCTAGAAATGCAACAAGTCCAGCTCAAATCATTTGAACTGGACTTGTTGTTTTTTGCATTTCACGATTCCTGCTCAGTATCATCCTCATAATGCTCTACATCCACATTTTTCAAAAATAGCACTAATTTGGCTGGTAGTGGTACCCCTAACTTGGCGGCATTTTCTACAATGCTGATGGATTCATTGACACAGTAAAAAAAGATAGTCACCAATTCTAGCGACCCATCCACGGGCAAAAAATATACATCAATCACCCGACTCAAGGCAACTAGCACAAATATCATCACCTTTCGGATGATGCCAGCACCACCAATTTGACTAGACATCGCTTTATTTTTGGCGGCCAAACACACGCCAGTGATGTAGTCTAAAAGCACCAACAAAATCAGCGCATAAAGTAGCCCCAAGCTTTCAAAGTATAAAACACCTTCTTTGAGATTTTCTAAAATCATACGGATAACACTCCTTTTATAATAGATACCTAAACTTCAGATTCCTATTATAAAAGAGCGTGTTAGTCCGAGAAATGTAAATCAATTCAAGGGGAACAGATTGATCTTAATAGTAAACAACAGAGGATGTGGCAATTTCTGTTTCATCTGCGAACTCAATTGTCGCTTGCACTCGATAATTATACCCAGATACAACAGTCTTACTCTGCTTGATAGATGTCCCCGTTGAACCGTTATAATCCCAAGTTGCATAGTCATACCAGCTACCGTTAACTTGACGTTGTAAAATAATTTTCATTGTATAGTTTTCAGATGTATTCATACGCACAGTCACTGCGCATTCTGCTACACCACTATTGCTAATTTGCAATGAACTTCTAAAGAATTCAATATATTCATAACGAGGTTGAATTATATGGACTTCTTTTTGCATTTGAGTTGGGTACGCATTTGTAGCATGTGCTGTTGACGCTAAAGTTAGTGCTAACATCATACAAAGAGATATCAGTTTTGTCATCCGGGTTTTGATTTTCATGTTTTGTCCTCCAAAAAATATAGTAGGAAGAAAATCTTCCTACTATATCTACACAAAAAAGCCAAAGTGCAACCACTAGTCGTAGAAAATAATATTCTCTGCAATACGAATTACATCTTCTGTAGGTGTCACGGCACAAGATATAGAGATTAAGTTTTGCAACTCTGGACGAATAATTACTAAAATTGTGGATTCATCTTCGGTGATACATTGAGTATCATAGCCCTGTATCTGTATATTTTCTACATAAGCGTCTTCTGTGTCAAAGAGCACTTCTTCCCCCGGTGTTAGATAGTCACTTCCAATATTCAAAAACTGATCTTTCCCATTGGTTAAAATTACTGTAGTAGACAAACCTTCGATTGACTGCACTTCATATAAATACCACCCTTGAGGTACCCAAGTAATTTCAAAATCTGGGAAATACCCTGCATCCACAAAGTCTGCTACTTCAGCATTCGCCTGAGTCGCTGCATTGACCTCCTCCAGAGCAGATGATTCTGTAGGCTCTTGTTCTGTACCTATTGGCTCCTCTGGCTTGATAATTTCTAACTCTGCTGTCTCAATAAAAGAAAATGCTGTATACCGTTCTTGCACATCTAACAGTAAATCCATCGTTCTCACACGAAAATCCTCTGATAGCGCAAAGGCGGAAGTAAACAAAATAGTAGCAATAGATGCCGCAATCAAAATCTTTTTACCAATACTTTTCAGTGTTCGCACTCGTTTGCGATTCTCTTGGGTTTTGTAATAATCTGCAATGGTTTTTCGGCATTTTTTATCCAATGTCTCTGGAACGGCGGCTGTAGGGTCATTTTGTAGCTGTTTATTCAATTCTAGTAATCGTTGCCCTTCTTTTTCTGCCAAGTCATACATCAGCAAGGCGAACTGGGCATCTTCTATTTGCTCAAGCTTTTCCTGTCGTGTATCCATGAACACCCTCCTCTTGTTTTGAAAATTCTTGCCGTGCAGCACGTCTAGCCCTTGTTAAGCGCATACGAATCGCAGACGTCGGACAATCCAACAGCTGCCCCAATTCTACATCACTTTGGTTTAAAATATATTTCCCATACAACAAAATCCGATCGTCCTCGCTCAACGCCTCCAAGGCACTCAACAGCAACTTGCGTCGCTCTAACAACAGCACCGACTCCTCTGGTTTGGAATCAGAGGCTTCCATACTTTCTATAAAAGCTGGAGCCATTTCACTAGCAATATGCTTGTCGATGATATTCTCGTGACGTATCATGTTCAGGGCCGTGTGCTTTACAGTCACCACAATGTAACTGGCTAGGGCTTTTGGCTCTAATTTACGCAATGTGTCAAGATGGGTAATCAACTTCAATAGCGCACTTTGCATAATATCCTGTGCCAAGAGTTGATGATACTCTAACGCTGTAGCATACATCAAGCGATGGTATTGGGTATATATGTCTTCCATGAACACGCGGTCTTCTTCATGCTCAATACATTCAATGGCATATAAAATCATGTCTATCTGTCGAGTAGACAACTCGACACTCCTTCCTAAAAGAGTTTCATTTTAGTGAAGGGATGTCGTTGCCCCTCACAGAACCGTACGTGCGGTTTTCCCGCATACGGCTCTTCAAGTAATCTTCGGGTTCCAGTTCCATATATCCACTGTTAAGTGCGGTTCCTTGATATAAAAATCCCATATCCGCAAAAACTTTGGATACCGTAATTTCCCCTTCTGGTCTCGGCGATTTAACATTCGGTAGGTGGAGTATTTGAGATATTTCCAGAAATTTTGTATGCCGTGGAAATTCCCATTCACCCCATAATAGTTGCAATGTCCCCTCACTACCGCTGACAAAAGTTTCACCGTCTCCGCCACTGGCTTTGTCAACCGTGTAGCGAGCCATGCCTTTGCCGACTGTTTCTTCGCCTTCAATTTCTTCTTGCTGGTACGCACACCCACACGATAGTTTCCACCTCTGGTCTTGGTGTTATAAAAGGTGAACCCCAGAAAATCAAAGTCTTCCCTCGTTCCCTTAAACCGTCCAAAAGGTAGAATTTTGGTCTTATCCTCTGCCACTTCTAATGAAAACTTCTGCATCCGCTCTTTCAGCAGTTGCATCACCTGTTGCGCCTCGTTTTCGTATTGAAATAAAATGACAAAATCGTCCGCATACCGCACATAGTGTGCCTGACCCTTTAGTTTCGGCGCAATCGCCTTTACAAACCATAGGTCTAGCACATAATGTAGGTACACATTCGCCAAAATCGGTGAAATCTGGCCCCCCTGTGGGGTGCCTCGGTCACTCTCTAAGCGTTCTGTGCCCTCCATCACCCCTGCAATCAGAAATCGTTTGACATAGCGCAGAAAGTTCTTGTCCTCAATATCGTGTGCCAGAAATTTCATCAGCCAGTCATGGTCTACATTGTCAAAGAAGCCCTTGATATCTGCCTCTAACACATAGTTCGCCTTGCTTCTCATGATACTCTGGTTCAAATACCGCACCACATCGTGAGCTTTGCGCTTCGGACGAAATCCGTGGGAGCAATCCAAAAATCTAGGCTCATAGACTTCGTTGAGCACGTCTGCCATCGCACCTTGCACCAAACGGTCTTCGTAGGCTGGGATACCCAGTGGCCGAAGTTTTCCGTTACCTTTGGGAATATAGGTTCTTCGCACCGCCTGCGGTTTATACTGAAATTTCCGCATCCGCTGTACTAGTTCCGCTATATTCTCCTTGGCGTGCTGGTCGTAGGATTCCTTGTCTATGCCGTCTATGCCTGTTGCCTTCTTCTTGACTTGCTTTCGGTGTTGCATCATCAGCGTTGTTTCGTTGACGTTGTGCATCACATTCTGCACCTTTGGGTATGTTGATGACTGTTCCCTTATTCTCATTGCTTTTGGTTCCATACGATTTAGCCTCCTGTGCCAGGTATGTTTCCACGTTGGGAACGACTACTTGCTACCCCCTTCGCTCCACCTGCTTTCACAGCTTTCATCACTACTATGAGGTAGTCCGACTTCTGACAGGCCGTCAAGGTCTCTCCATTTACAAGACTTCAATCCCTCTTACTGCTAGTAAACCTTCCTCTGCAGAGCCTGCCAGACCTCCCAGGTATCCAGTTATTCCTTTGCGCACTCGCCACGCTCTCTGACCCCGATGGAACCTGGTTATCCTAGCTTTGCGGATTCCCATTGCTGTCTGCGACCAAGAGGACGGTATCGACTTCCATTCTATATAACTTACGGGGCTCTATCGCTTCACGGTTCCCCATTGCGGCTCTTACGCTCCATCTGCCTACGCTTAAACCTCACCTCACGGCTTCGGCTCCAAGGCTGTGTACCGACTGCTCGCTACGCTTTGTCGGGTTCGGACTTCCACCGAACTAGAATAACTGCACCGAACTGGCGCACCCCCTTTCTCCCTATTATAATAAACACCATAGGAAGCATTTTGCAACATAAAATTTTGATTATTTTTATTTACACTTATTTTTTAGCTTTACCTGTCAGTATATGGACCTTTTCGACATAGTGGAATAAGGGACTACAGTGCCAAATACCAGAAAGTAGAGACATGTGTGTATGATTTTATACATAATCGCAACCATCGAAAACGATGATGATCGGATGTTTATGGAGCAACTTTATCTGGGATACCGTCGACTATTATATCAAGAAATATTCAAGATTGTCCAAAATGAATGGGAGACAGAAGATATTCTCCAATCCGTAATTCTAAAATTGATTGAAAAAATTCCATTGCTTAAAACTATGGCTGAAGCGCACTTAATCAATTATTGTGTGATTGC
Organism: Bengtsoniella intestinalis; assembly: GCF_039719005.1. Lineage (GTDB taxonomy): Bacteria > Bacillota > Clostridia > Oscillospirales > Oscillospiraceae > Oscillibacter > Oscillibacter intestinalis. The sequence continues at coordinate 2,929,974 of NZ_CP133584.1, read as the reverse complement.
AGGGCGAAACACAGCGTTTAACCACTTACGAGACAAAAAGATTGAATTGCCATTAACAGAAGAATGGTATCACGAAGAGGCTAATACCCAAACTTCACCAGTGGAACTCTATCTGCTCAAAAAAGAGGAATTTATTTACTTTCAAAACACTTGGGAGGTTTTAGATGTCCAGACACGTTATCTGTTGGAATCCAGATTTTTCTTAAAGAAAAGTTATAAGGAAATAGCAGAAAATCTCGATATGAATGAGGCCGCAATTCGTATGGCGGTCACCCGTGCAAAAAGGAAAGTAAATCGAGCAATACTATCCACAATGGGAGACAGATAGCTTTGACGATGAACTAACCAAGATTTAGATTGCAAAAGAACTATGGCATAGTGAACACAAATTCGCTATGCCATGGTCCTTTTTTATTAAAAACTTTTAGTTTATTTTGTTGCAAACAGACGAATATCGGGTTTGATAGTTAGATAAAAAATTTCTCAATTTTCAGGTTTACATTTTTTGTAAATCACTCTCTTTTACTCCAAAGGAGTAAAGGAGAGGTGCTTATGCTTATTGATCGTGTTCTTTCTGCCCAAAAAGGAGATTCTATAGAAATGCTCACCCTCGTAGAACAATTTGCTGGATTATTTAGAAAATATGGAAGAAAACTGGGATATGAAGATGCCGAAAATGATTTGCAGGCAGATTTTATTGAACTTGTCATGTGTCATAATTTCAGCACTCTCCACAACACAACAGATGGAAGCATTGTGAATTATATCGCCAGATTTAATTACAGACGAAAATTGCAATACCAAATTGAACACTTTCGTTGAATAAAGCGTTTTTTATGCTACAGCATAAATCCAATCCAGTTCTGCCTCAAATAGTTCCTCTGGGGTGCGGTAGCCCAGTCGTTTAGTTGGCATGGCATTAATTTCATCGGCAAACATGAGGACTTGTTCGGGTGTGAAGCCATTCATCGACTTGCCTTTTGGCATGAATTTGCGGAGTACACGGTTGCTTCGCTCGTTCACAGGACGCTCCCAGGATGAATAGGGATGGGCAAAGTAAATCTTGGTTCCAAGGGCTTCGAAGTCGGCGAAATTAGCAAATTCACTGCCGTTATCCGTGGTGATTGACTTGAAAACTTCGCCAAATTTATCGCCGTACTGCTCTTTGAGCTGCGTCATAGCAACGGCCACACCACTCGTGCTTTTCTCATCAATTAGAATCGCGAGATAGCAACCCGTCAGCCGTTCGACAATGGTAAAAACAGCTTTTTCACCCTTGGTTTTTCGTCCAATCACTGTGTCTGACTCCCAATGGCCAAAGGTGTTTCGCTCTGCTACTTCAGGTGGACGCTCCTCAATGCTTTTCCCGTAAGAACGGTTAGAAATACGAGGTTTTCCGTGCTGACGGCGACTAAGCACCTCTGGAAGTTCGAATAATGTCAACGGCAATTCCCATTTCCACAACAAATTGTAGAGGGTTTTTGTGCATGGGATAGGTTGGTTTTGGAACTTTGCGAGCAGTTTGGCACGACCGACACAGGTGTCGAATGACCATTTTTGATTGCGGATTTGCGCCACTGTCCAGTCGATGAACGAGGAGCTTCTGGGCACTGTTTGGGGTCGACGACACCGCAAGCGATTGGCCTTGTAGACCGCTCCACCACGCTTGGCGGAGTAGCCGGGCTTGCGCCCTCGACCGGAGTACTCCAGCGTGCCACGACGGAGCTCATAGCCTACCGTAGAAGGGCTGCAGTTTAGCGCACGGGCGATGGCTCGGTTGCTATAGCCCAGCTTGTGAAGCTGTTGCAGAGCACCACGAGCCTCAGCATCCAAATGCTGCCCCCTCTTGCGTTCTGGCGAAATTGTGATAGAATAGGTCTTGTCCATGGTGATTGGCTCCTTCTGTCAGAGTGTTGTGTGGTAACTTTATTCTAACAGAAAGTCCATTCACTGTGGACTTTTTATGTGTTCAATTTCATTTTACAATTAACCATTTAATTACAGACGATATTTATTCTACTTGAAATCCGTTATTGAGGAACAGACAATATCTATCCAAGATTTAAGTGTAACACAACAAGCCGATGTCGAAAGGAAATTGTCAGTTACAGATGAAGAAGATTTGAGACTGCTGTTCCCAGAGGGTATATTATCAAAAAAGGAGAGTACAATCCTGCTCTATGTCTATGTATACGGCTATAGCAGTACTGATATAGCCAACACTTGGAATGTAAGCAGACAGAATGTCAACCAAATACGAAAAAAGGCAGAGAAAAAGTTGCGAAATGCTTATTGTTGATATATATCTAGCGCAGAATGTACATTGAGAAAAACAAACAATGGGAGAACTTACCCTACCTTGTTTTCATCCATTATCATAGAAGCAACATTTGCACCTATGCAATAACCCATATCCATGCTATACTACCCTTGTATTAGGGAGGAGCAGAGAGGATAGAGCAGAGAGGGCGGAAATTGGCGATTGGGGCGTTTTTGTACCCCTCTATACCATCCCGCATGTTTGACCTGAAATACACTATATTGACACTGAAGACTGTAATGACCCGTTGGGGACATTACAGTCTTTTTTTGTGTCCAAAATCAGAGCTATAAAATTTGAAAGGAGCAACCCATTATGTTTGAAGCAAGCAATTTTATCCAAGTCCCAGCAGAAGAAGAACTGGATGTGAGTGCCATTTTTGGCGGAGGAAACACCACCACTGTAGAGGATTTATTTTCCTCCCCTGCACCCTCTGTGGTACAACCTGTTCCTGCCCCACAAATCACCCCAGTCCCACAAACCCCACAGCCTACCCCACAACCAGCATCAAGCAAAGCACCCCAAATCACCCCCCAATGGAGATGGAGGAAGTACCCAATCCCATTCTAGCGGCCATGGATGCCCTGCAGAACAAATCCCTGTTCGACAAAGCCCCTGTGTTCGCCTATGGTGGCGTCACAGAGGACATCGAGGACGGTGCCATGACTTTTGAAATGCTACGCATTGAAAAGGCAGAAACCTTTCCAGAATTATCTGAGGGGAAAAAGGTATCTTGGACGATGGAGTACGGGAAAATTACCAAAACCATCCCCAAACCCATTGAATCTACCATTATTTCTATGAAAGAATCTATTGAAGCCAGCAAAGAGTTTTTGGATATGCTGAAAAAAGCCAAAGACAAAAACCCCAGTTGCTTGGTCAAGCCAAAGGTCACTGCTCAAAGTAAGGGGCTCCCTGATTACAAGGGGATTTTCCTTAGCCAAGCAGATGCCCAAGCATCCAACAAGAAAATCTGCATCTTTCCTGCTCAGGATGGACGGGTCTACGAACTGCGAAAAACAGAGTTGGGCGATTTTATCGCACCCAAAAGCAACATCATTGAATTTGGGAAGGCAACGGCTGGGTTAACCCCAGCCTTGCCCCCCATTCCTATGGACATCTTGTGGACAGTCATCGGCTTTTTTCGTAGCTTGATGGATGAACATGAGTATGAAGCATTGGCTCACATTTATTGGGATCGAGAAAACTTAGAATATGTGGTGCATATCCCCAAACAGACGGTGACCAAAAACACAATCCATGCCTATTTGGATGTAGACTGTCTGGCAGAAGATAGATATTTGCACTACGCAGATATCCATAGCCACAACAGCATGGCCGCCAGATTTTCTGCTCAAGATGATGCTGACGAAAAAGCCACCCGCCTTTATTTTGTGGTAGGACGGCTGGATAAATTTTTCCCAGACATCACCGCACGCATTAGCGTAGGTGGCGTGTATCAAGAAATCAATCCTGGCCAGGTACTAGAAGTGCCAAGTTATTCCTTCCCAAGCTTTTGGAGGGAGCAACTGGATTGTCAGCAACCCCATTGCCAGTGGGATGACTTATTTTACAAGGAGGCCCATTCGTGAAGTTTTCTAAAACACGACCAATTAAAATTGTCATGTTAGGAGCTGGGGGGACTGGAGGGCACATTGCGCCTCATTTATACCGCCTGCTCTATGCACTTGACCGCCCTGTGTCTTTCATCCTTTGCGATGGGGATTTGGTGGAGCAGAAAAATCTTGTCCGTCAAAATTTCATTGCCGCCGATATTGGGCAGAACAAGGCAAAGGTGCTGGCAGAGAGATACTCTGCTGTCTTTGGTTTGGAAACCCAGTACATCCCCGGTTTTATTGAGGATATACAATCGCTAAAAGCCCTGTTAACGCCCCAAAAATGGCAAAATGGGAATTATCCTCATAGTGCAACAGAAACAGAACTGGTGATTTTAATTGGCGCTGTGGACAACAACAAAAGCCGTCAATTGTGCCACCAAGTCTTCTACCAGATGAAAGAGCTGATTTACATTGACGCTGGCAACGGAGAATATGCAGGCCAAGTAGTCTGTGGCATTCGCCGTGCTGGTAGAACGTATTTCAAACCTGTGGGAACAGTCTATCCAGATGTGCTGGAATTAACGGACAAATTCCCCACTGAACTTAGCTGTGCAGAGACATCCGTTTCTGCACCCCAAAGTATGACCGCCAATATTACAGCCGCCACCATTGTGGTGGATATGATTTACAACATTTTAACCATCGGCAACCACACCGTCCGACAAGCCACCTTTTCAACCAAAGGTGTCCATGTGCGACCCACGGTGCAAAGCCGAAAAAGCAGGAGGATTGCAGCATGAAAAAACTATATGTACCCGCAGGAGAAACTGCTCATTACAACACATTGACCACTGATTTGATTGTGGTAGACGGCTGTTTGGAGGTCACCAACACCCTAACCGCCAAACAGATTACAGGCAAAGGGCTAGTCAAGGCTCACATCATCAACACCGATACCATGGTGGTTGACGACGTAGAGTGTGCCAGCCTGCATTGCGAATCGGTAATGGCAAAACGGCTGGAAGCTATGGAGATTTTCGCCTCCAACAGTGTGAGCGTATCTTGTATGCTGACGGTAGACTATGTGCAAACAGGCGTATTGTCTGCCACCATGACTGAAATTGGTGATGTGAAAGCAGAATTGGTCATCCATCTCCCCTATAAACATGGTGGATTGTTTAACCTGTTGTTGCGGGCAAAAATGCAACGGATTTGGCTGGCATGGAACACACCCAAAGAGGTGATGAACGCCACTTACACCGTGGTGGAGGACGCTCTAGCAAAACCGCCTATGGAAGATGCACCTGTCCAAGAGCCAGCGCAAGCAGAACCAACGCCACCAGATGCAGAACAAGCCACCGTACAACAAAGCGTGTCGGATGCCGTCAACGCTATTTTGGATGGTTGGGATATCAAGCCCTCCGAAAATGCGCCTGACGTAGCCAATGATTTTGAACTACAGCGCTTCATTCGCTTATTTTCCTTCTGCCGTGAAAGTGGATGCACCTTAAAGGTTATCCCCAACACACCAGAGGAAAACGCCCCTGTCTTTAGTAACCCAACGTGGCAGGCGGTGGCATGAATGACAACAGTGACACATCGCACCATCTATCAACAAGATGGGCGACAAATTTTAGAGGAACAACGCTACGCTGGTATCATGGCTCCCAACAGCACCTTTCAATTGAAAGGATGCGTGGGCAAAAAAATGGTGACACAGCCCAAGGCGACAATGATTTCTACAAACAACCAAACAAAGGCGGCCTAAGTCGCCAGAAGAAACAGTAAGGAAGCAACCATGCACCCTTACTGTTTCCATTTTAAGGAGGAAATTTACCATGTCTATCAAATCGCAACAAGCCAAAATGAAACAATTAGCCACCCTGCTTGAGGGCAATCTATCCTACATCTATGGTGAAAAAGAGTGTGGACCCAATGGAGCAAAGGTGGAATTTCACCGCCATGGGAAAGCCTTTCTCCGTGGAATGGCCAAAGATTTGGCGTTCACCGATTTTATTGTCCGTTCCAATACCGCTGGCATTGCAACTTCTGGAGAAGTGTCTTTGTATGGCCTTTGGGACAATGAGGGGTTGATGATTACCTTGAGCCAATTTGATTTACACAATGATGTGATGCTCTATCGTACCATCACCCAGATAAAAGGTGGACAGCACGGTTTCAATCAGTGGTTGCCCTTAAATGCACTCTCTGGTGGAGACTACACCCAATTATTGGCAACCTTCTCCCATTATCAAGGGCGGTGCCGCCATGCAGCCTAATGAAACCCAACGCTACTATGTGCTGGAACAGCTTCATCGCCTACGACAACAAATTGATGATGGTATCCATGGGTTGGTCATTGGACGGGCTCGTGTGGAGAAATACCGTGCCATAGATGTTACCACGGCGAAAGATTTATACCACACCTTAGAAAAAGACAGAGATGCCTTGGTAGAAGTCTTGGGGGACACCCAACGATGCTTACAAGAGGTGGAAGAATACCGTCTATCCCAATTGGCTGGAACTTTGCGTAGTGGACTGGCAGGGTTCGCCCTGTCCTCCAGCGCCTACAAGCCTGTGTATAATGTGATGATAGACTTTGCAAACAAACTGCCACAGCCAGGGCAGACCACCGATGCCGCCATCATTGGACGCCTGATGAACAATGTCAAGCTTGGCTATTACCCTACCGGCCCACAGAATATCGCCTATATCAAGGAAGCTTTTTCCGTACCAGAGGGTGTCGAGCCCAACTACCTAGACCCCTGCTGTGGATGCGGTCTTGCCCTGAGCCAATTGGCGCAGGGGCAGGATTGTCATACCTACGGTGTGGAACTGGACGAAAGCCGTGGCCAGCAGGCAGAAAGCAGGCTATATCGAGTCGGCTATGGGAGCTTTTTTCACAGCCATGTCAGCTATGATGCCTTTCATCTGCTGTTTCTCAATCCACCCTATCTTGCAGTGTTAGGAGAAGGTGGGAATCGAACACGGCATGAAAAACGCTTCTTAGTGGAGAGCTACCGCAATCTTACCATTGGTGGATTGTTGGTATACATCATCCCTTATTATCGGCTGACACCAGATATTTGCCGTGTTATCAGCGACAATTTTACCGATGTAACTGTTTGGCGATTTACCGACGATGAATTTAAGAAATTCAAGCAAGTAGCCATCATGGGACGGCGCAAAACACGGAGCGAAGACATTGCACTTGCGGAACAATTGGATCAGCTAGGGTATGCACCTCAGAACATCCCTGCAATCGCCCAATTGCCTATGGAACGGTATCACTTACCCACCATCACACGGCAAGTCAGCACCTTCAAAGGAGCTCAATTTAATCAAAAAGAATTGAGTCGTCAGTTGGCTCAGTCCAATAGTTTCCAGCAGATGATGTGTAAACACCAGCATAGTCAAGAGCAAAAAAGGCCGCTTCTCCCCCTGTCCATCGGGCAGGTAGGGCTGATCGGTGGCTCTGGCTTAATCAATGGTTTGGTGGATTGCGAGACACCCCACATAATCAAAGGACGGATTGTCAAGGTAAAACGCACAGAAGAACACCCTCAATACAACGCCAAAGGCAAACCCAGTGGCGGTGAAATCAAAGAAATTATCAGTAACAAAATGATATTCAACGTGCTAACCCCAGAGGGGTTTCGCTCGTTGGCGTAAAGGAGAATGTTATGTTACAGCTCAACACCAAATTTGAACTAGGGCGCATTGTTGCCACCCCTAGCATTGTAGAACTCTTTAGCCAAGCAGAAATTGAAGGTGCCATCACCCGCCACAGCCAAGGCGACTGGGGGGATTTGTCCACCAATGATGTAAGAGAAAACGAATTAGCACTGGTAGCAGGCAACCGCTTGCTGTCGGCCTATCGCCATGACCATGGAACCATGTGGGTGATTACCGAAGGGGATGGCTCTACCACCACTTTGCTATTGCCCGATGAATACTAAGAAAGAAGGATTTTCTATGAAAACTCAAACCTTGGTTTTAGTCCTGCCTGTATCTTCTTGTGATACCACCGAACAAAAACTCTGGCAACAAGCAAAAGGGATTTTGCAACCCCACAAAGGCACTCGCTTTGACACCTTTGAACCTGCTGTCATTGCTTGGGACCGTTTGGTTCCTGGCAACTTCGGCATTGTTCTAGGCGCAAAGCATCCGCTGGAATTTGCCTGCTTCTTTGATAAAGCCAAAAAGAAGCAAGAAAAAATCATGGATCGGCACATGGATGCCATTGCTGACACGCTCATTCCTGTGGGGAAAGAAACCACAAACGATGGCAAACAAGAGTGTTATGTATTCCAAGTCAAAGACCCAGACCATCATTCAGGTCACCTTTTCTGGCATCTTGCCATGATTGCAGGGGAACTTCTCCCAGATGCAGGATTTTATTTCGTCAAAGAACAACATGCCTATGCTGAGGAAGACATGATGAAAGAAGTGCTGTCCCACATGGCCCAGTATGCCTTGTGCGTCGTGACATTAGGGCATAAGGGGGATAAAACATGAGGCGCTTTGATTTGGAACTACTGACCACCCATTTGAGCAATATTGAACCATTGGATAGCCTTCCTCCAGAGGGCGTGAACCACTACCTTGCAAGCCTATTGCTGTCACCATCTTCAGACAAGGAGCCTGTGCTCTTGGGGAACATCGACTTTGACGCTTTTGAAGAAAGTGATTTACCAGCTTTTGAGCAATATTGCGACAATATGTCTGCACGCAGTCGGCAAGTTACCCAACTGGGCACATCCATGGTGCGCATAGCGCCTATTCCCTTGCGACAGTGCCAATTTTGTTGAGGGATTGCCATGATTGAATATGATTCTGGAGCAATCAATGCCCTGTGGATACTCAAATGTTTCCACGATAGAGGTATGGGTGAAAGCCTTTTTTCTATGTATGCAGACAGTGAACTGGATGAGGATGTTTTCTTTGAATTGGGTCTGGAGTCGATTTTTCTTATTTTCGATGACACTCGACTCATAGAAGATGAACGAGAAGAATGCTACACCTATCTATTCTTCGACCCTGTGATTGATGAATTTTCAGAGCTCTGCTTGCAATATGAAGAAAAAATGGAACTCACACAACAAGATAATCCTTTTAGAAAACGCATGGAACTTGCTATGCGTAATGGTATGAACTACAACAGCTATGCCTATGGCTATACATGGGAGTTTGAAAAACATGGTCGCAAGCGCATGATGCTTTTTGCAGGCTATGAGTTTGTCATCAGCGGTGAAGTGATTTGTGGTCTGCTCGAAATTTACGATGCTTTTCATTATGAAGTGGAACAGCTACGCCAGACTTTAATGACCACCCAGTGCTCAGTTATCCCATTCCCAGAACGTCAATCAGAACGGGAGGTGGCTGCATAATGTGCGATGACTTTGACACAAAAATTTTGATTTCCTCCCCACGAGGAGAAATGGTGGTAGAGCAACTTGACAAACTTGGCATTGTCAGTCGCAAAAATATTGATCCAGCAGAATTGAGATCCTGTTTCCTCCATAGTTATGTGGAGGATGGTATTTACCTCAGTGGCTTGCTACCAGAAAACTGTATTGCTGTCAATATGAGTGAGCAATACCGTTATTACTTTTTGAGCCACCAAAGGCAACGTGCTGATATCACCTACGAAGGTACCTTGTATGAAAATTTTCCGTTACCTAGATTGGTTTTTGGATTTCAATTTGACACTAAAGAACAGCGCGTACGCAAATGCAAACTTTGTGTAGTGCCAGAAGGTGTGTTGACATCAAATACCAAACTGTATTACTACCCATTTTCCAATGTGGGGACAGAAGGCAGTATTTGTCTCGGAAACAATCCATTACCTGTGTATAAGCGATCGGAGCAACTGACTACTCTGCCAGGATTCATCCTATCTTTACCCAATAACAACCATCAATTTATGGAAAAGCACAACAAACCGCACCTGCAATATCGTGACTTGCTGGAGCATATGAAAGACAAGCCCTCTGCCTACTACTATGAACATATTTTAATTGAAAATGGGCAGACTTTAGGGCAATTTTTAGAATGGAGATAGCCCATGGAAGCAAAAACACCAAAAGAAATCGCAGAGGCCTTAGCAAAGCCTTTTGCACCAGAGGACTTGGAATGGCGGGTACAAGGCACCAACAAAGAAAAAACTGGTGGCTTTGCCGTGCCTTACATCACCAATCGAGCTATTCAAAACCGATTGGATGAAGTGGTGGGCCCAGAAAATTGGAAGAATGAATTCACACCTTGGCACAATAGCAAGGATAAATCCAGTCAACTGTGTGGTCTTTCCATTCGCTATGAACAGCACGGCTGGATTACCAAGTGGGACGGTGCTGAAAATTCTGATATTGAGCCCGTCAAAGGAGGGCTGTCGGATAGTATGAAGCGAGCCGCAGTCCAGTGGGGCATTGGTCGCACCCTGTATAGTATGGACACCGTATGGGTGTCTGTGGAGCAAAAGGGACGAAGTTGCGTCATTCGTGACTCTGAGCGTAGCAATCTAAACAAGAAATATTTAGAAATGCTCAAAAAGCTAGGCTTGACCCATACCAGACCCACTGGCATTGAAGCCCAGCTAACGTCCCAAATGCAACCTGCGCAACTACAACAACCAAATCTACAACCACAGCAACCGCCACGAGAAAGTCAGTCACAACAGGCCAGACAGTATCAACCGCCCCAAAATCAGCCGCCCATGCAACCACAACTGTCACCCCAAAATCAACCGCCCATGCAACAAAATGCTGGATGGCCGCCCCCTCAATTTCAGGGCAAGCCTTTGCCAAAGGGCAAGCAACAAGCACCTGCTTATGAATTTATGGTCACAGATATGCAAACCCAACAAGAAGGACATGGTATCAGCAACGCTTTGGAGCTGACCAATCCACAAGGACAAAAGCTTTTTGTATACTTTCATGGCCCCATGCCAAACGTAGCCCCTGGCACCTCCTTGGTGGGTGTGGGCTATCGAACAGAAACACGAGGTAATGTGGTATTCCACGTTTTAGAGCGGTATCAAATTTTAAACCCTATGCCTCAAAGTGCAGCATAGAGAAAGGGACTTTATGGACAAGATTTCTGCATTTCACATCCTAGATTTAACCCTATCTGGGTTCAAATCCTACAATGAAGCAACCACTTTTACCTTTGGCAATCCCACCATCATCACAGGTGGCAACGGTAGAGGCAAATCCAGCATTGCAGATGCCATCGCCTTTGCCATCACTGGGCTACCCTTCTTCGGGGAGCGTTCCATTGACCGCCTCCATTGTGATGATAACCAAGACTTGCACATCTCCCTTCGTTTTATGACGGAGGATGGCAATGTGCACATTCTCAATCGCAGTCGCAGAAAAAGCCGTATGTTTATCACTCTGGACGGGGAAGACACCACCCAATCCACACTTTTTCAACTGTTTGGCGAAAAAGAAGTGGTGCTGTCTATCCTCCAATGTCATTAAGATAAGCCTGGGTGCTACAAGAAAAACACCCAGAACCTTTTAAAAAAAGCTTGACAATTACAAAAAAATGTGCGGTCGCCTTCATTGACCAAAGTCAATGAAGGCGACCCTTGTTATTGAGCATAACGCTGATAACAAAGGAGATGCACACATGACATTCACAACAAAAAACATAAAAAGAACACTAAAAAAATCCATAAAAGCCCTTTCGCAAAACGCTGTAAAATATGCTGAAAATCCAGAAAAAGACTTCACCCGAAATAGGAAGTTACCATTTGAAAAAGTAATTGAAACAACCTTATCTCTCACAGGAAAAACACTATATGGGGAATTATCCGAACAATTCGGCATACATTCATCCTCACCTACAGTATCCGCTTTTGTGCAACAACGAAACAAAATCAAATCAACTGCCTTCGAGGATTTATTCCACCAATTTGTTGCCGAAACAAACCAACCCATCACCCACCGTGGCTACCGCCTTTTGGCTGTGGATGGCTCTAGTTTGCACGTTCCCACCAACCCAAAGGAAGTGGATTCTTACCATCAAAAGGCCAATGACTCCAAGCCTTTTAACCTTTTGCACCTCAACGCCATGTACGATATTTTGCGCAAAACCTACGTGGATGCAACGGTTGAAAAGGGTGAAAACAAGGCCTTTGCCACCATGGTGGCACGTAATCAATCAAAAGTACCCACCATTTACATTGCTGATAGAGGCTACGAATCGTACAATAATTTCGCTCATGTGCAAGAAAGAGGGCAAAAATTCCTTGTCAGAGTGAAGGATTCTGCTTCACGCAACGGTATTTGTCACGGATTATCTTTGCCTGTTGGTGAGGAGTTTGACGTTTCACTGACGCTACACATTTCACGCAAGCAAACAGCGCAAGCCAAAAATCAAAACCTGAAATTTATCGCCCATAGTTCACCATTTGATTTTTTACCCTGCAAAACAAAGAAAAATGAAAAAATCGAGCCATATCCGTTACATATTCGCCTCGTTTGCTTTAAACTTTCTGAAAATTCTTACGAAACGGTTGCCACAAATTTGGATAAAAGTGAATTTGATTCTGCTGCCCTCAAGGATTTGTACGCCAAGCGATGGGGTATCGAAACGTCCTTCCGCTCTTTGAAATTCACCGTCGGATTGCTGTATTTTCACAGCAAAAAGACGAAGCTTCTTCTTCAAGAAATCTTCGCCAAGTTGATTATATACAATTTTACACAGTTGATAACCTCGTGCATTGCTGTAAAAAAAGTTACCAGAAAGCGGGTTTATCAAATAAATTTCGCTGTTGCCACTCAAATTTGTCGTAAATTCTTTGGGAAGAATGTACCCGTCGCCGAAGTTGAAGCCTGCATCGCAAAAAACCTAACACCCATGCGAAATTTGCCCTCAAACCCACGCAAGCGACGCAACACGAACCCCAGAACCGACACCTCTTTTTTCTATCGCTTGGCGTAATGCCACGTTATAAGGACAAGCAAGCAGATTGAAAAATCTGCTTGCTTGTCCTGCGCATTTTTAGATTCCGATGATTTTTTATTAGCTGTTCTTGCGTTTCAATAGCTTAACTTAATGACATTGGTCTATCCTCAACCCCCTCTATTTCATCGAGGAATTGGGGAACAACGGAAAAGACCTTTTGCGTCGCTATTTGCCGACCATTCCCCACGAGCAAATTATGGCAGAGCTGAACCAACAAACCCAGAAGGTTTTGTCAGAAGTGGAGTTCAATTCTCCCGAATCCTATCTGAAAACCTTGCGGGAAGAAATCCGCACTTCGGAAGAATCCATCATTTACCTAACAGGTCAAAAGGACTTGTCCAATCAACAAGCAGACAGTCTCGGCAATAGTCAGGCAGAAAAAAAGCAGTTACTGGAGCACTTGTCACAGGAAATCGCCACTTTGGAAGTCATGCAGTTTGAAGGACTTGATCTCCAAGCACTTCATCAACAGGTGGTGGATTTAAGCCAACGATACAATGAGGCGGTGAAAGACGGTGGGGGTAATGGCACAGCCTTGCTCCACAGTGAAATCAACCACCTTCGCCAACGGATGACACAGCGACAAAGCGAAGTCTATGTATCCCAATTCACAGACAGTCTGGCGCAAACACAGCTTTTGGTGCAACAGTTGGGACAGCAATATCATAAGGAAGTTTCCCTTGCCAAAGAACTGGCCAGCGGAAGCCCTTGCCCCACCTGCCATCGCTCTATCACCGAAGAAAGTCTATCCCAAGTGCAGGAAACCTTCCAAGGAGTATTAGGACAAATCATGGCACAAGGTCAAGAGCGACGTCGGCAATTGCTTGAAATTCAAGAGATGGACAACAAGAGCAAAGCGGCGTTCCATGAATTTCAAAGGCAAGATGTAACTGCCATGGAAGATGAAATCCTACGTCTGCAACAACAAATTGCACAGCTAGAAGACCAAACCGATACCAACTTATTAGAGCAGTTGCGAGGCCAAATCCAAAGCATCACCGCTACACTGGACTATGGCAATCTCTCCGTCCAAGACTATCAACGGTTGGAAGAATTGCGCAACCAACGCCAACAGTTGCAAAGCGAACTGACTGCCATGGATCATATGGTGCAACAATCCATTCCTGATTTTGACGGACAGATGAAAGCGGCCAATGATACTATCAAAGCCAAAAAAGGGCTGATAGCGGATATTGCACTCTATCTCTCCAAAAAGGCAGAGTTGACTTTTGCCTCCCTTCGGCTCAATCGTGTGGCAATCTCCCTCTATGATGTGGTGAAAACCACTGGAGAAGTGAAGGACACCTTCCGCTTTACCTACAATGGTAGACGGTATGACCGCCTCTCTCTGTCTGAAAAAATTCGGGCTGGGATGGAAGTGTCTGAGCTAGTGAAAAAGCTCACCGGACGGAATTATCCTGTCTTTATAGACAACATGGAATCGGTGGAGGATTTGGCAAATGTACGCCCCACAGGACAAATCATCATGGCAAAGTGCATCCCCCACGCTATGCTCAATGTGCAGGGCTCCCAGCCCACACAAAGCCAGTCGATGGCAGCATAAGGCAAAGGGGTGAGACCGCTGGCCAAATCATACGAGAAAATTCCCATTGTGGACGTGGCACGGCGGTGTGGGCTTGTCCTCGACACTCGAACGCTTCGGCGCTCTGAGGTCGAGGCCAGCTGCCCCTTTTGCGGTGACCGTGGCCCAGGGAAGTATCACTTATCCCTCAACACCAGTACAGACCAATACCGTTGTGTCCTTTGTGACAGCCATGGCAACAGCGTGTCGCTGTATGCCAAAATTCACGACATGACCAACGGTGAAGCCTTTCGGACGTTGAAGCAAGGGGGCAATGTATATCCTATGCCTGTGCAACCAACGGCCCAACACACAGAGAGACAGCCCCGCCCCTTGATAGATCGCCACCAAGTTTATAACGATATGCTGTCACATTTGACACTATCGGATAAACATGGCGACAATCTTCTGGGACGGGGGCTGTCAGAACAGCGCATTGTTCAAAATCAGTATCGCAGTATGCCAGAAACCCCAGAGCAACGACGGCTACTAGCCCACCTGCTAGGGATGCGCCATGACCTTTTGGGTATCCCAGGGTTTTACATGCAAAATAACACTTGGACATTGGCAGGGCCAAAAGGCTTTCTCATTCCCGTCCGTGACCAAGATGGTTTGATACAGGGGTTGAAAATCCGCTTAGACGATGCCAGCCAGCCCAATCGGAAGTATCGCTGGCTCTCTAGCCGTGACCCCAATTTCATCAACGGCACCCGTAGCTATTCATGGGTTCACGTCACAGGCAACACCCAAAGCAAACGGGCTTTTCTCACAGAAGGGCCACTAAAAGGGGATGCCGCCAGTTTTCTATCTGGTGACTCGCTTTTCGTTTGCATCGGTGGTGTCAATGCTCTAAATGGGCTGAAAGACACCGTACGGAAATTGGGGGTTACGGAAGTGGTAGAAGCCATGGACACAGACCAGATGACCAACCCACAGGTTCGTAATGCTGTTTTGAAAATGCGCAAAGAAGTACAAAAAATCAAAGGCATTCAATACAAAAAATACACATGGAATCCAGCCTATAAAGGCGTGGATGATTATTTCTTGAGCTGTGTAACTCAAGGTTAAAAGGAGAACTATTATGGAACACATTGACTTCAATAACATCGTAGGCTCATCCCAGCAGAGCGAACAAGTGCTGGGGAAATTTCTCTACTTTTCTTTATCCAGCATTCTAGTGGACAAAGAGGCAATGGCAGAGCTTTGCCAGACCATTGACATTGCATACGCTGGTGGCAGTCGGGAAAGTGTTTCCGACGCATTTCGTTCCGCTACAGGGGAGCTCAAAGAACGGATTGTCACCGCTGGGCAGGTATACCAAGTATACTGCCGTGATAATAAGCGTACCACCGATGCCTTCTCTCGTGAGTTGGTGAAAGAAGCTGTTGGCGTCAAAACCAATTCCTACAGCAAGCTGGCAAATTTGTATTTCGATAAGACTGGCAATCAATTCGGCTATGACAATCTGGTTTATGACGAAGCCGTTGACGCTGGAGCCTTGTGTGCAAAAGCAGCAGCTCGGTTTGAACTGCATCTGCACTCTGCCAACCGTAAACAGTTGGAAACCATCTGCCAGAGCTTTATTCGCTCTGTAGAGGCCATCAAAATGAGTGGCAATGGCTATCTCTACTTTGTGCCACGTCAATTTATGCACAAGGTAGATGCTTTTGAAACTTTCATTGAAGCAGTGAGCGAGGCTGGACAATGCGGTACTCCCTTGAGCGTCAATAGCTTTTACATCGTCAACGACGATAAGCAACGGAACAAAATGACCCAAGAGTTTTATTCTGCTGTGAAAAAAGAAATTGCCGAATACCAAGAAAGAGCCGCCTATTTCATTGATACGGATAGCCGTTCCCCCATCGTTTTAGAACGCTGGGCATTGCGGATTGTAGCATTAGAAGAAAAGAAGCGTCACTACGAAGACATCCTCCGTCGGGAGTTGACCGACTTAGACGACGAATTCAGCTCCTTGCGAATCTTGGGGAAGAACTCTCCCTACGAGCAAGAAGCCTACGATTTCGATCGGTGGCGTGATTAAATGTAGTGTGGGCTACGATTCTTAACGAATCGTAGCCCACTCCATTAGCTTTCCTTATTTTTAGAAATAAGATATCCACACAGATAAATAATAAAACAATAGATAATCGGTGTAATTACCAGCCAAGTTTTCCTACCAAGGATGCCCAGAAAACTTGAGTCTGGTATTGCATCGTAATACAGTGTGTACGAAAAAGAGAAGCTTGAAATCATAATATGTAGCAACCCAATCCATGTGGCATTTACTGCACATAGAAAAAGTGTTCTGGTTTCAATGTTTTTCTTTTTTACTCGCCAACATAGCAGGACAGTCAGATTAAAAATTAAAGCAAAAAATGTAACAGCCAACAATTTATCTGCAAATTGCAAAGGATGCCCATCTTCCGTCGAAACAGAGAGCGTTTTATCAGATATAGGCAAAAATAGTTCATCAAGCTTTGTATTTACATAAGAAGGATTATCCTCAATCTGATAACTAAAGCGACTGACTTCTTCCCCATTGACTATTTTCACAAGCAAAGGCACATACTGAATATCGTAGAGTGCGAGTACATGCTCGTAATTTTGATCTTCATCTTTCCAATACTGTGTATTGTAATAATGGATAGTAATCTTTTTCCCGACTAAATATTCTTGCAGAACATTTTCAAAGGCAATACATTCTGTACAAGTTGGGCGACCAAAATAGATATAATATGTTCCATTTAATTCATCTAAGAAATACTCACTATGGATCCCTTGTATAGATTCTAGTCTATCTGATATGTCATCTTTAGCTGATACAGATATCAACATAATTGCACATAGCACCACTAAAATCAGAATCTTTTTTAGCACATTCATGCTATCTCCTTATCCGTTTGGATTTAGTACAGGTTCACCTTCAGGATTGCATCTATTTACAGCAAATTGAATCAATCCAGTATCTTTACGAATTGGCTCTAAATCCCAATCTCCAACATCCTGCCCAAGAGCCTCTCCCAAAGCGTGACAATCATACTGCTGCTGCAAGCTACCTTCGTTATACCAATGAGGGCTGTCTTGGCACATTGCTTTGACCAAAGTCCAGGATGCCAGCGTCACTTCTCTATCCCGATTATTTTCAGTCACCTCGGTAGGCACTAATGTAAGTGAAATTGTATTGGCACCATATAAACGTCAACCAAAAAGTGAGCCGCTCGCTCATGAAAAAGTGAGCCACTTGCGCTCATGAAAAAGTGAGCCACTCGCTCACGAATATTCAGCCATTGCCAGGGTCTGCTTCAAACGAAAAGAATCACCATTCATATCAAGCACATGGGACTGGAAGGTCAGCCTGTCAATGAGAGCCGCCACCATGGTGGTGTTTTCAAATAGCTCTGGCCATCTGGAGAACGGCAGATTCGTTGTCACAATGGTACTGCGTTTCTCGCTACGGTCAGAGATGACTTTAAACAGCAGTTCAGATTGGTGGCGGTTAAAGCTGAGGTAACTCAGCTCGTCCAAGATGAGCAAATCAGCACGGGCTAGATTGCGCTCCAACTTGCCCAAAGAGTAGTTGTCTCGGGCCTCACACAGCTCCGTAGAGAGTGTTGCGGCGTTCTTAAACAGAACGCTGTGGCCCGCGTAGCAGGCCTTCAGCCCCAGTGCAATGGACAAGTGGGTCTTGCCTCGGCCGGGATTGCCAATCATCACCACGTTTTGCCGTCTGTTCACAAAATCACAGGAGGCTAGTTCCTGCAAAAATATTGGCGAAACCGCTTCGTTGAGTTGGGTCATATCAAACTCGTCCAATGTTTTCAAATACGGAAAATTTGCCGCTTTAAGCCGCTTTTTCATTTGATTTTCTTGCCTAGAAGCCAATTCGGCCTGCATCAATTCCAATAGTAAATCAGCAAAAGTGGCACTGGAATCCACCTGTCTGAGCACTTGCTGGTAGTCAGCAAACATAGGCAGACGCAGCTGCTTTGCGTATAATTTCACCTGTTCCTCCGTCACATTCATACTCTCACACCTCCAAAAAGAACGTCATAGCCTGCCAAATTCACGTTTTGGACAACCACAGTGTCTGCAATTTTAGGGGGCGGTGGCGTGACCACGGAGACGCCTTGCATCACGGTGTCAAACCCCTCATCAAGACAGCGATATAGCAATTCCACAATCTGTTTTGGCTTCAAATTTTGCTTCTGCAACCACGCTAAAAACACTGGTGGAACGGTGTCACGCACTGGCTTTGCTTGGAAGATAGCACGGCCTTTTCGTTCCAAAAGCGGCAAGTAATGCTGTAAATCATACACGTTTTGCTTGTGCCCAAGGCAGCGTGGATGGGTGGCAATCAGCTTGTTTTGGCTGTAGATTTCCACCTGTTCAGGCAGTGCTTTTACCGTCACTTCTTTGCCACAATAGGTCACAGGCACGGAATAGTTATTGGTGTCGAAGCGCACGGTACTAAATCGGTCTACTCGCCCGTGGGCACGTTTGGCAGGGTCAAAACGGTAGATGGGCAAGGGATTGAGTGCAGCTTTTTCCACTTCGAATTCTTCCCTAACAGTGCCGTTTTTGCCACGAATGGTGTGTTTTAGGTACTGTTCACAACGCTTTTGTAGCAAATCGTTCAGCTCGTCCATGC
Source organism: Bengtsoniella intestinalis (assembly GCF_039719005.1). Lineage (GTDB taxonomy): Bacteria > Bacillota > Clostridia > Oscillospirales > Oscillospiraceae > Oscillibacter > Oscillibacter intestinalis. The sequence goes on along the minus strand of NZ_CP133584.1, from coordinate 2,910,892 downwards.
TGTCCACTTTGGGTAGTGGCACGCAGAAATTGCGTCGTGAGAAGCCTACCAAACCCTCTACTAGCCCTTTTTCATTGCCAGAGGCAGGATTGCAGAATACAGTCTCAAAACCGTAGTGCGCTGCCAACATAGCATAGCTGTCCTGCGTTTTGGCGTGGGCGCCAAATCCGTCTTTTACGGCAATTTTGGCGTTGTCAAAGATGACACGCCGTGGCGCGCCGCCGAAGTAGTCAAAGGTGCGCACCTGTGCCTCTAAAAAGCTCTCGCTGTTTTGTCTGCGGTAGGCCACCACAAATGGGGCGTCGCTGTAGCAAAGGCGTGCGCAGAAAATATTGACTTTCGTTTTCACATCAGCCAACCGAATGGTTGCCTCACCCCAGTCCACTTGCACTGCATCCCCAGGGTCAAAGGCCAGTGGCACGAAGGCCTCAGGCGTACTGCCACGCAGTTCTTGGACATAGCGTCGCACGGTGGATTCGCCACCTGTAAAACTCTGCTCTTCCACTAGACGGTCGTAGATCCGCTTGGCGGTGTGAGATTGCTTCTTGAGACGATTTTCCTCATCCTCATCCAAGCATTGCTGGATGAAGTTCTTTACGCCCTCCGTGAGCACGCTGGTTGGGCGCTGATACTCCTTGCGCACCCACGGCACGGCTTCACCCTCCCAGTACTTTTTCACCGTATTGCGAGAGATGCCCAGTTGGACTGCAATGCTCCGCTGGCTACGCCCCTGCTGGCGTAATTGTCGCACTTCTTTGTAAATGTTCACTGTGATTACCACCTTTATTTTCCCCCGTTCCTAGCTTACTGCTAGTATACAGGGTTATTTCAAGTGGCTCAAATTTTCATGAGCGAAAGGGGGCTAGGTGGCTCACTTTTATATTAGCATTTATAGGCACCATAATACGAATCTTCCCTATAGCGCCAATAAACAAGGCTGAAATAGTACGCAAGTCCAGGCGATGTAGCAGCCAATACTTCCATTGCAGAATATACATCCTGCAGTTCGCTGTCACTGATGTCATATGACATAAATTCATATGTAGATGGTTCCTGTTGTGCTTTATCTGCCATTAAAAATAGTCTTAGTTCATCCTCCGACCAAGCTTGGTGAAACTTATCCATTGTGAACACTGTACTTTCTAGTTCTTGTTGTGTGTATACCTGAAGCAAAGCACCTTTTTCTGTAGTCAGGTCTACATGGGCAGCAACGGGAATCCCCATACCTAAACAATTTACTATCACCAGTAATAAAAGCAAAGCCTTTTTCATCATATACATTGCTCCTTCATATTATTTTGAGAGCACACAAATGATTACAATATTTTTTGTTGAAAATTACATATGTGCTAAGCCCCCTTTATTTCTGGATTATACTGTCAAATGTTTTCCCTCTTATAATATAGAACACTTCTTAGCAGTTTTTGTAACAATCTAATTTTAATTTTTTAAAGACAAAAGCAATTGTGTGCGACTTCAAATCATCGCACACAATTGCTTTGTTTTATTATTTAGCAGTCACATAATGTGTCTGCGTTCTGGAATCATAACCGTCTGCATCTTCTGCAAAGACGGTGATTACCACTTTGTAATCCATACCTGTGGTACCGTAGTAAGTAATTGTGTTATCATATGTTGGGTAGTTATTTATTGTCATACCTGCATCAAATCTATCATAGTCCTTACTAAGAACCCAATGGTTATTTATAAGAATGTATATAGAGATATTCTCTGCACCAAGTATATCAGCCTGAGGGACTGAGATTATGTGGTATTCACAATCAATCTTTCCGTTAGTCCCAGCAGTAACATCTGTTTCATAATAAGAAATTTGCAAACTAGCTCTTGTATCAATAGCAAAAGCAGTTGGAGTAATCAATGAGCAAGTAAGAAAAAGGACCAATACTGACGAAATAATACGCTTATACATAAAATCACCTTATTATATAGAGTCAATCATCTGCAACAATACAGCTTCATTTACATTGGTAAAAATACTACACTCATAAGTACTTGTATACCATGTGACACTTAAGTGATCTGTATTTTCATATAAATAATATAATGGACCCTAGAAACCAAACCAGCACTCGAAAAATTATCGTGAACGTGATACAATATCAAAAACGATAAACGAGAGGAGAACATATCATGCCACGAAGCAGTTACAGCGCCGAATATAAGGCCAAGATCGTCCTAGAAGTCCTCCAGGGTGAGAAGGAATTAAACGTTATCGCTGCCGAGCAGGGGGTTAATCCCAACATGATTCGCAACTGGAAGAAGGAATTTATATCCAATGCCAGTCAGGTTTTCGATGAGAAAAAGCAGGTCAAAGAAGCACATCGGAAGGAGGTTGCCCTGAAAAAAGAGAAGGAGCAGATGCTCCGCACCATCGGCCAATTGACACTGGAGCGAGACTTTATTCAGGGTGCCTTTCGGGACTGCGGCATCCCCGTCCCCAAGTTCCCTCAGGACTGACGCAGACCTGTCCATCCGCCGTCAATGTGAGCTGCTGGGTCTGCCCCGAGGGCAGGTCTACTACCAGCCTGTGGAGGTCGACCAGGAGGCCAAGCGCTGGCGGGAGCACATCATGGCACGCATCGACTACTGGCACACCCAAATGCCCTACATCGGCTCTCGAAAGCTGGTGACCAAGCTGGCCACCGACCAGATTTTTGTGGGTCGCAAGCTGGTTAGGCGACTGATGTGCGAGATGGGAATTCATGCTCTCTATCCCAAGGCAAATCTCTCAAAACGCAACTTTAAAGAGTCTATCGTACCATATTTGCTGAGAAATAAGGTTGTCTCGTTCCCGAATCAAGTGTGGTCAATCGACATCACTTACATCAAAATGCACCACGGGCACATGTATTTGACGGCGATTATCGACTGGTATAGCCGTCTGATTGTGGGCTGGAGTCTGTCCGATACGCTGGACACAGATAACGTCATCGCCGCTGTCCAGCGCGCAATTTCTAGCCACGGCACCCCCGCTTTTCTCAATTCTGACCAAGGATGTCAGTTCACAAGCTCCCAATATAAGGGGTTTTTGAAGGCAAATCACATTGTCCAAAGCATGGATGGTAAGTCCCGTTGGGCGGATAATATCATGATTGAGCGGTGGTTCCGTAGCCTGAAAACCGAGGAAATTTACCTCAACGAGTATCAAAATCCTAGGGTATTGCGCCGTGGAATTGGAAATTATATCAAGCAGTACAACACCTTCAGACCCCATCAAGCACTGGGAAATCAGACTCCAGAGGCCGTGTATGGGGCAGCCTTCACAACGCCAACCAACCACCTTGACAGTCTGGCACAGGCTGGTTGAGGACTGGTGGCGACGGGAGGTCGTGGGTTGTAGGCGGAGGCCGTTCCCCTCGCCTTTCCCATTGTACCAGCCTGACCCAGTCGGTCAAGGCAACCCTTCGGGCGGCTACCCTGGAGGTAACCACAACCAGGCTTGGCTCAGGAAGCAAAATAGGTTGTTGTGTTCACGATAAATTTTGAGGAAGTGGTCTTGACAGGGGGACCATTATATAATACACAACGCCATCATGACTGTATTCAATCACTTCTACATTTGTTTTTTCGTAATAGCCACTATCTAAGCTCAAACGCTCAATTACATTGAGTGAGATATATTTATTCTCGTTATAATAAATCCCAAAAATTCGTAGACTATGATCATCATTCGATATTGCCACATTCAATAATCCCTCGCCAAACCCATCGGGCAACATTGGTGGGACTATACGACCCGAAATGTCATTATCTTCCAAGGCATCCTTAAAATCCTCATAACTAGCCGAATCCAAAGAATAATTTCCTTCAGATTCCTCGTCAGATGTTGGTTCTTTTGTCAGCTCTGTATCGAGTTGTGTTTCTGTATCCACACTGGTAAAACCAAATACGTCAGAACTCCACTGGCCTATCATTTCAAAGAAACTTCGATATCCCAATGCGGTGGGTGCCAACATGGTTGATAGACAAGCAATGATTGCAGCAATGACCAATAAACGGCGAATTGTTCGATGATTGTTTGGATGGGTGGTTTTTGTTGTGGCCAATTCCGACTCAAGCTTCATAGTAGTCTTAGGCGCATCATCGCTAGGATATAACGAGAGCCCTTCCCCTTCGGGGATATTATACAAAGTTTCAAACTCCTGCCGTGCCTTCTGTGCGGACGCCTGAACTTCTAATGATTCTGTTTGCCCTTCTCTCTGTGCTATCACCTCCATAATGTAAAGTACCATATCTATATCACTGCCAGATGGAGCGTCTATATCAGCACGCAGTATTTCCTCAAGCTCCATTGTGCTCAAGTGATTGAGATATGTATATTTTTGAGAATTCGGAATATCGCTCATACAATTGCCCCCATTCACCTTATCTATGTCAGCACGATTCATAAGCTGACAGGTTTTTTCTATTTTTTTCGAAAATCACTAGGGAAATTTTTATCTAGCTTTTTTCGGATACGTTCCAAACGCTTTTGGCTGGCCCAAACAGATATATTTAATTCAATAGCCATCTCTTTATGAGATGCTTTATCAAAGGCAATACGAGTTAAGAAATATATATCTTCTGGTGACAAAGTGTGTTGAATATGTGTCACAATTTCCCGTAAATTTTCTTTTTCAATCATACGGTCTTCGGCGGATAACACCGTCGCTCCTTGAGAAGCGATCTCCTCTTGATATGATACATAACGTTGCATATCAAGCACAGTGGCACGATTATAGTTATTGATTTTATTTTGCACTGTCCTCATCAACCAACCACCTGGATTATCATGAGTGGAAAGGGCGTCAATCTTGATATTCGCATCGTGAAATGTATCCTGTACCAGTTCTTCTGCCAGCGATGGATTGCGCAAATGAATAAGCGTATATCTTAAAAGTTGACTATAATATTTTACATATAATTTATCAATAAAGGCATTTTGATCTACAACCAAGAACATCACCTCTTTCTATTAGTAAAATTATATTGCCTAATGGTCAATATATAAACTGTCCATTAGATATATAATAACTGTCTGTTGGTTGTTTCTGGTGCTGTATACATAATAACTCAATAATTTAACCATCTGACAGATTACCCTTAGTTTCAACATACATACTTAGAAGCTGGAATATTAAATTGTATAGGGTCAGGAGATAAATCTGGCTTCTATATGGATTCTACCTGCCCCAGAAGGAGTAATTATGTACGAAACTATCAAAAAAGAGGTCCTCGATTTATTAGGCGCATATCCCAGCACCAAGAAAAAAATTGCACTACTGCGCTACGAGCTAGAACATCCTCAGCAGATTGATACCAATGCCCTCATTGAATCGCTGACCTTCAGCCACGGAGATGGGGAATCTGTTCGTATGCCTAGCCACATTTCCAATAAAACCATGTTCATTGCTATGAACTACCAAGAAGCCGCCCACAAAATAGAGCATGAAGCACTGGATGATATTTCCTCTCGTCTCTATGCGCTGGAATATCAAGTGAATAAGCTACATCATTGTGTATCCTTATTGGAAGACCGTCATCAGGCCATCATCACTCTGTTCTTCTTTGAACGGAAAACCTGGGATGAAATCACAGACACACTAGGTCTTGCCTATCGCACAGCTCGCAAATTAAAAGAAGCCGCTATTGACGAGCTGGTAGCCATGTATGCGTTTACCAAATAAGAATCCTGTAAACCCATTTTATTCACCGTGCATCTGCTTTGCAATGACTTGTACATGAATTTGCAACAATAATGCAATCACTTGTCACTTGCAAATGCAATTTCTCTTATGCTATAATTAAGCTACCAAAAAAGGATAGACAGCCGACACTCACTTGAGTTTGGCTGTCTATCCTTTTATATTTGGCAGGAAATCAACGAAGATAAACGGAAGAAAAAATAAAGCCACTGAAAGGGCTATATGCTACTTGTCAAGGTTGCAGGACTACTGTACAATATTATACGAGTTACCTGTACCTTGACAAGTTGATACACCTTGCGGTGGCCGTCCCACAAAGGAGGCTGTCATGGGAACAAATTATCCAGAAACTTTAACCGTCAAAGACGTCCAGCAGATTTTGAACATTGGCATCAATGGCGCTTATGCGCTGATTCACAGCAAAGCTTTCCCTGTTCGGAGAATTGGCAATAGTTATCGTATTCCACGGGATAGCTTTTTCACATGGCTCAATCAAGAGGGGACACCGCCACCAATTAAGTGAAAATCTTCTTAGACAACAATTTTTACCACACTAAGGAGGTTTTACTATGCCCAGAGCAACAAGCAAAACAAAGAAAAAGCGTGCCAACGGAGAAGGCACATTCTACAAGCAAGGAAACGGCTGGATTTATCAATTCAGTCTGGGGCGCAAAGACGATGGTACGCTTCACAGAAAGTCTTTTGTAGGAGCAACCAAAACTGTCTGCTTAGAGCGTAAAGACGCTTACTTAAAAAGCCTAGAATTACAGAAGACCATGGCACAAGAAGATCAACAACAGCGCCTGCAAGAGGCTCTCAAGCCCCCTGTAGTGCTATTTACAGATGCCTTCATGGATTGGATACAACTTTACAAAGCACCCCCAGCCACAAAGCCTACTACCTATGGCAGTTATCTGGACACCTTTAGAATCCATCTTTGCCCCCACTTTGGGGGAATGGATCTACGTGACATCACCTCAGATGAAGTGCAGTTCTACTACCAGATGAAGCAAAAGAATGGTGCTCGCTTAGACGGTCGTAGTGGAGGCTTATCCGCCAAGACCATTCGCAACCATCATATGCTGTTAAAAGACTTCTTCTCCTATGCCAAAAAGCGGTACAAGCTAGAATGCAATCCCACAGAGGACACCAAGCGGCCAGAGGTGGTCACGGCACCCAGACGGGTGCTAGCGCCAGAGGAAATGCAAATCTTCATCCAAGAGGTGATGATGGAAACCCAACGAGTGGCCATTTTGTTCAGTTTGTTCACAGGGTTGCGCATTGGGGAATTGCTCTCCCTCCGCATTACCGATCTTAATCTTAGCAAGCAAAGTTTCACAGTGGAACGTAATCTCACACGAGTGCGGACAGATGCCATATCCTTTGATAACCCCAATATTGAAATTTTGAATTTCAAGCCAAAGAATAAAACACAGCTCATCATCCAGAACACACCCAAAACCAAAACTTCCTGTAGAGAAATCCCCATGTCGGATGCCCTCTGCGATTTGGTGGTGCGCCATGTATTTTTCTTAAAGCAGTCAGGCTGGCCAAATCCTTTAGACTTGCTATTCCCCTCTAAAAAGGGGACACACCTTGACCCTAAGAGTTTTGAAATCCGTTTAAATGCTGTATCGAAGCGATGCCAGATGAAAAAAGTTAATCCCCACGCCCTACGACACACGTTTGCCACACGGCTGGTAGATGAAAACGTCCCTCTGGTAACCATCAAAAACATTCTTGGTCACGCATCCATTCAAACCACCCAAATTTATACCCACGGTAACATCGAAGTGGAACGAGATGCCATCACAGGCATCACAAATTTTTTGGATGTCCAAGCGGTTGTTACAGCACCATCACTCAATGGCACCAAAAAACGGATGAAATTTGCCGATATAGAGTTGCCCTTATCAACTACATAGAAACGAAAAATTGCAAACTAGGTGCGGTAGCAAATCAGTTGCAAATTTGAAAATCTAGAAAAACCTAAGCAATTCAATAAAAAGGAGGGACACAGATGAAACAAAAATTCAAAATAGGGAAAATAACCCAAATAGACTCGTCGGGCTGGAACAGTTGCAAATTTCAAAAACAATCAAAAAGTTGCAAAAACAAAAGAAAAAGCACCAAAAACATACGTTTTCAGTGCTTTATGGTTGCGGGGACAGGACTCGAACCTGCGACCTCCGGGTTATGAGCCCGACGAGCTACCAACTGCTCTACCCCGCGATATAAAATTGTAAGTGCTTTGTAATTATAAAGATAACGCAGTGGTGACTACTTAGTTTATGAGCCCGACGAGCTACCAACTGCTCTACCCCGCGATATTTACTTTTCTTTAAAAACCCGTATGGTACCGGTGACCGGGCTCGAACCGGTACGGCATTTCTGCCAGAGGATTTTAAGTCCGCCGTGTCTACCATTCCACCACACCGGCATCTATGGGCAAGATATAGAATACCATAGAGACCCTACTTTGTCAACACTTTTTTCAATCTTTTTTATATTTTTTCAAATTTCTTTTTTCGATGGACTTCGTGCCCCCCATTTACATACACTAGAGTGCATATCACTTTTCCAAAGGGGGTGTTCTTTTGGGACATTGTCACGACGTAGATGAATTGATTTACCAAGACAGCTGGTGCACCAGCGAACGATAACAAGACCCCGTTTGACACTGCCAAACGGGATCTTATACCCATTACAGTTCGCTTCTTTACAATTCACCCATTAGCCTTCTAAAATGGTGGCACCACCGATTACCACATCCCCTTGGTACAACACTACAGCTTGCCCAGGTGTCATGGCTCGTTGGGGACTGTCAAAGACGACACGCAAGGTGCCATCGTCTAGCAAATCCACCGTGGCTAACGCTTCATTTTGACTATATCGGGTTTTGGCCGTCACACGGCCATGAACCATGGGTTCCTGTGTCCAGAATGGATTCCCAGCGTGTAAGGTGGTGGCAAATAAGTCTTCATTAGACCCCAACACCACCTGATTGCCACACTTGGACACCACATACAACGGTGTGGCAGCGCTAACGCCCAATCCACGGCGCTGACCCTTGGTGTAACAGGCCTGCCCCTTGTGGCGACCCAGCACAGCGCCCGTTTTATCTACAAAGTCCCCTTCTTCCAGCATCAACTTACCATACTCCTGCAAAAAGGCGGTGTAATCTCCGTCAGGCACGAAGCAAATATCTTGACTGTCAGGCTTTTGGGCATTGGATAGCCCTGCCTCTGCCGCCATGTCACGAATGACAGGCTTTTCATAATCCCACAAAGGCAACAGCAAGTGGGACAATTGGAACTGGTTCAATTGATAGAGCATATAGCTTTGGTCTTTGCGGTGGTCTTTGCCTCGGCGAAGCTGGAACACCCCGTCTTGTTCGCAGACATGGGCATAGTGGCCTGTTGCCAAATAATCCCCACCTTGAGAAAGCGCCCAATCCATCAGCGCCCCAAATTTAATGGTGCGGTTACAATCGATACAGGGATTGGGGGTGTTTCCCTTTTCGTATTCGGCCACAAATTTATCCATCACATTGGCTTGGAATTCCTTGGTGTAATCCAGCACCGTGTGCTCTATACCCATGGACGCTGCCACCGCCTTGGCGGCTTCAATATCTTCTGTTGAGCCACAAAGACCGGGACGGTCACGGTATTGGTGTAGCTTCAGCGTCACGCCACGCACCTCATACCCTTGGCGCAATAACAACACCACGGCGGCAGAGCTGTCCACCCCACCACTCATGGCTACATATACAATTTTTTGGTTCATGCAATCTCCTTTGATGGCTCACCCTTGATTGCGCAAGCAAAACGCCTCTGATGGCAGTGCATCTGCCAACTGTATCAGCGTGGGATTAAAGCCTGATTTGGTGATATATGGCATGGCTTCCACATCACCAACGCAAATTTTACTACGGTCTGTTTTAGGCAAATATAATTGCACTGTGGTGCCTTTGCCTCTTTGGCTGTCTATGGTCATGGTGCCACCATGGTGGGCGGCAATGGCCTGCACAATGGGCAAGCCCAATCCAAAACCACCATTGACAGCCGTGTATACATCTGTGGGTTTTGGCAGTGCCAACGCGGCGGCCACGGCTTTTTCATCCATACCACAGCCACTGTCTGTCACCGACAGCACCACCTGTCCTTGTTGTTGTGAAAGGTGTACCTCCACGGCATCTTGGCTGAATTTCAAACTGTTAGAAAGCAAATGGTAAAGCGCCCGCTCTATCCCTTTGACATTCATGCCCCACACCACCTTGGCCTCTGGACAACGAAAAACAATGGTGCGTCCAGACGCCGACTGGCTTTTCTGGCAAACATCTCCCACCAGCGTCACCAAATCCCCATATTGCAAGGGGAGCAATGCGCCCATGTCCAAATAGCGCACATCTGAGAGATTCTCCATCAGGCGCACCATGGCGAAATATTGCTTGTCAAAGGCTGCCGCCTTCCCATCTAAGATGGGGTCGTCTTCTCGTTTTTCCCCGTCTAACAAGGTATGGCTGGCACTGTAGAGCTCGCTCAATTGGCGGCGCAATGTACCTGACAAATTATATGCAAAATCAAACAAATCCTTTTGATCTTTATCCACAACGACGTCCTCACTTCTCACAGCCATCATCTGCCTGCTTCTTTGATAGGATGGCTATTTGACCACGAAAAACCCATGGCAATCTGTTCCATCCTTCTCAGCATATCAAAAAACAGAAAAAAACACAAGAAGTTTGTCGAAAGTTGTCGAATGATGTCTGCAAAACAAGAAAACAACCCCTGATGGCGTTGCCATCAGGGGTTGAGAAATGAAAGAATTATTCCATATCGTCAGCCAAAATCAGCCCATAGCCACCGTTGTTACGACGGTAGACAATGGAGACGGCATTGTCGCTGGCGTTGCGGAAGATGAAAAAGCCATGCCCAATGAGATTCATTTGCAAAATGGCTTCCTCGGCAGTCATGGGTTTGACTGGCACGTGCTTGGTACGCACGATGTCAAACTCAGCTTCCTCTTTGACAGCAAAGGACACATCTTCCACCACAGAGGGGAAGCCTTCGCTGCGCAGACGCTTGGCCAGACGTGTTTTGTTTTTCAGAATTTGGCGTTCGATGTAAGCAACGCCAGAATCGATGGCGCCACGCATATCGCCGTCCACCGCTTGGGATTGAGAACGGAGAATGGTGCTACCCGAACGGATGGTGATTTCCACGGCACACAACACTTCACGTTCCACGCTAAAAGATACGTGAACGGCAGGGTCGTCTTGGAAATAGCGGCCTAGTTTGTCGATGCGTTTTTGTGCGTATTCCTTCACGGAATCGGATAGTGGGACTTTCTTGCAGGTAAAGGTATAAGTCATAATTATCGCTCCTTCCATTGGCAAGAAGGGACTTGGTTGTCCCTTTTATCTATAATAGCACAATAGGGTGAAAAAGAAAAGTCCTTTTTGTGAATTTTTTACAATTCGTTGGAGGTGGGGGCGTGGAACCATGGTAGGGACAGTCCTTGCGGCTGTCCATCCCCAGCGACCACCCAACCACGTGGGAACGGACAGGGGTAAACCCTGTCCCTACAATGGGTTCCTTGCAACCCAATAATCACAACCTTTGTCCTGTGCGAAGCGTTTTTTCAGCCGTGGTTTGGTACAATGCCCATAGCGCAATGGATGATAACTTCGATTGCCATACTTAATATAATGTAATCGAAAATGTTTACAAGTTTCACAGCGTTTTTCTTCCATATAGTTCACCCCCAATATACACCGAACGGTGTTTTTATGAGAATCAGTATACACCATTCGGTGTATACTGATTCTCATAAAAACCATGGAGGTGGCAGTATGACCTATCAACGTATCCGTGATTTGCGAGAAGACTGTGATTTAACCCAAGACCAAGTGGCACAGGCGATTTTCACCCACAAAACCACCTATGTGCGATATGAAACTGGGCAACGCGAAATCCCCTTGAACATCGCCATTTTATTAGCAAAGTTCCACAATGTAAGTTTGGATTATTTAGCAGGATTGACAAATGTAAAATAATATGAAAGAGGCGACCATCCCCATGGTCGCCTCTTTTATATTCAATCAATCACCAAAGGAAATGCCGATATCTCGTGCGGTTTTAATCAAATCGTTGTCCAACGGCAAGAATTTGGTGCGGCTGGCGGCGTCCACCAGTGGCACCGTCACGATTTTACCGCCTTGCATACCCACCATATTGCCGTATTGCTTGGTGGCAATCAGTTCGGCCGCCGCGGCCCCAAATTGGGTGGCCAGCACACGGTCATAGGGGCAAGGAGGGCCACCACGTTGATAGTGCCCAGGCACGGTGACACGGGCTTCTTGGCCTGTAATCTTCTCCAGCTCACTGGCCAGCTTGTAGGTGATGGTGGAATGGGTGCTGTTTTTCCGTGCTTGACGGCGTTCTTCCTCGGTGAGGATGGCATCATCCACAGAAACGGCACCTTCTGCCACAGCGATGATGGAGCAGTTTTTGCCCATTTTCTTGCGACGTTCGATGGCTTCCACAATTTTGGGGATGGAATAAGGGATTTCGGGAATCAAAATCACATCAGCCCCAGAGCCGATGCCAGCGTTTAGCGCCAGCCAGCCTGCGTCACGACCCATCAGTTCCACCAAGAAAATCCGACCATGGGACTGGGCTGTGGAGTGGATATAGTCGATGACATTGCTGCCAATATCGATGGCGCTTTGGAAGCCAAAGGTGGTGTCGGTGCCCCAAATATCATTGTCGATGGTCTTGGGCAGGGTGATGATATTCATGCCTGCATCCATCAGTAATTTCGCACTTTTTTGGGTGCCATTACCGCCCATAACCACCAAACAATCTAAATTCAGTCGATTATAGGTGTTCATCATGGCTGGCATCAAGTCGTTACCTTCTTCGTCTACAATGGCAGTGCCGGGGACGTAAGGCTGGCGTGAGGTACCCAACATGGTCCCCCCATCTAGCAAAATACCAGAGAAATCCAGCGCATCCATATACTTATAATCGCACTCGATGAGACCGCGGTAACCATCGTACATCCCGTAAAATTCCACATTGTCAATGCGCTCAATCAACGCCTTCCCCACCCCACGGATGGCGGCATTCAACCCTTGGCAATCGCCACCACTGGTGACCAAACCAATGCGTGTGCATCGTTTCATATTGTTGTCCTCCTTGTAAAAAGTCAATTAGCTCTTACTACCTATCATACCCACAAACAAGGTTGCCGTCAAGAAAAACAAGATGAAAATTTGCAAAATTTGTGTTAATAAATAGGGGTGACCAAACGGTCACCCCTATCAATTTAGTGTTGATATTCAAATTCCAAGTTGTACATGGAGACGATTTCCCCATCTTGGATTCCCATTTCTTCCAGTTGGGTGAATACGCCTGCATCGCGGAGCACACGGTCGAAGTACATACGGCTTTCGTAGTCGCCAAAGTTGACGTTGCCCATGAGACGTTGGAGCCATGGACCTTCCACGATCCAAGTTTGCTCGTCTTCCAAGTGTTGAATTTGTAGAGGCTCGCTGGCATCCACCTTGGGGGGTTGGGGGATGAACTCGGGTTCATACACCAACACGGGGGGCAGGTCAGCCAAGCGGTTGGCTACGGTTTGCACCAGAGCACGGGTGCCTTGGTGTGCCACGGCAGACAGTTCGAAGAAGGTATACCCCTTGTCTTCCACGTGCTTACGCAGACGCTCCACTTGTTCTGGGTCTTGGAGAATGTCCATCTTGTTGCCCACCACGATTTGAGGACGAGAGGCAAGGTCAGTGTTATATTGTTCCAATTCCAAGTTGATGGCGTCGAAGTCTTCCACAGGGTCACGGCCTTCACAGCCAGACACGTCCACCACATGAACCAGCAAACGGCAACGGTCAACGTGGCGCAGGAAGTCGTGGCCTAAGCCAGCGCCATCGGCGGCACCTTCAATGATGCCGGGGATGTCAGCCAGCACGAAGGACACGCCGTCGTCCACGTACACCACGCCCAAGTTGGGGAACAAGGTGGTGAAGTGATAGTTGGCAATTTTGGGTTGGGCTTTGGAGACCACGCTGAGCAGGGTAGACTTGCCCACGTTGGGGAAGCCAACCAGACCCACGTCAGCCAACAGCTTCAGTTCCAAGGTCACGTCGTGGCTAATACCAGGAAGGCCAGCTTTTGCAAAACGAGGCACTTGACGGGTGGGGGTGGCAAAATGAGAGTTGCCCCAGCCACCACGACCACCACGGCAGATGGTGAATGGATTTTTGTCGGACATATCTTTGATGATTTCGCCAGTTTCGGTGTCACGCACCACGGTGCCACGGGGCACGCGGAGGGTGATGTCTTGACCGTCTTTGCCAGTGCAACGACGACTGGTGCCGTCCACACCGTTTTGGGCGGCATATTTGCGCTTGTAGCGGAAGTCCATCAGGGTGGACATATTGTCGTCCACCACCAAAATCACATCGCCACCACGACCGCCATCGCCACCATCGGGGCCACCGTTGGCGATGTATTTTTCACGGTGGAACGACACAGCGCCGTTGCCTCCGTTGCCAGCTTTCAGGGTGATGCGGGCTTTATCGATAAAGGTTGTTGCCATAGGGTACCTGCCTTTCTAGTTGTTAATCGTTTGTAGGGACAGGGCGCGCCCCTGTCCGTTTGGGTTTGGGAAACCCACTCTTGTAAACATACAATATTATATATAGTATACCCTTACAAGGGTAGGTTTCGATGAATAAATTGGGAATTTTTTGAGGAAGGTGCAAAACCAGTAGCGTGTTGCACCGCTATGGACGGGAGGCTAATAGCCTCCCCTACAAGGGATATTGCACATGGGATGGATGTAGGGGAGGATATCATCCTCCCGTGTTGAGGGTTGCGACCATCCATCGGTGGTACGGCACAAGACGAAGCCCACCTCACAAGGCTGTTTGGTCACCCAACCGCCGAAGGCGGCACTTAGGGCGGAGAGGGGGCGGAGCCCGCCTCGAATAAAATAAATAAAACTCTTTTTTCTGGTTTGACCAAGGTCAAACCAGAAAAAAGACTCGAACCATTGGGTTCGAGTCTTTTTAAGTGTCTCAATTAAGCTTCGTAGACAGAAACCTGCTTACGATCTTTGCCCAGACGCTCGAAGCGCACAACACCGTCTGCCTTAGCGAACAGAGTGTCATCAGTGCCACGACCAACGTTCACACCGGGGTGAATGTGGGTGCCACGTTGGCGCATCAAGATGTTACCAGCGACCACAAATTGACCGTCAGCACGCTTGGGGCCTAGACGCTTAGACTCGGAATCACGGCCGTTCTTAGTAGAACCGCCACCTTTTTTATGTGCAAAAAATTGCAAACCAATACGAATCATAAAATGGAACCATCCTTTCTAAAATTTAACGATGGAGAAGAGGGTCAGTCGACGTCGTCGTCATCGCCTTCTTCTAAAACTTCAACAAAATCGGGATACTCCTCATGGAGCTCCGCCAAATAAACCAGCAAACCAGTCATCAAAGATTGACAAGCGTATTCCGCTTCCTGAGACAAACCGCCGGGCAGGTGGAGAGAAATCTTCACAGCCTCTTGGTCAATCTTCACGCTGGCAGCCAGCCCCAACACGTCGTTGATGGTGGCTTCCACTAAGCGGATGGCACTGGTGATAGCGGCACAGACGATATCCTCGCCTTCGCCAGCGTAACCACTGTGTCCACAGCTTTCAAATCCTACGATACGGTCGCCTTCAGAATGAAAAACGATACTGGTCATAGATTAGACAGAAATCTTGCCGATGGTGATTTTGGTGTAAGGTTGACGATGGCCTTGACGCTTACGATAACCCTTTTTGGGGATATACTTGAAGATACGAACCTTCTTGCCCTTGCCGTTCTTTTCAACGTTGGCTTCCACGGTAGCACCAGCCACGGTGGGAGCGCCAAAGGTAGCGGTTTCGCCGTCAAACACAGCCAAAACTTGGTCGAAGCTCACGGTTGCGCCAGCTTCTGCGTCCAGCTTTTCGATGAACAGCACGTCGCCTTCTGCTACCTTGTATTGCTTACCGCCAGTTACGATAATTGCTTGCATATTATAGTTTCCTCCTTCATTTCGGGCTCGCTGTCGTAGGTGGTGTTCCATAAAAGAACGCACTTCAACCCATTCAATGCGGCTCTGCTATTATAACAGGGAATCCAGGGCTTGTCAATGGTTTTTTCAAATTTAAAATTTACAGTGTGCAATAAGAAATATACTGGCAGATTTCCGCCACGTTGGCGTTGGCGGTGAACTCAAAGGTCATGGTGCCCATACCAGAGAAGGTGACCTTCAACTCGCTGTCCAAGTCAAGCACACCAGAAGTTTCGATGGCATAGGTTTGGATTTTCCGATAAGGCAAGGAAGTAATGGCCTTTTTCTTGCCAGTGACCCCTTGGACATTGATGGCGATGATACGCCGATTGGTGAACACCACCCCATCACGCACCGTGCGGTAAGTGGAGACGATGCCCTCGTCTTCTACGAACATGGGCTGGAGCAAGGCTTCAAAATCCGTATCCTTCACCCGTCTCAGCTTGAGAAATTTTGCGTTTTCAAAATCAATCATGGTGCGATTCTCCTTATTTTAATAAGCCAACTGTGGCTCTGTCCACTCAGCGATACAATTATAATACAGGCGGCAAACTTCTTTGCCACAGGCCACATCCAAGTTGATGTAGTTGCCACACTCTACCGCGCTGTAACCGGGCATATCCCCAGTAAACGTGGCACCTTGGGCAAAGACAAATTGTAGCAATTCAATGGCTTGACTGTGGGACAACTGATTGCCATCAAACAGGAAATAAAACCCTGTTTGGCAACCCATGGGGCCAAAGTAAATCACCGCGTCTTTGTGTTCAGAGTTGCGGAGCAGCGTGGCAATCAAATGCTCAGCGGAGTGCATTTGGGCGTTGGTCAGTAAATCCCCTGTGTTGGGGCGTTTGCACCGCAGGTCATAGGTCATCACGTTGCCATCTTGACGGCTGAAATACAGACCGGGGAGCAAGGTGTTGTGGTTGACGCTAAAGCTGGCGATTTGGTTCAATTCTTCCATCTTACAGTCCTACCTTTTGTAATTCTAGTGCCAAGGGCAGCATGACGGCGCCTAGCTGTTCCATGGCCTTGGGGAAGTCAAAGTATTCGTCGGATTGGGCGGTAGAGAACAGACGATCAGACACGGATTTCACCGCAATAAATGGCACGTTGTTCCGCATGGCCACCTGTGCCCCAGCGCAGCCTTCCATTTCTAGGAGCAAAGGCTTGAAGGTATCGCAAATCCACTTGCCACGGTCGTTGCCAGTGGAGAACCAGTCGCCCGTGGCGGTGCGTCCCATGTGGGTGTCAATGCCCAAGGATTTGAGCATAGCTTGGGTACGCTCTGGTTTGTAAGTGGGGAAGGACACGCAGTTGACGGTGGAGACAAAGCCCACTTCATCGCCAATCAAAGAGGTGTCCATATCGTGTTGCACAAAGTCAGAAACCACCACCATGGTGCCAGTGGGCAAGTCCTCTGCGCATCCTGCCACGCCAGAGTTGACCATCAGGTCAACCTTAAAATGGGCGCACAGCAACTGGGCACCCATGGCGGCATTCACCTTGCCAATGCCAGCGGCACAGGCGATGATGTTGGGGGCCACTTGGAAAAAGGGGATGCCAGAAATGGTTTCAAAGGGTTCTAGTTCTTTCAAGCCAGGCATGGCATGGAGTTCCGCCGCCATGGCAAAGAGAAGACCGAGTTTCATAAAATAAAGTTCCTTTCGAATGATAGGAGAACGGGACGTCGAGGACAACCTCCCCTACAGTTTTTACAGATATATCGTAGGGCGGGGGCTTGCCCCCGCCGTCCCCCTAGATTGTGCGTAACCTGCGGCGGGGGCAAGCCCCCGCCCTACGGCAATCAAACGATACAAACGTGCAATGGTCAAAAAACGGCGGAGGTAATCCTCCGCCGTTTTCAATTCTTTTTCTTACAGAGCGCTCACGATGGCTGCGGTATCCATGGCAATCATCAGTTCTTCGTTGGTGGGAATCAACAGCACCTTCACCTTGGAGTCAGCGGTGGAGATGACGGTTTCTTCGCCACGAACTTTGTTGGCTTCAGCGTCCATGGTGATGCCCATGAATTCCAAACCGCCAGCAATATCCAAACGTTGGCTTGCAGAGTTTTCACCCACACCAGCGGTGAAAATCACAGCGTCCACACCGCCCATAGCGGCAGCGTAAGAGCCAATGAGCTTCTTAACGCCATAGTTGAACATTTCAACAGACAGAGCGGCTTCTGCGTTGCCGTCTTTGCCTGCGTTTTCCAAATCGCGGAAGTCGGAGGACAGGTCGGACACGCCAAACACGCCAGACTTCTTGTTCAAGATGGAAACCATTTCTGTGATGTCCATGTTGTGCTTGTTCATCAGATATTCCATAATGCCAGCGTCAATGTCGCCAGAGCGAGTGCCCATGGGCAGACCAGCCAGAGGGGTGAAGCCCATGGAGGTATCCACAGATTTGCCTGCGTCGATGGCGGTGACGGAAGAACCGTTGCCCAAGTGGCAGGAAACCAACTTCAAGTCAGCCACGTCTTTGCCTAGCATTGCGGCGGCACGACCAGCCACATATTTGTGGGAGGTGCCGTGGAAGCCGTAGCGACGGACTTTATCTTCGGTGTAATACTTGTAAGGCAGAGCGTAGGTGAAGGCCTTAGCAGGCATGGTTTGGTGGAAAGCGGTGTCGAACACGCCCACTTGGGGTACGTCTGCACCCATGACAGCCACGCAAGCGTTGATGCCAGTGATGTTGGCGGGGTTATGCAAAGGAGCCAGAGGGATGCAGTCTTCCAGAGCCTTCATCACGTCGTCAGTAATCAGCACAGAGCCGCTGAACACGTCACCACCGTGGACAACACGGTGACCCACTGCGTCGATTTCCTTCATAGAAGCAATGACGCCGTTTTTCTCGTCAACCAAAGCATTGAGCACAGCTTGGATGGCTTCGGAGTGGGTGGGCATAGCCACATCGATGGCTTTCAAGGTTTCTTTGCCGTCCAGTTGGGGCTTGTAGGTGAACTTGCCGTCGATGCCGATGCGTTCGCACAGACCCACAGCCAACAGGGTTTCGGTTTGGGGGTTGAGCAATTGATACTTCAAAGAAGAGCTACCTGCGTTGATAACTAAAACGTTCATAATTTTCTGACTCCTTCATTTTTTGCCTGCAACTTCTTGAAAAATTGGGCATTTTGTTATATAATAGATATGCTGTTTTGTTGCCTTACTGTAAGACAACGTAATACCATATATTATTATAAAGAAAATTTAGCCAACTTGCAACCTCTATTTTTACCGAAATGTCACCTTTTTGTCACCAGTTAGGAGTGAAATATATGCAAACTCTTGGTATCATAACAGAGTACAATCCACTCCACTATGGTCATGCGCATTTGATAAATCGATTACGTGAACAACTTGGTTCTGAGACTGCCGTTATTTGCGTCATGAGTGGAAATTTTGTCCAGCGTGGGGATTTTGCCATCATGGATAAGCACAGCCGTGCCGCCGCCGCCGTACACTGCGGTGTAGACTTGGTGGTGGAACTACCATTGCCCTATGCCACCGCCGCCGCCGCTGATTTTGCCCGTGGCGCTGTGGAAACGTTGGTGGCAACTGGACTGTTGACTCATTTGGGCTTTGGCAGTGAATGTGGCGACAGCGCTGCCTTGGAAGAAGCGGCCGTCGCCCTTGACCACGCCCACTTCCCTGCCCTTTTAAAACAAGCCCTATCCACAGGGGTCAGCTTCCCCACCGCACGAGAACAGGCACTCCGCTCTTTATTGGGAGAAAAAGCCGCCTTACTCTCCACCCCCAACAACGCCTTGGCCATATCTTATTGCCAAGCGCTCCAAACCATCGCCCCCCATGTAAACGTGGTGACCATCCCCCGCATTGGGGCGGCACACGACGGGGATACCATCGGTAACATCGCCTCCGCCTCTGGGGTGCGTCGCCTGATTGAAGCTGGGCAAGACGTGTCTCATCTGTTGCCACCGCCTATGGCAACGGCCTTGGAACAAGCCATCACCGCAGGCCATGCCCCTGTGCTGGCCGAAACTTGTCAGCGTGGCATTTTGGCAAAACTACGTACCATGACCTTGGACGATTACCGCCAGCTAGACACGAGCAACGAAGGCCTTTACCACCGTTTTTACCGCGAAAGCCGCACCGCCACCTCTTTGGAGGGGCTATTATCTGCCGTGAAAACCAAACGCTATCCCTATGCCAGATTGCGCCGCATGGCGCTATGGGGATATTTGGGGATTAGCCCCCAAGACATCCCTGACGCCGTACCCTACATCCGCATCTTGGCTGCCAACGGACGAGGGCGCACGCTGTTGTCTCAAATGCGCGCCACTGCCACTGTGCCGATTTTAACCAAACCAGCCGACGTGAGCAAACTGTCTGACCAAGCACAGCGATTATTCCAATTGGAGGCAACCTCCACCGATTTATACACCTTAGCCTACCCCGATTTATCCCAAGCCCAAGGTGGGCAAGAATGGCGACAAGGCCCTGTGATGATAGAATGATTTGACCTTTTCGCCCGTTCTCACCCCTCCCCCCTTGTAGGGGCGACCTCTGGTCGCCCGTTCTCACCCCAAAATAAAGGAAGTGACCCTATGCACACAAAGCTATGGCTTTTATCCCTTATCACCGCAGGACTATTGCTAGGCTGTTCTAGCCAGCAACCTGCCCCAGAGCCTGAGACCATTCCCCAACAAGACGTGGTAGAAGCCGTGTCCATCACCCCCGAGCTAGAGCCAACCTTTGACTTATCCCAAGGTTTGACCACCGACGCCGCCCCCGTAGAAGATACCATCTCTTTCACATTGGAAACGGTGACCCATAACGACAGCGTGTATGCCCCAGACGACGACTCCGTTTTACTGGCGCGCTATGACTATTATCTGCCTTATCTGCAGGTCATTGACGAAACCAACGCCCAAGCCTGCGCCGTGGCTGATAGTTTCAATGCCCAATTTTCCATGTGGGAAGAAGCCAACGGGTTCGACGAAATGGTCACATGGGCCCAAGAAAACTATGCCCTCAATTTAGAGCAGGGCATAGACTGGCTTGGCCATTATCAATCCGAATTATCCACAACCCCTTTTCAAACCACGGGATATATCAGCATCTGCGGAGAATATTACAGCTTCACTGGCGGTGCCCACGGCAACACGGTGCTGGTATCGTGGCTGTTTGATTTAAACACGGCCACCTTTATCTCCCCCCTGTCTCTGGCCACCGACCCCCAAGCCTTTTCTACCGCTGTGGCAGAGCTATTGATTGCCCAAGTCCAAGAGGGCACCCTAGAAGGCTACCCCTTAGAAGAACTCTATTGGGATGATTACCAAACGGTGTTGTCCACATGGGACAGTTACTGCGTCTATTTTGACGACGACGGGATGCACATTGCCTTCTCCCCCTATGAGCTGGCCGCCTATGCCGCTGGTGCTCAAAGCTTTGTGCTAGACTATCAAACCATCACCCCCTATTTAAGCGAGCAAGCTTTGGTGATGTTAAACTTGATATAAGATTGTAAAAAAGAGAGGTACAGCGTATGAAATCTATGATTTTAAGGGCTTGTACCGCTCTTTTTTTCATGGCCATTGTGGTGGCTGTGGCCTATACCGTCCCCCATCCTAGCCAAACAGCAATCACCGCCAGCGCCTTAACTTCCCCTGCCTTTGCCCACCAGCAAACGGTGGCACAACTGTTAGAACCAACACCCCTCCCCGAAGCAGACGTGGTCTCCCCCACTGATTCTACCGACCCCACCCCTGCCACCTTAATTGAACTATCCCCCATTCTATACCAACAAAATGCCTTGGCTGTGGTAAATTTCAAAGCCACATGGGGCAACAAATCCGCCAACATCGCCACCATGACTGACTATATCTATGAGGCAGATGCCCAAGGTGCCCAGATGATTGTCTTCCCTGAAATGGCCCTCATTGGCTACAGCGCCAACAGCGACAGTGAAACTTGGGACTATCAAATGCCAGTGGCCTATGCCGAAACCACCGCTGGCACCACCGCCACCACCTTTTCCGCCTTGGCGCAAGAACTGGATTTGTGGATTATCTACGGTGGCACCGAAACCTATTCGTCTACCCAAGCTTACAATGCCGCCTTTATCTGTAGCCCCGATGGCAGTGTGGAAACCTATCGCAAAATCGCCCCTGTGGAAGGGGATTGGTGTCTCGCTGGGTCTGCGCCATTGGTCATCGACGCTGGGGATTTGGGACGCATTGGCATCGGCATCTGCTACGATACCTATTCCCACCCAGAACTGGGAGAATATTACACCAGTCAAGGGTGCGATTTATATGTGAATCTCACTGCCTCCTCCGTCAACTACAGTGCCGACAACGAAGATGCTTGGCTCTGGTACTACACTTCTCGTTTGGAAAGCCTTGCCGCCCAAAGCGGTCTTTATGTGGCCAGTGCCAACTTGGTCGGCAGCTGTGGGGGCTATGTATTCCCCGGCGGTAGCGCTTTTGTCACCCCCAACACCGCTATGGAGGTGACCACTGGGGAAGAAGGCATTGTCTACAACCAAGCCATGGATGATTTACCCTCCCTCACCATCAATGCCACCACCTATAGCCAGTGGTATGCAGACATTGCCGCCACGTCCTATAACCCCAAATACAGCTACACCTCCGCCAAATCCCCCACTGTGTATCTGGCCGACACCACCGCCACCCTTGTCTCCACCATTCATCAAGCAGGCGCCCAAGGCGTGGATATTTTGCTGTATCCCAGCGAAGATTTCATCACCCAACCCATCCCCGGCACCACCACGCGCACCTTGTCCAACTATGCCGTCACCTATGAGATGTACATCCTGTTCACCATGACGGAGATTTTAGATTCTGGTGAGGAAGTGGATGCCGTTGCTATCCTCAGCCCTGACGGTACCATCACCAGCCATCAAGTGGATAGCCCCGTCATACTAGACACCCCATGGGGCAGTTTGGGCGTCGCCTTGGGGGACGAGCTATACAACAATCCCCTCCTCAGCCGTTATTATGGTGCCATGGGCTGTAAAGGGATGTTGCACATTGGCTTCACCGCCCCTACCACTTGGCAACTTGAAACCATTTTGGGGGTCTATGGTAGCCGCGACGGCCTTGCCATTGCCACCTGCACCCCCACCCAAAGCCATCTGGTGACCATTTTCCACAACCAATCTGGCGACCAAGCCATCAACTGGGAAACAGGGGCCGCCGTGGATTGGACAGCGGTCACCGAACCCACCTTGTGGAATTTAGAGGACACAGGCTTTTCCATCACCTATTTTAATGCTGAGCGCTCCGCCCAATGGTTTGACAGTGGCGCTGAATCGTAACGGAGGGATTCCCTTGGACAACATTCTCACAACCAAACTCACCACCTTATCTGGCATCGGAGAACAACGCGCCAAGGTGTTTGCCCGTCTTGACCTTGAAACCTTCGGGATTTGCTGGGCTATTTCCCACGGCGCTATGATGACCGCCGTCAAGTCCAAGACATTGCAATGCTGTGCAACGGAGACACCGCCTGCATCTGCGCCACAGTGATTTCACCGCCACAGCTTAGCTTTGCCCGTAACAAAATCGATTTGGTGAAGTTTCGAGTGGCCGATGAAACTGGCACCATGGACATCACCTTTTTCAACCAATCTTGGCTGAAAAACACCTTTAAAATAGGCTCCACCTTTGTGTTTCACGGCAAATGCGAAGCCTTGGGGAACCTTCGCTCTATGACCTCCCCCGTGTGGGAATCCCCTGACAACCAAGAGCAAACAGGGCGCATGGTGCCACGGTATTCTCTCACCGCTGGGTTGTCCAATTTGATGATGATGCGTGCGGCGGCACAGATATTGCCCCAGTGTCAAAGCGCCATTTGTGATATTTTCGACCCAACTTTCCGCACCCAATACGACCTGTGCGACAGTGCCTATGCCCACGCCCACATCCACTTCCCCGACAGCCCTGAAACCTTAGACATAGCACGACGGCGACTGGCTTTTGAAGAGCTGTTCCTCTTCACTTTAGGTTTAGGACGGCTCCGCGGTCGACGCGAACAGGTGGAAGTAATCCCCTGTCACCCCATTGACATGGATGGCTTTTATAATGCCCTACCCTTCACCTTAACCAATGCCCAACGGCGCAGTGTGGAGGAGGCTTTGGACGACTGCTGTTCAGGCCGTCCTATGAATCGGCTCTGCCAAGGGGATGTGGGCTCTGGCAAAACCATGGTGGCGGCGGCCTGCGTGTATTTTATGGCGCAAAATGGCCGCCAAAGCGCCATGATGGCCCCTACAGAAATTTTGGCACAGCAACATTTTAATGGTCTATCCCCCTACTCCAAAGCCTTGGCATCCCCTGCGCTCTGCTCACTGGCTCCATGACCGCTAAGGAAAAACGCACCTTGGTGGCGCAGTTAAAAGCTGGGGACATTCAATTCGTGGTGGGTACCCATGCCCTGATTTCCACAGCCGTGGGTTTTGAGGATTTGGGATTGGTCATCACCGACGAACAGCACCGTTTTGGGGTGGAACAGCGCTCCGCCCTGTCTGCCAAAGGCAATCACCCCCATACGCTGGTCATGTCTGCCACCCCCATTCCACGGACGCTTGCGCTGATGCTCTACGGGGATTTAGAGGTGTCCATCATCGATGAGCTCCCTCCAGGCCGCCAGCCTATTAAAACCAATTTAGTAGACACACGGTATCGCCAACGGATTTACACCTTCTTAGACGCCCACATGGCGGAAGGCCGACAAGCCTATATCGTCTGTCCCAGCGTGGAGGAAAACGAAGAAAACGAGAATGACCCCAGCGGCAAAAAAGCTGTGACCCAATACGGCAAAACCTTGCAAGAAGAGGTGTTCCCCAACCGCCGTATCGGCATTGTCCACGGCAAGTTGAAATCCAAGGAAAAAGAGGCGGTTATGTCTGCCTTCTCCGCTGGGGAACTGGACATTCTAGTGGCCACCACGGTCATCGAAGTGGGGGTAGACGTGCCCAACGCAGTGGTGATGGTGATTGAAAATGCCGAGCAATTTGGACTCTCTCAGCTTCATCAGCTCCGTGGTCGGGTGGGTCGTGGGAAAGATGCCTCATTTTGCGTCCTGATTTCCGATAATTTTAACCCTGACACCCGTCAGCGGTTGCAAGTCATGACCCAGACCACTGATGGCTTTCGCATTGCCCAAGAAGACTTGCAACTCCGTGGCCCTGGTGACTTTTTTGGGCAGCGCCAGCACGGTTTGGCACAGTTAAAAGTGGCAAGTTTAGGCTGTGACACCATGCTCTTGCAACAAGCCCAACAGGCGGCGAGAGCCTTGCTAGAAGCTGACCCTTTGTTGGAGCAACACCCTTTGATTGCCGCGGCAGTGGAAGCCCTCTTTGCCCAAGCAGATAGCACTTTGAATTGAATGCTAGCCCCCATGGCATTTGGTTGCCGTGGGGGTTTTTTTGCCCCTACGGGGCGGTCACCTGCCGGTGGGGCGTTTTCCCCACCCCATCGTAGGGGCGCCCATTGGGCGTCCGTTTTCCGATTCACTCTGAATTGTTGTTTTTGCCCCTACGGGGCGGTCTGCTACCGCAGGGGTCACCTGCCGGTGGGGCATTCCCCCACCCCATCGTAGGGGCGCCCACTGGGCGTCCGTTTTCCGATTCACTCTGAATTGTTGTTTTTGCCCCTACGGGGCGGTCTACTACCGCAGGGGTCACCTGCCGGTGGGGCATTCTTTTTTTGTCGAAAAAAAGAATCAAAAAACGATTTTTTCACGACGACTGCGGTCGAGTGAAAAAAGGGGCTTTTTACGGGGGTTCATCGCTGGAGTGCCACGCTCTTTTGAACGGCACCCAGTGGCCTGATTTGACGTGAAGTATTCTGTCGGGCTTCGCCCTGATGCGATGTTGCAGAAAGATGGTGCGGTTTCTTTGGGGTGCCTAGATTGTGGGTATGGTGTGGCGCGGTGGTGTTGGGTAAGACGGGCGACCAGAGGTCGCCCCTACAAAGAACACCATTGCATACAAGCCAAGCTGACCGCAGGTCAGCGTTCCCCAACGCCACCGCACCCATCGACGTCCACAATCTTAGGCACCTCAAATGCGTGGTACAACGTCCCCGTACGATCCATGTGCGGCAGCAATCAGCGTTGGTTCGCGCATCCCACACGATAAGCCGAACGGATGTGCCCCAGATGCCCCGATAGCACCGCACTCACTCATTCGTACCATCCGTATAAAATGGGAGCACGTGAGACGGCTGACCACAAGTGGTCAGCCGCCACGTGCAAGATTTTTGGTTACTTTGCATCTTTGCAAAGTAACGCCCGCGCGGCGAGCGCCCCCCACGGCAGTGGGAAAAGTTTATCAAAAGAAAACTCCCACAGGGTGAAGCAAATTACAATTGATTTCCACGGGCGCCCAATGGGCGCCCCTACAAGGGGCGGAAGTAAAGAAAGCCCCCTGCGGCAGCAGCCCCCACGGGAGTGGGAAAACTATATCAAAAAAGAACCCCTACAAGGTGAAACAAATTGCAAGGGCGATGTATAGAAAGAACAGTAAAGGAAAAATCATTGCCACCCCTTCCTTTTTTTGCTATACTATAACCATCAACAACCACCAACAACCAGGAGGTATCACCATGACCCTTGACCAACTTTGTCTCACCGCATTGGATATGCGCGCAAATGCCTATAACCCCTACTCCCACTTCGCCGTAGGTGCGGCACTCGAATGTGCCGACGGCACAGTGTTCACTGGTTGTAACATTGAAAACGCCGCCTACAGCCCCACCATTTGCGCCGAACGTGTGGCAGTGGTGAAGGCAGTCAGCGAAGGTTACACTCAATTCTGCCGCATTGCTATCGCCTCCAGTGGGGATGATATTTGCGTACCTTGTGGTGTGTGCCGTCAAGTGCTCAGCGAGTTTGCCACAGATTTAGAAGTCATCTGTCTCAGCAGCGATGGCAAGCGCAAAACCTTTACACTGAAAGAATTGTTACCCCATAGTTTCGGTGCCAGTCAATTGTAAATAATTCGTGATAATCTAAGAAAAACGGCCTTTTCTCTTTACAAATAGACAGAAAATGGGTATACTGAAACGTACTGTATAGAAGGATGGGAGTCATTTTTGAGAAACTCCCACGATAGATATGAAAGGCTGTATAAATCAATGGAGTTTACCCAAGGCGCCCCCTTTGACACCTTAGGCGTGTCTGAAGAAATGTTAAAAGCATTAGAAAAACGCAACATCACCCAATCCACCCCTGTCCAAGCAGGGTGTATCCCCCCATGCTAGAATGGAAAGACGTCATCGCAAAAGCCCCCACTGGCACTGGCAAAACCTTTGCCTATGGCATTCCCATGGTGGAGCACATCGACCCAGAGGACGAATCTGTCCAAGGGGTAATTTTAGCGCCCACACGGGAATTGGCCATCCAAATCACCGATGAAATGCGCACTGTCGCCGCCTTTAAGCCCGGCGTGCGGATGATTTGCCTCTATGGCGGCCAACCCATCGGCAAGCAAATTGACGCCTTGAAGCGTCGGCCTCAAATTGTGGTGGCTACCCCTGGTCGGTTGGCTGACCACATGAAACGGCGCACCGTTCGCGTGGAATCTGCCCAAACTGTGGTGCTAGATGAAGCCGACCGTATGCTGGACATGGGCTTTATCCACGACGTGACCCGTCTACTTGACAAAATGAACAAGCGGAAAAACCTTGGTATGTTCTCTGCCACCATCTCTCGTGAGGTGATGGACATTGCGTGGGTGTATCAGCGTGACGCTGAGGAAATCACCGTCCAAGCCTTGGAAGAAAACAAACCTGACATCCAACAATTCCGTATGGACCTCCAACAAGCAGACAAAGTGGATGCCATCATTCAAATCATGGAAAAAGGCAGCTGTGAGCGTGCCATGGTGTTTTGCAACACCAAAGGTGCCACTGAGCGCACCACCAAGTTCTTGCAAATGCGCAATGTGGATGCGGCCTGCATCCATGGGGATATTCCCCAACGCAAGCGTGAAGAAGTGATGAAGCGGTTTAAAGACGGCAATCTTCACGTGTTTGTGTCCACCGATGTGGCGGCACGTGGCATCGACGTAGATGATGTGGATATCGTCTTTAACTGCGATGTGCCAGACGAAAACCAAGACTATGTCCACCGTATCGGCCGTACTGGTCGTGCCAAGCGCAAGGGCGTGGCTGTCACCTTCGTGGCTGATTATCCTGCCAAAATGCGCATTGACGACATTGCCAAAAACACCAAAAACGACATTATGAACGTGGCCTTTGGGGACGACGGCAATTTCGTGGAAGTGAAATAACACTGGAATAGGCACAACATATCATAGGGCGGAGGCTTGCCTCCGCCTTTTTTCTTTAGGCCACCTTTACAATGATTTTGCTTGCATTTTCTCGCCACTATGATACACTATATACATCAAAAGTTCCCATCAAAAGGAGATATGTATGGCTTATAAAACCATTTTATTAGATTTAGACGGTACCTTGACCGACTCAAAAGAGGGCATTTACAACTGCCTGCGCCACGCCTTTACGCAAATGGGCGTACCCTGCCCAGAGGAATCGGTGTTGCGACGGTTCATTGGCCCCCACTGCCAGACTCCTTGGTGCGGTATTGCGGCATGAACGACGGACAAATCGACCAAGCCATGGAGCTATTCCGTGAACGCTACACTGCCATCGGCAAGTTTGAAAACACCCCAGCGCCGGGGATGCTCACGCTGTGCCAGCACCTCCACGAACAGGGCTATCAATTGGCACTGGCTTCCTCCAAACCTGAGGAAATGTGCCGTGATATTTGCGAAAAATTCGGTTTCACCGCCTATTTGGATGTGGTGGCTGGGGCACCGCTGTCTGAACACAGCACCAAAGCAGAGGTCATTATGGACGCATTGAGCCGTTTGGGGGTGCAAGGGAATTGCCTTGACACTGTGCTGATGGTGGGTGACCGCAAATTTGACGTACTGGGTGCCAAGGACTGCGGTATCCACAGCGTGGGGGTAGAATTCTTCGGCTATGCCGATGAAAACGAGCTGATGGACGCTGGCGCACTGGCGGTTTTTGACACCGCAGAAGCCGTAGAACAATGGATTTTAGAACACTAGTTGTATAATTTATATCAAATTATACAACTAGTTGTCGAATTTTGATAAAAAGAAGCACCGCCGTGGAACCATCCATGGCGGTGCTTCTGTGTTTTTCTGTGGCAGATGTAGGGAATGGTCAAGACCATTCCCTACGTTGTATTTTGTGATTGTGACACAGGTTAGGGTTTCATACCTTAATCTTCCAACGCATCTTCAAGCGTCTTACGGACGATTTTCAATACCTTCAAACGGGCATAGTTTTTGTCGTTGCCTTCGATGATGTGCCATGGGGCGTGGGGGGTGGCGGTTTTGGCAATCATCTCATCCACCGCCGCCTCGTATTGAGGCCACTTTTCACGGTTGCGCCAATCTTCGTCGGTGATTTTATACTGCTTTTCAGGGGTGTTTTGCCGCAGGGTGAATCGCTCTAGCTGGGTTTCTTGGTCAATGTGAATCCAGAATTTCATCACCACAGCGCCCCAGCGCACCATATCGGCTTCAAACTCGTTCATCTCCTGATAGGCCATGTGACAACGGACAGGGTCGGTGAAGCCTTCAATCAGTTCCACCATGGTGCGCCCATACCATGTGCGGTCGAAAATGGTCACGTGTCCATTTTTAGGCTGGTTCAACCAAAAACGCCAGAGATAATGGTGGGCAAGCTCGTCTTTAGACGGTGCGGCCACAGGCACCACACGAAAGCCCCGTGGGTCAAGCGCCCAAGACAAACGGCGAATGGCGCCCCCTTTGCCTGCGGCATCCCAGCCTTCAAAGCCGATGATGACGGGAATTTGACGGCGATAGAGCTTGCTGTGTAGCTCGCCGATTTTCTTCCGTTCTTTTTTCAATTCTGCCCGATACGTTGCCTCGTCTAGCACAGGGAACTCTGTGATGGAAGCCAGTTTTGGCATCTCCAGCGTAGGAAATTGGGTTTGGGGTGTCCAATCTCCATGGGGTAAGCCTTTGGTCAAAGCGCCTTCCATGGCGGCCTTGATGGTTTGGAGCACTTGGATGGGACCTGCGTATTTGTCTTCGTTCCAAATCACGTGCCAAGGTGCCCAAGGGGTGTTGGTTTTCTCCAGCATTTTGTTAAAGGCGCTAAGACTTTGGTTGTAATTGCGATTTTGCGCCCAATCGTTGACATTGACACGCCAAGCCGTCAACTTTTTGTCGCTGAGGGTGTCGAGGCGATTGCGCTGCTCTTTTTGTCCAATGTGGAGGAAAAATTTCAACACCAAGTAGCCGTCGTCTCGAAGCTGACGCTCAAAGGTATTGACCGCATCAATCTGCTTTTGCCCCACACTGTCCCCTGTCAACAAATCGTTGTGCCAACTGCGATCAAGGACGGCCATATTGCCATACTTGGGTATGTCTCGCCAAAAACGCCACAAATCGCTGTGACGGGCTTCGCCACTATCGGGTGGGGTATAGGATTGGACTTGATAGCCCCGTGGCTCTAAGCGAGAGATCACCGCTTCAATCATCTGGCCTTTGCCAGCGCTACTCCATCCTTCAAAGAGCACCACCACAGGCAACTTGGCATCCATGGCACTCTGTTGCAAGAGGGCTAAATCCTTTTGCAATTGCTTGAAAATTCCCTTTTGGTCTATGGTTTGGTCTAAATTTGTGGTAAATTCTTGCGTTAACATAGGCAGTCTCCTTGGTGTGGGGTTTGGTGTAATTATATCCCAAATTGTACGGGCGAGTTGTGGTCGCCCGTAGACTTTTTTATCTTACAAAAATTCTAGCACTTTAAAGGTATGATGTCAAGTAGGGAACGGTGTTGCCCGTTCCGTCTCCCGTTTATCCGCTTGCCTTGGGGGGACGGAACGGTCAAGACCGTTCCCTACGATTATGTTATTTCATTTTATAATACAGATATGTGCCTTAGGTTTTGGCTTCAATTTTCCCTTTGCACTTAGGGCAGGTGATGACCACTTTGCCTTTGCCCACTGGCACACGACAGGTAGTTCTACAGGATTTACAGGTGAAATATTTATGTGCTTTGTCGGCCTTATGTGCTTTTGCCGTGGTGAATTTACGCTTGATGGGCCACCACCAATTGGTGAAGGATTGGTTTTCATTGCGGCGCTTAGGCAGATTTTTAGAGAATGTGCGGAAAATCACAAGGACGCACAGTGCCGTGGACAAACCACCGATGATGCTAGCAAACAATGTGGAAAAAGTAGCGGCCGGATATTGGGCAATATTTAGGACGATGATGGCCACCAGCATAGCAAAATTCAGTTGGTCAGAGCCGTTGCGCCCATACATAAAGCGTGCCATAGCATTGGAGATGTTGCGGAAGATATTCATAGGAAGTACCCCTTTGTAGTTAGCAGTCAAACGTACTACCATTTTTATTGTCTTATTCTACTGCATAATCAGCAAAAACTCAACCTTATTTTCCGCAAGTTTACAAAATGTTATTTATTTCCTTCCAGTTTTTTGCTATACTTTCCTCTAGTGTTTTTGATACACTCGAGACTATGTATAAGAGGAAGTAGAAACCATGGCTAAACAAGAATTCAAAGCGGAGTCCAAACGCCTTTTGGACATGATGATCAACTCCATCTACACCCACAAGGAAATCTTCTTGCGGGAATTGATTTCCAATGCGTCTGACGCCTGTGATAAGCGTTCCTATCTGGCACTCACTGACGACAGCGTGGGCATGAGCCGTCAAGACTTTGCCATTTCCCTGTCTGTGGACAAGGTAGCACGCACCATCACCGTGGCCGACAACGGCATCGGCATGAGCCAAGAGGATTTGGAAAACAATCTAGGGGTAATTGCTGCCTCTGGGTCTTACAAATTTAAGCAAGAAGTGGGCGCTGACACCAAAGACACCGATGTCATTGGTCAATTTGGCGTAGGCTTCTACTCGGCGTTTATGATTGCTGACCACATCACCGTGTCTTCTCGCAAGCAAGGTGCCGACAACGGCTACAGCTGGGAATCTGACGGCGCCGAAGGCTATTCCATCGAAGTTTGTGACAAAGAAACCGTGGGCACCACCATCACCATCCACGTCAAAGACGACACCGAAGATGAACACTACAGTGACTTTTTGGAAGACTACAAGCTTCAACAATTGGTGCGCAAATACTCTGACTATATCCGCTTCCCCATCCAAATGGATGTGACCAAACAAGAGCGTGTAGACAGCGACAAAGAAGGCGCTGAGCCTGTGTATATCCCTGTCACCGCCACTGAAACCCTCAACTCTATGGTGCCCATTTGGCAACGTCCCAAAGCAGATGTCACCGACGAGGAATACAACGCCTTCTACCAAGAGAAATTCCATGATTACACCGCCCCAGCTCGCACCTTGCACGTAGGCGTGGAAGGCAACATCACCTACAAAGCTATGCTGTTTGTGCCTGCCCAACCTGCCATGGATTTCTATACCACCGAGTTCAAAAAGGGCTTGCAACTCTACTCCAGCGGTGTGATGATTATGGACAGTTGTGGGGATTTGGTGGGCGATCACTTCCGTTTTGTCCGCGGCATTGTAGACTCTCCCGACCTGTCTTTGAACATCTCCCGTGAGTTGTTGCAACACGACCGTCAACTCCGTGTCATCGCCAATAACTTGGAAAAGAAGATTAAATCTGACTTGATGAAGTTTATGACAGACGATCGTGACACTTACAATGAATTTTGGAAACATTTTGGCCGTCAGCTGAAATACGGCATCACCGCAGAATACGGCGCAAAAAAGGACTTGCTCCAAGATTTACTGCTGTTCTATTCTTCCACCGAAGAAAAATTTGTGTCACTGGGCGAATACGTCTCTCGGATGAAAGAAGACCAAACCTCCATTTACTATGCCACTGGCGAGTCTGTCGGTCGCATTGCAAAACTGCCTCAAATCGAAGGTTTGCAAGACGATGGTGTGGAAATTTTGTATCTCACCGAAGAAGTGGATGAGTTTGTAATGCAAATTCTCCGCGAATACAACGAAAAACCCTTTGCCTCTGCTTTGGATGCCAACCGTGGTGCCAATGGAGACGACACCCAAGACGACAGCGCCCACCAATCCACCTTGGACTTTGTCAAAGAAGCTTTGGGCGACGCCATTGCCAGCGCCAAGGTGTCTCACACGCTGAAATCCCATCCCGTGTGCCTCACCGCAGGGGAAGGCCTAAGCTTTGAGATGGAAAAATATTTCGCCACCATGCAGCCTGACAGCCAAATCAAGGCACAGCGGATTTTGGAGCTGAATACCAGCCATCCCAGTTTCGCCGCCTTGGAAACTGCCATCAGTGCAGATCCAGAAAAGGCCAAGCAATACGCCCAGTTGCTCTACGCCCAATCCTTGTTGATTGCAGGTCTACCTCTGGAAGACCCCTCTGCCTACACCGATTTGGTGTGTGGTTTAATGGTATAAATTTATAGCAAAAAGGCCTCTGTTTTCTCAGAAACAGAGGCCTTTTCCTATAATTATTGGATTTATGGTGGGGGTTTTCTTTTTCCCACTCCCGTGGGGGCTGCTGCCGCAGGGGCGCCACTGCCATGGGGGCTTTCTTTTACAGAGATGCAAAAGAAACAAAAAATCTTGCACGTGGCGGCTGACCACTTGTGGTCAGCCGTCTCACGTGCTCTCATTTTATACGGATGGTGCGTGTGAGTGGGTGCGGTGCTATTGGGGCATCTGGCTCACACCCGTTCGGCTTATCGTGTGGGATGCGCGAACCAACGCTGATTGCTGCCGCACATGGATCGTACGGGGACATGGGAACACGCATTTAAGGTGCCTAAGATTGTGGACGTCGATGGGTGCGGTGGCGTTGGGGGCGGGATGACGGTGGTGGCGCTGAGCGCCACAGCACCTACCCATACCCACACCCTAGGCACCCCAAAGAAATGGCACTATCTTTCTGCAACATCGCAACAGGGCGAAGCCCGAAAGGTCATGCAGAGTCAAATCAGGCCACTGGGTACCGGTCAAGAGAGCGTGGCACCCCAGCGATGAGCCCCCGTAAAACCCCTTTTTTCACTCGACCGCAGTCGTCGTGAAAAAATCGTTTTTTGATTCTTTTTGTCGATACAAAAAGAATGCCCCACCGGCAGGTGACCCCTGCGGTAGCAGACCGCCCCGTAGGGGCAAAAACAACAATTCAGAGTGAATCGGAAAACGGACGCCCAATGGGCGCCCCTACGATGGGGTGGGGGGAATGCCCCACCGGCAGGTGACCCCTGCGGTAGCAGACCGCCCCGTAGGGGCAAAAACATCAACTTTCAATACGATAAAAACACATAATTCTACCGTTTTTCCCTTGGCTTACAACAAATAGATACCACAACGCCCAGCACAATGGCGACAGTGATGCCAGCGGCGGTGGCAGTGATGCCCCCTGTGATGACACCCAGCCAACCATCTGTGGCAACGGCTTTTTCCACACCTTTTGCCAACGCATAGCCAAAACCTGTCAAAGGCACAGTGGCCCCTGCGCCAGCCCAGTTGACCAAAGGCTCATACAGCCCTAGCGCGCTGAGTGCCACCCCTGTCACCACATATCCTGTTAAAATGCGCGCTGGTGTCCAGTTGGTTTTGTCAATCAAAATCTGCCCAATGGCACAGAGAAACCCACCACAGAGAAATGCGTTGATATAGTCCATATTGCCCTCCTAGCGTTCATTTGAACTTAGGATTTGTTAGAACTGGCCATTTTATGCAAAAACAGCCCTCCATCGTATCCGATGGAGGGCTGAGAATTAACAATGTTATAGGTAGGCTTTCATTTCGTCGCTCATGTCAGCTTCATCAGCACTGATGGTGACCACAAAGCGAATGTTGTTTTTCTGACCGAAGTTTTGCAACCATTGCAAAAACGCTTCAGTTTCTTCGTTGACTTCTTTGCCAACGGTTTTGCACAAATTGTCAATGAACACTTGGGCAATGTCGTAATTGCCAGCATACAAACCGCTGATAAAACCACGGTATGCGTCGTAGCTATCGAGTTGATACTCTTGAGCACCAATGAGTCGGATACTAGAGGGGATGGAATAGGTCATGTTGTGCTTGGCTTCGATGCAAACCACGTTGCCGGGTTCGTTCTTAGCTGCTTCGTTGATCAGTTCGATCAGGGTTTTGGTCTTACCAGCGCCTTTGACGCCTAAAATTACTTTCACCATAATCAATCACTCCTAAAATAGATTTTTGCTGGGGAGGTTTGTACACCCAGTATAGCATATTCTAACTGGAAAAACAACATAAAAAAAGAGGTAGTATTTTTGTGCAAAATGTAGATTGACAAGGGCAAAGAAGATATACAAAAAACGGCAAGCCACTTTTTGTATATCTTCAACTAAGAGCTAAAAGTGAAGAGTGAAAAGCTATCGCCTGCGGGCGAGAAAGAGAACAGATGCGATTGTCGTTCCATCCCCGCCCGCCAAGGTGAATTGCCCATAGGGCAAGAGAAGGCACCCTGGGGTGTGGCGGATAGTTTTTCACTCTTAGCCCTTAGTTTTTAGTTTATTATAGTTGGGCTTCTAATTCTGCGCGCAGTTCTTCATAACCGGGCTTACCCAACAGGGCAAACATATTCTTTTTGTAAGCTTCTACGCCGGGTTGGTCGAAGGGATTCACGTCCAGCAAATAGCCGCTGATACCGCAGGCATATTCAAAGAAGTAAATCATTTGCCCCAAATCGTAAGGGGTTTTCCCATCCATTTGGACGATGATATTGGGCACCTTACCAGTGGTGTGGGCAAGCAAAGTCCCTTCCATGGCCTTGTCGCGGATAAAGTCCATAGACTTACCAGCCAAGAAGTTCAGGCCATCGCCGTCAGCTTCGTCCAGTGGCACCAGTTTTTCAGCCTTAGAGGCGCCCATGCGCACCATGGTTTCAAACATAATACGGCAACCATCTTGGATGTATTGACCCATGGAGTGCAAATCAGCAGTGAATTCCACACTGGCAGGGAAAATACCCTTGCCGTCTTTGCCTTCGCTTTCGCCGTAAAGTTGTTTCCACCATTCGGTCATGAAACGGAAGGCAGGGTCATAAGCGCCCAACACTTCGATGGGTTTGCCAGCGGTATACAGGGCAAAGCGCAATGCGGCATATTGCCATGCAGGGTTTGCCAAAGAGCCGTCTTTACAGGTTTCCATCATGGAAGCGGCACCAGCCATCAAATCTTCAATGTTGACGCCAGTGGCGGCGATGGGAAGCAAACCCACAGCGGTGAGCACAGAGTAACGGCCACCCACATCATCGGGCACCACAAAGGTTTCCCAACCTTGGCTGTCAGCCAAAGATTTCAGCGCACCACGCGCCTTATCGGTGGTGGCATAAATGCGACCCTTGGCTTCCTCTGCGCCATATTTATCTTGGAGCATTTTGCGGAAGAAACGGAAGGCCACAGCAGGTTCAGTGGTGGTGCCAGACTTGGAGATGACGTTGATAGAGAAGTCATCGTCACCGATCAGTTCCATCACTTCTTCCATGGCATCGGCATCCAAGCCGTTACCCATGTAATAGATGTTGGGGGTGTCTTTTTTCTTCAGATTATAGTTGGGAGAGCACAGGAAATCGATAACGCCACGGGCGCCCAGATAAGAACCGCCAATGCCGATGACCACCAGAGCCTTAGAATCGCTACGGATTTTAGCGGCAGAGGCTTGGATGCGGGCAAACTCAGCCTTATCATAGTCTTGGGGCAGGGTCACCCAGCCGATGAAATCATTGCCAGCGCCAGTGCCATTTTGCAGATGGCCTTGGGCAATTTCCATCTGTGGCAACAAATCAGTTGCATAGGTGGCAGGTAAAAAAGAATCCATTTGGAATGCTTTTACGGTTAACATTTCTTTTTCCTCACTTTTATACACAAATTTCGCAGGGTTTTAGGTGGTACAAGTATAACAGTTTTTGGAAGGTTTTGCAAGGAAAAAATAGGTAAAATGCACGGGAGTCACAAACCGTTCAAATAAAACAAATCCTTCACGGCCATGTGAAAATGTTACGCCAAAGAAAAAAGCGCCCCTACAAATAAATCAATCGCAAAGACGTTTGTAGCGTAGGCTATTAGACGCCCGTTTTTAGGTTTTCGACCAGCCACTCCATATCACACTTACCTTTGGGTTGGGCGGGCGACCAAAGGTCGCCCCTACGACGGGTGCGTGATTATACGGCGTGTTGCCGTAGGGACAGCCCTTGCGGCTGTCCGCTCCCACCGCTTGCCCCCATCACTTCCCCAGCACGGCCATCCGTCCCACGTTCACCACCATATCCCACCACGTCAGTCGTCCCACCGTTTCCCCTGCCACGATGGGAAACTCTGCCACCACTTCGCCGTCAGCGGTGACGGTCAAAGTCCCCAAGATATCGCCTTGTGCGATGGGTGCTTCCACCCCTTCTACCAGCGTAATCTCTTGGAGCAAATTGCTGGTCTGCGCCTTTTCCAACAGCAGTGCTGTCTCCCCTTCTAACACCCCTTGCACCGTATCTTGCTTACCCAAAGTCACCGCCACAGGGGCAATGGCCTGCTCTGGCACAATTTGTTCAAGGGCATAATTGGCGAAGCCTTCATTTAATAAAGCGGTCACATCGCTGAGTCGCTGGGCGCTGGTGGGTGACTGCATCACCACGGCAATCAACTCCATACCGTCTCGCTCTGCCGTGGCTGACAGGCAATACAAAGCGGTGCTGGTGGAGCCAGTTTTCAGCCCCGTCGCCCCTTCATAGGTGTAAATCAGGCGATTGGTGTTAGACAGTTCCGACGTGCCATCTCGCAGGGTATCCATCCAAATGGTGGTATATTGTCGCAAATCTGGATGGTTTAAAATCAGCTCACGGCTCATGATGGCAATGTCATAGGCAGAGGTGTAATGGTCGTCAGCTGGCAACCCTGTGGCGTTTTGGAACAAGGTATCCGCCATGCCCAATTCTTGAGCGCGCAGGTTCATTTTCTCCACAAAGGCACTCTCACTGCCAGCCACCGCCTCTGCCAAAGCCACAGCGCAATCGTTGGCTGACACCACGCACACCGCCTTGAGCATATCGCTCACGCTCATCACTTCCCCAGTCTCTAGCCAAATTTGCGACCCACCCATAGAGCTGGCATAGTCACTGGCGGTGAGCAGATCATCGTAGGCCAACTGCCCTGCATCAATGGCTTCCATCACCAACAGCAATGTCATCACCTTGGTGACACTGGCAGGCTCACGGGGGGTATGCTCGTCTTTGGCATAGAGAATGGTACCCGTTTCCTTTTCCATCAAAATGGCAGACGGTGCCACCACCTCCACCCCATGACACACCCCCATACAACACGCCACACACAACAACGCACAAACAATTCGTTTCATAGAATGCCTCCTTGCTTTTTCCCTTTTGAAACAGTGTATGAGACAATAGCGCCACACTATGACGGAAATTTCTAAAATTTTCTCTTGCAAAACGGCAACAGGTCTGCTATACTGTATAAGCAACTGAATTTGCGGATATAGTTCATCGGTAGAACGTCAGCTTCCCAAGCTGAATAGGAGGGTTCGATTCCCTTTATCCGCTCCACGCAAAAAGAGACTGCCTAGGCAGTCTCTTTTTGCGTGGTGCATTTGCCTTGTGCAGGATTGGAAGGTTACCTTATTTCATGAGATATTCCCCTTTGCAACCTGTTGCGATTTCGGTCAGGGCAAATTGATTTTATTCGAGGGGTGTGCCCCCTCGAGCTCCCCCAGATGTTGCAGACTTGTTAGCTTTTGCATCTTTTTTGGCCACTACATCCACGCAATAAATTGACAGCCCTTCGGGGCTGTCTTTTTACGTGGAACGGATAAAATGTAGTCGTCGTTTAGGGTCTCAATATTGCTCTGCCTATAAAAAAGGAGACTTCCATCCATTTCGTGTCTTTTCTGTTCATGTTGCTCTCCTTTTTCTCAGCCCAGCCAACAGTTAGTGATAACTAATATTCGTGTAAAAAAAGAACCGCTTTCGGCCAATCAATCTTTTATAACCGTTTAAAAAGTTGTAAAAATTCCATTTTTACAACTTTTGTAATATCTATAAAATCATATAGAAATTGTAAATTTATTGCAAATTTACAACAATTAACCATTTATTCACTACTTTCAAACAATTTTCGAGTATACTACGAACTCTAACAAAATGCAAGTCTTTTCAGGGCACACAAGAAGCCTTATTTTCTCATCCTGACTGCGGTTTTTCCATTGACAAGGCAAAATCAGTATGCTATACTGTCCATCAAATTAGTTTAGACTAACCGCTTGTATCTACACATCATTTTAAAGGAGACTCCACCATGGCCAGCCTGTACCACGCACCCAGCGGCAGTCGATACCGCATCCTCTCCCTCCCCTCCTCTCCCTTGCTACAATCCCTAGGGGTGTTCCAAGGTGCCATCATCACCAAAAGATCCACCTATAAACTAGGCGGCCCTGTGTTGTTGGACATTCAATCTCGTGAAATTGCCATCGGCAAGGATTTGGCGCTCCAAGTGGCTGTAGAATGGTTAGGCGGTGTGGCAAAATGAGTAACAAATGCGCAAATTGCTGTGGCGCTGTGTCCCAAGACAAAGCAGTGTACGGCTACGACAACAAGATTTTACTGATGGGCAACCCCAATGTGGGCAAGTCCGTGGTGTTCTCCGCCATGACCGGGGTACACGTGATGAGCGCCAACTATGCTGGCACCACCGTGGGCTACACCCACGCCAACATGGTCTTGGGTGACCAAACCTATCACCTCATTGATGTGCCAGGCACCTATTCTCTCCAAGCCTCCTCTCAAGCAGAAGCTGTGGCTGTGGAGTTTATGCACTCTGGCGCCAAAGGGGTCATCTGCGTTCTGGACGCCACCAACTTGACCCGCAACCTAAACTTAGCTTTTGAGGTGCTGTCATTTGGCATACCCGTGGTGTTCGCTTTAAACTTAAACGACGTGGCCAAGCGCAAGGGCATTGTGGTGGATGTAGACAAACTCTCTCAATTGTTGGGTGCCCCTGTCATTCCCACGGTGGCCGTCAACGGCACCGGTCTGTTCCAATTGAAGGTGGCATTACAAGCGCAAATGGAGAAGTCCGCTTCTCCCATCTCTGCCCCTGCCACCAACCAAGAATGCTGGGAACAAGCCGCCCAAATGGTATCTCAATGCGTGAGTCACACCCAGCAAGCTCCCAAACTGATTGACCGCTTAGGCGATGCCATGATCAAATCTTGGCCCGGTCTCCCTCTGGCTATCTTGCTGATGCTGGTGTCTTTGGTGCTGATTGTCTTTGGCGGCAAGGCACTGCGCGTGGTAGCGTTTATCCCCATGGTATCGCTCATCACAGGCTTTTTCTCCAGCTTCATTGGCGGTCTGGGGTTGCCCACCTTACTTGAGAATATTTTAATCGGCGAATACGGCATTTTCATCATTGGCTTTGAGTGGCCTTTTGGCTTGATTTTGCCTTATGTAGCCCTGTTTTACCTTGTGTTTACCTTCTTAGAAGACTGCGGCATTCTGCCACGGATGGCAGTGCTGTTTGACAACGTCATGCGGAAAATGGGCGTCCAAGGTGGCAGTTTCATCTCCTTGATGATGGGCTTTGGGTGCGCTGTGCCTGCCATCATCGGCACCCGTAGCGCCACCACCCAAAAAGAACGGATTATCATCACATCTATGGTGTGCTTTGCCGTGCCCTGCATCTCCCAATCTGGGGCTATGATCACCTTGCTGGCCAGCCAATCCATCTGGCTCTTGCTGGCTATGTTCGCCTTGGCCTTTTCCATTATTTTCACTGTGGGCTACGTGACAGGCAAACTGCTCCGTGGCACGGTGGACCCCATTGTTATCGAAATTCCAAACCTACTCTTGCCTGAGAAAAAAGCCTATGGCAAAAAATTCTGGGTACGAATGAAAGGCTTTTTCGTAGAAGCCGAAGGCCCCATGCTGTTAGCTGTGGTGATGGCCTCTGTAGCCAAAGAATCTGGCCTGTTAGACATGGCCGCCGTGTGGCTAGAACCCTTGATTTCTGGCTGGCTGGGTCTGCCAGAAGAAGCAGTGCTATTTTTACTGCTGGGTGTGGTGCGCCGTGAAATGGCAGTGGCGCCTTTGCTGGCGCTGGATTTGACCGCCCTACAACTATTTGTAGGCGGCACGGTGGCATTACTATACCTGCCTTGCATCTCCGTGTTCGGCGTCATCGCCAAAGAATTTAACACCAAGGTCGCCATCGCTATCGGCGTGGGCACCTTTGTCACCGCCTTATTCTTAGGCGGCCTCATCAATCAAATCGGGTTGTCATTTTAAAAAGAAAGAAGGAGCCTTGCCATGGCATTTCAATTTGTGCGCCCCAGTCAAACTGCGGAACGTCTTATGTGCAAAACCCCTTGGATGCAACGGCTGATGCTGGCGTATTATCGCCCCATTGTGGAAAAAGAAGTTGGCTTATCACGAGCCAGCCGTCTTGACGCCATTTTATGCGTGGGAGGCGGTTATTTCCCCTGCACCGCCATTTTGTTTCACCTGTTGACAGGGGCCAGTGTGGCCGTTGTGGACAACGATAAAAACGCTGTTTTTTGTGCCCGTAGACTGGTGCGTCAAATGGGGCTGCACCACCATGTTTTGGTGCGCCATAGCGACGGTGCGGAGGTATGCGCCAAAGCCTATGACATCATCCACATCGCCATGCAAATCTCCCCCAAAGAGAAGGTATTTCATCAACTTCACGACTCCGCCCACAAGCAGACCAAAATCTTGGTACGCATCCCAAAAGCCCACTTAGAACGGGGCTATCAGCCCTTTAAAACGGCCTGCCAGCAACGTGATTCTATCCGTCAACCTGCCTTTAGCAACATCCACGCCACAGGGCTTTATGTGCGCTAAACCCTCGCCCGACCACAGGTGGCATTGGGTGGGATGCGGTTTGGTGGCGGCGCTGTTGGGCTGGCTAATTTTAGAGACAGATTTCAAAGCCTTTTGGCAAGAATTGCGACAACTCCCCCTGTGGCTATTGCCCCTTTTAATCGTCTTACAACTGCTGACACAACTGCTCATCACCTACCAATGGCACCAGCTGACAGCTCTGGTGCTCGGCCAGAGCCACTTTTTAAAACTGCTCCATATTTTCACCCGTGGTTCCGTGGTAGAAGCCGTCACACCAGGGGCAAAAATCGGCGGTGAAGCGGTGCGCTTATACCTGCTGAAACAGGATTTTCACTGCTCCACCAGCCAAGCGCTTAGCATCATTGCCATGCAAAAAAGCATTAGCATGAGCGTGCTGTTGTCCATTTGCCTTGTGTCTCTTTTGCACATTGGGCGCCATATTGCCGCCCATATGTCAACCCTAATGCAGCTGCTCAGTGGCGCCTTGGTAATCACCTTGGTGCTGGCCATGATGGGACTGTTGTTTTTCGCCCGTGCTCTGTCTCAATGGTTGACGCAGTTCCATGGGCGCGTGCCCCAAGGGCTCGCGCGCCAGCTCACCGCCTATGCCACCGCCACCGCCCAATTGAGCCGTGGGCACTGGTGCTTGCAATTTGCCATTTCCACCGTTGTGTGGTTGCTGTTTCCCATTAAAATGGTGATTTTATCTGCCACTTTAGGGGTGCATCTTTCTTTTTTCGTCCTCTTATCGGTCACCATGGTTTCCTACATGATGGGTCTGTTCCCCTTCACGCCCGGTGGCATTGGCACCTTTGAGGGCACCATGCTGGCCTTGCTCACCCTCTTAGGTGTGGGCTATACCACAGGGCTGACCATCACCCTTGTCTTTCGATTTGTCACCTTTTGGCTGGTGATATTGGGAAGCGTTAGCTTTGTAGTGGCCTACGAAAGCCATTTAAAATTCACAGGAGGTCATCATGCCCACCAAAGTACAACTTCTTCGCACACTCCCTAACATTTGCACCTTTTGCAACGCTATTTGCGGTGTGATGGCCTTGCTCATTGCCATGTCTTACCGCTCACACCACGGGATATCGGTGGCTTGCGGTCTGATTGTACTGGGTGGTTTTTTCGATGCCATTGACGGACGTCTGGCACGGCGGTTGCAAGTGTCGTCTCAAATTGGCAAAGAGCTAGATAGTTTTGCCGATGTGATTTCCTTCGTCATCGCCCCTGTTTGTATGTTTTTATCCATGCACAGCGTGGGCAACCACGGTCACTTCCACATTGCCGAGCTGTTGGTTGCCACGTTTTACATCTGCTGTGGCGTGTATCGCCTAGCGCGGTATAATGCTGGAGAATATACCACATATTTTCAAGGTCTGCCCACCACCGCCTCAGGCTGTTTGATGAGTGTATACCTGTTTATCTCCAACATCAATCCACCCTTTTGGTCTGGTCAACGGTGGTACACCATGGTCAGCTATGGGTTTATCACAGCCTTAGGCTTTGCCATGGTCTCACAAGTGAAAATCAAGCGTATTTAAAGCGTATTCCAATTTTTCAAGAGTACGTCAAGGTTTACCCCGTATGATATGGATAACAAGCTTTCGCGCCACAGTCTATCCACTGGGAGGAACCGTATGGACACAACCACTTTTTATGGCGACCACCATGTGATTTTGGAGGAGGCCACCCAGACCATTCTCACCATTTGCCAGCAAATCAAAACCGAGAAAAACTGCATCGAACACATCAATAGCCGTTTAAAATCCCCTGCCAGTGTGGAGAAAAAGTTATGTAAACATGGCCATTGTGCTACGCCGGAGGCCGCCATTGCCCACTTAACCGACTTGGTGGGCATTCGCTTGGTGTGCCGTTTTATCTGCGATATTTACACCGTGGCAGAGTTATTGCAATCCCAATGCCATGTGGTGACGGTGAAAGATTACATCGCCAACCCCAAGCCCAACGGTTATCGCAGTTACCATATGATTTTAATGGTGCCCACCACCCATGGCCACACCGTGGCAGTTGAAGTGCAATTGCGCACCATCTCCCAAGATGCGTGGGCCTGTCTTGAGCATCAGCTCAAGTACAAAAAAGAAATTCATGCCGAACGACTGGTGCGAGAAGAGCTCAAACGCTGTGCCGATGACCTAGCCTCCACCGACCTTTGTATGCAAACCCTGCGAGAGTTTATCGACATGGACAGCCACATCGTCTGGGACGGTTAAAAAAGGAAAAGAGCAGGCCGACCCTATGGCGTGTTGCAATCCTTGGAGACGGACGACCAATGGCCGCCCCTACGATGTGTCCTCCTAATTGCGCCCTTACTCAGGCAACACTTCACAAGCCAGCATATCTTCGTAGCTTTGACGACGGACAATCAATTTGTGGCTTCCCTCTTTCAACAACACCACCGCTGGGATAGGGTTTTTATTATAATTGGACGCCATGGTCAAGCCATAGGCTCCTGTGGAAAAAATGGCGAAGGTATCGCCAGCCTCAGCCTCTGGCAAGCCAATGTCGCGGATGAGCACGTCCCCAGATTCACAGCATTTGCCACAGATGGTCACCGTCTCTGTGGGCTCAGCATCCGCCTTGTTGGCAATGACCCCACGGTATTGGGCTTGGTACAGCGCAGGGCGGATGTTGTCAGTCATACCACCGTCCACCGACACATATTTGCGTACACCGCGAATGTCTTTGATGCTCCCGATGGTGTACAAACTGATGCCAGCTTCTGCCACAATGCTACGACCGGGCTCGATGACAATGGCAGGACGCACCACGCCCAAATCGGTGAAAAAGCCCTCTATTTTCTCCATCATAGGGGTCATGAAATAGCTATATGGCTTGCGGTTTTCATCGGTATACACCACGCCAAAACCGCCACCAAGGTTCAATTCAGTCACGTCATAGCCCAAGTGCTCTTTCACCTGTTTGACCAAGTTTAAAATGATATCCAGCGCTTGCAGGTGGGATCCATTGTCATGCAATTGAGACCCCACATGGAAGTGAAAGCCTAAAAAGTCTACATAATCCGAGGCAATGGCGGCCTCTACCGCTGGGAAAATAACATCCTCATCCAACGGAA
Organism: Bengtsoniella intestinalis; assembly: GCF_039719005.1. Classification (GTDB taxonomy): domain Bacteria; phylum Bacillota; class Clostridia; order Oscillospirales; family Oscillospiraceae; genus Oscillibacter; species Oscillibacter intestinalis. The sequence continues at coordinate 2,866,051 of NZ_CP133584.1, read as the reverse complement.
TACCGAATTTAGAATCTTTTTTCCCTGTGACAATATAATCGTGAGAATCAGATTTTACACCAGGGGTCACACGGTACAAAACCTGCACTTTTTTGCCTTTTTCACGGCAAATACGTTCAATCAAGGCCAGCTCTTGCAGGCCATCGATGATGATGCGACCGATGCCGTAGTCAATGGCGGCCTCCAACTCGCAAGGCAGTTTGTTGTTGCCGTTAAACTCAATGCGCTCAGCAGGAAAACCGATTTTCATAGCAGTGTACAGCTCACCGCCAGACACCACATCGATGCACATCCCCTCACGTTGGCAGATGGCAAACATGGCCATGGGCGAGAAGGCCTTGGCAGCATAAGCCACACGGGTATTGGTATATTTGCTTAAAAAGCAATCTTTCAACTGGGTAAATTGCCCCACAATATCGCTCTCAGACATGAGGTATAAAGGGGTGCCATATTCCTTTGCCAGCTCCACTGTGTTACAGCCGTCAAAATACAAAACGCCATTTTTCACTTCTTTTATCATGGTTTTCTCTCCGTTTATACACAGTTTGGCACACCAAAGTCTATGGTGTATCCGTTGTATCCATGGCACACGCGATCCTCAAAGGTAAGTTTGCATCCCAAACCGCGCCAATGGTATCACCTATTATACCCCATCTGCTTTTACTACGCAATACATACCCTTGTAATTATGAAATTTTTGTGAATACAAAAATGCTATTTTACAGATTTTTTGAATCCTATCCAATTTTACAACGGCTACCCATTCAAACCAAATTCCCCACAACAGCGGAACGGTGTTGACCTCTGCTGTCCATAGGTGCTCCCTATGGCTTTGGCGCGGTCGAACACCGCCTGATACAAGGGCCTCCCCAAACCCGTTAAATACAGAGAGCTGTGCGACATGCACGACTCTCTGTATTTTTACAATTTATTACTATTTTGTAAACTTTAAAAGGAATTACCTCCTTTTCTTTCCAAAAAAAATTCACATTTTTTACGGCATTTTGACCAGTCAATATCGGAAATAGCACCAAATACATCGCATGCTTTTAGCAAAATAGGAGAAGATATCACCGTTCATATATTGTTTATTGACATTTGCTTGTTTTTCTGTGACAATACAAGACACTGCTATTATGTACTTTATACATGGACATTTTTTCCATATAGACGTACAATTTCAAAATTTTGGAGGAATCTTTTATGTCTGGAAGCAAGCTGCCTCACAAACCATCTTTAATGGGTAAATTTCTCAACACCATTGAAGCTGTTGGCAACAAACTCCCTCATCCCATTGCATTGTTCGCATGGTTATCTGTGCTGATGGTTGTCATTTCCATGGTCTGTTCTTGGTTGGGTGTCAGCGCCACTGGCACCTTGGTTGTCAGCGGTGTGCTGGCGGAAACCACTGTGGAAACCGTGAACCTATTCACCGCTGAAGGGTTGGCTTGGATGCTGACCAGCGCCGTCACCAACTTCACCAGCTACGCCCCCTTGGGCACCGTGCTAGTGGCCATGTTGGGCGTAGGCGTGGCAGAGCACAGCGGTCTCATTAGCGCCGTGCTCAAGCGCACCGTGCAAATCACCCCCAAGTCTCTCATTTGCCCTGTGGTGGTGTTTTTGGGCGTCATGTCTAACATCACCTCTGACGCTGGCTACGTGGTGCTGATTCCCTTGGGCGCTATGGTGTTCCGCGCTTACGGTCGCCACCCCATGGCTGGTTTGGCCGCCGCATTTGCTGGCGTGTCTGGTGGATTCTCTGCCAACTTGATGGTGGGCGTCCTTGACCCCATGCTCCAAGGCATTTCCCAAGAAGCCGCCTATTTGGTTGACCCCAACTACCAAGTCAACATCATGGGTAACTACTACTTCTTGTTTGTCTCCACCTTCCTCATCACCATTTTGGGCACACTGGTCACCGATTACATTGTGGAACCTCGCTTGGGCAAGTTTGACCAAGCCGTGCTGGGTGAGGATGATACTTTGCGCTCTTTGACCGACGCCGAACGCAGTGGCTTGAAGGTCGCTGGCATTGCCTTCTGGGGCTTTGCCCTTGTGGTAGTGGGGCTGTGCATCCCTGCAAACTCCTTCCTGCGTGCCTCTGACGGTAGCTTGACTGGTTCTGGCTCTGTGCTCATCGGCGGTATCATCGTCCTCATTGCCTTGTTCTTCATGATTCCTGCCATTGCCTATGGCAAAAAGGCTGGCACCATGACCAACACCGTGGCTGTGTGCAATTCTTTGTGCAAGTCCATGGAATCCATGGGTCCCTTTGTGGCGCTGGCCTTTGTGGCCTCTCAATTCATCGCCTACTTTAACTACACCAAGCTGGGTACCATCCTTGCCATCAACGGTGCCCACGTTCTGGGCGAGTTGAACATTGGGCTCATCCCCTTAATGGTGCTGTTCGTCCTGTTCTCCGCGTTTATCAACTTGTTCATGGGCTCTGCGTCCGCCAAGTGGAACATCATGGCACCTGTGTTTGTGCCTATGTTCATGATGCTGGGCTATTCCCCTGAACTGGCACAGTTGGCCTACCGCATCGGCGACTCTTCCACCAACTTGATTACCCCCTTGATGAGCCACTTTGCCATCATTTTGATTTTTGCTCAAAAGTATGACAAAAAGGCAGGTCTGGGTACTTTGACCGCCACCATGCTACCCTATTCCATCGCATTTTTAGTTTGCTGGACGGTGATGATGATCATCTGGCTAGCACTTGGCTTGCCCATCGGCGTAGACACTGGACTATTCTATACCCCCGTGGTATAAATTTGTAAATTCCATTGTTTTGTGGTATACTAATAACATATAGCCGTAGGGAATGGTCTTGACCATTCCGCCACCATCGGGCATGTGCCTTGGGAAGCGGAACGGTCAAGACCGTTCCCTACATTCGACTTTCCATTTAATGTAAATGCAGACATCATACAAAGGAGGCATATTCATGCCCATCGACAACCAATCCCTTTTAAACCGCTTTTTAACCTACGTGCAAATTCCCAGCGAAACTGGCCACGAGCAACCCATGACTGACCGCCTTGTCGCTGACTTAACTGCCATGGGCTGTGCCGTCACCACTGACGATGTCCATGATCGTGCCAACACCACAGGTGCTAACGTATATGCCACCTTGGCTGGCGACCCCACCTTGCCCCCCATTTTATTCAGCGCCCACATGGATACCGTCACCCCCGGCGTGGGCATACGCCCCCAAGTCTGTGACGACGGCTATGTCCGCTCTGACGGCACCACCATTTTGGGTGGCGATGACAAAGCTGGCATCTGCGCCATCATGGAGGCCTTGTCTGCCGCAAAAGACATCCCCAACCGCCCCACCATTGAAGCGGCCTTCACCGTCCGTGAAGAAAGCGGTTTAGTTGGCGCAAAAACCTTGGATTATAGCCGCATCCTGTCCAAACAGTGCATCGTGCTAGACTCCTCTGGCAGTGCCAACGACATCATCGTAGGCGCACCCGGTCAAAACACCATCACCGCCACCATCATCGGTCGCAAGGCACACGCTGGCGTGGCGCCCGAGGAAGGCATCAGCGCCATCCAAGTGGGGGCACACGCCGTGGCGGCCATGAACCTGCTCCGCGTTGACCATGAAACCACTTGCAACATCGGCACCTTCTCTGCCGCTGGTGCCACCAATATTGTCACCGAACGGGTGGACTTGGTGCTAGAATGCCGCAGTCTTAACAATGAAAAACTAACTGCACACACCCAACATTTAGTGGATTGTATGCAGTCAGCTTGTGACAAGTTTGGGGCCACCCTAGAATGCACCGTCACCACCAGCTATCTGGGCTATCACCACGACCAAACCACCCCTTTGGTACAGCGTGTGTTTGACGCTTGCAAGGCACAAAACTTAACCCCCAACCCCACCACCAGCGGTGGCGGTAGCGATGCCAACATCTATAACCAACATGGCATCACCGCTTTAAACTTAGGCGTGGGTATGGAAAAAGTCCACACCACTGCCGAGCAGTTGTCTATCCGTGACATGGAAGCCTCTGCCGCTTTGTGTCTACACCTGATGACTGCGCCTTCCTAATCCAAACGCCATAAAAAAGAGGATGTACAAAACGCGGTCAGCCACGTTTTGTACATCCTCTTTTATATTTTATCACCCTTTGGGGCGCAACTGCCAAAAGGCCACCGCGCTGGCGGCGGCTACATTCAACGAATCCACATCGTGGCTCATGGGGATGCAGGCGGTGTAATCACACTGGTTCACTGTCTCCTCTGGCAAGCCATAGCCTTCGGTGCCCAGCACAATGGCCAGCCGTTCTTGCGCTTGCAAAATAGGATCATCCATATCCAAGGCACGCGCATCTAGCGCCATGGCCATTGTTTGAATACCCAATGATTGCAAGGCACTCAAATAGGTTTTGCCACTGACCACTGTCCACGGCACTTGAAACACCGTTCCCATGCTGACCCGTACACAGCGGCGATTTAAGGGGTCACAGCTAGAATCAGTGACTAGCACCGCATCGATGTGCAAGGCGGCGGCATTGCGAAAAATAGAACCAACATTGGCGGCGTCTAGCACATTGTCAATCACTGCAATCCGCTTCCCACCAGCGCATACGCCCTCCAATGTGGGTAAGGGCAATGGGCGCATGGCGCACAACACACCACGGGTTAAGGCAAAGCCTGTCAATTGCTCCAACACCGCTGGCGTCGCCGTGTACACGTTTACATCTCCACAACAGGCAATGAGCTCACTGGCTTTACCGTGGATGTGCTTTTCATCCATCAATAACGACACAGGGGTGTACCCAGCGCGCAAGGCTCTTTCAATTACATTGGCACTTTCGGCAATGAACAACGCCTGTTCTGGGTGACGGCGACTGCGTAATTGGCTTTGGGTCAGACGGGCGTACACATCTAATTCTGGTGCGTCAAAATCAGTGATTTGGATGATATTGGCCATAGTGCCTCCTTATGGTATTTTATAATAGTATACCAAACCCATCCCACCCAAGTCAACTGTCCAGTTTTGGCCTCTTGACATTTTCAGTAAAATGTGTATACTTAAATGCAGACCGCTGACAATTTAACACAGGGGCGCTGAGGGCTTCCTCGGCTGAGATGAAAGCGAATTGCCGTTTTCTGTCCCTTATGACCTGATTCGGATAATGCCGACGTAGGAAGTGCAAAAAAGGGGATTGCCCTGTTTTTACCGCTACTACCCATTGGGTTGGTAAGCGGTATTTTTATTTTTTAGGAGGAATTTCCCATGACCAAACACAACACCACCCGTATGCTCTGCGAAGGCGCCATGATGGTGGCCGCCTCTCAAGTGCTCAGCTTTTTAAAGCTGTACGAACTGCCAAATGGCGGTTCTCTCACCCCTGCCATGTTACCCATCATTGTCTTTTCCATCCGTTGGGGCTGGCGTTCTGGCTTGATGGCTGGGTTCGCCTTTGGGCTATTGCAACTGATGTTTGACGGCGCCTATGCGTGGGGCTGGCAATCTATGATTGGGGATTACCTGTTGGCATTCCTGCCTTTGGGTTTGGCTGGGGTCTTCAAAGGTCAACGCATGGGCGTCTATTTTGGCACCTTGCTGGGCTGTTTTGGGCGCTTTGTCATCCACTATGTGGTGGGTGCCACCGTGTGGGCGGCCTATATGCCAGAAGAATTTTTCGGCATGACCATGACCACCCCTTGGTTCTATTCCCTGCTGTATAACGCCAGCTACATGGTACCAAACACCATTTTAACCCTGCTCATCGCATGGGCACTGTATAAACCCATGAAGCGGTTCTTTCTCGGCGACGACATTCGTTGATTATGATTGAAATTCTCTGGCAGATATGGTAAAATAAACCATATCTGCCAGACTTATTTTAATACTTCTCATATTCTTGAACACAACATTGGAGGTTATCCTATGAAAGCAAGCATTTTTTATCACTCCGTCAGCGGTTACACCAAAGACATGGCTGAGGTCATTGCCCAAAGCATGAACAACTCCTCTGGCATGGAAGCCAAGGCCTTTTCCATCACCGACTACGATGCCGATTGGGCAAAGGAAAGCCAATGCGTCATCATCGGCACCCCCATCTACATGGCCACCCTGTCTGGGGAATTGAAGCTATGGCTGGAAAAAGTGGCCCCCACCTTTGGTCTAGCTGGGAAACTGGGCGGCGCCTTTGCCACCGAGCAATATATCCATGGCGGCGGCGAAGCTGGCATTCGTGTCATTTTAGACCATCTGCTGTGCTATGGGATGCTCACCTATTCTGGTGGCGGTTCCAAAGGCAAGCCTGTCATTCACCTTGGCCCCGTGTCGGTGAACCAATATGCCGAGGATTGCCGAGCCACCTTTGAAATTTACGGCCAACGGATGGCACAAAAAGCCATGGAATTGTTTGCTTAAATTATCATTTCAACAATAAAATCACCCTGTTTGCAGTGGAAACATCCATCTGCAAACAGGGTGATTTTTCATGTCATTATTTATAATGTCCCTACGGTGTTGAGCAAATGCTTCATGTGGATGCTCATGGCATGACGGGCTTCATCTTGGTCTCGCTGAAGTAAAAACTCCAAAATCAAGCGATTGTCCGCCTGTGCCACCTGCTGAATTTCCGCTTGATTGCAGTCATTGAGCATTTGCATAATCTCTGCCACAGCCTCATTGATAATGGGATACAGCCGCCGCATATATTCATTGTGCGTGGCACGGATGATGGCAAGGTGAAATGCTTGGTCAGCAGCCGCCCAGTCACCACCATTGGCGGCAAGCACTTCTGCTTCCATGGCTTTTTGCCGAATGTGCTCTAGCTCTTCATCGCTGGCACGCACCGCTGCCAGAGCCACAGCGGCTGGCTCAAAAATCAATCGCATTTCGTACAAATCTCGCGCCCGTTCTTTGGCGTGCAAGCTTTGTAAGGTGGTCATGTCCATGGCATGGTCAGACAAATCTTGACACACAAAGGTGCCCAAACCACGGCGAATTTCCAGCACCTGCTGTGCCACCAAAAAGGAGATGGCCTCTCGCAATGTGGTGCGGCTCACCTCTAGCAAGACGCTTAAGTCGTATTCGTTGGGCAGTTTGCTTCCTGCCCCATAGCGGTGCTCTTCGGCTATCATTTTATAAAGCCGTTCGGCTGTTTTTTCTGATAATTTGGGCTGTTTTCTCTCTGTCATAACCCCTCCTACTCATGCGCCAGTGAATTCTTTTCTCTATCTTATCACAGTTTGTACAAATGCGCACTTATTTTTTGTTCAAATGCGAGAAATTTTCAAAACAGAGCTATATCACCCCTTTTTATAGCGAAACGCATAATTTCATCCTTGACAGGTAGGAAAACAATGGGTATAATGACATCATACAACGTATAAGATAGTATACAACCAACTATGAAAAAGAGGGGGTTCCCTATGGCGCAATTTCAGCAGCTGTGCTCACAATTCTCCAATCGCTTAACCATCGTCACAGGCCATTATGGCACTGGGAAAACTGAATTTTCCGTAAATTTGGCGCTGGCGCTGGCCAAAAACCAGCAAACCATGCTGGCGGATTTAGACATTGTCAACCCCTACTTCCGCTCCCGTGAGCGCCGTGATATATTGGCGGCCGCAGGGGTGGAATTGGTGGCATCCTCCCAAGCCTGTGTGGATGCAGATGTGCCGTCTTTGCCTGCCCAACTACTCACCGTATTGCAACATCCCACCGCCCGTGGGGTGCTAGACATTGGCGGTGATGCCGTGGGGGCACGGGTGCTGGCACGCTTCGCCCCACAAATCCAAGTCCAAGACCACCAAATGGTGTTTGTGGTCAACGCAAATCGCCCTGAAACCGCCACCGTGGACAAAGCCATGGCCTATTTACAAGCCATTGAACAAACCACCCACCTCACCTGCGCAGGCCTTGTCCACAACACCCACCTGTGTGGTGAAACCACAGCCCAAACTGTGGAAGAAGGGGCCATACTTGCCCAAAGGCTGTCTGAAAAAACAGGCTTACCCATCCTATGTCACGTGGCAAAAACAGGGCTAAACCCCAACGTCAGCCCCCTATTTTCCATCGATATTCAAATGAAAAAACCGTGGGAACAATGAAACTAAAAGCTAAAAGTGAATGGTGAAAAACTATTCCGCCACGGGCGGGGATAGAAACGAAGAACGGCAACCTCAGTCCGTTCCAATCTCGCCCGCCAAGGTGAATTGCCCATCGGGCAAGAAAAGGCACCCTGGGGTGAGGCGATAGTTTTTCACTTTTAGTCTTTCGCTTTTAGCTAAAATCATGAAAGGATTTTTATTATGACTGCCAAGCTAACTTTTGATACAGAGCGATGCAAAGGCTGTGAACTCTGCACCGCTGTCTGTCCCAAGCACATCGTCATCATGGAACCTGTTTTGGTCAACGCCAAAGGCTATCACCCTGCCACAGTCACCGACATCAGCGCCTGCATCGCCTGCGGTAGCTGCGGCAAAATCTGCCCCGACAGCGTTATTACTGTGGAAAATTCGCATGAAGGAGAACGTCATGAAAAAGGAACTTTGGAAAGGCAATGAAGCCATTGCCGAAGCCGCCATCCGCGCTGGCTGTGACGGATTTTTCGGCTATCCCATCACCCCACAAAACGAAATCCCTGAATATATGGCCGCTCATATGCCTGCGCATGGTCGTGTGTTTGTCCAGTCTGAATCTGAGTTGGCCGCCATCAATATGGTCTACGGTGCAGCTGGTGTTGGCAAGCGCGCCATGACCTCGTCCTCCTCCCCCGGCATCAGCTTAAAGCAAGAGGGCATCACCTATTTGGCAGGGGCAGAGCTACCCTGTGTGATTGTCAACTGTATGCGTGGTGGCCCCGGTCTAGGTACCATTCAGCCCTCCCAAGCCGACTATTTCCAAGCCACCCGCGGGGGCGGTAACGGGGATTATCGCACCGTGGTGCTGGCTCCATCCAACATCCAAGAAGCGGTGGATTTCACCCAAGAGGCATTTGATATCGCCGACCAATACCGCAACCCTGTGATGATTCTCTGCGACGGTATGATTGGGCAAATGATGGAACCCATTGTCTGGCGCGAACTGCCCAAACGTGACCTGCCTCCAAAAGACTGGGCGGCAACGGGCAAGCATGGGCGCACCCACACCAACGTCATCAACTCTTTATACATCGACCCCGATGAATGCCACGACCACAACCACCATTTAATGTCCAAATATGCTCAAATTGCGGAAAAAGAAGTGCGCTGGGAAGAAGTGGACTGTGCCGACGCCCAGTTAATCATCGTGGCCTACGGCACCCCTGCTCGCATCGCCCTGTCCGCCATGGAGATTCTCCGTGCCCAAGGGATTCAAGTGGGTCTGTTCCGCCCCATCACCTTGTGGCCCTTCCCTGAAAAAGCCTTGGCACAACTGGCGCAACGGGAACAAGTGGCAGATATTTTGACGGTGGAAATGAGCCTTGGGCAACTGGTAGAAGACGTGCGCATGAGCGTGGAAGCTAAAAAACACATCTCCTTTTTGGGATGCGCTGGGGGCGTGATGCCCACAGTGGAAGACATTGTCGCGGCGGCGAAATCCGCCTTACATAGGGAGGGTTGACCATGGCTATTGTATACGAAAAAACCAACGGGCTCACCGATGCCACCACCCACTATTGCCCCGGCTGTCACCACGGCATCATCCACAAACTGGTGGCAGAAGTCATGGCCGAGATGAACCTTTTGGACGAAGCCATTGGGGTTTGCCCTGTGGGTTGCTCCGTGTTCGCCTATAACTATTTCAACTGCGATATGCAAGAGGCCGCCCATGGTCGGGCACCTGCAGTGGCCACCGCCATCAAGCGTCTGTGCCCCACCCAACCCGTCTTCACCTACCAAGGGGACGGGGACTTGGCCTCCATCGGTATGGGTGAAATTGTTCACGCCGCCATGCGTGGGGAAAAGTTCACCACCATTTTCGTCAACAACGCCATCTATGGCATGACAGGCGGTCAAATGGCACCCACCACCTTGATTGGCCAACACGCCACCACTTGCCCCACAGGCCGCAGCGCCGACACCGCAGGTCACCCTGTCCGTGTGTCTGAGATGCTGGCAACTTTAGACGGTTGCGTCTATGCTGAGCGCGTGTGCGTCACCGATATTCCCAATTTGAACAAAACAAAAAAGGCCATCCGCAAAGCCTTTGAAAAGCAAATGGCTGGGGAAGGCTTCACCTTTGTGGAAGTGCTGTCCACCTGCCCCACCAACTGGGGCATGACACCGCTAAAAGCCAACCAATGGCTCAAATCCGACTTAGCGGCCTATTACCCTCTGGGGTTAATTAAGGAGGCGACGGTATGAAAAAGGAACTGATTATCTCTGGTTTTGGCGGTCAAGGGGTGATGTCTGTGGGAAAATCCTTGGTGGAAGCTGGCATGGCAGAAGGATTGCACGTCACATGGGCGCCTTCTTATGGCCCTGAAATACGCGGTGGCACCGCCAACTGCTCGGTGGTGCTCTCTGACCATCCAGTGGGCTCCCCCACCTTCATTCACCCCACAGAGGTGATTGCCATGAACCTGCCATCTCTGCTGAAATTTGAACCATTGGTGCAATCTGGGGGGTTGATTTTCGTCAACAGCTCCTTCGTCACCGAAACAGTGACCCGTGATGACGTCCGTGCCATTTACGTGCCCTGCGGTGAAATCGCCGACCAATTGGGCAACCCCAAGGTGGCCAACATGGTGATGCTGGGCGCCTATGTGGCAGCCACCAAATCCCTCCACCCTGAAACCATTCGCCACATGATTACCGAACTGTTCACTGGCAAAAAGGCGAAGTTGGTGGATTTAAACTTCAAAGCCCTAGACGCCGGCATGGCCTGTGTCAACACCAACCTTTAATGTTAATCCCAAAACTCTCAACACAAAAAACACCGCCTGTATCCAAATAAACTGGATACAGGCGGTGTTCACTTTAAATCTTAATACAGAGATTTGAGAATGTCGTAGATGCCGTCACGGGTCATAGGCACAAAGCTGTTGGCCAGCAAACGAGTTTGGTTTTCGATGACAGAGTCAGCAAAGTCGTGCATATCTTGCTCGGTGACACCATATTCATGGAGTGCCTTTTTGGGCAAAATCACGTCCAAAACTTTTTCAAGCTCAGCATAGACCACATCTTCAGAGCAACCCAGCAATTCTGCCAAGTGGCTGTTCAAACGGGCGATAGCACCGTCTTGCTTGCGGCTCATATAGTGCTTCAAAACGCCAGTGAACATAGCATAGTTAGACTCGCCATGCACCACATGATACTTGCCGCCCAGAGGATAGCTCATGGCGTGAACAGTACCACAGCCTGCGTTACCAAAGGCAATGCCAGCATAGGTGGATGCTTGCAGGAATTGAGGCATCATTTCGTTGCGCACTTCAAAACCTTGTGCCACGATGGCTTTGTAGCCTTCGATAATCAAGTCGATGGCCTTGTAGCTAAAGAGCAGGGTCAAGTCGCTGGCCTTGGGAGACAAAGCGGCTTCCACAGCGTGAATCAAAGCATCGATGCTGCTTGCACCAAAGACTTTGGGGGCAAGCTCAGCAACAGTTGAGGCAAAATGACAGCGCTGTCAGCATACATAGCATCGTGAGCCAAACCCTTTTTGGTGTTACGGCTGTTGAGCGCCAACACGGTGATGTTGGTCACTTCGCTACCAGTACCGCAAGTGGTGGGCACCAGCACCAATTCTTTATCTTTTTCAATGGGGGTAATTCCATCATACAGATCCAGAATGGGGGATGGCTTCTTCAATGCGAAAATCTTAGAAATGTCGATAACCGTACCGCCACCGATGGCAATGATACGCTTGTATTGACCCTTCAAATCCTTAAACATGGCTTCAGCCATATCGTCAGAAGGTTCGCCAACACCATATTTTTCTTGGTACAACACTTCGCACTTCAGGTTCAAGTCACCGAAGTTGGGGTCGAAGATGTAAGAGTTGGTAATCACCAGATCGCCTTCGCCAATGGCAAAGTCTTCTGCAAAGGCTTTGGCAGTGTCAAATTTATAAATGGTGGGCTTAATCATCAGTTGTTTCATGAGATAATTCCTCCTATTAAGTTAAAATTTATTTTGCCAAATATCTGCCGATTGCAGCGTCTAGGATATCCAAGCCAGCGTTGAGTTGTTCATCGGTGATGACCAGAGGAGCCAAGAAGCGGATGCAGTTGCCGAACAGGCCGCAGCTTTCCACCAACAGACCATGTTGCAAGCAGTCTTGCACCACAGCACTGACCAGTTCGCCATAGGGTTCTTTGGTTTCTCTATCCTTGACAAATTCCACGCCAATCATAGCGCCCAGACCACGATAGTTGCCGATGACGTCGTATTTTTCCATCATCTTTGCATAGCGAGCGTTGACAATGTCAGCGATGTGGTTTGCCTTACCAGCAAAATCATCACGTTGCATGACTTCCATCACCTTCAAGGCGCTGGCGCAAGCCAAGGGGTTACCGCAATATGTGCCACCGATGGTGCCACCGGGAATGGAGTCCATGATTTCAACACGAGCGGTCAATGCAGAGATAGGCACACCTGCGCCCAAAGACTTAGCAGTGGTGATAATGTCAGGTGCTGCACCTGCTTCTGCCCAATATTGAGAACCAAAGTACTTACCAGTACGGCAGTTACCGCTTTGCACTTCATCAGCGATGATCAAGATGCCGTTGTCGTCACAAATTTGACGCAATGCCTTCACCCAAGCGATGGGAGCAGGAATGAAGCCACCTTCGCCTTGCAGAGGTTCAACGATAACAGCTGCCACTTCGTTGGCAGGGGTGCCTTCTTTGAACAGCATTTGCAGTTTTTCAATGTAGAATGCAATGGCTTCTTCTTCGGTGTAGCCCTTGGGTGCACGATACAGGTAGGGGTATTCTGCACGATAGATACCAGCAGGGAAGGGGCCCATGCCTTTGGCATAGGTTTTGTTAGCGGTCAGTTCCATCATCAAGTTGGTGCGGCCATGGAAGGCGCCAGTGAAGCAGATGATGTTAGAGCGCTTGGTGTAAGCCTTGGCCACCTTGATGGCGTTTTCGTCGGCTTCTGCGCCAGAGTTGACCAAGAAAGACTTTTTCACATCGCCACGGCAAGGCATGAGTTCGTTGAGCTTTTCGCAAACAGAAACATAGCCGTCATGGGTGATGATGCTGAGCATGGTGTGGAAATAGTTGTCAGCTTGTGCCTTCACTGCTTCCACCACTTCGGGGTGAGAGTAGCCAATGTTCAGCACGCCAACGCCGCCGATAAAGTCAACAAATACGTTGCCGTCGATATCTTCCACCATGGCACCTTCACCACGGTTGATAACGATGGGATAGGTGTTGCCTGCCAGAGGGGGAGCAATGGCGCTCACTTTGCGGTTGATGACAGCCTGTGCTTTTTCACCGGGCACAGAAGCGGTAACGATTTTAGGTAAAGATTCTCTTAACATAACGTCACTTCTTTCTCAATAGTTCAAGATTTATTTTGCTTCCACTTAGGCGTGAAGCATACCAAAAAATTGCGTCTCAGGAAAAGGAATTACCTTCCTGTCGACCTTGCCACAAGCGTAGCATATTTTGGAAAAATTGTCAAGGCTTCTTTGGGGAAAATACAACTTTTCGCCCCCCTATTCTTTATCGATTCTTTTCGATAAAGTGCCTTGTGATTTTTTTATTCTCCCCTTGATGTTTGCGCTTAAAAAGCGTATACTGAAAGCCGTGTTTTTTCACATACTAATCCACGAGAAAGAAGCCTATCAATATGAACAAAGACTTGACCCATGGTGCTGTGGCACCTGTTTTAATTCGCTTTACCATCCCTTTATTTATCAGCGTGATTTTTCAGCAAGTTTACAGCCTTGCCGACAGCATGATTGTGGGACAATTTGCTGGGGAAGAGCCTTTGGCCGCCATCGGTGTCTCCTACCCCATTGTGATGATTTTCATGGCGGTGGCGTTGGGTGGCAACATCGGTTGCTCGGTCACTGTGTCTCACTTATTTGGCTCAAAAAACTATGCCAGCATGAAAACCACAGTCTTCACCGCCTTGACCTCCTTCACTGTGATTTCTGGGCTACTGACCGTACTGGGCGCTTTGCTCACCGACGCCTTTTTGGTGATGCTCAACACACCTGCCAACATCTTCGACGATGCGTCCACCTATTTGCGTATTTATATGTATGGCTTTGTGTTTGTGTTCATGTATAACGTATGTACAGGGGTGTTCACGTCTTTGGGGGATTCTAAAACGCCCTTGCTCTTTCTCATTGGCTCGTCAGTGTGCAACATCGCCTTGGATTTATATTTTGTGGCTGGGTTACAAATGGGGGTGGCTGGTGCGGCTTGGGCCACGTTTATTGCCCAAGGTGGGGCCGCCATATTGGCGGTGGTCACACTGCTATTGCGGATGAAAGCCTTCCGCGTTGACCAACCCATCGCCTATTTCCATTGGGGCTCTTTTCGCCGCATTGGCTATATGGCTCTGCCCAGCATCATGCAACAAAGTTTTGTGTCTGTAGGCAACATTCTCATCCAATCCCTCATCAACGGCTATGGTTCATCCACCATCGCAGGGGTGTCTAGCGGTTTGAAACTCTCCACCTTTGCCTTAACCTGTTTGTTGACGGTGGGTAGCGGCGTGTCTGCCTTCACTGCCCAAAACCTTGGCGCAGGTCAGTATCAGCGCATCAAAGAAGGCTTTAAAGTGGGGGTTGTGTTCACCACCGCCTTGTCCATTCCCTTTGTCATAGGCCTGTTTGTCTTTGCCGAACAGGCTTTGCAGCTATTTTTAGATGCCACCAGCGTGGATGCCATTGCCACTGGCAAGTCTTTTTTATGGGCGGTGACACCCCTTTTCCCATTGGTATCAGTGAAATTCATTTCTGACAATCTGTTGCGTGGGGCAGATGCCATGGCTGGCTTTGTTTACTCCACCTTAACCGATTTATTGGCACGGGTGGGGCTGTCGTTCCTCCTCTCTGCCCACCTTGGCTTTATGGGCATTGCCATCTCTTGGCCCATCGGCTGGCTCATCGGCACCCCTGTGTCCTTGTATTTTTACCGCAAATGGAACCGTGCGCAAGCCCCTTTGACCTAATAGCCGCCCTGTCCTCTGCCATTTATTTCAAGCCACAGCCCAAACTTTCTTTAAATTTAACAAATCTGACATATAAATTTTCTTGACAGATGCCCCTTGATTCTGTATAGTCTTATTTAGGCGTTTTCACAGCGCCCATCAGACCAGTCTTTTGTAGCCACAAAAGATAAGCCCTTACGGACAGGCGGGTCGGTTGCCGTGGGGTAAAATCCCCATTATTGATTTAGGTCACCTCCTAAAAAGGATGACACACAATCTGACATGATTTTCGCCCTCATCTTTGCCCTGATTTCCGCCAAATCCACACAGGATTAGCCAAAAACCAGAACAAACCTGAGAACAAAAATCCAATGCCATCTTGTGCCCCCTACTTTTTAGAGTTGCCCTTGAGTTAGAAGCTCAAATTTTATAAGTTGATGAGAGTATCATCAGGTGCCAATGCACCAATCATCTTGTGAAACGGTCAATAAAGAGTGGCAGCTGTCTTGTGCTCTGATGTATATCCGCGTTCTTTCCTGTCATACAGGGGACGTGGCTCATTGACCTACCACGCACAGGTGATTCACATCACCTGTGCGTTTTTTTCTGTTTAAGGAGACGCTATGAACTTAGAACGACAACAACGCGCCCCTATTTACGAAGCCCTAGAAGCCTTCCGCCGCCGCCGAGTAGTCCCCTTTGATGTGCCCGGTCACAAGCGTGGTCGCGGCAACCCAGAGCTGGCCAAGCTGTTGGGCGAACAATGCGTGGGGCTAGACGTGAACTCCATGAAACCCTTGGATAATCTGTGTAACCCTGTGTCTGTCATCCGTGACGCAGAAGCTTTGGCCGCAGAGGCTTTTGGTGCCGCCCATGCCTTTTACATGGTGGGTGGCACCACCAGTTCGGTGCAGTCCATGATACTGTCTGTGTGCAAGGCTGGAGACAAAATCATCCTGCCTCGCAACGTCCACAAAAGCGTCATCAATGCCTTGATTCTCTGCGGTGCCATCCCCATTTATGTGCTCCCAGCCTTGCATCCAGACATTGGTGTGGCGCTGGGCATGGAAACCCAAGCGGTGGTGGATGCGGTGGACGCCCATCCCGATGCCAAGGCGATTTTCGTCAACCACCCCACCTACTACGGCATCTGCTCTGACTTGAAAGCATTGGTGCACCTTGCCCACAGCCACAACATGAAGCTGTTGGTGGACGAAGCCCACGGCACCCATCTCTCCTTCGGCGAAGGACTGCCCATCTCTGCCATGGCGGCAGGGGCAGACATGGCGGCGGTGTCTATGCACAAGTCGGGCGGTAGCCTGACCCAAAGCTCGGTGCTACTCATTGGGGAAAGTATGTCCCCGTCTCACGTGCGCAACATCATCAACTTGACCCAGACCACCAGTGCCTCTTACTTGCTACTATCCAGTTTGGACATTTCACGGCGAAATCTGGCCTTGCGTGGCAAAGAGTCCTTTGCCAAGGTGGTGAAAATGGCGGAATACGCCCGTGAGGAAATCAACTCCATCGGCGGATTTTACGCCTATGGTCAAGAGCTAATCGACAGCAAAACTGTCCACGATTTCGACGTGACCAAGCTGTGCGTCTACACCATGGGCACAGGGCTGACAGGCATTGAAGTCTATGATTTGCTCCGTGACGAGTACGACATCCAAATCGAATTTGGGGACATCGGCAATATTTTGGCCTACATCTCCATCGGTGACCGCATCCAAGACATTGAACGTCTGGTGGGTGCCTTGGAAGACATCAAACGGCTCTACAGCAAGCCCCAAACTGGGGTGTACCACGCTGACTTTGTGGTGCCACAGGTGGTCTACTCCCCCCAAATGCCCTTCTATGCAGAAAAAATCAGTCTCCCCATTCAAGAGGCAGTGGGCGGTGTGGCAGGGGAATTTGTCATGTGCTATCCCCCCGGCATCCCCTTGCTGGCGCCCGGTGAACGGGTAAGTCAAGAGGTGGTGGATCACATTTTATTTGCCCGTGACAAGGGCTGTTCCCTCCAAGGCATGGCACATCCCCGTGCCGAGTACTTGCAGATTGTAAAGTAGCTTAAAATAAACTCCCAATTGTACTTAATGAGACCCAAACGCTCATACCTAACGTAGGGGCAGGATTCCAACTCCGCCCGTCGTCAGAAGATAACAGTGTCGTGTCAAGCGGGAGGGGATGGAACCCCTCCCCTACGAATACCCCACAAGCCCCATTATCTACTATTGGGAAAAAATTTTCAAAAAGCACGAACTGCTTTTTGTCTTGTTCTACTATAAAGGAGAAACCTTATGGATATGTGGCTACACACAGCCAACGGTCAGGTGAACTTACGGGTCAGCCGTCAGCTATACACGGTGCAAAGTGAGTACCAGACCATTGAAATTTTCGAGTCTCCCGAATACGGGCGGCTCTTAGTCTTGGACGGGGATGTGATTTTTTCCCGTTCTGACGAGTTTATTTACAACGAAATGGTGGTGCACGTCCCCATGGCCGTCCATCCCCATGTGAAAAAAGTGCTGATTATCGGTGGCGGTGACGGCGGTGTGGCAAGAGAGCTGACCGCCTATGCTGACATTGAGGAAATCCACATTGTAGAGCCTGACCAAGTGTTTGTGGAGGCCTGCAAAACCTATTTTCCTGAAACCGCCCAGTCTTTCGACGACCCACGGGTACAGCTCATTCACCGTGACGGTCTGCGGTATCTCCGTGGTCGGCAGGGGGAGTATGACTTAATCATCTCCGACTCCACCGACCCCTTTGGGCACACGGCAGGGCTGTTCACCAAGGAGTTTTACGGCAGTTGCTACCGTGCTCTGCGTGAGGACGGCATTTTGGTGTATCAACACGGCAGTCCCTTCTTTGACGAGGACGAAACCGCCTTCCGTTCCATGCACCGCAAGGTGTACCACAGCTTCCCCATCAGCCGTGTCTACCAAGCCCACATCCCCACCTGTCCCTCAGGCTATTGGATGTTTGGCTTTGCCTCCAAGCAATACCATCCTGTCACCGATTGCAACCCCCAGCGGTGGCAAGCGCGAAACATCAAAACGTGGTACTACACCACCAACCTCCACCGTGGGGCGTTCATGCTGCCCAAATACGTGGAAGATTTGTTAAAAGAAGCAGAAGCAAAATAATATATCAACAACCAATAAAAAGGAGACTTTTACTATGTCTAAATTACTGGTCATTGGCTGCGGTGGCGTGGCACAGGTTGCCATCACCAAATGCTGTCAAAACAGCGCTGTGTTCACCGAACTGTGCATCGCCAGCCGTACCCTGTCTAAGTGCGATGCCTTGAAATCTGCACTGGAAGGCACCACCCAAACCAAAATTACCACCGCCCAAATCGATGCCATGGACGTCCCTGCATTGACCGCCCTGATTAAGGACTACAACCCTGTGGCTGTGCTGAACGTGGCTCTGCCTTACCAAGATTTGGCCATCATGGACGCTTGCTTGGCCGCTGGTGTCCACTACATCGACACTGCCAACTACGAAGCAGAAGACACCCAAGACCCCACCTTCAAAGCCGCCTATGACAAGCGTTGCGCCGAGCTGGGCTTCACCGCTTTGTTCGACTATTCTTGGCAATGGGCATACCAAGAAAAGTTCAAAGAAGCTGGCTTGACCGCTTTGCTGGGCTCTGGCTTTGACCCCGGTGTCACCAGTGTGTTCGCCGCTTATGCCCAAAAGCATTACTTCGATGAAATCCACACCATCGACATTTTAGACTGCAACGGCGGTGACCACGGCTACCCCTTTGCCACCAACTTTAACCCTGAAATTAACCTGCGAGAAGTGTCTGCCCCTGGCTCTTACTGGGAAAATGGCAAATGGGTGGAAACCCATCCCATGGCCATCCACCGCACCTACGACTTTGACCAAGTGGGCACCAAAGACATGTACCTGTTGCACCATGAAGAAATCGAATCTCTGGCAAAAAACATCCCCAACGTGAAGCGCATCCGCTTTTTCATGACCTTTGGGCAAAGCTACCTCACCCATATGCAATGCCTTGAAAACGTAGGCCTGCTGGGCACCGAAGCCATCGACTTTGAGGGTCAATCCATTGTGCCCATCCAATTCCTCAAGGCACTGCTCCCTGACCCTGCTTCCCTTGGCCCTCGCACCGTGGGCAAGACCAACATCGGCTGTATTTTCACTGGTCTCAAAGACGGCAAAGAGCGTTCTATCTATATTTATAATGTATGCGACCACCAAGAGTGCTACCGTGAAGTGGGCTCTCAAGCCATTTCTTACACCACTGGCGTGCCTGCCATGATTGGTGCCATGTTGGTCTCTGACGGTCGCTGGCAAGACGCTGGCGTGTTCACCACCGAGCAATTCGACCCCGACCCCTTCATGGAAGGGCTGAACGCTTGGGGTCTGCCTTGGACTGTGGTGGAAAACCCCACTCTGGTGGACTGATGCACCAAAACCAATTACCCACCCCTGTCTACCTGGTGGACGCTGGCAAGCTAGAGGACAACTGCAAGGTGTTGCAGGGGATTCAACAGCGGACAGGGTGCAAGATTTTGCTGGCACAAAAGGCCTTTTCCATGTTCAAAACCTATCCCATGCTGGGCAAGTATTTGGCTGGCACCACTGCCAGTGGGCTCTATGAAGCTCGTTTGGGTGCAGAGGAAATGGGGGGCGAAACCCACGTCTTCGCCCCAGCTTATAAGGCAGAAGATTTGGCGCAACTGGACTCCATCTGCGACCACATCATCTTCAATTCCCTGTCCCAACTATCCCTCCACCGTGGACAGTGTCACTACGCCAGCATAGGCTTGCGCATCAACCCCCAATGCTCCACCCAAGGAGAGCACGCCATTTACGACCCCTGCGCTGTGGGCAGTCGATTGGGTGTGACCCATGATAAGCTGTCACTTGAAGCACTAGACGGGGTGGATGGCCTCCATTTCCACACCCTGTGTGAGCAAAACGCTGACGATTTGAAAACCACCTTGGACGCTGTGGAACAAAACTTTGCCCCCTATCTCCACAAGGCCAAATGGCTGAACATGGGGGGCGGTCACCACATCACCCGTGATGATTACGACATTCCCTTGCTAGAGCAGTGCATTGACCATATGCAATACAACTATGGGGTGCAAGTCTATTTGGAGCCGGGAGAAGCGGTGGCGCTGAACGCTGGGATGCTCATCACCACCGTGCTAGACATTGTGGAAAATGGTGGCATCACCACCTTGATTCTGGACACCTCCGCCGCCTGCCATATGCCAGACGTGCTGGAAATGCCCTACCGTCCACCGCTGAAAGACAGTGGAGACGCTGGGGAAAAGGCCTATACCTATCGGCTGTCCTCCTTCACCTGTCTGGCTGGGGACATCATTGGCGACTACTCCTTTGACCATCCCATCGCCATCGGTGACCGCTTGACCTTCCAAGACATGGCGATTTACTCCATGGTGAAAAACAACACCTTCAACGGCATCCCCCTGCCATCCATCGCCTTGATGGACAGAAGTGGCGACTGCCAAGTTGTCAAGTCCTTTGGCTATGCCGATTTTAAAGAGCGATTGTCTTAATAGTATGCCCCGATATTGTAAAACCCAAGGTTTTGATTGTGTGGTAGGGGCGGATTCTATATCCGCCCGATTTGCAGGCAATCTATCTACGGGCAGATATAGAATCCGCCCCTACATAAAGGAGACCCAACCAGTATGACATCCCCCATGACAACCCCTATGACAACACCCAAAAACGATGGCTTTTTCATGCCTGCTGAATTTAGCGCCCACCAAGGTACGGTGATGATTTGGCCTGTCCGTGCAGGCTCATGGCCTGACGGTGGGGTGGCTGGGCAACGTGCTTTTTTGAACGTTGCCACCGCCATTGCCCAAGGCGAGACGGTGTATTTGCTGGCAAACCCAGAGGATGCACCCACCGTGGAAGCCCAGATTGCCGCCCTGCCTGCCACGCCACACCCCATTGAACTCCTGCCCATTCAAAGCAACGACGCTTGGGCACGGGACACCGCTCCCACCTTCGTTGTGAACGGTGACGGTGCCCTCCGTGGTATCGACTGGCAGTTCAACGCATGGGGTGGCGACTTTGACGGTCTGTATTTGGACTATGACCAAGATGATTTGCTGGCAAGTCGGTTTGCCAATCACTTGGGCATTCCCTGTTACGATGCCCACCCCTTTGTGCTAGAAGGCGGCGCCATCCACAGCGACGGCGAAGGGACTGTCATGGTCACCGCCTCCTGCTTGCTGTCTCAAGGGCGCAACCCCTCTATGGAGAAGCTTGAAATCACCGCCCAGCTCCAAGAATATTTAGGGGCAGAGAAAATCCTATGGCTCCCCCGTGGCATTTTCAATGATGAAACCACCGAGCACGTAGACAACATCTGCGCCTTTGTGGCACCTGCCACCGTGGTATTGGCTTGGACTGACGATGAATCCGACCCCCAATACCCCTTATCGAAGGCTTGCTACGACTATCTTGCCACCCAAACCGACAGCACAAACCGCCCCCTCACCATTCACAAACTGCCCGTCCCCAAACAGCCCATCGCCCTGACGGAAGCAGAAATTGCTCAGTTCACCTTTGCTGAGGGAGAACTGCCACTGGTGGCTGGGGAACGACTGCCAGCCAGCTACGTCAACTTCTACATTACCAACACCAGCGTGCTGGTGCCCCAATTCGGCGACGTGAACGACGCTGTGGCTTGCCAGATGTTAGAACCCCTCTTCCCGCTCCACAAAATCGTCCCCATTGCCGCCCGTGATATTTTGGTAGGCGGTGGCAACATCCACTGCATCACCCAACAAATTCCCAAAGGAGGCGTAGGCCTATGATGACCACCCTAGCCGCCATTCAAATGGCCATGACCAGTGAAGTCCAAGAAAACATCGCCACCGCTGAGCGCTTGGTGCGTCAAGCCGCATCACAAGGGGCAAACATCATCCTGCTCCCAGAGCTGTTTGAGCGGCCTTACTTCTGCCAAGAGCGGCAATATGAGCACTACGCTTTTGCCACCCCTGTGGCTGAAAACCCTGCCGTGCGCCATTTTCAAGCCGTGGCAAAAGCGCTGAACATTGTCCTGCCCATCAGCTTTTACGAGCGTGATGGCAACCGTTTATTCAACTCCATCGCCATGATTGACGGCGACGGCACCGTCATGGGGGTCTATCGCAAAACCCACATCCCTGACGACCATTATTACCAAGAAAAGTTCTATTTCGTCTCCGGTGACACTGGCTTCACCGTGTGGGACACCTGCCATGGACGCATCGGTGTGGGCATTTGCTGGGACCAATGGTTCCCCGAAACCGCACGGGCGTTGGCTTTGAACGGAGCAGAGTTTTTGCTCTATCCCACCGCCATTGGCTCTGAGCCGATTTTGACCTGCGACTCCATGCCCCACTGGCAACGCGCCATGATGGGTCACGCCGCCTGCAATCTTATGCCTGTGGTGGCGGCCAACCGTGTGGGCACCGAATCCGTGACCCCTTGCACCGAAAATGGCGGTCAAGCCTCTGCCCTCACCTTCTACGGTTCCTCCTTCATCACCGACGAAACAGGCGCCGTGGTAAGCCAAGCCAGCCGAGAGGGCGAAGCCATTCTTACCGCCAGCTTTGACCGCGAAAAACTGGCTACCCAGCGTCTTTCTTGGGGCATTTTCCGCGATCGCCGTCCCCCTTGCTATCAAGTGCTGTGCGAAAAATAATTTGCCTCACCCATACCCCCGTGAGAGAACAGCCTGTTCTCTCACGGGGGATTTCCTTTCCCTCCCAGAAAGAAGCGTCCTGTAAACGCTAGTTTTTCTTGCTTTTTCTTTAACCGTGTTGTACAATAAAGTCGCAAAGAAGAAGCAATCCCACATTTCCATTCTTTCAGCAAGATGCAATGTTGGGACATTATGAAAAAACCAATCTGGCCAGCAATATTTGTCTGGCTGATTCACAATAATCGAAGGCAGTTGGAGGTACATATCCATGAACGGTGCACAGGCGCTGATTGAAAGTTTAAAACGAGAAAACGTGACCAACCTGTTTGGCTATGCAGGGGCTACCATTTGTAGCATTGTAGACGCATTGCGCCAAACAGACGGCATTGACTATACCCTAGTACGCACCGAACAAAACGCTGGCCACATGGCCTCTGGCTACAGCCGCATGAGCGGTAAAGTCGGGGTTTGTATGGTCACCTCTGGCCCCGGTGCCACCAATTTAATTACAGGCATTGCCACTGCCTATTTGGACTCCATCCCCATGGTGGCCATCACGGGGCAGGTGCCTTCTTACCTGCTGGGTCGTGATATTTTCCAAGAGGTGGACATCACTGGCGCTGTGGCACCTTTCATCAAACACAGCTATCTGGTCAAAGATGCCAACGACATTCCCCGTATCATCAAAGAGGCCTTCCATCTGGCCTCCACAGGTCGTCCTGGCCCCATCTTAATCGACGTGCCCACCGACATTCAAGAGCAAGAACTTGACGGAGACTATGTCTATCCCGAAAAAATCAACCTGCGTGGCTACAAGCCCAGCGACAAGGGCAACGACTTGCAACTGCACCGTGTGGCAAACGCCATTGCCAGTGCCAAGCGCCCTGTGATGTTTGCTGGTGGCGGTGTGTTTTTGGCAGACGCACGGCAAGAATTGGTGGACTTTGTCACCGAGGCAAAATTGCCAGTGGTCACCAGCATGATGGCGCAAACCCTATTGCCCACAGGCCACCCCTTGAACATGGGGATGCTGGGTGCACACGGCAACCCTTGCGCCAACTATGCGGTGCACAATGCAGATTTGCTGATTATGATTGGCGGTCGTGCCGCTGACCGTGCCATCCCCAATCCCGACACCATGCACGAGAGAATGACCATTGTCCACATTGACATTGACCCTGCGGAAATCGGCAAAAACGTCCGTGTTGCCATTCCTGTAGTGGGCAATTTGAAAACCATTTTGACCCAATTCCCAGCCTTGGCACCTGTGGCTGACTGCGCTGACGATTGGCGTGCTGAGCTGTTAGAACGGCGCACCAAGGAACTGTGCCGCGACTATGTTGTCCGCAAAGGCTATGTCTCTCCCCCTGCCGCCATGCGTCTTTTAGGGCGCAAGCTAGACGACAATGCCGTCACCTGCGTGGACGTGGGACAAAACCAACTCTGGGCCAGCAAGCACTTCCCCCACAAGCACGGCCGCTTCCTCACCTCTGGTGGGCTGGGCACCATGGGCTACGCCCTGCCTTGCGCCGTTGGCGTGAAAATCGCTGTGCCAGAACGGCAAGTCATTGCCATCTGCGGTGACGGCTCTTTCCAAATGTCTATGAACGAGCTGTCTGCCTTGGTGGCTGGCAACTTGGATGTGAAGATTTTCATGTTGCAAAATAATGTGTTGGGTCTGGTGAATCAAATCCAAAACAAAGCCTATTCTGGGGCGTTCGGTGTGAATTTAGATGGCTCTCCTGATTTCCAAGCCATTGCCGCCGCCTATGGCATTCCCAGTGCCGTGGTCACCAACGATGCAGACTTGGACGCCGCCTTTGACACCATGCTCTCCCACAAAGGCCCCTACCTGCTCATTGCAAATGTCCACCCAGACGCAACCACAACCGATTAAGGAGATTGAGACATGAAACAAACCATTTCTGTACTGGTAGAAAACCGTGCTGGTGTGCTCAACCGCATCACGGGATTGTTTTCTCGCCGTGCTTTTAACATTGAATCCTTGTCGGTCAACGTCACCGATAACCCCGAAACCTCTCGCATCACCATCATTGTAGACAACGGCAACAGCGTGGTGGAGCAAGTGGAAAAGCAGCTCAACAAGCTTGTGGAAGTCATCAAAGTCCGCAACCTAGATGATGCGTCTACCGTGGGTCGTGAACTGATTTTGGTAAAGGTGAACGCCACCGCCAAAACCCGCCAAGACATTTTGACCATCGCCGAGATTATGCAGGCGAAAATCTGCGACATCTCTGCGTCCACCATCACCTTAGAGCTGTCTGACACCTCTGAGCGGATTGTCACCTTTGAAAACCTTCTGCGCCCCTTCTCCATTTTGGAAGAAGCACGCACAGGCTTGGTGGCCGTACAAAAAGGCAGCGGCAAAATTTAATTTCCACATTAATATGTATAAAAATAACAGGGTACACGGTCATGACCGTGTACCCTGTTTAACATCCTGAAATTGACTTTTTATGACTCGCCAAACACTTGGGCGCATAGTTTTTTCCCTGTGGGGGTGATGGCAAGGCCACCTTCTGCCGTTTCTTTGAAGGCCGTGGACATGGCTTTGCCCACCTTATTCATGGCCCAAATCACCTCATCGGCAGGAATGGCACTTTCGATGCCAGCCAGCGCCAACTCTGCCGCCACCAATGCGTTGGCCACCCCAGCGGCGTTGCGCTTGATGCAGGGGATTTCCACCAGACCTGCCACTGGGTCACACACCAAGCCTAAAATATTTTTCAGTGCAATGGCACAAGCGTGCTCCATCTGCTTGGGCGTGCCACCGCACAGCTCCACCAGTGCCGCACCAGCCATAGCGCTGGCAGCGCCACATTCGGCTTGACAGCCACCTTCTGCCCCAGAGATACTGGCGCAGTTTGCAATCACCAACCCAATGGCGGAAGCACTAAACAAGGCATAGGTCAAGGCATCGTCGTCTAACTTGCGATCCTCCGCAATGGTCAAAATAGCCGCTGGCAAAATACCGCAACTGCCTGCCGTAGGGGCCGCTACAATTTTACCCATACAGGCATTGGTTTGAGACGTGGCAAGGGCTTTGGTCAAGGCATTGCCAAACACAGACCCGCAAATATTGCGCCCTTCACACACTGCCTTGTGCATTTTATAAGCATCCCCACCCGTCAAACCGCTGATGGAGCGCTTATCTGGGTCAAGGCCTGTCTCCACCGATTGTTTCATCACCTGTAAGGCTTTTTTCATATTGTCAAAGAGAACTTGCGGCGCAACTTCCCCTTGTTTGCTCTGGTCTTTGAGCACCAATTCTCCCATGGAAAGCCCTGTGTTTTCCGCTAACAGCACCAATTCGTGCACAGACGTGTATTGCATAGCCCTTCCCCCTTACTAAGCCAAAGCTTTCAAATAGGACACGCCAAAAATATCCTCTTGCTTTAATATAATCCGTTCCACCGTGGCGTCAAAATGACCATCAATGGCAATGGTCATCACAGCGGTGCCGCCTTTTTCTTCGCGGTGAAGGGAAATATTGTTGATGTTCATGCCACAAACCCCAAGCAAATTAGACACCACAGCCACCATGCCGGGGGTATCTTTATGTGGAATAATCAAGGTATCAGAGGTGCCATCGATGGACACAGGGGTGTGGTTGATTTCATTGAGCAAAATATTGCCGCCACCAACAGATGAACCCATCAATTGCAATGTTGCGCCATCGTCACCTTCCAAAAACAACTCCACCGTGTTGGGGTGTGCGTTTTCAATGTCCACCGTTTTAAACGTAAACGCCAGCCCTTGGGCTTGGGCTATGGTGAAGCTATCAGGAATCCGTTCATCATCGGTGTTCATGCCCAAAACACCTGCAATGATGGCAATGTCAGTGCCGTGTCCACGGTAGGTTTTGGCAAAGGAGCCAGAAAAATGGATGGTAGCCGCGATGGGGGACTGTCCTAAAATAGTGCGTGCGTATAGTCCAATGCGCACCGCACCAGCGGTGTGGGAGCTAGACGGCCCAATCATCACAGGCCCAACAATGTCAAATGCGTTGACCATGTAAGCACCTCCTCTTCTATAATACGCCTATTCTAGCATAGCCCTTGGACAGATTCAACCAAAAAGTTTTGAACAATACGATAACAATACATCCATTAACCGCCGTGGGAAATGACGGTGATGGCCTCAGGATACATACTTTTGGCTTCTTTTGCCGTTTTTCGCAGCGACATCCCTGCCCCTGCCAGTGCCACCAAGGTGTTCACCTGACCGTGGGCACCTGCATAGGGCTCCATGCGGATGTAACTGCCCACAGCATTCACCAAATGGAGTTGACCGCCCAAGCGCACAAAGCCTTTCACCCGATACGTGCCCTCACCAAGGATGGTCAATATCCCTTTTAAAGTTGGTAAATCCACGGATTCTGCCAGAGTTATTGATGCTTTTTGCAAGGTAATATCCTGATGGATGGCCTCTTCAGATACGGCTATATCGGGGGATAGCAAGTCTAGCCACGCCGGTTCCATCACCCCAAAGGTGGTTTGTTGCAGATGAATCAGTGGGTTAATGCCACGGAGTTCTTCCTCCACTTGGGCAAGCTGTTGCGCTGTTGCCAAGTCGGTTTTGTTCACCAGTGCCAAGGTGGACACCTTCACCTGCTTTGCCACCACACGGGCGGTGGTCACCACTTTGGAAAACCGCACACTGTCCACCAGACACACACTGCCACGGTAATCGATGGCGGAAAACGCTGGAGTGTCTAGCACCTTGCGGATGTTGGTGGGGTCAGCCAATCCAGAGGCCTCCACCAAAATCACATCTGGGGTTTGGGTGACAATGGATTGCAGTTCTTCTTCAAATTTATCGATTTTACAGGCACAGAAAATGGAGCCATTGTTAATCTCACTGAGCACCGCCCCAATCTCTCGCACCAAGTCCCCGTCCACGCCCTCTTTGCCAAACTCGTTGATGACCAAATGGATGCGTTTGCCTTGAAACAGGCGGATAAACTGCTTCAAAAAAGTGGTTTTCCCAGCCCCTAAAAAGCCGGTGATGAGATAGAGTTCCATGTAGTTCCCCACAATCTAAGATGCAAATATTTGTAGGGAATGGTCTTGACCATTCCCTACGTTTTGTTACGAATTTAAGACACTATTAGTTTTTTTAATCCCAACTATACTTAATGAGACCCAAACACGCACACCTAACGTAGGGGAGGGGTTCCATCCCCGCCCCTCGTCTGAATACACTGGTACCGTATCAAGCGGGAGGGGATGGAACCCCTCCCCTACAAGCACCCTATAGGCCCCGTTATCTACAATTGGGATTTTTTTACAGCACTGCGTTGATGGCGGCTTCCAGTTCTTCCTTACTAGGGATAATGGAAGCGAATTTCAGTTGGCCGTTGATGTAGATGGAAGGCAGGTTTTTCACTTCCATTTTGATGCAACGGGCAATGTTTTCCTTTTCGGTGAACTTGTATTCCACCATGTCAATCTTGTCTCCATAGGTTTCCTTGGCCACGTCGGCGGCACCCTTCATATAGGTGCAAGCGGCGCAGGTGAGGGAGTCTAAGGTGAAGACTTCTACGAAGGGTTTGGTCAGCTTATCATACTCTGGCAGGACAACGGCATCCACGTCAAAGGTTGCACTTTCGTAGTTCTCTACCATTTTTGCCACGTTTTCTGTGTCCAAAACGGCCTGTGCCACGGCAATGGTATTTTCAACAGGAACAGCGTAAGGCATATCGCAACCGGGTGCCACGATGAACAACTTCTTGCTATCCACACGGCCAATCATGTCCACCACGCACTTCATGTTGTCTTGTTGGGTGCCGTGGAGCATGACGGTGGTCAGGGGAATGTTGCCGCCAATGACCACATTATATTGGTCGGTGATGGCCTTTGCCGCCACAATGTCCACGTTTTCATCCACGGAGATGGAGTGGGGTTTGGTTTTGCACATCACTTCGATGTTGCGGGTGGCATCGCCACAGACGAAGAAAGAGGAATAGGCCTTTGCGTTGATATTCTCAAACACTGCGGCAAAGGAGCCATGGAAAAACTCTTCAAAGTGTGCCGCAGAAATTTGAGACACCAGCGGGTCAACCACGGCGATGATATCCATGCCAGCTTCAATCATCATGTCAGACATTTTGTTGGCAACCTTCACGCAGAAGGCCAACAGGTCGTGGACGTAATCTTCATCGTCGTACATATCCATGAAAATATCGTTGCCACGGAGGTGAGAAGCCAAGGTGAAGGGGCCTGTAATCAGACCATACAGTGCGGTGGTGTCACCCACTTCTGCCTTCATGCGGCGCATAGCGGACAGCACCAAAGGCATACGGCCACTTTCTTCCGTTGGGATTTTGCAATCGCAAGGCACAGACATTGTCTCTGCCAAAGGGTGGCTGGCCACAGAGGGAGGGCCGTCTTTCGCCCACACCAAATCACAGCCCAAGATTTCAGCTTCTAGTTGCAAATCAAACACCACAGGTTGACCGTCTGGCTTATACAATTTATTGACTTCCAGCAAGGATTTCACCAGAACATCTTCGTCAGTGAGGACTTGGGTGGCGTCGGCACCAATCAAAGCCCCAGAGTGAACACCAGAAAATGGCACCCAAGGCGCACGTTCCGTTTCCTCACCACGGAGGGTTTTAAACAATAATTCCTTAGACATTGGGAGTCTCCTTTTCGGCGATTTTAAAGGTTTGGATTAAGCGACTTCTGCACAGATTTCAGCAGCCTTTTCAGAGGCAGAGGCAGCATCGGTGGTGAAGAAGTCAGCGCCGATTTGGTCGCAGAACTTTTGGGTCACAGGTGCGCCACCGATCATAATCTTCACCTTGTCGCGGATGCCAGCGTTTTCAACAGCGGCAACCACGTCTTTCATCACGTCCATGGTGGTGGTCAACAGGGCAGAGCAAGCGATGATATCACAGCCTTCGTTGATGGCCAGTTCCACAAACTTTTCAGGGGGCACATCGGTGCCAGCGTCGATGACTTCCAAGCCCTTGCCTTCCATCATCATCTTCACCAAGTTTTTGCCGATGTCATGCAAGTCGCCTTTCACAGTGCCGATGCAGACCTTGCCCTTGGTGGTAGCGCCTTCTTCTTTCAGCAAAGGTTTCAGCAAAGAAGCACCCATATTCATGGCGCGAGCGGCCACCAACACTTCGGGCACAAACACTTCGTTGTTTTTGAACTTTTCACCGATGACATCCATGCCAGAGAGCAAACCTTCGTCCAAAATGGTTTGGGGTGCCATCCCTTCGTCGATGGCTTGTTGCACCAACACCTTCACGTCTTTTGCCTTGCCGATTTGCAGTTTTGCAGAAATTTCTTGTAATAATGCGCTCATATTCTCTTTCCTCCATAAAATTAAATTGTTTTTTAATGATTATGGACACATTGTAAATTGATTTCCAAATTTAGGCTTGTAAAAACACAGCATTTTTGGTAAAATATTGTCATCAGAAAAGATATGCACATTTTTTTACCAAAAATCAAATAATAATACAAAAACCAAATTTTATGCAGGAGGAGCGCCCATGTTTCATTATAAAAATCCCGTTGACAACCCTATGATTTTTGATTGCGCCAAAGCCTTCCATCATTCCACGGGCTTGCCCTGCACCGTGTCTAGCCAGACAGGGGAAATTTTGTTAGAGTTGGGATATGGTTGTAATTCCTGCAATATTTGTGAGATATTGGGGAGAAATAAGAGCGATTGTAGCGATTTTCACCGTCTGGCCACCCAAGATGCCCACAATCGTTTTGGTGGGAAATATGTATACACTGGCTATTCGGGACTAACTTATTTCGTCTCCCCCATCATTGATGACACGGTGAGCCGTGCCAAAATCACCGTAGGGCCATTTTTAATGGTGGAGCCATCTGACTACGAAGAACTGGATTTACGGGGACGTTTAGGGCTTGGTGACGAAGACACCCACAAGATTTTACAAAAACTAACCAAAATCCAAGAGATTGACCCCAAAAAGGTGCAGCACTTATCCACATTGCTATTTATGGCGGTGAGCTTTTTAAACAGTGCCACAGACTTTCACAAGCAGATTGAAGACCAAGAAATGGCGGATTTGTCCAGCCAAGTGTTCACCTACATCACCGATTATAAGCACAGCAACGGCGAAACTGGCTACCCCTTCGACGTGGAAAACAAACTGCTAGAGAGCGTCTCCATTGCCGATAAAAAGGCCGTGCAAGGGTATTTGAATGAGCTGTTGGGCTATATTTTATTTTCCAGTGGGGGTGATTTGCTAGTGGCCAAATCTCGGGTCTATGAATTACTGATTCTCATCTCCCGCGCCGCCATCAAAAGCGGTGCCGACCAGAACAAGTGCCTCCTTTTGACCCACAACTACATCCAAGTCATCCCCCAACTTGATACTATGGACGCGCTTTGCCTCTGGCTTTCCAAAATCACCAACAAATTCATCGACAATGTATTCACCTATTTAGACGTGAACAATTTGAACGTCATCCCCCAAGCTGTGCGCTATATTCACACCAATTACAGCGAAAAAATCACGCTGGAAAGCGTGGCCGCCACGGTGTATCTCTCCCCCACCTATTTCAGCAAAATGTTCAAAGAGGAACTGCACACACCGTTCACCACCTACATCAACCAAGTCCGTGTAGAGCAGAGCAAATCGCTGTTGCGCAAAGGGGATGCCAAGCTATCTGAAGTGGCCTTAGCAGTGGGGTTTGAAGACCAAAGTTACTTCACCAAAGTGTTTAAAAAAATCACAGGCCAATCGCCTTTGCAATACCGCAAACGGCATATGACCAGCCAATAAAAAAGGGGGTGTATCAAAAGTTTGATACACCCTCTTTCCATCATGATTGCATTCTCTTACGCTCTAAAAATTCTATTAAGGTGAAGCGTTCATTGGGTTTTAACTGCCAAAACTCTGGCGTGTTGCCACCTTGCAGCAAGTCTTGCAAGCGATGGGTGGTGCCAGTGACGCGCTCCAAGGCTAGGCCCAACTTTTCAGCACAGACACCCATGGTTTGGCTGGCGGATTCTACATCAAAACACTGGGTGTCTAGCAACACCACAGACTGATATGCCCCCACCATGGTTTGATAGATTTCATCTGCCATCTCTTGCCCATAATCGTCCACCGCACGGTCATAGGCATTGCCGATGAACTGTGCATCTTCAAGCCAACTAGCGGTGAAATACATGGATCGCGTTTTTCGCTCCCCTTGCAACAGCATCCCAATGCAATCGTCAAATAAGGGTAACACCAAGGTGGCACTGGGGCAAGAAATCCCTTCCATGGCGCCGCCACAAAATCCATAGGCCAATAGCACTGTGTCCACCTCTGGTGGCAGTGCGTCCAAGGTTTCTTGCAAGACTTGGCACAACTGGGTTGGTCGTTCATGGAGGCCACGCTCTATCCATGTCACCGATACATCTGGTGGCAAATAGGGGATTAATTCTCGCTCTAGCATCGAACAAGCAATCAAATGGGTCATGGGTATCCTCCTTTGGCATCGGCTGATTTTTGTTCAGTATAGCACGGAATGTCACCCCTGTAAACCAAAAGAAATCCTCCCTTTGACGATACCCTCAGGCTATGCTTTATGCGCTAAAACCCGCAACACTGGAAGGCGATAGATGCACCCCACTTCACGCCCCATCCCGTAGTCTCATCAATATCAGGCGCCCACAGTTGGTTAAATCTGCCAAAATCTAGCTTTTGCTTTTGTTCACAACAGAGAAGTGGAAGAAAAACCCAAAAAAGGTGTTTACACGAGTAGAGTCCTGTGCTATGATGCAAATACATCAAGGGAACATACACAAGTAGCAAACGAGTTTTCGAACTCTGCTGTGCAAGTTGCATAAAATTTTCTCATGCAACTACTTGTTGTTTCTTTTTACACGATATCTACTCGAGTAGATATCGAAGGAGGGAATCATCTATGGCTACACGGAAAGAAGTCGCATTGGAAGCTGGTGTTTCCACCGCTGCTGTATCGTACTTCATCAACAACAACGGCTATCTCAGCCAAGAAAAGCGCGAAAAGATTGCCGCCGCCATTAAAAAGCTGAACTACCGACCCAATCTGCTGGCGAAAAGTTTGAAAACCAACGACAGCAAACAGTTGGTGTTCATCTGCAACGAAATTCGTAACCCCTTCCATGCCGAGGTGGCCTACGGTGCCTCTAGCGAGGCCTACAAAATGGGCTACATGACCATGTTTTGCAACGTGGTGGACGACGAGGACTACATCTTGAAAATGTGCAGTTACATGGTCAGTGGTGTGTTTATTTCCACCACCATCATCCGCACCGCCACCATCAACAAAATCGCCCAGATGAACATTCCTGTGGTGATTTTGGCTGACCGCCAACGCCAAGGGCTTGACCCCAGCGTCACCCAAATCACCATCGATTACGACAAGGCCATGGGTGCTCTGGTTGACCATGTGTTGGAACAAGGCAAGCGCCGCATCGCCTATGTGGCCTCTAGTGGGATGCAAGATTCTGCTCGCTACGACGGGAAAACCAAGGCGCTGTTTGCCCACTGCCAAGAAAAAGGCATTGCCTTAAACCCCAACTGGTTCGTGGAGCACGCCACCCACACCCAAGCCGCTTACGATGCAGTACAAGCTAAAATTTTCACTCAAAGCGACCTGCCAGATGCCTTTATCTGCACCAACGATGCAACGGCGCTGGGCGTGATTCGTGCCATCACTGACAACGGCTTACGAGTGCCTGAAGACGTGATTGTCACTGGTTTTGATAACACGGTGTACGGGCAAATGTCAACCCCACGGCTCACCACCATCGACCTTGGCACCCTGAACATCAGCCGTGAAACCGTTGGTTTGTTGCTTGAAAAATGCCAAGGCAAAGACGTGAACGGTGGCGTGATTGACCCCCTCTTCATCCCCCGAGAATCCACCCAAGTCCCCCAGTAAAAACGTTGTTTTTCTCACCACGGTGAGATACAAAATAGAAAAGAGATTCAAAATTTGAAAGGATATTGTATTATGAAAAAGTTAGCAAAATTGGCAACTCTGGCAATGGCCTTCACTCTGGCACTGGGCACCCTCTCCGGCTGTAGCAGCTCTAGCAGCACCGAAGCCGGTGTTGTGCGTGTGGGCTTTATGCCTTACTACGCTTCTGTGCCCCTGCAAGTCATCCAAGACAACGGCTTAGACGAAAAGTATGGCTTTGAAATGGAAACCGTGATGTTCGCATCTGGCGGCCCCATGGCTGAAGCACTGGGCGCTGGCGAATGGGACATCGGTCAAATCGGCGCAGGCGGCATGAGCGCCATCCCCAACTACAACGCAAAGTTGATTGCTGATGTGCAATCCGAAATGGACGGCACCTACATCTTGGCTCGCTCTGACTCTCCCGTCATCGCCGCTGGCGCCAACGTGGATGGCTATCCCGAAGTGCTGGGCGACGCTGCATCTGTGGAAGGCTTGACCATTTTGTGCACCGTGGGTAACATCTCTCACTACATGGCTCTGGACTACATCCAAAAGATGGGCTTAGACATTGCTGACGTGGACATCGTTCACATGGAAACCGCTACCATTGCCAACGCATTCATCTCTGGCGAAGGCGATTTGGCTTGCTTCGGTGACCCCACCGCTTGCTTGCAATTGGCTGCTGAAGACGAATACACCCCCGTTGGTGGCTTGAAAAAGCAAGGCATTTCCCAACAAGATGCCATGCTGGTGGGCGAAGACTTCTACGAAAGCAATCAAGACGACATTGTCAACTTCATGATGGCTTGGTACGAAGCTTGCGAACTGCTCAACGCTGACGAAGAATACGAATATGAAATGGCTATGAAATTCTACACCGAAAACGGCCGTACTGTGGATGAATCCACCGTCCGTCAAGAAATCGAAATCTCTGCTTACACCGACCCCTCTAACTTCTATGACCGTGAAGTGGGTCTGTGGATGACTGGTTTGATTGAATGCTACGTGTCCTCTGGCACCATGGAAGAAACCGTTCTGGACGCTCTGAAAGAAAACATTGATACCAGCTTGGCAGAACAAGCCATGGAACAAATGGGCTAAGACTCTGCCCTGCAACGACTGTAAATGACTTATGAAAACGGGGGACAAACAGTTGTCCTCCTTTTTCATAACCTGACGTGGGAGAATTATGAAAAAATTATACGAAAACCATAAATATCACTGCATTTCAGTGATTTCAGTGATCGTCTTTCTCATCCTTTGGTGGATGATGTGCGACGTGTTTGGGGTGTTCCGCACCACCATGTTGCCAAGTCCCATCACCGTGGCCAAGTCCTTTGTCACCAAGTTGACCAGCACCGTGCCCGATGGTGGCACACTGGGCACCCACATCTACTCCAGCTTGGTGGTGGTGCTGACAGGGTATTTCATCGGCATTGTGGTGGGGATCCCCACTGGTATTTTCATGGCTTGGTACAAGGCTGTGGATTATCTGGTGCGCCCCCTGTTCGACTTTGTCCGTACCATCCCTGGCATCGCTTGGATTCCTGTGATTACCGTTTGGCTGGGCATTGACCTGCCTGCCAAGGCTGCCATCATCTTCATCAACGTGTTTGCTGGCACCGTGGTCAATGTGTACTCTGGCATCAAGCAAACCGACGAAGTGCAAATCTGGGTGGCACAAATCTTCGGTGCCAGCCGTATGGAAATCCTCCGCCGTGTGGCCTTGCCATCGGCACTGCCCTATATTTTCACTGGCCTGAAAGTTTCCCTGTCCATGGCATGGCTGGGCATCATCGCCGCAGAGCTCTTGGCTGCACGCAGTGGCTTGGGCTACATGATTCAAGTGGCACGTAACTTCGGTCGTGCAGACTTGGTGCTGGTTGGTATGCTGACCATCGGCTTGCTGGGCGCAGGGCTGACCCTGTTGCTAGAAGCTGTGGAACGTATCTTTGTGAGAGGTAGAACGAAATGAAGAAAAAGATTAACTTAGCCCAGATTTTCTGGGGTTCCGTGGGCA
The DNA here is from genome assembly GCF_039719005.1 of Bengtsoniella intestinalis. Taxonomy (GTDB): domain Bacteria; phylum Bacillota; class Clostridia; order Oscillospirales; family Oscillospiraceae; genus Oscillibacter; species Oscillibacter intestinalis. The sequence goes on along the minus strand of NZ_CP133584.1, from coordinate 2,830,284 downwards.
TTCTGTTCATTTTGGTTGTGTGGTTCATTGCCTCTCAACAAGAGACCTTGGGCAAGCTGATGCCCAATCCATTGGACGTATTTTCCTACATTTTCGTCAGCTTTGTAGAACCCATCGGTAAGTACACCATTGGCGTGAACATATTATATAGTATGTCCCGTGTCATGGTGGGCTATCTGCTGGCCTGCGTGGTGGGCATCACCTTGGGGTTCTTGGTGGGTTGGTTTAAAGTTGGCGAAGCCATCATCAAACCCTTCTATCTGTTGTTAAAATCCATCCCCTCCATCTCTTGGATTCCCTTGGCCATCATGTGGTTTGGCATTGGGGAAGAATCCAAATACTTCATCATTTTCATCGCCGCTATGCTCATCATCATGACCAACGCCATCGATGGCGTGGCCGACGTGAACCAAGATTACATCGGTGTGGCACGGATGTTGGGCACCAGTGAAAAGCAAATCTTCTTCAAAGTGGTGTTCCCCAGTGCAGTGCCCCAAATTTTCAACGGCTTGCAAGTGGGTTTGTCTGCGGCTTGGGCGTCTGTGGTGGCAGCTGAAATGGTGGCCTCTTCAGAAGGTGCTGGCTGGCTGATTTTGATGGGTCAAAACTCTGTAAACATGGTGCAAATCTTCGCTGGTATCATCATCATTGGTGTGATGGGCTTGGTTTTGGCACTGGTTATGCGTTGGGCTGAAGCAAAGCTGTGCGCATGGAATATTCGAGGTGCGTAAATGAGTAGTATCATCCGTGTAGAAAATGTGTGCAAAACCTTTGTGGATGAAAAAAGCAAATCTTCCAACGAAGTCTTGCAAAACATCAACTTTGAAATTGAAGAAAACGAATTCGTGGTAATTTTTGGCCCAGGCCAAAGCGGTAAAACCACCTTGATGAACATCATCGCTGGCTTGGAAACCGCCACCTCTGGGGAAGTTTACATCAAGGATAAACTGGTGACCAGTGCTGGCCCTGACCGTGCCATGGTGTTCCAAAACATCCTGCTCTTCCCTTGGCTCACCGTCCGTGACAACGTGGAATACAGCATGAAAGTCCGTGGCTTTGACAAAGAAGAAATGCACCGTGAAGCCCAAAAATACTTGGACTTGGTGGGTTTGCAAGGCTTTGAAGATGCCTTCCCTGTGAAGATTTCTGGGGGTATGAAACAGCGTGTGGGCATTGCCCGTGCCTACTGTGCCAAGCCTGACGTGATGCTGATGGACGAACCCTTTGGCGCCTTGGATGCCCAAACACGGTATTTGATGCAAGAAGAGGTCATCCGCATCCGCAACCAAGAAAAACGCACCATTATTTTCGTCACCAACAACATCGAAGAAGCCTTGTATCTGGCAGACCGCATCATTGTGGTCACCGAGTGCCCTTCTAAGGTGATGGAAGCCATTAAAATTGACCTGCCTCGCCCTCGTGACTATGTCAGCGAAGAGTTCCTGCGTCTGCGTAAAGAAATCAGCGCCATGACAAACCGAGCACGTTGAGTGCGTCAAAGAACGGAGAACATTGATGGAAGATAAAATTAAAGTACAGGCAAAAAATTTAACCAAGCGGTTTGGCGATTTGCTGGTGCTAGACGACATTTCCTTCGACGTGAAGGAAGGGGAGTTTTTGTGCATCGTAGGCCCCACTGGCTGTGGCAAAACCACCTTTTTAAACTGCTTGACCAAACTTTTTGACATCACCGCTGGTGAAATTTTGGTGGATGGCAACCCCATCGACTGCAAGAAAAACAACATCTCCTACATCCTGCAAGAAACCTCCACCATGGAGTGGCTCACCGTGGAACAAAACGTCCGCTTTGGGTTGGATATTAAAAAAGTGGATAAAAAATTGGCAGACGAACGTGTGGCAGAAATGCTAGAAATCGTGGGTTTGACCAAATTTAAAGACTATTATCCCCGCCAATTGTCCGTTTCTATGATTCAACGCGTGGTCATCGCCCGTGCCTTCGCCACCTATCCTGAGCTGTTGTTGATGGACGAACCCTACGGACAACTGGACATCGATTTGCGCTTCAAGCTAGAAGATGAACTGGTGGCACTGTGGAAGAAAACTGGCACCACCATCATTTTCATCACCCACAACGTGGAAGAAGCCGTGTATCTTGGCGAACGAATTATGGTGCTGACCAACAAGCCCACCAAAGTCAAGCACATCCTGCCCTGTGAGCTGGAACGCCCCCGTGACGTGACCACCAAAGACTTTGTGGACATCCGCAACGAAGTGACCGACCTGATTAAGTGGTGGTAATATGGGGAAACAACCAAACATCATTGTGTTTATGACTGACCAGCAAAATGCCAAAACTGTTCATGTGGATAATCCAGCCAAAACTCCTAACATTGATAAGTTTTTGCAACAATCTACCCACTTTACCGACTGCTACACCTGCGCCCCCCATTGTTGCCCTGCCAGAGCCACCTTTTTCACAGGATTGTACCCCACCCAACACGGGGTGTGGAACAATGTGGAGGTGGACAATACCCTCTCCCGTGGGGTGTATGACGGGGTAACGATGTTCCCAGAAGTGCTGAAAACCGCTGGTTATCACAATGTATTTGCTGGTAAATGGCACGTCAGCGCCTATGAAGGGCCGCTAGACCGTGGATTTGACACCGTGCTCCGTGAGTATGTGTCCAATTATGGGCGACTAAAACCCTGCAATCGCCCCACCTTCAACGACTGGGAAAAGCTGTACATCAAAGATGGAAAACGTCCTATGGACACGGCAGAAACCGCCAAAACCCGTACTTTTGGGCAGATTGTCCGTGAAGGCTATCCCCAATATCACCAGTTTGGCGTGGACGAAAACCCCTTTGGCGACTCGGACACGGTGGACTTGACCTGCCAAGCCATCGGAGGTTATGACAGTGACAAGCCCCTGTTCATGTATGTGGGCACCACTGGCCCCCACGACCCTTACTGTGTGCCCCAAGAATTTTTGGATTTGTACCACATTGACGACATCCAACTACCCGAAACTTTTTACGATGATATGGCAGACAAACCTGCCCTTTATCGCCGTACCAAGCAACAATTCCGCTTGACAGAAGCGGAGCACAAGGAAAGCATTCGACGGTATTTGGCCTTTGTGTCTTACGAAGATGCCCTCTTTGGGAAAGTGCTAGACAGCGTGGAAAAAAGTGGCATGGCAGATAATACGGTGGTCATGTACCTCAGCGACCACGGCGATTACGTGGGGGCTCACGGCCTGTGGGCGAAAGGGTTGCCCTGCTTCAAAGAAGCCTACAACATTCCTGCCATCGTCCGTGGGCCTATGTTCGCCCAAGGGGTGCAATGGGACGGTTTGACCTCCATCGCCGACTTTGCGCCTACCATTTTGGAACTGGCTGGGGCTGATGTTCCCAAGGAAATCACTGTAGGCAAGTCTTTGGTGCCAGCCTTGCAAGGGGATGCAACCCCTGTCCGCACCGAAAGCTATACCCAAACAAACGGCAACGAAATCTATGGCATTCAACGGGCAGTGTGGGATAAAAAGTGGAAATATGTGTACAATTCCTTCGACTTTGATGAACTATACGACTTAGAAGCTGACCCTCAAGAACTGCATAATCTCCTGCCAAATGACAACTATAACAGCGTTGTCCGCACCCTGTGCAAAAAGATGTGGACCTTCGCCCGAGACACTGGCGATAACTGCACCTGCGACTATATTATGGTGGCGTTGGCGCCCTACGGCCCCGGTATTGTGCTGGAAGATTGACACGCTTAAAAAGCGTCCACCAACTGGCACAAGCCCCGTTGGTGGACGCTTTTTCTCACCGCTTTGACAATGGAGCGCACCCACTGGAACACTACATAAGGAGTATGATTATGAAGCAACGTATCTTTGGCAACACAGGGGTTGCCGTATCTGAAATCGGTCTTGGCACATGGCAACTGGGTACCCGTTGGGGCGATGCCTTCAACGACGCAGAAGCCAAAACCATCTTGGAAACTGCCGTGGAAAACGGCATCAATTTCATCGACACTGCCGACGTGTATAACGGTGGCGAAAGTGAAAAATCCATCGGTAAATTCATCAAAACCATGGACAATCGCCCCTATATTGTGACAAAAGCAGGGCGTCAACTGAACCCCCATGTGGATGCTGGCTACACCCCAGAAAACATTGCTGGCTTTGTTGACCAGAGCCTCAATCGCATGGGTTTGGAGCAACTGGACATGGTGCTCTTGCACTGCCCACCCTCCTCTGTGTATCATAAAGACGACCTGTTTACCAGCCTTGACAAGTTGAAGCAGGCAGGAAAAATCGCCAGCTACGGTGTCAGCATCGAAAAGGTCAGCGAAGGCATCCAAGCACTGGAGTACAACGTATCGGCCATGGAAGTAATTTTCAATATGTTCCGCCTGAAACCACTGGAGGATCTGTTTGTCAAAACCAAAGCCGCCAATGTGGGCATCATTGCCCGTGTGCCTTTGGCCAGCGGTTTGCTCACTGGACGGTACAGCGCCCAAACCAACTTTGGCGCAGACGACCATCGTACCTTCAACCGCAATGGCGATGCCTTTGACAAGGGGGAAACCTTCTCTGGCGTACCCTACGACATGGGGTTGCAAGCCGTGGCAGAACTGAAAAACCTCTTTGGCACAGAGGATTTAATCCCCTATGCCCTGCGGTGGATTTTGATGCACGACGCCATCAGCGTGGTCATCCCTGGTGCCAGCAAGGCAGAACAAGTTCTCTCCAACGTCCGTGCCGCCCAGCTACCTGCCCTCACCCCAGAGCAAATGGCTGGAGTCGAAGCGGTTTACAACCAATACCTCAGGGCGGAAATCCATCCCCAATGGTAAGGCGTAATCGAGATGCCACCCTTGGCGAAACACGACCATACATACCCAGCACAGCTCATCCATTTCGCTGGTGCTGAAACAAAAATACTTTCACGGTCATTTGACTGTATCGCTTGAAATTTTTATAAAAATAATTACGGTCATGAAACCCCACTTCACTCCATACCGCTTCCACTGACTTGCCTTCTAAAAGCAACACCTTAGCCTGCTCAATCCGCAAAAAATTAATCCGTTGGGTCAGGCTCATACCGTAGGCCTCTTTGATGATGGTGTGTAAGGTGGTGCGTGAGACGAAAAAGTGATTGGCAATTTCTTGGGGAGACAGAGGCTCTGCCAAGTGATTGCGGATGTATTCATCAAATTTTTCCGCCCGTGAGGTGGCGGTTATAATCACGTTGCGCATCCCCAAATATTCCACACAGATATTCATCAAAAATCCAATGCCCTCCAACGACTCCAACGTCATGGTGTCCATGGGCTCAAGTAAGGCTTGGACAGCGGCGGTATCTAGCAGATATTGACCGGCGTGGCGCAGCACCTCTTCTTTCGATGGCAACACCTGCCCCATCATGATGTACCCCTCTAAGCGATTGTTGAGCATAATCGGCGCCACTGCCTCGCAAAGCCCCATATGACAGTAGTACAAATATTGGGTTTTGGTTTTCTGGCACTGGGCAAACCCAGCCTCATCGCACCGCTGACACATGGCATCAATCACAGGCTCTTGGCGCAAAAAATCGCACAAAGACCCAAAGACTGGGGGGTAGCTGGCGATTTCACAATGGTCAAGATTATAAATGGCAACACGGGCTCCTGTGGCGGCATAAAAGGCTTTAAGCACTTCCAGTAGCTTCTTGCGGTCAAAATTCAGCATATCCCCCTCCTATATGGCAAGTGATTTTACAATTGTACTTATATAAAACAATAGTACATTGCTTTTTATGTATTTGTCAATATAATAGTAAGAAAAAGGAAAAACTTTATAGGAATGGAGAAAATTTTATGACAAAGCGCGAACGTGTTATTCAAGCCCTGCGCCACCAAAATACCGACATCGTCCCCTATAACATGGACTGCACCGAACAAGCATTGGATCAACTCAAGGCATACACTGGCATGGAAGACCCCCTAAAGGAATACGGCTGTCACCTCCACTATGTGCAATATTGGAACTATCCTACCGAGCTAGCCGACAAGCCCGAACACTTCAAAGACGGCTTCGGTGTCACTTGGAACCGTAGCGGCGCAGACAAAGACATCGGCCTGTCTGACATCACCATCGATGAACCTGAAATTGAGCTCTATCCCACCCCTGAATTCCCTGAAGCACGGATTCGCGCCGAAGTGGAAGAATTGATTGCCACCAAGGGCGATCGCTTCACCTTTGCAGGGGTTGGCTTCTCCATGTTTGAACGGCTGTGGAGCTATTGTGGCATGGAAAACGCTCTGGTCTGGATGATTACCGATGAAGAGTTCGTGGATGAATTGCTGGATAAAATTCTGGAACACAACTTGAAGGTCATCGACATTTATAACGAATACGACTTGGACGCCATCTACTTCGGTGACGACTGGGGTCAACAAAAGGGTCTGATTATGGGGCCAAACCACTGGCGCCGCTTCATCAAGCCTCGCATGGCAAAAATGTATGAACACGCCAAGAAAAACGGCAAGTTTGTCATCCAACATTCCTGCGGCGATTGTGCTGAAATCTTAGAAGATTTGGTGGAAATCGGCCTAGATTGTTACCAAACCTTCCAACCCGAAATTTACGATGTGACAGAAGTAAAAGCCCGCGTGGGCGACAAGCTGGCATTCTGGGGCGGCATTTCCACCCAACAAGCTCTGCCTTACGTCACTGCTGAAGAAGTGCCTCAAGTGGCAGATGCCATCAAAAACATGGCCTACGGCAACGGCGGCTACATCTGGGCACCCACCCATGCCATTGAATTCGATGTGCCCCCAGCAAACTTGGTTGCACTGTTAGAGCATTTCCAAAACCAAGTACCTCAACAATAAAGTCTATAGAAAAACGTGCCCAGTGGCACGTTTTTCTATTATGGAACAATGGCAGAATTTTCTAGAAAGAACGCTTGTATTGAATTGTAAATTTTGCTATAATAATTAAGATATCACCCTGCTTGTTTGTGAAAATAATACAAAGGATGTGAACGTGTGTATACGGTCTTATTTGCTGACGATGAAGAACATATTAAGCGCGCACTGCTCAATGCTGTGGATTGGGCTGAATTGGGCTTTGAAATTGTAGCCGATGTATCCAATGGCATTGAGGCCATGGAATATATTGAAAAATACGATATCGACCTGCTGGTCACCGATATTAAAATGCCCATTATGGGTGGTATTGAATTGGCGCGGGCGGCGCGAGAAATTCGCCCCAGTATGCAAATCGTGTTTCTCTCAGGCCATGAAGAATTTGAATTCGCCAAGCAGGCCATCCGCTACAACATCTTAGAATATCTGCTCAAGCCCATCACCACCCAACAAATATTACGAGAATTTGCCAACATCAAGCAAAAGTTAGACCACAACTTCTCCGAAATCCTCAACATTGACGACCACCACGACATGGTGAAAGAACTAGAAAACACCAAACGGGATTTACTGGTGACGCGGCTCATCCAAGACGGTTTAACCCCCAGCCAGTTGAAAGATGCCTTGGATAACATCGCCCTTGCGCGACGATTTGCCCCAGAAGATGACATGCAATTCGTGCTGTTTTTGGTAAAAAGTGAATATCTGACCCCATCCGCCAACACCGAAGAAGGGGACCGCCGGGTCTACAACATCACCAAGATTATCTCCCAAAAATATTTAAACTGCATCTGCTCGCTGTATCGGGATTTCAGCGTGGTCATTGCCTATGGGGCCAAGGACACCCTGACCCAGTATCTGCCCATTTTATCCAAAGACATTGTCCTCAGCGCCAAACGGGTCATCAATGCCAAAACCTATGTGGTGCAAAGTGAATTTTACGACACTCTGACCCAAAGCCATCTGGCCTTCCGCCAAGCCTATAACGCGTTGAGCATCATGGATAAATCCAGCGCTCAAATTGTGCAAATCCGCGACATTGCCGCCATACAAGAGCCTGTCATTCAATCAACCGAAACCTTATCTCGCACTATTTTGGCAGGGGATAGCCCCGAGGTTGAAGAAGTTTTAAACATCATGTTTGCCTCTGCCCACCAAAACGACATCACCCTTCACAGCGTGACCATGCAAGTGCTCAGTGTACTCTTTCGCATCAGTGGGACACTGGAACACAACGACCGCGAAGGCATTTTGCGCATGGCCTCAGTGAACCTACCTGATGAGGAAATGAAACGAGAGCTCCTGACCCTGAGCTTATCTATAACCCAGAAAATCTTAGCACGGCGGGAAAAGTCGGTGGATACCTTATGCAAAACCGCCATCGATATCATCCACGACGAATTTTCCAATCCTGAAATCAGCCTCGGGTATATTGCCAACCAAATCCACTGCTCCCCCAACTATCTCTCTAGCATCATCAAAAAGACAACAGGCAATAGCTTCGTGGATATTTTGACCCAAGTGCGGATGGAAACAGCCAACACCTTGTTACTGACCACCAACCAAAAAATTCGAAATATTTCCGAAGCCTGTGGATATGCCAACCAACACTATTTTTCCTATTCATTTAAAAAATACTTTGACAAATCCCCCAACACTGTACGCAAAGAAAAAACCATGTAAAGGATTACGTCTATGAAATCGTTGGTGCAACAAATAAAAGCCAAGGGCTGGTCTTTAAAAACCGTTATATTTGTGGCCATTTTGGTAAACACCATGCTGGCCTTACTGGTGTGCTCTACCTTTTTGTTGACAGGGTTCAACCGCACCGTGGTGGACTCTGCCTTGCAATCCACCGCCCAGTCCACCCAAAACATTGCCCGTGTCATCTCCTCCTTTGTGGCGGAGAAGCGAGACCAGCTCGAGGGCATCGAAGCCATCTGGTTAGATGACAACCAAGAAAACAAGGAAGAATTGCTACAGGCCATTTTTGATTTGAACTCTGACATTGTCACCATTTCCGTCTATGACCAATGGGGCACCTTGGTGACCTGCGTGAAAGACGATGACGCTATTTTAAAGTCCAATTATAACGACAATAACCTCTCTTTTGATTTAGAGAGCATCGTGGCATCTGGCGGCTTTTATATTTCTGCGCCCCATGTCAACAATTTGTTTTACGCCCAATACCCTTGGGTGGTCACCTTCTCCATGGAAACCCACGGGGCGCAAGGCGCGTTGTATTACGTGAGCATGGATATTGCGTTTAGTAAAATCTCCCAATATATCGATAAGATTTCCATTGGTAGTCGGGGTTATGTATATGTGGCTGACCCAGATGGACAGGTAATTTACCATCCCAAACAGCGGCTGATTTATTCTGGCTTGATGGACGAAAATATGGAAATTTTACCCCAGTTGTACGCCAATGGCACTGCCTCATCCGAAACCAGCATCTATGGCTTAACCCAAGTGGACAGTACCAACTGGAACATCATCGGCGTCAGTAGCGTAGAGGAAATGGTGTCGGAGAAAAACGATGAATTCATCGCTTATGGCGTCATTGTGATTTTGCTATCCATTTTGTTGACACTCACCTTAGGCAGCGCCCTGTCTACAGGGTTGACCCGCCCATTCCAAACCTTGATTGACAAAATGCTTCATTTTGACAAGGACATTGACTCCTTCCAGCGTTTGGGATTAGATGGCTTTGAAGAAGTGCGACAATTAAACGCGACCTTCAACAACATGGGCGTGAGCATTCAAGAGCTGAAAGACCGTGTGGTGTACGAGGAAAAGGAATTGCGCAAAAGTGAGCTCAAAGCCTTGCAATCTCAGATAAACCCCCATTTCTTATACAACACCCTAGACTCTATTTTCTGGCTCTGCCAAGAAAAAGGCAACGAAGATGCAGCTAAAATGGTGGCCGCCCTGTCTGATACTTTCCGCATCTCCCTCAGCCGTGGTAAAGACACCATCACCATCAAAGATGAAATTCAACACGCCCAAAGCTACCTCTTCATCCAAAACATCCGCTATCAAGATGATTTCACCTATGATATTCAAGTGGAGCCAGAGATTTTGCAGTGCAAATGCTTGAAAATTTTATTGCAACCTTTTATTGAAAATGCCATTTACCATGGGCTCAACCGCATGGTAGACGCAGGGGAAATCATCATCCGCGGATACAGCCAAGGGCAAGATATCATTTTTGAAGTGACCGACAACGGCATTGGCATGGATCAAGACCAGATTGACCACCTCTATAAACAAAACAGCGACAAAGCAGGGGTTGGTGTGAAAAACGTCCACAATCGGGTGAAAATCTTCTATGGTGCAGACTATGGTGTCAGCGTGGAAAGTGAACTGGATGAAGGCACCACCGTCCGCATTAAAATTCCCAGAACAGAAGGTGATGACCATGCTTAAAAAAATACTGGTGATTCTCTGCGTGGTGGGTGTGATTGCCACGGCTCATTTTGCCGCCAACAACCAAACCAGCCAGCAATACCGCCTGATGTTCATCCCGAAATCCTCTTTGTCCACCTTTTGGCAAATCGCCATTGAAGGCTTTGAAACGGCAGTGGCAGAATATAATGTATATGGCGAAGTCCGCAACACCGACAGTGAAGAGGACATTGATGGGCAAATTGCCATTGTCCGCCAAGCCATTGCCGAAGACTTTGATGCCATCATCATCTCCTCCAACAGCTATGAAGACTTGGCCGAACCAGTGCGAGAAGCCATGGATGCAGGCCTTGAAGTGGTGGTGTTTGACAGTGATGTCAACGTGCCAGAGGTGAAGGTGCGGGTGTCTACCGACAACTATGTGGCAGGGTTCCAAATGGGCGAAAAAATGGCAGAGATGCTGGGGTATCAAGGGGATATTACTGTGATTTCCTTTGATACAGTGACCCAAAACGGCAACGACCGCGTCAACGGGTTTTACGATGCCATTGCCCAATATGATGGGGTTGTGGTTTTGGCCGATGAAATGATTCCCTCTGTGCCATCGTTGTGCCAAGAAGTGACTGTGCAAATGATTGAAACCTACCCCACCTTGGCTGGGATTGCCACCTTTAACGAGTTGACCACCGTGGGGATGTGTGCCGCATTGGAGGCATTGGACCGCACCGATTTGATTTGCGTTGGGTTTGATAACAACACCCAAGTGCTGGATTACTTAGAGCGGGGCATCATTGACGTGACCATTGTGCAAAATCAGTTTGCCATGGGCTATCTGGGGGCTGAATATGCCATACAGTTGCTCAGCGGCACGCGATTAGAAGATGTAAGCATCGACACTGGCACCCACGTGGTGACCCGAGAAAATATGTTTGAACTGCAAACGGCGCTGTTTCCATTTTATGCTGACAGTTAAAATTTAACATTTTTGTAAAACTATCGTAAGAATTTATACACATTTTAAAATTCTTACGATTTTTTACATTTTTACACAGCGACATATGGAAATATCAATAAGATTTTGCATTGTCTTTCTGGTCTTGTTTGTTATAATAGACAAAACCAAATAAGAAAGGATTACAAAAATGAAAAAATTATTCTCTATTCTCTTGGCCGCAACCATGACTCTGAGCCTGATGGCTTGTAGCTCCTCCAGCGATTCCACCACCACAACCACCGAAACCACCGCCACCGAGGCTGTCGATGAAACCGTGGCTGAAATCACCGCCGCTCTGGGCGATGCTGACACCAGCGAATTGATGTTGGAACACTTCGTGTACAACTTCTCCGATGCACAACAAAACGCAGTTATGAATGCTTGTAAAGTGATTTACGAAGCAGCTGGCATCAACTACAACTTCAACGATGGCGGCGGCATCCAAAGCACCCAAAACGACCAAATTGATAACGCCATCCAAAAGGGCGCTACCATGTTGGTGGTTGGTATGGCTGATATCTCTTCCGCACAAAACGTGGTTGACAAAGCCAAATCCGCTGGTATCCCCATCCTGTTCTACAACCAACAACCCGATGAAGACATCATCCAATCTTACGACCAATGCTGGTTCGTGGGTTCTGATGCTCGCGGCGGCGGTTTGATGCAAGGCGAAATGGCTGCTACTACCATCTTGGCTGACTACGACGCATATGACCGTAACGGCGATGGCGTCATCCAATACGTGATGATTCGTTCCGACCTGTCTCACGCCGAAGCAAACGGCCGTACCGAAGCTGCTGTGACCCGCACCAACGAACTGTTCGCTGAAGCTGGCATGCCCGCTCTGGAACAAATGGGTACCGACTACTTGGCTGATGACTGGTCTACCAACAAGGGTAAAGACTGTATGGATACCTTCCTGACTGCGAACCCCATCTCCGCCACCGAAGGCGTTGAACTGGTGTTCGCAAACAACGACTCCATCGCAATTGGCGCCATCCAAGCTCTGCAAACCATGGGCTGGAACCAATCCGCTGACAAGGCTGTTCCCGTTCTGGGCGTTGACGCCACCGACGAAGCTAAGACTTACATCGATGCCGGCACCATGCTGGGCTCCGCTGGCCAAGACCCCGAATTGATTGCTGAATATGTTGCCACCGTGGCCTTCAACGTCTTCACTGGCGGCGAACCTCTGGACGGCACTGACTGGGCATTCGAAGACGGCACCAAAGACATCTTCTTCCCCTACAGCCCCTATCCCACCGATTTGATCGGCTAAGATACCGTGTGAATTTTAAGCTTTAATTTTGTAATAAATTTACAAAAATAGAGAGTTTACAATTTCATAAAAAAATCGTAAGAATTTGTATATGTATATAAATTCTTACGATTTTTTACAATATTTACATAGATGTTATGTCAATATTAATTAGATATTGCATTGAAATTTAGCCTGTATTTACATATAATGGAGAAAATGGAAAAGGGGAGGAATTTTTAAAAATGAAAGATGCACACCCCCTGCTATCAATGCAGGGCATCAACAAACAATTCCCAGGTGTTAAGGCCTTGGACAATGTGCAGCTTACCTTGAAAAAGGGCACCGTTCATGCCTTGATGGGCGAAAACGGCGCTGGCAAGTCCACATTGATGAAATGCCTATTCGGTATCTACATCGAAGACAGTGGCGAAATTTGTATCGAAGGCAAACCCGTGAAGTTCACTGACCCAAAACAAGCTTTGGAAAATGGCGTGGCCATGGTGCACCAAGAACTGAACCAAGTCACCAAGCGAAACGTGATGGATAACCTGTGGCTGGGTCGCTATCCCACCCAAGGCGGTCTGGTCTCCGACAAAATCATGTACGTGAAAACCAAAGAAATCCTAGAAGATTTGGAAATCGACGTGGACCCTCGTGCTATTTTGGGCAACCTGAGCGTGTCTGGTCGTCAAATGGTGGAAATTGCCAAGGCTGTTTCCTACAATGCCAAAATTTTGGTGTTTGACGAACCCACATCCTCTCTGTCCGACACAGAAGTGGCCCATTTGTTCCGCATCATCAACAAGCTCCGTGACCGTGGGGTTGGCATGATTTACATCAGCCACAAAATGGACGAAATTTTGGCCATTTCCGATGAAGTGACCATCATGCGTGACGGTGGCTACGTGTCCACCACAGCCGCAAAAGACTTGACCATGAACGAAATCATCCGTCAAATGGTGGGTCGTGAAATCAACGACCGCTATCCCCCAAAAACCAACGAAGTGGGGGAAACATACATGGAGGTCAAGGGGCTCACTGGGATGTATGCCCCCACCATCAAAGATGTCTCCTTTGAACTCAAGCACGGCGAAGTGCTGGGTGTGGCTGGTTTGGTTGGCTCTCGTCGGACGGAACTGCTGGAAAACATCTTCGGCTATGCCACGGTGAAAAGCGGTGAAATTTTCATTAAAGGCAAGAAAATCAACAACCGCACACCTCGCAAGGCCATCCGCAATGGCTTCGCCCTCCTCACCGAAGAACGCCGTGCCACTGGCATTTTGCCTGTGCGTAGCATTGCTGAAAATGCCACCATTTCCAACTTGAAAAACTGCAAAACTGGCGGTTTGATTGACGATAAGAAAGTGGTGGAGCAAGCAAAGTGGACCATTGACTCCATGCGTGTACGCACCCCAAGCCACAAAACCCCCATCAAGTCCCTCTCTGGTGGCAACCAACAAAAGGTCATCATCGGGCGCTGGCTCCTGACAGACCCAGAAGTGCTTCTTTTGGATGAACCCACCCGTGGTATCGACGTGGGCGCCAAATACGAAATTTATCAGCTGATCAACGACCAAGCCACTAAAGGCAAGTGCTGTATGGTGGTGTCGTCTGAAATGCCCGAACTGTTGGGCATTTGTGACCGTATTTTGGTTATGTCCAACGGTCGCATGGCTGGCATTGTAGACGCAAAAAATACATCTCAAGAAGAAATTATGACCCTAGCCACCAAATATCAATAACAGAGGAGAGGAACCCATGAAAGAACAAATCAGTGGCTTCAAAGCCCTGTCTAGCAAGGAAAAAACATCCTTCATTTTTGAAAAACTCATCGACAACGCACTCTACATTCTCATTGCGCTCTTGATTATCTACGTGGTGAACGTAAACTCTCGCTTTATTTCCACCAGCTCCATCATCAACATCTTGACCCTTAGCTCCACCCGTCTGGTGATGGCGCTGGGTATTGCAGGGTGCATCGTGCTCACAGGTACTGACCTGTCCGCTGGGCGTATGCTTGGCTTGACCGCTTGTATCTCGGCCTCTATGCTCCAAGCTCCTACTTATGCCGCCAAAATGTACCAAGAACTGCAATGGTTGCCCCAAGATGGGACTTCTATCATCATTGGGCAACTGGTGATTACCATGTTGTTGGTTATGCTGGTTGCAGGTGTTTTGGGTGCGTTCAACGGCTTCATGGTGGCTTACTTTAAGCTCCATCCCTTCATCGTTACCTTGGGTACCCAACTGATTATCTATGGTCTGTCCCTGCTGTATGTCACCTTCGGCACCAACGCTGGCGCACCTCTGGGTGGCTTGGATACCCGTTATACCTCCTTCGTGTTAGGCGGTGTGCTGGGCGATGAGGCGGATTTGTATATCCCGTGGGTGCTGGTCTATGCAGTTGTCATCACCGCTATCATGTGGGTGGTGTGGAACAAGACCGTCTTTGGCCGCAACATGTTCGCTGTTGGCTGTAACGAAGAAGCCGCCCGCGTGTCTGGTGTGCCTGTGTTCAAAACCATCGTGATGGTCTTTGCTCTGGCAGGTCTGATGTATGGTCTCACTGGCTTCTTGGAATCCGCTCGTGTAGGCTCTAACACCGCCGCAACTGGTTACGGCTACGAAGGCGATGCCATTGCCGCTTGCGTTATCGGTGGCGTGTCCTTCACTGGTGGTGTTGGTAAAATCCAAGGCGTCATCATGGGCGTTATCTTGCTGCAAATCATCAACGCCGCTCTGATCTTCCTGGATGTGCCCGGTTCCATCACCTATATCGTCCGTGGCGGTATCATTTTGGTGGCCTGCGCCATCGATATGCGTAAGTATCTGACCAAGAAATAAGCCATGGAAGAACAACGCAACGACAACCAAGTGCTCATTTCTCAAGAGGAGTACGATGAATTAAAAGCCGCCAAAGAAGCGGCAGACGCACCTAAAACCAGCACCCATAATATTTACGACCGCGTGAATGTTCCAATCAAAGTGCTGGATTACGTCATCATTTTAGGTACCCTCGGCATTGCCGTGGCCATTGTCATTGGCATTTTGTTATAAGACAATTGCTTATGTTGAAGCCCACCACCGAAACAGCACGAAACACAGCAAGCCTTTGACCAAACTCCAACAGGCTCTTTATAGCCACATCATAAAAGCAACAAGCGCAGCTATCTCCGTCAGTCTGACAGAGATAGCTGCGCTATGTTCATTTAGATGCAATAGCCTTGATGCTTAAGGCGAAGGGCGCCGAACATCACCGTGGAGAACCCACAGTTGTTGGCACGCTTCACCGTTTCAAGGTCACCGCTGTGGTCTAAGTGTCCCCCAACAGGAACGGTAGCGACTTCTGCCATGGAGCGGAGCAAGCTCCCCCATATTCCACGCCTAAATCGCGCCGTGCGTCACAGTTCACCATTAAAATCACTGGGGATTGGGCGCTACAGCCAAAACGCCATGAGCGCCATTTCCCTGTGCAATCAACTGCAATTTCTGCTTCAAATTCTGGTTATCGGGGTTGGCGATGGGGCGCTTTTGCTTTTATCTACACGGCCCTAAAAGCACAGGATTTTCCTTGCATGATTGCAAAAATTGTTGGGTGTTTTCATCGCTATACTCCACCTGTTTTGACCAGTTTTTCAAGTGCATCGCCTTGTCCTCTTGGGTCAAAGCACCCTGCTCTAACCACGCTGACACATAGCACAGATGGATAAATAACGTGCTGCGCACAGCAAAGGTGAAGCGCGCTACAATCTCGCCATCCCACAAGGCGTCAGGGAAATGGCGGTACAAAATATAGGCGGCAATGTCACCATATTGGTCGGGGTCATAGGCATCGCTGTTGCAGAAATCCCCCTCCCTTGCAAGCAAGCGTGGCAACTGGGCTTCCATGGCCTCCAAATAGGTTTGCCACCCTTGGTCGATGGGCTCTAGCGCCATCATTTCTTTCAGTAGCACCTGCCAAAAGATTTCCTTGGTGGCAAGGACTTCCCCTTGCGGTGCCCCATCGCCATAGAGTTGGCTTTGGGCTTGCTGGGCAAGTTCCATTCCTTCCAAACAGCGGTCTGTAAAGGGAAGTTCCCTGTCTAGCAAAATCTCTTGCAACAGACCGCGGAGCGAAAATATGGTCTCTGCCATAGGGTCTAGTGGGGTGTCACCGTCTACTTGATGGCGCTGAAAGCGCAGCGGTGCAGACAGCAATAAACGGCTTCCCTCTGGGCAACAAAGACCAATCCCCTGCTCGTCATAGTGCCCGTATTCTTTGTAAAATCGGGGATGATGGGTACAAATATGACACAGCGAAGACGCCCCGTCCTCCAAAATCATAGTGCACAAATTCTGCGCGTTGAGAAAGGGGCATCGCTTGTTTTCCCCCAAGGCGAAGGTGGCACCATCGGCTCTTTCTATGATTTTGGACTGGCGATACAGCCCAAATTCCGAGCCATCACCACGGTAATTTGCCAAGCTGGCATCATCAATATAAATCTCCCAGCCAGCGCAACAAGTGTCGTCGCACAGGTGGGCAATGCACTGAAATTGGTCATAAAACCAAGGTCGAATACGTTCCATGCGCCCTCCTTTTTACAACCATTCTAGCGTAACAGTTGTGGGTTTTACCCTTACTATATCAGAAATGCCCACACCTGTCCAGCAGATACAAAAAGAGAGGGTTTGTGATCATCACAAACCCTCTCCTTTATTGAACAAGATGCGCAAATCCTTATGCGGGGAAGGTACCTGCGGCAATTTCGTCTACCAGAGCGTAGAACGCTTCTTGTGCCTCAGCGCTGACCAATTCGTCATTGATGGCGCCCACAGACAAACAGCCGTTTTCCAACGTGCCGTACACCACTTCGTTGCCGAAGGTGCCAGCCATCATAGCTTCCATAGCCACGCGGAGCATACCAGAGTTATCGGTGACCACGCTGGTGATGACACAGGGGTTTTGACCCAGAATATCAGCAGGTTGACCGATGTCGTAGATGGTGATTGCGCCATTGGCATCGTTAACTTGGTCGATGGCTTGGCGTGCGCCAGAGTCCACGGAGGAAGCATCGCCGAAGAACACGTCAGCGCCTTCAGAGATCATGCCATTTGCCAGTTCCATGCCCTTGGCGGTGTCGCTGTAAGAGCCAGCGTAAGCGCTGAGCACGGTGATGTCAGGGTTGATGGCTTGTGCGCCAGCTTCCATGCCAGCCAATTTTTGCTTGGTGGTGTCGATTTCCATGCCACCGATGAAGCCCAGCACGTTGGATTCGGTCATCAAACCAGCCATAGCGCCTGCCAGATAGCCGATTTGGTCAGCGTTGGGCAGGAGAGAGGTGATGTTGTCGGTGGGCACATCTTCTGCACCGTTCAAGAGGGTGAAGCAGGTGTCGGGATAGTCAGCGGCCACTTGGATGGTGGCGTCGGTGTATTGGTTACCGGGCAGGAAAATCATGTCGTAACCCAGATCGCAATAGCTGAGCATGGAGTCCACGTAGTCAGATTGGGCAATGGAATCGGTGTATTGGTGTTCCCAACCCAGACTTTCGGCGGCGTTTACCATAGCGGTGTAGCAGGCGGCACCCCAGCCACCATCGTTGATGCTAGAGTCGCAAATCATGGCGATTTTATAGGTCTTTTCGGTGGTGGTTTCAGTGGTTGCGGTTTCGGTGGTTGCGGTTTCAGTGGTGGTGCTTTCAGTGGTGGTGCTAGTGTCACTGCTGCTACAAGCAGCCAGAGACAGGCTCATTGCCAGAGCCAAGGTCAATGCGAGAATCTTCTTCATCTTAAATTCCTCCTAAAATATGGGCATTTCTATTGCGCAATGCCCTGTATTGTATCAAGCGGTGACCCGCTGTTACAAACTTAGCGTTCTTCCTTACGGAAGGGTTGCCCGTTGGACTTGGGACTGCATTTTTTAATGCCAAACACTGCCAGCGCCAACAAGGTACAGATGTAGGGAATCATTTGGAATAGTTGATATGGCACAGCTGGGTTTCCGATTTGCAGACGCAATTGCAAGGCATCGAAAAAGCCGAAGAGCAGACAGGCCAATAGCACACCACCGCTTTTCCAGCGTCCGAAAATAACAGCAGACAAAGCGATGAACCCACGACCTGAGACAATGCCATCAGAGTAGGTGTTGACGTAGCAGGTGGTCAAATAGGCGCCACCCATACCAGCCAATGCGCCACAAATCACACAGGCAATATACTTTTGGCGAATGACGTTGATGCCCAAGGTTTCAGCGGCCTTGGGGTATTCGCCCACTGCTTTATAGTTCAAGCCAGCCTTGGTTTTGGAGAAGAAAATGGCCGTGAAAATCACCATGCCATAGGCAAAGTACACCATGGGCGTTTGGTCTAAAAAGAGTTTTCCGACGAACGATAAGCTGTTGCTAGAGATTCCCATCATTTGTCCGACACTCTTCATCAGCGTGCCTTGAGGCATAATGGTAGACACCCCGAAGTATACTCGATAGATAAATGAAGCCACCGCCGGTGCGAAGATATTGATGGCCATGCCGTAGACAATTTGCTCGGCGCAGAGGGTGATGGTGCAAAAGGCGTAAATCATGTTCACGCTGATGCCAGCCAACGCCCCCACCAGCACCCCCATAAAGGGACTGCCTGTGATGAAGCAAGCCAAAAAGCCAGACAATGCGCCAAAGGCCATGATGCCATCTAAGCCGATGTTCACCAAACCTGCACGTTCAGAGTACAGCTCTGCCAGCGCCACCAGCAAGATCGGGGTGGCCATACGAAGGGTGGATAACAACAAATCACTGGTAAATGTCATTTACTTGCCCTCCTTTTCTTTGGCATTACGGGCGAAAAATGCTTTGATTTGAGGCAAACGGACAATGGCAGTCCCTGCCACGGCAAAGACAATCACCAAAGCTTGAATGATGTCAATCACCGACGTTGGCACCCCTGTGCCAGCCTGCATAGTGTTGGCCCCTGTGCGTAAAACAGCGAAGAAATACGCCACAACCACCGTTGCCAGTGGGTTCAATTGGGCAATCAGCGCCATGGCCACACCGTCAAAGCCATAGCCAGAGCCATATCCGCTAATCAAGCGATATTGGGTGCCCAGCAGTTCCACACTGCCACCCAAACCAGCAATGGCACCAGAGACGATGAAGCTTAACAAGATGTAACGGTTGACAGAAAAGCCGTTGAACTGGGCGGCGGTCATGTTCATACCCACCGCACGGAGTTGAAATCCTTTGGATGTGGAAAACAAGAAATAATGCACCACCACAGCCACCGCCAAGGCGATGACAATGCCCCACGTAACCCGCAGGTCGGAGAAGATGCGTTGGAGTTGGGTGCTATCTGGAATGGCGGCAGTTTGTGGCACGTTGCCATCTCGGAGCACACTGGTGTACAGCAGCCCCATCAGCAAAACCGCTACATAGTTGAGCATGATGGACACGATGATTTCGCTGAGGCCACGTTTGACCTTCAAAATCCCAGGAATGGCACCCCAGATACCCCCTGCCACTGCGCCCATGAGTAAGCACAGCACCGTGGCGCCTATGCCTTCCATGCCCCACGTGGTGCCCACCCAACAGGCGGCGATGGAGCCCATGAGAAATTGCCCTTCCCCACCCAAGTTGAACACGCCACATTTATAGGCGAAGCAGGCACACAGACCTGTGAAAATCAAGGGGGTGGCCTTCACCAAGGTGGAGGCGATGTTGGCAGGTGTGCCAAAGGCACCTTTGAACAAGTAAGTCACGGCTTCCACAGGGTCGGCACCCAAGCCAGCAATGATGATGGCGCCAATGATAAAGGCACACAGCATAGACAGCAAAGGCACAGCAATGCTGATTAATGTTTGTTTTGCTTTCATTCTGCCTCTCCTTTGCCAGCCATAGCTAGGCTAATGTCTGCAATGGGTGGGTTGGTGCCAGCGTATTCACCCATAATTTGTCCTTCAAACAGCACGATGATGCGGTCTGACATTTCCAAAACCTCATCAAAATCGGCGCTGATGAGTAGCACGCCACAGCCTTTGTCACGGGCTTCCACCATGGTATCATGGACGAAGCGTGCCGCACCAATGTCCAGCCCACGGGTGGGATGGACCGCCACCAACAAGTCGGGATTGCCCTCTAATTCTCGGGCCAAAATGATTTTTTGCTGGTTGCCACCAGAGAGATTGCGAGACTCTTGGGCGATGGACGCACAGCGGATATCATATTTTTCCTGCATTTGCGCCGCATAGGTTTGCATGGCTTTTTTCTTCAAGAATAGCCCCTTGCCCTTGGAGAATTGGGGGCTTTCCGTTTCTTTGAGCACGATGTTATCTTGGACACTCATGTTGCCGATGAGCCCCATTTTGTTGCGGTCTTCAGGGATGTGCGCCACATTTTCTAAGATAAATCCATGGGGTGTAAATTGGGCGATTTTAGAACCTTTCAGGCTCAATGTACCCTTTTGTGGGCTCAGCACCCCTGTGACAAGCTGTGCCAGTTGGCTTTGTCCGTTGCCATCCACCCCAGCGATACCCAGAATCTCCCCACGCTTGACGTTCAACGTCACCCCATTGAGGCCATTGTGCTTGGAGTCTTTGTCAAAATCCACTGCCTCTAACGCCACCACACTGTCTTGGGTTGAGACCACTTTTTTATATTGTGACGGGGTTAGTTCGCGGCCAATCATCAAGTTGGCCAGCTCCCCAGCGTTGGTTTTGTCAATGTCTAAGGTGCACACCGTTTCCCCTGCACGCAAAATGGTAATGCGGTCAGAAATCCGCATGACTTCACGCATTTTGTGGCTGATGAAAATGATGCTCTTGCCTTCACTTTTCAACTTATGGATGATGTCAAACAGACCTTCCACCTCGATGTCGGTCAAGGCGGCAGAGGGCTCGTCCAACACCAGCAAATCTGCCCCTTTGTACAAGGCTTTCAAAATTTCCACCCGTTGCTGAGCCCCCACAGACAGGTCTGTGACCGACTTATCCAGCTCTACTTCCAACCCATAACGGGCGGATAATGCCATGATTTCTTCTTTGCGTACCGCCTTTTTGATGAAAATACCTTTGGTATTTTTGTCTCCCAAAATGATATTTTCAAAGACGGTCATGGCTTCTACCAGCATAAAATGTTGGTGCACCATGCCGATGCCCAGCGCCACAGCTTGGTCAGGAGCGGCAATGCGAACCGCTTTGTCTCGCAGGAAAATCTGCCCCTCTGTGGGTTGATACAGCCCAAAGAGCACGTTCATCAACGTGGATTTGCCAGCGCCATTTTCCCCTAACAGGGTATGGACTTCGCCAGCGCGAATGTCTAAATTGATATCTCGGTTGGCATACACAGGGCCAAACCGTTTGGTGATATGTTCCATGCGCAACAAGGTTTCCATAGTGGCCTCCTTTTGAAAATGAGAGAAAAATAGCAGGCCTCATTCCGAAGCCTGCATCATTGCAAAATATCCTGCCAACTGTGGCGAAACCAGCAATGATGAGCCAGAAACGGTGCCAAAAAGGTAGTATCATATTAATATATCTTTTAATGTACCCATTGTACAGGATAAAACAGCCCACTGTCAATATCCGTAATGGAAAATCAGAGGTGCAAAACAGATGATATTTCTCAATATTTTACAAGATTTTCACAATTCCGCCACAATCACATGGAATCTGTTGTCCCTTTTGACAGCTTAGCGGCTCAAAGTGATGCACCACTTTGAGCCGCCCTTTCAGATTGATATTACGCGCCAAAAATCAAATGCGCTGCAGGGGCCACAATGCAGAGGCTGATGAGGGTGCGTTCTAGGAAAATCAAGAATAAATCCCATAGTTTCACAGGGAGTTTAGACCCTAAAATCAACCCACCCACCTCAGAGAGGTAAATCAGCTGGGTCACAGAAATGGTGGCCACAATAAAGCGCGTCATGGGACTGGAAATGGCTTCTGCCGCCAAAATGGCAGGCGTAAACATATCCACAAAGCCCACAATCATGGTTTTGGACGCCGCCGTGGCTTCTGGCACTTGCAGTAGCTCTAGCAATGGCACAAACGGCAAGCCCAACACCTCAAAAACAGGGGTGTTATTTGACAAAACCAGCGCAACGGTGCCCACCGCCATTACCACAGGCAACACGCCAAACCACATATCCACAGAATTTTGAATACCTTTGCGCAAAAAGCTACCCACGCCTTGAAATTCAGCGGCACGCTTGCAAGCCAAATGCAACCCATATTCCAATCCAGACCCATATCCATCTGGCAAGGTTTCCGCCATTTTTTTACCTTCCACCAAATAGGCGTCCTGCTTGCGAGACAGGGGCGGAATACGGGGGCAAACAACAGCGCAAACCACCCCCACCAAACAAATCAGCACATAATACACCCCGAAATACGCCATCAAGCCCACTTGACTCAGCACCACAATGCTAAAGGTGATGGACACCGCGGAAAAGGTAGTGGCAATGACCGCGGCTTCACGAGCGGAGTAAAACCCTTGTTCATATTGCCCACAGGTTAGCATCACACCCAAAGTGCCATCTCCCAGCCAAGAGGTAATGCAGTCCACGGCGGCACGCCCCGGAATTTTGAACAAAGGCCGCATCACCCCTGTCAGTAGCGCCCCTACAAATTCTAACAGGCCAAAGTCCAACAATAAAGGCAACAATAGGCCAGCAATGGCAAAGATAATCACCAGCACCGTCAGTAGCTCTCCCAGCACAAACCCACCAGCGCCACCGCCGATGATCATATCCACCACGATGTTGCCTGCACCCCATCGAAAATAGGTCATGGCAATGAACACGCCGCCCACAAATCGGGTCACAGCCCAAGCCGGCGTGGTGATAAAGGTTTGCTTTAAGATGGTATTTCCTGTGAGCCATCTGGGGCTTCTCAACCCCACCACTGACAAAATCCCCGAACCCACAACGATGAGCACGCACAGCAGTGGCAAGAAATCTCCCATGGCAGAGCCGATGCAATCGGCTATAATTTTCACAACAATGGTCCATTGCCCCTCTGCTTGAATGGGAGCCATGAATAACGATATGCCCACCATAGAGGGCACGAGAAACTTCGCCAACAGGGCTGGCGATGGTCTTATTTGCATAGACTATACTCCTTGGTTAAAAATTGCGATAGGAAGTACAGTATATCATATCACCACAGGCATTTACAAACAAATTTCCACAAAAAACATATGAATTTTTTTAGAGGTTACTTGTAGTCCCTCAACCATTGGCTACGCGCTGCGCCGTGGCATACCAAAGCACGGTCGCAGCTACTCCACCAAGCGCGGTGAAGCGGATTTAAATGGGATTTATAACACAAATCAAACTAGATTGCTTTTATTGTTATACTGTGTTCAATTTGTGGTTGCAAGTTTTAATTTTAATAGTTTTCGCTTCTCACTTCAAAATAGCTTTGGGGATGGGCGCAGACGGCGCAGATTTCTGGGGCTTTTTTGCCCATAACCATGTGTCCGCAGTTGCGACATTCCCACATGGTCATCTCGCCTTTTTCAAACACGGCCTTCATTTCCACGTTGCTGAGCAGTGCTCTGTACCGTTCTTCGTGAGACTTTTCAATGGCACCCACAGCACGGAACTTGGCGGCCAACACAGGGAAGCCTTCTTCCTCTGCTTCCTTGGCAAAGGTATCGTACATATCGGTCCATTCGTAGTTTTCACCATCGGCGGCTTCCTTCAGATTTTCAGCGGTGTTGCCAATACCGTTCAATTCCTTGAACCACATCTTTGCGTGTTCCATTTCATTGCCTGCGGTCTGCAAGAAAAGACCTGCAATTTGCTCATAGCCTTCTTTTTTGGCAACGCTGGCAAAATAAGAGTATTTATTACGGGCTTGGCTTTCCCCTGCAAAGGCAGATGCCAAATTGGCTTCGGTTTTGGTGCCTGCATATGGGTTTTTAGGTTCTTCCAGCTTCACAAACACGCTGGCAGGTTGCTTGCAGATGGGGCAGATGAAATCGTCGGGCAGATCCCCTTCGTGAATGTGTTTACAGATGGTGCATTGATACTTTGCCATGGGTTTATCCTCCTTTTTCACTTCAATCTTCGGGTCGTTTACGGTTAATTTTTCTAGCAAGGCGGTTACATCGGCCTTGGCAGTTTGGGCAATCTCTTTGGTTAGCAAGCCAGTTAAAAAGTCGTTGACCTTTTGGCTTTGTGGCAACATATACCCTGCTTCACGGATGATGTCCTCCGCCATGATGCGGCTCGATTGTGCCACAGCTTTGGCCAGTCTGCCATCCAACTGGGAGGCAATGGCTTCTTGTTTGGCCTTGCTATGGAGGAGCAAGGTCATGGCATCCACCACGGGTTGCTCATGGGGCTGTTGGGGTGGCATTGTAACAGGCACCATGGAAATGGCGTGGGAGGGACAAGCGTCGGCGCAAGCGCTACAGCCGATACACTTATCCACGTCGATGATGCTGTTTTCCGTGTCCGTTGCCCCTGTGGGACAGACGTAGAGACAGATGCAATCTTTGGTACAAAGGCGAATGTTTCTCACAGCAAATCGCTTATCCATGGGTTTGTCCCCCTTCCACACGTTCAAACTTCCAACTTGGCACCTTGCACACAGGACATAGCTCTGGCGGTGTGTCGCCAATGTAGATGAAACCGCAAATGGTACACACGTACACATTGGTGTGTGCCAACATGGCATCACCCTCTTGGGCATATCGCTTCAAAAGGGATTGCAAAATCATGGTCACCTTTTCGCCCCAAACCAGAGCACGCTGGGCACCGCGGTCACCGTGGGTGGTGGCGATTTGATTGGCAAGCACCATGTGTTGGGTCAAATCTTCCTCCACCAAAGCGGTCAAGTCCTTCGTGTCACCCTCCACAGCAGGTGCGGCGGCTTTGAAATAGGTGGCAAGCTTGGTGAACAGTTCTGCCTCTTCCCCTTGGTACTGCTTTTCACAACCCTTTGCCAGATTGGAACAGAGAATACTCATCTCCAACACCGACAGTTCTCGCAGGTCATCGTCCAACTCTAACGTTTCTGTTACAGGGGCGATTTTGGCTTTGGCCTCTTGGTTTTGAAAGGCCGATTTGTCCGCTTTACACAGTGGACAGACCCAATCAGCCCCCAAGTCATCCCACAGTACGCCAGTGGCTTCGTCGTGAATATAGCCACAAATGGAGCAAATATACTTGCTCATACACACATCCTCCTTATATTTTATGATGGATTTTCCATCTGAAATCACGATTCTTTGCCACAGGGCAAGGCCTCTTTGCTGGCTTGGGCATTTTCTGCCACTACGGCATAGAGCCGATAGCCACCTGCCATGTTGTACGCATCAAACCCATTTTGGCGCAGCATACGACAGGCGATATAACTGCGCAAACCCGACTGGCACACCACGTAGATGGGCTTGGTTTTCTCTAGGGTGTGGAGGTTTTCACGCAGGTCATCCACGGGGATGTTTTGGAAACCATTGATATGACCACCTGCGTATTCTTCCGCGGTGCGGGTGTCTAGCAAGGTGACGCTGCCATCACGGGGGAGAGCATCTTCCATAAACCACTGCTTCACCGTGCCATTGGCGATGTTTTCAATCATAAATCCTGCCATGTTCACAGGGTCTTTGGCAGAGGAATAAGGCGGTGCGTAGGCCAAGTCCAAGTCTTTGAGCTGGAGGGCGGTCATCCCCATGTGCATGGCGGTTGCCAACACGTCGATCCGTTTGTCCACACCGTCATAGCCCACAATTTGCGCCCCTAACAGTTTGTAGGTAGTGGCGTCAAAGAGGACTTTCATGGTCATGATATTGCCACCGGGGTAATAGCCTGCGTGGTTGGCAGGAGACAGATACACTTTGTCATAGTGCAAGCCTAAGGCCTTGGCGGTTCGCTCGTTGATGCCTGTGGTGGCCATGGTCATGTCAAATAATTTCAGCACAGAAGACCCTTGTGAACCGTGGTAACGACTGTCTAGTCCGCAAATCACATCGGCCACGATTCTGCCTTGTTTATTGGCAGGGCCAGCCAGTGAAATCAGGGCATTTTCCCCAGTGATACTGTGCTTCACCTGCACCGCATCCCCCACGGCATAGATGTTCTTGTGGGAGGTTTCCATTTTGTCGGTGACCACGATGCTCTCACGAATGCCCAGTGTCAGTCCTGCGTCTTTGGCAAGTTTGGTGTCAGGGGTGACCCCAATGGCAAGCACCATCATATCGGCTTGGAGGGAGCCACCGTCTTTGAACACCGCTTCCACACCGCCGTCAACGGCTCGAATATTTGACACGCGGTGCCCGAAGGCCAACTTGACCCCGTGGGCACGCATGGTGCTGTGTAAAAACGCCGCCATTTCGCTATCCAGCGGTGCCATCAACTGGGGTTGGCTTTGGACAATGGTTACATCCATGCCCAAATCGCAGAGGTTTTCTGCCAATTCCACCCCAATGAACCCACCGCCAGCTAAGAGGACAGACTTGGGCTTGTTGGCTTGGATATAGCGGTGGATGTTTAAGGTATCTTCCACGGTACGCAGGCTAAAGACCTGCTTTAAGGCGGTCAAATCTAGATTGGGCACCGTGGGTTTGGCACCGGGGGAGAGGATGAGACGGTCGTAGCTTTCGTCAAATATCTCACCTGTGGCTAGGTTCTTCACGGTGACGGTTTGGGCTTCTTTGTGGATAGCGAGCACTTCGTGGTGGACGTTTACGTCGATGTTAAAGCGGATTTTGAAGTTTTCTGGGGTTTGCAAAGTTAAGGCTTCTTCATTTTCAATGACGCCGCCGATAAAATAAGGCAGGCCACAGTTGGCATAGGATACAAATCCTGATTTTTCAAAGACAATGATTTGGGCTTGTTCATCCAATCGTCTCAGCCGTGCCGCCGCCGTGGCTCCACCAGCCACACCGCCTACAATTACAACTTTCATACCATTACCTCCCTGTCTCGCCTTTAATTCCTTACAACAACTCTTTAAATCAGTATATAAGTAACTACTAATATACTATATATTCCAGAATTTGTCAAGCCATTTTCAGAAAATCGATATAAAAAGGAAATCCCCTTATCAACTGGCATAAACTCCAATTGATAAGGGGATTGTTGCTATTTAGTTAGCGGCGTTCATGCCCACTTCCAAGTCGGAGAGCATCACGTCCATAGACAGCATGCCACCTTCGTGTTGGTACCAGACGTTGGGTTCCAGATACACGATGTTGCCGTTTTGCCAAGCGGAGGTTTGTTGGATGATGGCGTTGTCCAACAGTTCTTGGGCAGTGGATGCACCTTCTGTGGAGATGGCGCTGTCACGGTCCAGAACGAAGATGTAGTCAGGGTTGATGGCCAGCAGTGCTTCGTAAGATGCTTCCACACCGTGGGTAGCATCCACGTCAGCGGCTACGTTTTCAAAGCCCACGTCGTTGGTGATCATAGAGGTACGAGAGCTGTTGCCGTTGGTGGTCATGGCACCGCCAGTGAACAAAGTCAGAGCGGCAGTTTGCCCTTCACCCCAAGCTTGCAATGCTTCCAAGCGACCCATGTAGCCATCAATCATGGCTTGTGCTTCTGCTTCCAAGCCGAAGATGGATGCATTGCGCAGGTTCAAAGTGGTGAAGCTTTCAAAGGTGCTGGGTTCGTAGACCAGACCGGTGCACACGGTGGGTGCAATCAGGGAGAACTCATCGTAAGCAGCACGGGTACGACCGCTGGTGAAGATGATGTCAGGTTCAAAGGACATGATGGCTTCCATGTCGTAGTCCTTCAGACCGCCCAAGTCGGGAGAGCCTGCGGGCACATAGGCTTTCAGGTAGTCAGCCATGGAGCCTTGGATGGTCAAAAACTCCACGTCGGGGTTTTCCAAAATGCCCAGAGCGGCGCACATATCAAAGGCCACATAGTCCACAAACACAATGCGAGTGGGATAGTAAGGCACAGCCAAATCAATCCATTCGCTCTCAGCGTTTTGGACGGAGATGGTGACGGTTTCAGGGGTAGCGGTTTCGGTGGCAACGGTTTCTTCGGTGGTGGTTTCTTCTTCAACTGCAGAAGAACTGCAAGCCACAAGGCTCATGGACATGGCCAGAGCCAAAATCAGGGATAGTGTTCTTTTCATAGGGTTCCTTTCGAATTGTTAGCATAAGCTAACGGTTTGATATATGAAAAACCGTCCGTAGACGGTATTTTCCGTTAGTAATACAACGACACAGGCTTGCCGTTAAGCTGTTGGATTTGGAAATCCACTTGGTACAGCGCCTTCAAAGTTTCCGCTGTCATCACCTTGTCCACCGTGTCAAATTGATACAGGGCACCGTCTTTGAAGGCACCGATGTAGTCGCTATAACAGGCGGCAAAGTTGATTTCATGGAGCACCAAAATCACGGTTTTCCCCAGTTCGTCGCTGAATTTACGACACAGCTTCATCATGTTGGAGGAATGGTAAATGTCCAGATTGTTGGTGGGCTCGTCTAAAAACACGTACTCCGTGTCCTGTGCCAGCACCATGGCGATGTAAGCACGCTGACGCTGACCGCCAGAGAGTTCGTCGATGAAGCGACTGCTAAACTCGCTCATCTCCATGTAGGCGATGGCTTCGTCCACCTTCGCCCAATCCGCTTGCCCCAAACGGGAGCCAGCGTGGGGGAAGCGCCCAAAGGCCACCAGTTCACGGACGGTGAGCTTCATGGTGATGTGGTTGGTCTGGGTCAAAATCGCCAGACGCTTGGCAAGGTCATGGCTTTGGTAATCGGCAAGGTCTTTGTCGTCAATCAAAATCCGCCCTGCATCACGGGCGATGAGACGGGTAATCATGTTCAGCACCGTGGACTTCCCTGCCCCGTTGGGGCCAATGAGGGCAGTGACTTTGCCTTTTGGAATGGTAAAGGACACGTCATTGACCACGATTTTCGTGCCGAAAGACTTGTATAATCCGTTGATTTTCATGGCTTACGCTCCTTTGTTTTTCATGATTAAGTAGAGGAAATAACTGCCACCGAACATGCTGATAAACACGGAAATACTGGTGCCGAAGGCAAACACGTGCTCAATGAGCAACTGCCCACCCACCAGTAAAATCACCCCCAACAAGAAGGCGCCCAGTAGCAAATAGGTGTGGCGATAGGTGCGAAACAGTTGCCGTGCTAGGTTGGATAAGATGAGCCCCATGAAGGACAACGGCCCCACCACGGCGGTGGCGGTGGCGATTAACAGCACCACAGCCAGTAAAATGCGTGCCACGCTTTTGTCGTAGTCCACACCCAGATTGATGGCTTGATCTTTGCCCAAGGTCATCACGTCTAGCAGGCGGATATACCGCCAAAACACCACCACAATCACAGCGCACACCACCGTCGCCAACAGCAAAATATCGGTGTTCACATTGCTAAAGCCAGCAATCAGCTTGGTCAGCAAGGTGTCGTAGGCGTTGGGGTCCATGATACGGGTCAAGGTGGTTTGGATGCTGCCAAAAAAGTTGGAGAGCACGGTGCCAGCCAAGATGACATAGAGGACGTTGGACTTGGTTTTACGGAACAAAAAACCGTAAATTGCCGTGCCAACGACACCCATAATTACCAAATTCAGCCCAAACGAAGCATATTTGTTCATGACCCACACACTGCCACTGCCCACAAAAAAGTAGATGGTGGTGTTGATGAGACTGTACAGCGAGTTCATCCCCAACAGGCATGGTGTCACCAAGGTGTTGCGGATGACCGACTGGAAGGCCACACTGGCGGTGCCAATACAAAAGGCGGCAATCACCATGGACCACAGCTTTGGCTTGCGGATATACATGGCATAGTCGATGAACATCTGCTTGCTACGGTCAACCTCCACTGTCATGTATAGCACACAAAATAGAAGGGCAATCATGGCTAAAATGGCCAAAATAGTGGAATGTTTCAACTTTACATTGGATTTCAAATGCACGTTCATTTTGCCACCTCAGCTTTCTTGGCTTTGGGTGGTGCCAGACGTTTGAACATCAGCACCAAGAAAATGGCACTGCCTAAAATCCCAGAAATTAAGTCGATGGGCAGTTCGTAGGGGTGGATGACCAATCGACCAATCACGTCGCAAATCAGGACAAATAAGGCCCCAAAAATGGACACATCCAGCAGAGAATTGCGGATTTTGTCACCACGGAACATGGCCACAGCGTTGGGCACAATGAGACCGATGTAGGAAATGCTCCCCACCACCACTACAATACTAGCTGTAATCAACGCGGCGATGGATAAGCCCAAAAACAGCACCACATTGTAATTCACCCCCAGATTGTTGGCGAAATTCTCCCCCATACCCACAATGTTAAAGTGGTTGGCGAAGATATAGGCCAGTAGAATCAGAGGCAAAACCAAAAAGACGATTTCATAGCGCCCTTGGATAATCAGGGCAAAACTACCCACCAAATAACCGCTGAGTGACTGGGTCACCCCAGCTTCTAAGGCGAAATAACTGGTGAACCCAGAGATAACCGAACCAAACATGATGCCGATGAGAGGCACCATCACCATATCTTTCACCTTGATACGCTGAATCATCCAAACGTAAATCCAAGTGCCAATCATGGCGCAGGCAAAGGCCAGTGCCGTCCGCTGAAACAGGCTTGTACCAGTGAAAAACACCAGAGACAGCATGATGCCAAACTGGGCGGAAGAAATGGTGGCGCCTGTGGTGGGAGAGACAAATTTATTCATGCAGAGCTGCTGCATAATCAGCCCTGCCACGCTCATGCCCACCCCTGTGCAAAGGATGGCCAGCAACCGTGGCACACGAGAGATGAAGAGTAAAAATAGGTACTGGGTGTCGCCACGGAAAATGGGTGTCAGGTCAATGGCACCGATGAACAGGGATAAAACCGACAGCACAGCCAGCGCCAGTGCCATGGTGATGGTAGCAAAGTGGGTACGAATGGGAGCACCTCCAAAAAATACAATCGGTAATCATTGGTTAGTTATTTCTAACCAAGTTTCACAAGTCTATCACATTTATCCTATCATGTCAATGGGAAAAGAAGCCAATTACCATACTAAGTCAAAACGCCGTTGCACAATTATTTGTGCAACGGCGTTTTTTGTGTAACAAGTGCTATAAACAATGGGAAATCTCCTTCATTTCAGCGCAGGTGTTCGTAATTGAGTATTTCCAACACAGCACTGGCCATTTCTTCTGGGGTTTGCTCAGACTGCTGAACCGCCAAAGAGACCATGGACGCAAACAAACCGCCCACAATAAATGTTTTTTGTATTTGCGTGAACGAATCCTTATATTCCCCTTTGGTCAAGACAACATTCAAGTATTGTTCCAGAGGGCGCGCCATGCCCCTGTGGAGGTCGTTTTTTAGATATAATTTGATGTTAGATTTATAACAGTGCCAAAATTTAAAACACTGGGTTAAGGCCTGTTCCAAATCAAATGCGTCCGCTTGGACGGATGCAATATAGGCCGAGAATGTACGGTCAAAATGAAACTGAAGAATATCGTCCTTGCTTTCAAAATTCCGATAAAAAGTCAGCCTTGATACCCCTGCTTTCTCTGTGATATCCGTAACGGAAATCTGGTGATAGGGCGTGTCCTCCATGAGAAGGAGCAGGGCATCCGCCATCCATTGCTTGCTTCGTTCCGATTGTTTCATCAGTACCCCCTCCAGAACTGTAACAAAAGGATAGATTCTGTATCTTCCCTTTGAATTTCCAATCTATTATAATAAACTGTAACAGATGTAACAATCATAACATTTGTTACAATTTCAGTCAAGTATAGAAGGGGAATTTTTATGACTACATTTTTAACCTTGCTCAGCGGTATTGCGTGGACGATTGTCTACATTGAGGCAATCAGAAAGGGTTTTAAGGACAAGAGCTACGCAATGCCTCTGTTTGCCTTGGGGCTTAACATTGCGTGGGAGGCCATTTATACCATCAATGGTTTGGCGGCGCCCACCATTCAAACGCCCATCAATTTCATTTGGTGCGCTCTGGATGCGGTGATTGTTGTGACGTACTTTAAGTATGGCAAGAAATATGTGCCAGACGCTGCAAAGAAGTATTTCGTGCCCTTTAGCGTGCTGGCCTTTGCCACAACCTTTGCCATTCAAATGGCATTTTATCTCCACTTCATCAGTTCTGAAGCCGCTTCCTATTCTGCTTTTTTACAAAACGCAGCCATGTCCATCCTGTTTTTGACCATGCTCTTTCACCGCCAAAGCAAAGAAGGGCAATCTGTCCTGCTGGCCGTTGCCAAATGGATTGGCACGCTGGCGCCTACCATCAGCTTTGCGCTGATACAAGATTTCAATATCTTCATTTTGATTACAGGCATCATCTGCAGTGTGTTTGACATTCTGTACATCATCGCCTTGGTAAAATGGGACGACATCAAGCCCGCTATCAAAACAGCATAATTTGAACAGGAGAATTTCGCAATGTCAATTTTCTCGAAAACAATCTCCCAGTTAACGCTGGCTTTATATCTTATTTTGGTTTGTGTGTTAGGCGCAATCACGGCGCAGTATCCCATATTTGTGCCCTTTTTGTTCACTGTGATTTATGGGTGTTCCTATATTTTTTGGCGTGTGAATCATTATAAATTTCCATTTTACTTTCATATTGGACTTATATTTTTAATCATAAACAACCAAGGTGGCGGCGTGGACGTTGCGACTGATATTGTAAAATGGGGATTGCTATTGACGGCCATTCTGCTTATGTGTACAGGTATGAAGCTTCACAAAAAAGGCGTGCCATTCCATTCTGCCGATGGTATCGCTCAAAGTACAATGTGCAAATATAAAACCTTTTTCAAGGAAAACCCTACCACTGTACAGAGAACACTGGTGCATTGCCTGATTATTTTCATCATTTGCTGGGTTGGATATCTTGTGTATGACCACAGAGGATATTGGCTCATTATATCGGCAAGCGCCGTGCTAATTGGCGGAGATTACGGGCGAATTTCCATGAGAGGACAACGTAGAATGATCGGTGCGCTGATTAGCATGGTTGTTCTTGGTGGCTTGGTGTTTTGGCATGCAAACACGGTGGCGCTCATCGCTGTTGCTGTGATCACAATGATTGGCATTGGGTTTTTCATGCCTAACAAGTACATTATGGGCAGTGCGTGCATTGGCATGCACGCAACAGTGGGCAATATCTTAGCCAGCGGTGATTTAAGCTATACGATTGTGGGTCAAAGGGTGCTTTGGACAATTCTTGGCGCAATTCTGACGTTGGTGTTATGCTATGTGTGTGATAAATTACTACCGACTTTGTACCAAGACTATACAAAAGAGAAGCTAATCGTTGCAAAAAAGTAACGATTAAAACGATAAAACCCGACAAGTCTCGACTTGTCGGGTTTTGGCGTGGCGCTATCTTTTGGGTCGGTTTTGACCTCCATATATGCGGCGAAACCGCCTTCGCCACCGTGATTATATGCTCCCAAAATCCATAGATTTTTGTCTAGGGCTTCGCCCTTGCTCTAGCGTTCGCTAGAGCGCCCGCTGGGCAGACAAAAAGTCGTCACGCACCTGCCATGGGGCTACGCCCCTTCTGGGCTAACGCCCAGCCCCTCTGGCGAGGGGTGGCAGGATTGTATACAATATGGTCACCCCCACTATGTGGGGGCTGGGCGTAGCCCAGAGGGGCATTAGCCCCTGTGACCATGCGTGACGGCTTTTTGCACGCCCGAAGGGCACTCCAGCGAACGCTGGAGTTAAGGCGTTAGCCTTGTGCAAAAATCCATGCCGTGCTCTGTTTTCTTTCAACTAGCAGACACGCTTTGCCTGTGCGGTAATAGGCTTCCATGGTATCTTGTGGCACCATGTTGCCCCCTGTGGCCCAAACCAAATGGGTGGGCGTTGTGTCCGCCGTTTCTTGGTCACCCATCACAACGGGGCCAATCATGCCAGCCAATGCACTGGGCTCCAACCAAATATCTTGGCTGTCTGCCAGTTGCGCCAACATCTGGTACATACGGCTATCCGTGACGGTGTAACAGCCATCCAATAAGGGCTTGATAAACCGCCCCACAAATCCAGAGGCACGGCCTACTGCCAGTCCGTCGGCAACGGTTTTGTTATCGATGCCAAAATCTTGGACGCTCACTTGGTCGTGATAATCCGTCGCCATACCCAAAAGCATACAGCAAGAATGGGTGGGTTCTGCAAAATAGCAGTGGGCATGGGCGCCAAACACCATCTTGATGCCAAAGGCCACCCCACCAGGGCCACCGCCCACACCGCATGGCAAATAAACACACAAAGGATGGTATGCATCCACCACAATGCCCTGCTCTGCACATTGATTTTTCAAGCGTAGCGCCGCCACGGCATAGCCCAAAAACAACGTTTTGGAGTTTTCATCGTCCACAAAGTGGCAAAAGGGATTGTCTTGGGCGGCGATACGCCCTTCTTTCACCGCCACACTGTAATCGGACGCATATTCGTAGACCTCAACACCCTTGCTCCGCAACAAATCCTTCTTCCACTGACGGGCATCTGCCGACATATGCACCGCCACTTTGAACCCCAATTTGGCGCTGATGATACCGATGGACAACCCCAAATTCCCAGTGGAGCCCACCGCCACAGCGTAGCGTGAAAACAGGGCACGAAACCGTGGTGTGTCCAGAATTTGATAGTCGTCCTCCAAGGTGAGATACCCTTCTTTTAGGGCAATCTCCTCCGCCAATTTCAGCACTTCATAAATACCGCCACGGGCTTTAATGGACCCAGAAATGGGCAAATGACTGTCTAATTTCACCATCAAATTGCCATCAATACTCTTGCCATATTGGGTTTCTAGCACTGTTTTCATGCGAGGAATTTCCACCATTGGAGATTCCAGCAACCCTTCTAAGGGGCGTGTTTCGGAAAAGGCACTGATGAAATACGACGCAAAGCGTTGCAACCGTGCCGATGCGTCTTGGATGTCCGCCATGGTCAATGCACACTGGGCCACCGCCTGTTGGTATGGCAGTTGGTCTGGATTGCGCCAGCAGGTTTCCTTCAAGTCACAAAGGTCTTGCAAAATGGGAAATTCCGCCAGCCATTCCCCCTTGGATTTGCCTAAAATACAATCATGTTCCATAAAATTCGTCCTTTCCGCCGATGACACCCACTGAAAACAGTTGTCAACATGACACTGAACACCGCCATATATACCGCGGCAAATTATCTTGAAAAGGGCCTTCTTTTCTCAACATAGAACGTGGCCCACTCCCTATAAAACGCCGTCTAATCTGCGCTAACTCGCTAAAGATTGTATCACGCAAAGGGAAAATATGCAATACAAAACTCGGACACAAAACTTGAAAACAGGTGTATTGACACAGAGCGTAGTATACCACTGCAATGGCAGAAAATTTTTCAGCCCTTTCAAGCCCCCATATCATTGATTGCCCACGTCTAGGCTGGTCTATATTGGTTGATTGCAATCTCTTCATTTTGCAATGAACCTTCAAAAAATATAGATAGAAAAACACACCAAATTACGCAGAATTTGGTAGAGTTTTTCTTGCCGAAATCGGTTGCAATCCCCCAATTTAAATGTTACAATATGTTGGAAATATCAGTCTGATTTAGATTATATTGTAACAAATTGGAAATAATTGTAACCAATTTGGAAAAACCTAGAAGGAAGAAAACATGAAAAAACTTTGGGCAACCGCCCTCATGGCCTTGGCCATGGCTGGTCTGATGACCGTCACCGCTGGGGCGGTGGAACTGGGGGCAGGCACCGCCGAAACCCCTTATGAAGTAGACAATGCTACCGATTTCGTAGAAGCAGTACAAGCTGGTGGCTATGTGAAGCTGACCGATAGCTTCACCGTTGCAAATGCCAAGTTGAATGACACTGTCACCCACAATTCTATTTTTGAAAACAATGCACAGACTAGCAAAACCATCGTGCTGGAAAAAGACGTGACCATCATCGGTAACGACAAAACCATCACTGGTTCCTTTGCACGACACAATGTGCTTTTCACCGTCAATTCTGATATTGACGTCGTGGTAGAAGATGTGACCTTCTATCAATTCAATCGTATAAACTCCGTCCGCACCTTCTATGTAAGCGCTGACGCAACAGGTGCATCTCTATCCTTGGATGACGTCACCTTCTCTGAGTGCGCTGACGAACCCGTCTATGTAATGGCTGGCGAATTGACTGTTACAAATTGTGATTTCACTGATTTGAAGTCCGATTCGGCTGATGCATCTGTTGCAGTTGGCATCTCCGTTTTGGGCAAAGATACCGAGGCCACCATCACTGGCACCAACTTCACCAACATCGAAAAGACTTGGGAACAAGCTGGTCAATCTGACCGCTATTTCGCAACTGGTATCTATGTAGAAGATGCCAGCGCAACCATTTCTGGTTGCACCTTTGACAACGTTGATAAAGAAGTCCACTCCAACGATGGGGATATCACCATTGATGATGAATCCCTCATTGCGTTGAATGGTTCTTATGTGGCACTAATTGGCGAATACACCTATGCATTGAACCACAGCCGTGATGTGGTGATGACCTACTCCAGAGGCGTAAGCTCTGCTGTGACCATCACCAACGATGCAAGCCTGTCCTCTTATGACGACGGCGACTTCACCCTGACCATCAACGCAGGCTATGATTTCACCATCGATGAAGGTGCAACCTTTACCATTGCCGAAGGCGCCACCCTGGTGAACAATGGCACCATCGTCAACAACGGCACCATCATCAACAATGGTACCATCACCTCCGCAACTGCCTTGACTGGCACTGGTGACTTCACCACCACTGATAGCGGCGTGTTCACTATCGCTGGGATTCAACTCTTTGGCGAAGGTGGCTACATGGAATTGGCCGCTGATAGCACCGCCACCATGTCCATCGAAGGTGGCGAAATCACCATCACCGTGGCTGGCGATGCCTCCATCCCTACTGGCAAAATCTTTGCCACCCAATTTGGCACAACTGGCACAACTGGCACAACTGGCACAACTGGCACAACTGGCACAACTGGCACAACTGGCACAACTGGCATCACTGTGGTGCAAGAGTCTGGCACCTTGTCTGTGGCCGGCACTTTGGAAATCGTGTCTGCTGACGATGCAGACGGCAGTGAAGTGGTGATTGCCGAAGGCGCATCCATGGATATCACTGGCACTGTGGCTGTAAGCCTTCACGGCGTGCTGACCAATGAAGGCACCATCGTGGTCAACGACGAAGCTGGCTTGGCGGCTGCTATCGCCGCTGGTGGTGATGTGAAACTGGGCGATGATATCGCCTTGACCGCACCTCTGACCATCACAAAGGGTGTGACCATCGATGGCGATGGTCATGAAATTTCTGGTCAAGGCGCAGGTAGCATCGTTTCTAATCATTACAGTGATTCTGGTATTGTAATTGATGTAGATGACGCTTCTCAAACCGTCACATTGAAAAATTTAACTGTTTCCGACATGACAAACTCTGGTGCCATTTATGCGGATTACGAAAATCCCCAAACCACGAAAGTTGTCTTTGACACTGTGACAGTGAATACGGTCACCCGTCATGGTATTGTGATTGAATCTGGTACCTTTGAAATCACCAACTGTGTGATTGATGCAAGCGGCCGCAACCATACCACCAACAATGCCATCGACGTGTATGGTGAAGCTGTTGACTATTTGGTGACTGGTACCATCACTGATTGCACTATCACAGGCGCCCCTCATGAAGACACTGATGATAGTGCTGGCGTTTGCCTGTGGGGCAACACCAGCGTGACCATCACTGGTTGCGACTTCTATAATTGTGATAATGCAATCGGCCAAGAACGTCTCGATGATACTACTGCTCTTGCCGTTTTGGCTGCATCTGACAACACCTTCACCGATTGCTACGGCGATATTTCCAACACTGAGGATGATTCCAACATTGTGTTCTCTGAA
This sequence comes from Bengtsoniella intestinalis, assembly GCF_039719005.1. Lineage (GTDB taxonomy): Bacteria > Bacillota > Clostridia > Oscillospirales > Oscillospiraceae > Oscillibacter > Oscillibacter intestinalis. The sequence continues at coordinate 2,791,876 of NZ_CP133584.1, read as the reverse complement.
ACCACTCTGCGTAACTCTTTGTCAGATAGCACCAGTGTAACATTGGCTTGCGACATTACCCTCACCGATGATTTGACCGTTCCTGGCACAGCAACTCTCACCATCGAATCCAACACCACTTTGACTGTTCCCAGCGCTTACGCTTTGACCATTGCAGATACTGCCACCATCAATGGTGTGGTCATCACCTTCAACGCTGGTTCTGGCACCTGTGGCACTGCTGCTGTTGTCATGGCCACCGATGGCACCCTGGAAACCATCCCCGCTGCTACTCGTTCTGGCTACACCTTCAAGGGTTGGACTGCAGAAGGCGTGACTGGTTATGTGACCACCGCTACTACCTTCACCGCAGACACCGAACTGACTGCTTCTTGGAGCAAGAACTCCACCTCCACTGGTGGCTCCTCTTCTAGCACCACCACTACCACCACCCCCGACACCACCACCAGCACCGACGGTAGCGTCAACGCTTCTGTTTCTACTTCCACCTCCACTTCTGGCTCCACCACCACCGCTACCGTCACCGATAGCAAGGTTGAAACCGCCATCGAAGCTGCTGTGGAAGCTGCCTCTGGCGAAACCGCAACTGTGGAAATCGCTGTGTCCACCAAGTCCTCTACTGACACCGTGTCTGCCGTCATCTCCGCCGATGCCGCCACTTCCATCGCCGATTCTGCCGTGGAAGCTTTGGTTGTGTCCTCTGACATTGGCACCTTGTCCATCCCCTCCGATGCTCTGACTGCCATCGCTGATCAAGCTAACGGCGCAGAAATCACCATCTCTGTGGCACAAGTGGCACCCGATACTCTGGCCACCACCACCGCCGCTTTGGCCAACGCCACCATCGTGGACTTGACCGTGGCCGCAGGCGACAAAACCGTGTCCTCCTTCGGCGGTGCCGAAATCACCGTCACCGTGCCCTACACCCTGCAAGATGGGGAAGATGCTTCCAACATTGTGGTGTGGTACATTGCCGACGACGGCACCATCACCCCCATGGAAACCACTTATGACGCAGAAACTGGCGTGGCCTCCTTTGCCACTTCTCACTTCTCTGTCTATGCCATCATCCACGACACCAACACCTTCACCGACGTGGATGTGAACGCTTACTATTATGATGCAGTGCTGTGGGCTGTTGAAAATGAAATCACTGCAGGCAAAGATGACTTCACCTTTGCACCCACCGAAGCTTGCACCCGTGCCCAAGCTGTCACCTTCTTGTGGCGTGCCGCTGGTGAGCCAGAAGCCACCATCGACAATCCCTTCTCCGATTTGGTAGAAGGCGCTTACTACTACAACGCTGTGCTGTGGGCTGTGGAAAACGGCATCACCACTGGCTACGAAGACGGTACCTTCCGTCCCAACACCACTTGCAACCGTGGTGCCATCGTCACCTTCTTGTACCGTGCCGCTGGTGAGCCCACCGCGTCTGGCACTGCCATGAGTGATGTGGCCGTTGGCTCTTACTGCTACAATGCAGTGCTGTGGGCTGTTGAAAATGGCATCACCACTGGCTACAGTGATGGTACATTCCAACCCAACACCGTATGCAACCGTGGCGCCATTGTAACCTTCCTGTATCGTTACATGGGCTAATCGTTGATACTGATCTGCTAAAGCAACAAAAACTGCCGTCTCAAATGGAGCATACCGCCCAAAATAAAGTCGGCCCCAAGTACAGCGGATTTAGTAAATAACGCAAACACCTCGTTGCCTTCTCCGCATAGAAAAATCCTCCCAATCATAGTCTATACCACTATGATTAGGAGGATTTTTTCATGAAACAACGACTACTGCCAACCTTCACCCTACTGCTCACTGCCGTGCTTTCCCTAGCGATCCTACTGCCAGCCAGTGCAAGTGACCGTGAACTCCCCATCTACAGCGTGGATACGGCACAAAAAGTATGCGCCATCTCCTTCGACGCCGCTTGGGCTGATGGCTGGGTGCGCTAGTGAGTTTTAGGTGTTAAAAGTGATATAAAATGGATAGTTTTATCCATTTTATATCACTTTTTATTGCAGTTGAAATTTGGGTGTTTACGGTAGGTTGATAAACAAATCAGAGATATGTATTCCTTGTGCTTCCGTGATTTTTTTGCATAGTTCAATGGTAATGCTGTGCTCGCCTCTCTCCAGGCGACCATAATAGGCTCTGCTAATCTCACAATCTTGCGCAAATTCTTCTTGTGTCATATGCCGTGCTTCTCTTAATTTCCGAAGTTCAGCCCCTATTTGGACATTGATATCATGTAACATAGTGCACCTCCTGACTGGATTCTACAATTACACCATAAAACGCCATTTATAGCGTTAATAATCCAAAAAATTATGCTATCATTCATTTCAGGTGGCAGCTAGGCTGTGTACCTAAAATACTGTAGCATCCTGTGAGATGCAAAAAGAAGTCAACATGATCCAAATGACATTTAAAGCAGAGGCTTTCCGAAAAATCCCCAATCCTTATTTGAAAGCCGACCAAGGCACCCAAGCAGCAGAGATGTATTTTGCAATCTGCGACATCAAAAACATCCCTGACAACATTCCCATGCAAACCAATCCTCGAGAACAAAAATTAACCACTGGGGTGGCTAAGAAAATCAAAGAATCCCTTCTGAACGAAGAAGCACTTGATTTTTATCTTTTAAACCGAGGCTTGCTTCTCTCTGCAAAAAGTGTAACTTACAACAACTATTCAAATGAAATCACAATTACCTTTGAGGATCTAGATGTCCATGGTAATGTAGATGGCGGACATACCTATAAAACCATTTTACAAAATCGTGATCAGTTGGACTTTGGTCAACAATATGTAAAACTAGAGTTTTTAACAGGTATCGAGAGCATCTTCCAAAGCTTGGCCGCAGCTCGTAACACATCTGTACAAATCCAGGACAAGTCTATCGCCGAGCTAGAAGATCGCTTTGAAATTATCAAATCTGCGTTGGCTAAGGAAAGCTTTATGAGCAGTGTCTTTTTCAAAGAAAATGACACAGGTGATATTGATGTAACCGATCTGTTGGCATTGCTCAATATGTTCAACATTGACCGCTATCCCGGCTTTGACAGCTTCCCTACCAATTCCTATAGTTCCAAAAAGAAGCGCATTGACCTCTATATTGCTGCACACAAAGAGTTTACCGAAACAAATGGCAACCCATATGTCAAAATGGTCAATATCATGCCTGATATTTTCAAACTATATAATACAATTGAACTGAAAATGGGTGACTTCTATAAGCAAAAAAATCCTTCTGGTCGATATGGTTCTATCAAAGGTGTTAGCATGCCACGCAATGGCCAAGTACTCAAATCAAAATTCATGCAAGATGAGTTAGACACAATGAGCCCCAACGGCTTCATTTATCCTATTTTAGGTGCATTCCGCGCTCTGTTGGCAGAAAAAGATGGGCAATACACTTGGAAATGCAATCCCTTCTCCATCCTAGAGAAAGTAGGCCCCGATTTAGTGGATTCCACTGTGCAAATGAGCCGTGCACTGGGTAATAATCCGCAATCTGTTGGCAAAGATATCAACATTTGGAAGACACTGTACATGACGGTGGCATTTTCTGCAATGAGTTAATAATAAAGTGACATAGAACGGATTCACGAATTCGCTCTATGTCACTTTTAGCTCATTGTCCGCAACATTATCAAATAACTTGATTGTTACAAAATATGATTTATTCGACATATTTCTATTGACAATATATCAATTTAAATATATCATGGTATTGAAATGAGGTGATTTCCTTGAATGATTTTGAAAATGAGCTAGACAAATTATTAAAAGCGGTGGAAGTTTCTCCCAACATTCTCGAACATCCGCCTGTACGGGAATATGACATTGCACAAGAGCTTCGAGAAATGATTATAGAACGCCGCACAGAAAGTGGTATAACGCAAATACAGTTAGCAGAGAAATCAGGTGTTTCTCAAGCAAACATCAGCAAAATAGAAAACGGAGTCTCACTCCCCAGTGTAGCTACTTTAAAAAAATTGGCAGACGCACTAGACTATCGTCTTGTCATTGATTTTATACCAGAGGAGGACGTGCTGTAATGGCCATTCATTTTGAGCAAATGCATATTTACGCATTCAAAGGGATCCAAAACCTAGCTATCCCAAGTCTAAATCATATAAACATCCTCACTGGCGATAATAACTGCGGAAAAACCAGTGTTTTAGAAGCCATTCAACTAATGCGAAATCCAACAGAATTTTCTGGAATATTGCGCGTCGCAAGAGAGCGAGATATCTGGAAAGGCTTTAGCGGAAGTGCCTCCCCATATGATGCCCTCTTAAATTTATTTCCTAAAAATGCAAAGGACTTAACCTTGGGGATGGATGTAATTTACAACGGCAAAGCACATGGGTTAACGCTATCCGGAACAACACGCCACGCCATGATTGATCCTAATTCCTCTCTAACACAACGTCCTTCTATCGCCTATCGTCTCCATCAAAAACGAGACTCCAATGAAATGGCCGAGATGGACATTTTTGAAGGCGTTCTGGCATATTCAAACGATGGAATCCTCACCAAACAACCAGTCTCCTTTACAGAGCAAACAGTACTGTCCGATCTCCGCTTGAAACGCACTTCTGCTACAAAAATCATCTATCGCCCAACTACACATTATGCCCACGGAAGTGTTTTTGGCAAGATTTTAAAAGATGATGGATATAAATCATTATGTCTATTTATATTACAAATTTTCGATGAAAACATTTCCGACTTACTTTTATTGAGGTCAGAAGATACTGGTCGTGCTGTTGAATATATCAAGCACGCCCAGTGGGGCAACATGCCATTATCCACCTATGGTGATGGCATCAAAAAGGTGCTTTCTATCGCCAGTGGCATTGCAGATGCAGCGGATGGTGTTTTACTCATCGATGAATTTGAAATGGCTATCCACGCACAACATTATGAGCAAATTTTCAGCTTTATCATCAAGGCCTGTCAACAAATGCGCGTTCAATTATTTATCACCACCCACAGCGAAGAAGCGATCGATAAAATGTTAGAAATCCAAGCATATGATGCACAACCCGAAACAGATTTCATCAACGTAATTACTCTAAAAAAAATATCTAGCGAAAAAAGAACCTATGCGCGCATTCTCTCAGGGCGTGAGACATATGCCAACCGTGAGAACTTCGGATTTGAGGCACGCCTATGATAAACATCATCCTGTGTGAAGGCAAAACGGATGCTATTTTATTGAGTTACTATCTATGTAAAACAGCAGGTTGGACTGTATTGAAAAAAGCTCCAAAAGGCATTGATATAAAACCGAAAAACCAAAACCAATCTGCCTTTTGCTATCAAAGAGAAAACGATATTTTACTCATTTGCGGCGTGGGTGGCGTGACGAATTTCCAAAAATTCATCCAAGATCACATCATACAAATCATGAAAAATCAACGTAATATTTCTAAAGTGGCTATTATGGTCGATCGAGATGATAAGGCCGAGAATGATTTACTTAATGAGATTGAGCAATTATTTTCTCCCTTGCTTGATAATATTGCTTCCAATCATTGGAGCCATCATACCTATATGGATGCATTTGAATACGAAGTTTCAGTAGATTTTTTGCCTCTCATAATTCCCCAAGCACAAGTTGGTGCATTGGAAACAGTCCTATTAAATGCGATCGCCGAGGATCCCTATGATGAAAAAATCGTAACACAAAGCCAGAAATTTGTTAACAAAATTGCCCCAGTAGCAGATAAATATCTACACACAAGACGCATGCGCCTGAAGGCAGAGCTATCAGTCACATGGGCAATCCAATCTCCCGATAAAGCTTTTGTATTTATTGATGAGCAATTGCAATCCATACCATGGGAAAACTCACAAACTTTGCGAGAATGTTTTACAAAACTACTGGAGATTTAAGTTAAACGCCACAATATAGCTTTTGAAATATATTGCAGGCAGAATATATCTCCAAAGCTATAAAATTGTCGAACCCTGTCGAATCGACGCGGATTGGGCTGATGTACGAATGCGTTAGTTAGTTTTCGAGGTAAAAAGTGATATAAAATGGATAGTTTTATCCGTTTTATATCACTTTTTATTTTAGTTGAAATTTGACCATCTACGGCATATCCCCACACTATCTCCCAACGGATAAGCTTAATCGATAATATACCGTCTTGTAACAGGGAGGTATAAGCTTACTTTTTTGGGGTAGTGTGAAGTTGGGGCTGTGCGCCTCATCCCTAGAGATTCCATTCCCATTTTACATGCGTTCTAGCTCGTCTTTCCATGCAAAAGAAAAGTTTGTTTCCCCATCTCGAAGTGTTACCAGTAGGAGACTTAGCAATGCTGTATCCCACCAGAGGTCATTGTTATAGGTTGCAAAGGGAATCGAACCTCCACCAAGCAACCCGAGCCCCATGTTGCAAAGGAAGAATGTCATGGTTTTCAAGGTGAAATAAATCAAAATGCCACAACAAAAAACCTTTGGCTCCAGAGCTAGTAATTTCAACTCTTTCCAACAGAGGTATAGAAAGCCGAGATACAATACAGCCACCAATAATACAATCCACAACCCGTAGGCATTGCTTAAATCAGCCAGCATATAGTCCGATGGATTTTCCACACCAGAAATGTGCCCACTCAAAACGGTTGGATTGATCCAAGCCCAAACCAGTGTCACCAACATCGCTACACTCAAAAACATCCATACGCTTCCTTTAGGCAGACAACCGTTGCGTTGATACATCACAATTGAGACAACACCTATGATTGCCACAATCATCCCAACGGCTGCGGAGTCTGTACTATAGGTGATCACCATCACCAGTGACAAAAGCAAGCAAAGTAGCGTCACCGCAGGATATCCACCGTTTCGAAAATGGAAAGCCAGCAGTAAGGTAACGACTACCCACACCGCCGATGGGAAGGCAGGGATTGCTGCCGAGCCCGCTATATATCTATGGCACAGAGCAACGACAGCATATATCCCTATCACCCCAACGGAAATGTGCAGTGGATGTTCTATCAATAGTTCTTGAATGAGACCACCCAAAAAGTAACATACCACGAAAATAACAAAGGCTATCAAATGAGCCCACAGGTAATATCTCTCCCCTGTTGATGTTGCGCCTAGCAAAATCATAACTTCATAGTTAAGGCAAGCACCCACCAACAGCAATAGTTTTCCATAAGACAGCAACAACTTCTGCATCCAGCGTTGCCGTTGTTGATGATATGTCAAGTGACGCATATCCACACCTCCTCCTACTATATCCTCAAATTCTATTACAGCTGTTCAGGATGCAACTTTTTATTGGATTGCAAAAAACACCAGCTTCAATCATCAAAAGACCATTCCAACTGCTCTACTGGACCGTGCGGGGTGTCAAATTTAACATAGCTTTCTAGGCGCATTCCGTCAAGCGCTATCTCTTCATCGGAAAACACTATATATTCCAGCATAGGACAGTAATAAAAGGCACTTTTGCCAATTTCTTGTACACTTTCTGGAATGATAATTTTACTCATACAGGTAGCCCCAAAAAACGCATGCGGAGCCACCTCGGTCACACTCTTAGGAATTGTAACCGCAGCATCTTTGCCGCTGTATTTTAATAGTACCCCTGCCACAATCAAAAAGCCCCGTCGGCCAACCAACCCTGTGCAACCACTAAAAGCGCTTGGGGTAATGGTTATCTTCTGATTAAAATCCACCACTTGGGTCAAGCTGGTACAACCTTTAAAGGCATCATGTTCAATCTCAAGCACACCTTCTGGAATGGTCACACAGGTCAGATTGGTACAGTCATAGAAAGCATACGCGCCAATCTTCGTCACTTCAACGCCCTCGATTTCAGAGGGAATTGTGACCTCTGCTTCGTTGCCCATATACCGTTTGATGGTGGCCTCGGTGTCGTTTCGCCATATCTCAAAGTCTTGAAACATCTTTGTCATATGCAACCTCCTTGTGGATTTTAACTGCAATTCACCTTGCAGTTGGGGGATTGAAGAAACGCATCTTCATCTACCTTTGTTTGGGTGGATGCAATCGTAACCTCCTCTAAGTTCGTGCACCAGCCAAAGCTGACGGCATCCACATGGCGAACGCTCTCTTGGATGTCAATCCGAGAAAGGGCTTCACACTTGCTAAAGGCTGCCCGACCAATCCGCTCTAACCGTTGTGGCAACACCACGTTTGTTAGGCCTATACACCCACTAAAGGCACGCGCTTTAAGTTCCAACAAAGTTTCTGGTAAGACGACCGTCTTAAGCTCTTTCTGATTGGCGAACACATCGTGTTCAATCACAGCGACTCCATCAGGGACTACTGCTTCCACACCAGAGCCGTTATAGCGGATGAGACGATTGTCTACCACCACGTATTCATCATCCAAGACGCCAAGGTCCTTGGCTTTTGCAAAATTTCGGAGATAGGCTTTCGTGGAAGCCTCATCAGGACAACTACTACTTCCGTTCCCACACAATTCCATCTTGTATGGTTCTACCCACAAATGAACGTCATCATCAAAGATGATGCGAATGCTGGCTTCCTCGCCAGCCTGTTCTGCCCTGAATTTAATGCTGACAAAGTTTTCTGCCCCATAGGGAGTTTTGATTTCGTCCAAATAAAATCTACCATCTGCATCCAAATAAAAATATGCAATCTCGTCCTCATCTAAGGTGGCGGTTTGCCAAAGTCCCGCCTTTTCAATACAGCGTTTTAACGTTGCTACGATTTCTTCTTTTGTCATGGTTTATACTCTCCTTTATACAATGATGCACAACCAACATTTTTTACTGCCCACTCACCAATATCGCACAAAATACCCTCTCATTGCAATTGCAACCTAATAACGGTGTCAGGTTCTACCCATGAGCCAGCGGCATAGTCTTGCGCCACCACGGTAAGAAAATCGGTGTCATCAGCGATATCTTCAACATACCACCAAACTTGGAAATCTAGATTGGCCTTTTTCAACGTAGCGACAGCCTCTTCTTGCGACATGCCTTCCACACTGGGCACAGGACAAAGATTGCTGGGCATGGTGGACGGTGCTGGCTTCTCTCCTTGGTGCATACCTCCCTTGTCGATCAGCACTGGTGACTCTTCTTGGGGTATACTGCCCATGCCCAGCAGCACTAGTGACGCTTCTTGGAACAAGACTTCCGTATCAGCCTCCGTGATAGATAGCACAGTGTCAAACACGATATTCAAAATAGATTCGACAGGCTCTGAAATAGGACTATCCTCAGGAATGACTGAGAGGACAGCTTGTCCCAGCATGACCGTGGGAGATGTAAAAGTAGACTCTTTGCCAATGTAATCTTGAACCGCAGAAAAGCAAAGAATAAACACCTCTACAGCAATCCAAAGCTTTACCAAGCCACCCAAGCATCGTTTGACGATGCCCATTTTTTTAGCCTTTGGCTTAATTTTTGGTGCAGCCTTGGGCGTGGCCTTGGGTGCGGCCTTGGGTGCGACCTTGGGCGTGACCTTGGGCGTGGCCTTGGGCGTGGCCTTGGGTGCGACCTTGGGCGCGACCTTGGGCGTGACCTTGGGCGTGACCTTGGGTGCGGTCTCGGGTACAAACGATGCTTTCACCGCAGCCGCAGGCTGGGATCCTCGCTTTAGCGTTTTCTGCCGTAGGAACACCCAATCCCCAAGCATCTCTTGGGCAGATTGATACCGCTGTTCGTAATCCAAATGCAAACCTCGCTTTAAAATAGCCCACAGTCTATCATCACAATTAGCGGGTTGCGTCAATGGTAGATTTGACGCTGGTAAAGAACCACGCAAGGCATAATACAAGGTTTTGGACAGGGAGAACACGTCGGTGAAAGCCCCTTGAATGCCAGTGGATAGCTCAGGCGCCATGAACATTCGGGTCACCATGGGCAGGGTGTCAGCATTTTGATTTACCACGATATTACAGTCAAGATGAACCCCACGCCCACTGCCAAAGTCCGCCAAACACCAAGCGTTATTATATCGCAGGATATTTAAGGGTTTGATGTCCCTGTGAATGGCGCCATTGTTGATTTGAGTGGATTTATCCACATTGGTAAGAGGTGCCGTTTGAAATTGCATCAGTCCTGTGATCAGTTGCAGTCCCAAATCCAGAACTTCCGCTTGACTAAGCCCTCGCTTTTTCCGAATATACGCTTCCAAATCCCCTTGCGCTCTGTGCATCCTCATCAGAATATACGCAGGGTGTCTCTGGTCAGCATCATAAATGGTAGCCATATCTGTCACGCCTAGCAAATAAGGGCACCGTAATTTCTGGATTTGCAATCCCAAGCCCGCTTCTCGCAAGCAACGACTGACATACCACCCATAGCGATCGGCAGACACTCCCATTTTCGAAAAATTACCACCAATATCAACCACCTTCACCACATCGTCTGTGTTAACAAGCTGATAGACGGCAGAAAAACTGCCCTTCCCCAGCATAGTTCCCAATTTCCACGTGCATGTTTGTCGGTTGTCCGCCATGAGAGCATTGATTTTTGCAACATTCATAGGTGGGACCTCTTTTCTATATCTTTTGGTTTTCTTCTCAAGCACCGTAACAAGATGTGGACAAGACCGAGGCGCTTTGTGGTGGTTGTTTTCTTGCCAATGGTAATGACCAAAGCCGTCACATTATCATGGGCGGTGCCCACCGCTGTATCCACCAAAACTTTAGCTACCTTGTCAGCGGGTTGGGTGGTTAAGATGTGAATCAGTTGGTCTTCAGGCAGGGTTTTGGACACCCCATCTGAACAAAGCAACAACTTGTCGCCAGGTAGTAAGTCCAAAACTGTGGTGTAGGCTTGTTCGCTACCCACCTGATATGGATTCCCCAAGAACTGCGTCAGCATATTGGAAACAGTGGGGTCATAGGGCTGTCCTTGGCGCTGTTGTTCGCCTGCTAAGGTATGCTCTTGATAAAGCGCACAAAATTGACCATCCCGCAAAATGTAAATGCCACTGTCTCCAATGTTGCACACCGTGGCACAGTTGTCCTGGGTGATGTACAACGCGGCCAAAGTAGTGCCACCCATCTGCGGACAGGGGAAGGCATCACTGTGATAATAATGCACTACAGCATCGTTGCAAGCATCCAGCTGGGCAAGCAATGCGTCGGTGGTCATGGCAGACTCTTGGGCAAAGCGCTCACACAATGTTTGCGCCACCAATGCAGCGGCCACTTCCCCTTGGCTACCTTGAGAAATACCATCGCACACAACGGCCAACAGGTCATCCCCCTCCACTTGCATAGAAAATTGATGGGTCTCCCGATAGGTCTTTGTCTGTAGGGCAACAAAATCTTGGTTACATGGTTTCTCCCCACGCTCTGTCCATGCAGAAATGTGTTTTTCCATAGTAGGAGCCTTTCTCGAAGCATTTGTGCCTCTAATAATTTTTGGCAGGCATCGCAATGTGTTAAATGGCATTCAAGTTTTCCCAAAATGCCACCAACTGTGTCGCTGGGTCGCGAAGTGTGCTACCATAGGTACCATGATTTTTACTGATGATGAAGGAGATTTCATCTGTGAACCCTGCGATATAGATATGGCAAGTACCATCACTCAATTCTGCGGTTCCTGTCTTCGCGGCAATGCCATCGCCTAAATCGTAGTGCTCACCCACGTTGTAGAGCAGATTTTTCATGGTTTCTGCTGTTTCGGCAGACATGATTTGAAGGGTTTCCACCTGCCCTTGATATACACATACCTCTTCACTGGTGGCACTGTCTACCACGTGAGGGAGACACAACAGACCACCGTTGGCAATGGCTTGCATCCACATGCACATCTGAGTGGGTGAAACCAGCGTGCTCCCCTGCCCGAAGCCGCAAGGCACATATGCCACAGGATCGGTATTGTCAACCGTCCAATTACTATGGAGGGTGGCAAAATCCAATACAATATCGGTGCCTAGTAAAAAACTTTGGGCTGTTACGTCCATCTGCTCATAACCAACACTTTCGGTCAAATACGAAAAATAAACATTGGACGAGTAGGACAAAGCCTGTTGTAAATCCAGAGTACCGTAAACAGCATGACTTGCATTGTAGATTGAGACATCGTCGCTAATGGCATACGCCCCTGTGTCATTGTAAACATAGGATGCCTCTGCCAAGGGCATTTCCAATGCGGCAGTGGCTGTGATGACTTTGAACACGCTCCCTGGTGGGTCTAGCACCTGGGTGGCACGGTCAAGTTGACTCCCATCAACGGCGACACTCTCTTGCAAAAAGTCGGACAACTCATTCAGGGAATAGGGCACGGTAGACGCGCTGGTCATGGCAAGCACAGCGCCTGTTTTGTTGTCTAACACAATCACACTGCCCTCTTCGCCAGCTAAAATCTCATCGTAGCAAAATGCTTGAAGACGGCTGTCTAAGGACAACTGCAACGTGGCACCACGGCTGTCTTGGTCAAGGGTTTCATAGAGATACGTGCCAAAGGTATCTCGCAGCCCTCGCGCTCCATAGGTGGTGGTATTGTAACCCAAGAGGAACGAATACGCATAATCATGGGTCACAGCCCCCATTGTCTCAGAGGTAGTGGCAAGTTGCGTAATGGCCAAACCGTTTCGATCTACAATAGCGCCTTCTAAGGCAGATTTGCGCAACTCCGTGGAGATGATGGATGCTTTGAACGTATCGGAAATTGGGTTTACAGCCGGAAAGATGCTGAAATTCAGCAAACAGGCCAACACTACCAATGCGACACCACCGCACACAGCCCAACCCAAGATACGGGTGCGGCACTTCAGCGATTTGGCTGAAAAAGATTGTTGTGGGTGTTCAGTGCAAGCAAGGATGTGCCAGTGTGTGCGCAGTTTTCTGCGGATTGTGAGCCAGTCCATGTGCGAACTCCTTTCTTTGGTACGTATTGTGGTATGGTGCAACTGCACAAAAAGGCAATTTGCACCATGGTTGTGACTGTTTGGGAACCAGAACGTGAGAGAAAAGGCGTAGCCACCCCAGTCAGAGGAAAAAGCCCGATGCCGCCAAGAAACGGGAACAGCACTTGGACAAACAGGTTGACCAAAACACCCATCAGAATGCAGACTGTGAACTTGGAACTCTGCCCCATGGCCACTTTTCCACCTTGTACCAAGAGCAGGCAGTACAACGCGAAGACTGTAATGACACAGAGCCAACCGTAAGATTGCGCCAGAGATACCAACACCAAATCTGTTTTCCCAGCAGGAATGTAGATGGAATATTGGCTGCCACCCAACAGCCCCGCCAGCAACAAAGCGCTTTGGGATTGGATGGCTTGATAGCCCAAACCATACGCATCCAAACTGGCTAAATCTGTGACAATCAAAATGCGCTGTTCCAATTTGTGCATAATCACCGCTAGCTGTTCCACCACTGCCAGCACAGGTTCGTGGTCAGTGAGATAGGCTTCCAAGGAACCAAAGAACACTACAATTAAAAAAACAGCCAAGAATCCAAGCATGATGTTCACCCCTGTGTAGCGCAGTGGCAGCGTCAGGAAACACAAGATGCCATAGATACACACCAGAACAAGCAAAGTGCCCAATTCATTGATGGACACGGCAAATAGTGCCAGCAAAACAACGGAACCTCCAGCTACAGAAAATTGCACCAAAGGGGGATATACAGTGGCGAACAATGCGGCCAGAAAGAGAATGTAGAGAAGCTTGATGCCTTCGGTAAGTTGGATGCTGATGCCAAACACATAAATCCAGGCCTTAGTGGCGTTGGTGGCAGGTGCGCACAATAATAGCAACGACAACAGCAACAACCCCATCCCAAGGATCACCGCCAAACACGGCAGGTGTGTGGTGAGCCAAGGGTAACATTTACGCCAAAGGGCCACCACACCTACCCCAATCGCTATGGCCAACAAATGCACCAGCACCAACCAAAGGCTGTCTGCACCGTTAGATAAAGTAAGTTGAATGCTAAGCCCGATGGTCAGTAGCGACAAAACGCTTGCACTTAAAAGCAATGGGAGTCCAGTGCGTTGATAGCCGTAGATAGCCAAAAGGGTCAGTATCAAAACTAGCAACAGCGGTTGCAACAAGGCATGGAAGTCAACGTCAGCGCTAAGAGACACTCGAAAAGCAAATACACTCAAAAAAACCATCATCCACAAGAAGAACGCTGTTACCGGTTGCAGCACATTAGCCCCTTTCATGACGCACCCCCCTTACGAATTGTCGCCCACTACCGTCCATATTCACCGCATCTCCAGCAGATTTAGGCGTCGAGCCATAGGTGATTAGGTTTTCTTTAAAGACGATGGAAATACCACCAGCCATATCCACCTTCAGTCCGTTCACCAAATCCAACTCAGTGATGGGACGGTTATTATGATAAACCTTGTTGGTTTTGCTGTGCACTTGCAAAAAAGGACCTTTTTGATCTAAATACAACCCGATGTGGGGATTGGAGACAAAGTTATTTGGGATGGTAATGTCGCCGTAACCTTTGCTACGGGCAATGATGACACCGCTGTCATCCACTCCGTTTTTATCTGGATTGAATCGAAAGGGGAAAACCGTGGTGTCGCCACGGATGCAGACCTCGGCGTTCCAAGGGGACATAATGGCGGTGGACATGGTGTCTTTTCTGCCGGCATCGGCAATGGGGATGATTTTCTTGTTCAACAACACCATAATGCACAACCCAGTCGCAACGAGGAGTAGTCCCACCGTTAGGAGTGGGATTAGGGATGCCGTCCAAATACTTTCACTCATAGTAAAATACCTCCTTAAGTGTGTCCGTTCTATACAGGTTTCCTGTATTGTCACTATACTACCACAACCCAACGAGTCGTATATAAATCTATTTTACAGTAAAAAACCTCTCCAAAAATGTATATCTATACATTTTTGGAGAGGTTTTTCCTATATTTTTGCAATTAATCTTAACAGTTCCCTTGTATCTATGGTGGTGCGCTCTATAAACTCTTGGATTTTGGGCAATATTATTTTTTCATAAAACCCTTTTGGCTCATCGTAAAATAGTGGAACACTCTGCGTCAACTCTAAAATAGCAATTGCAACGTCTAAAAAAGCCCCATCGTTACACTCTTTGGTCTCCACACTTAGCTGTATGTCATACAGAAAGAACACCATTTCTTGCAAATCCAAGGCTTTGGCAATCTCAATCCCCTGTTTCAAATATGCGCGCAACGCATCTACATGTACCCCTTCTTCTGCTTCATACAGAGCATATCCGATTTGGGCTAAATTACGATAAGAAACAGCCATGGTGCGCACATGAGGTGGAAAATATTTTTTCTTTTTTTCCAACAGCGCTTGCTGGGTATGATAAGCTTGCGTCAATTTTCCCAAATGGAATTGACACGATGCCAGCAAATTATACTCTGCAAACACAGCATTTGGTCTGTTTGCAAAATCTCGCTCTTTATTTTCAATGGCATTTTCCACCGCTTTGCTGGCTTTGGTATAATACGTCTCAGGTGCGGTTGTATATTTCGCCATGCGATAATAGCCATTGGCCAAAATGTACTCATAATGGTATATTTGCCACTTAATGTCCATGGATAGTTGCTCTTTTGGTGGATTTTTTGCCAAAGCCTCTTCACAAATCTCAATGGCGTATTGGAGGGATGCTTGGTCGCCCCGCTCCATATAAAACCATGCTTTGTTCTGGTAATAAATCAACTCACGATCCTTAAAAACCTGCAAATACGGTGATTGCGCCAATGTTGCAATCAGTGCTTCCGCTTGCGTCTTGTTGCGTTTTTCAACCGCAATGGTCAACAAGGAAGATTGCGCCATATAGCGGAGTTCTCCATCGCAACACGGACTATCTAGCGCAGAAAATATCAGTTCTGCTTGTCCAAAATCGTCAAAAGCTAAATGCAGACGGGCCATCCCCAATACATAGGCGTGCAAAAGAGGGTGGGGCATCTGGGGCAACACCGCCGTCACCGTTTGGAACAGATGGCACCCTTGGGCATACGCTTCATACGTACAGAGATTGGTGTTGTTTGCATATTGAGTCAGTTGCTTTAAAAACGCCCCACACTTATCACAAGACGGCTTCAACTTTTTACGACATACGTCGGCAATGGCCTGGTGCAAGGATATGGTGTTTGTTTCCTCACTAAAGGTAATCCACCCGCTGTCAATCAACCGGTTGACAGCGATAAAATCCTCCAACCCCATCCATTGCTTAAACAATGAACGGACAATCCCCGTGTCTGGAAACAGGCACAGATGCCGCAAAATGTCTTGCTGGGCATCGCTCAAATCCACAAAATCAAACACTGTTTGCATGATGATGTCTACCGTGGCATTGATCATCAATCCGTCATAATCAAACTTTACAGGCTCTTTAGGCAAATCCTGCGTGACCCCCTGCACATTGGCAAGTAAATCCCGCAAATCGATGTCAGAGGCCATGGCTGACTTGGCAATCAGCATCACGGTCAAAGTATGGCATTGCACAGCGACAATCAACGACTCCACCACCGCCATTTTCTCTTGGCTCACAAACTGTTGGGGATAATATTTGAAAAACAACTTTTTCAGCGTTTCAACATCTCCAATTTCTGGGACATTTACTTGTTGCACGGTATATCTCTCAGAAAAATCAGCACGGGTGGTGATGATTTTTCCACAGTCCAAGGCTGCAAATAGACGAAATTCTTCTTCGTCTATCTGTGTGGCATTCATACCATCGATAACCAGCAAAACCCGTTGGCTCAGCAAACTGTTGAGTTTTTCTAATTTCAAGTCAAAATACCGCTGTAGTTGTTGGCTGGTGGGTGTTGCATCTCCCGACGACAAGCCCAATACAGACTCTAATGTAAAGTTGGTAATAGGCAAGTTTTTATCGCTGAGTATGGTACTTTTCACGCTCCCCAAATAGGGCAACACCATCACAGCATCGTAGTACGCCCTATATTGATTGGCATAAAATTTCGCCAAATGACTTTTCCCAATGCCACCAATCCCCCGCAATGCCACCGTTTTGCGTTGACAAAGTCCTTGGTAAATTTCCTCACACTTGGCCTGTCGCCCCACAGTGAACAGCGTCCCATCGCTGTAGGTATTCACCAGTCGATGGGGTGTTTCTAACAGCTTCAAAATATGCAAGATGGCATCTTTCATCACACGGTGGGCAGGGCGGCGGCCTTCTGAGGTCATTCGCAATACCAAAGAATCCCGCAAAAGCCGTTGCACACCCCGCTTCACTTCTACTGTTTGCCCCTCCAGATACACACTAGGCAGGGGTAAGTCTCCATTGAGTGCCGTTTTATGTTTGATAACATCATAATGGGTTTTATACAGCATTTCAAATAAAATAGCCCCTATGCTAAATAAATCAGACCCAAAAGAAACACAGGACTTTTGGTCTGCCATCCGAAATTCTGCTGGCGAAAAGCCAGGTTTGCTGGTGAATCTGTGGCCTTGCACCTCCGCCGCCAAGAAGGCGCTATTAAAGTCGATGCACTGAATGGTACGTGTAGCTGGTTGGTCATTTTGTTCCAATTGACTGACAAATAAATTATCAGGGCTGATATCGCCGTGGATATAGCCTGCATCGTGAATGGGTGCCACCGCTTCTAAAATCCGATTGACTCGCTCTAATACATCTGCCAAGGTGGGCAAATCTGCAACAGCGCCTTGCTCCGTGCGCTTGGCTGTCAGCCGATGTAACATATCACCCCCAGAAGTATCGATGACGGCATAGGGAATATTCTGGTGCATCACGGTGAACATTTGCAAAATATACGGTGTGTTCCCCTCTTTGGGATTGCGAATGGCCATGATAATTTCTTGCTCTTGGGCTTGCTGGGCATAGAATGTAGATAAATCCCTGTCGCAACGTAATAATTGCGTTTCTGGGTCACGGTGTATTAACTCTGCCATAGCCAGCTTATAGGGGTAAATTTCCTTCAAAATGACTTTTCGGTTTTCTTGCTCCGTCAAAAAGCCCTCATAGCACAGTGAATAGCCACCTTTTCCAATGCAATCCCCCAACACAATAGGCATCGCCTCACCCAGTACAGCCCCCTTTTTCATAGGTGTACGGGTATCTATAATAGCCAAATCATCACATCCCTTCTTGTTTACAGCTTATCACAAAAAGCCCATACATACAACAAATTCCATCATGAACAGTCGGTTTTTTTACCGCAAAATCATATGTGCTAATAGGAATAATCTTCCACAAACATATTGCATTATAGAACTCTACCATATATACTGTATGGTAGAGTTTTATGTGAATTGGAGGATTTTCTAAATGAGCATCATTGAAAAGCACATCGCCCAACTTTGTAAACAACGGGATTTTCTTGACATGTACACCCAGCTTTGTGGTCCCCTGCCGCCTCAAAATCTGGTAGGTCTGTACACCCAATTGCACGAACAAGCAAACAAAACCCACACCCTTGGCAAAAAAGAAAAACTGTTGCCTTCTATCGCTTCATTCGAGCGAGAAGTTCAACTCTGGCACCCAAATTATAGCACCAAACAAGGCTTCCATTTCTTGCCCAGCACACGACTCCATGTTGTCATCGTCGGCTTCTTGCTGAAACTGGATGCTGGTGCTACCAACGTTCTATTGAATATGGCTGGTATGCAGGAGTTAAACGGCCGTGTATTACTGGATTCTATCTTCATTGCTGGGCTTAACAATCAATGGGACTATGACGACTGCATCTTCCGTCTGTTGCCCACCTATGCCCAAACCATCGCCTTGCCAGCACCCACACTCTTTACCTTTCAAGATTTGTGCGACTATGTAAAGGCAAACGGCTATGAATTGTGTGACCCTAGCATCACCGATGATATGACCTATAACGTGTCATTGGTCACCTCTGAAAACGAGTTAACCACCTATATCAACTCCAACAAAGAAGATTTTCGTATATATCGTGACTCTCCACGCCGTTTCCTATGCCAACAATTGGTTGAGAAGTGGGATTCCGAACGGCTAATACTTACCAAAGATGCTGACACCTTCTCCCAGGAAGTTTATAACATTTGGTGCGAGGTGATAGAGTTTTACGGCGAATCCCTTAGCTCTACCCTGCTGGATTATTTGGAATCTGGTGGCGTGCTACGAGGAAAACCCGCCAATCGGTTGTTTGAGTATATCAACGGCAGCCGCCCCATCTCTTACAAAGTCTTTGTCCTATTACTGGTATATTTTGAAGTAATGCAATTCCAATGCTATGACTGGGAGCAATTAAACGAAATCAGCGCGAAATGTGGATTCCCCCCCATTTCCAGAGAGCATCCATCTGCATTTGACCAAGTGATTGTGGATTTTGTATCCTATGTGGAAGCTTGCGACCTCCACGGCAAAACACCCTATCCCCCCATGATTCCCAAAGCCACCCCAGAAGAAGAAAGCGAAACCAAACGTGATGAAATAAAAATAGATCCTAAACTCATCAAGGATGAAATCCGGAGATTTGAAAAAACCATCAATCTGGATAACGCTAAATATTTCTTTGATTATAAAGTTGCAGGATATGCTTTGATGGGGCTTTATTATGACTATATCGAACTGGCGCAAGCTTTCTCTAAAGCACACGCCAAGGGTAAAATCTCCCAAGCCCTTTTCGACGAGGTCACCACGTCCATCGCAACCCAACAAAAGACCTTGTTATCCTTCACACACCTGAGTGTTCGTGTGTTCAAAGACATTCAACGAATCAATGGTGTATACACCACTTTGAGCCAAACGCTAGCCGATTTAACCACCAGCAAAAAAGGGAACGCCCAGCCCTCAAAAAAGCCTTCCCATTTGATTGCAAACCCCCTCTACCTCCGTTCTGAGCATGACTTTTAATCCATAACACACTATAAAAGCGCCTAGATTGAGCCATTCTGGTCAATCTAGGCGCTTTTTTCAACTTATTACGGTTCCATGGCAATAATGGCATCCACCTCACGGACAAAGGTGCGCCAGCAACCAATGCGCGCAGCCAATGCCTTTTGCAGTAGTTCCCATGTGGCCATCGCCACTTGGGGCGCTTGCCCTTGAAAATAATAGCTGGGCATTGGCTCATTTTTCAGCAAGATTTTCTTGTGCACACCCAATTTATACTGGGTAGCAAAAAGCATTTCAAACAAAACGGCACCCACTGAAAACAAATCCGAGTGATAGTCCACTCTGTGCATCTGGTCTGGCACATAAAATTCTGGAGGCGCATACCCCGGTCGATAATCGAAGGTTTGACTGCGCTTGTTCTCTAAAAGAAATCCACTGACATAGTTGAGGCATTGCACCGTTGGAATCCCATTTACCCCCATTTGCACCAATAGATTATCTGGAGCAATGTCCCCCACCAGATAGCCTGCATCATGGATAGTCGATAGCCCCATCAGGATTCCTTTCACCATTTGTAACACTTCTTTCAACGTGTCAATACCATCCCATGCCCCTTGTTGCGTAGATTGTTTCATCCTCTGTCGCAACAAATATGCACCCTTCGACGGGTACAACCCATACGGAATGTGGTTTTGATATACCAACCGAGGGGAAACAGGCAGTGGCGATGATAGAAATGCCATCAGCGTGCTCTCCTCTGCCAATTTTTCATACCGTGTAGACAAGGACTGGTCACCCTCCACTTGATTGGTAAGCAAACTCCGAAATACGCACTTCTTTTGTGCCAACGTATAGGGGTAAATCTCCTTTAAAATAGCCTCTGCGCTGTTCTTGCGGTGATGCACTTTATAATATAATGCACTGGCATCCGCCCCAATACAACGGAAAATTTGATACTCATCCACCTGAAAATTGACAGGTAACGGACTGCGATACTCGCTATTTTTCATCAACAAAACTCCTTTATTCTATAGTTGTATGCAGTTTACTGTGGAACTGCATACAAAATCGTTTCAATGCAATCGCTGTGATAATGACGCAAGGCAAATCGATATTCTGGTACCAGTTCATGGAGATAGGTCATCACAGTTTGGCAGTCATCTGGTTTGTGATACACACTGATTGCCATCCGTGGCTTGCACCGCGCAATCACCTCTCGCGCGCCCTGCAAAGCCTTTAACTCAGCCCCTTCCACATCTAACTTCAAAAAGGTAATGGTTTGATCGCCTACCAACTGGTCAATGGTGGTGCAAACCACTTGAAACTGTCCATCCAAGGACAGTTGGGCGCTCCATTTTTCCTCTGGCACCGCCTGAAAGGCCTTGGTACACTGGTTGTTCCAGAGCGCCTCTTGGGATAATTCTACACGCGCAATCCCTTGCAGTTGCTCTTGGCAATGGGCAAATGTCAAGGGATTTGGCTCCACTGCAAAGACTTTTTCATACCCACCTTCGCTCCATTTTAGAAACTCCAGAGTGGTTTGCCCATCTAAGCTTCCACCATCTAAGAATATTTCTTGTGGATGGGGCTGAAAGTAATCGAAATATTGCCATCCTGTGCGGCCTACCAAATGATGGTCAATCAAACAGAGTTTCTGGGACGGAAAATGAGATAATTGCGCCTTGGAACCACTGGAATTTGAAACCAACAACCCATAGCCACGTTCTAAATACTCTTCCACTTCCTCCATCGAAAGTGCTGGGACATCTGGTGGCAAAACCTCTGCCCTGCCATAATTTCCAGCCACAGACCAGCCAGCATCTTTGAGCACCAAATGGTGATACACCGCCACATCATCATCCCCCCAAACACACCATCCTGTTGGATGGTGTGTTTGGACATAGGTCTCTAATTCTCGAAAGGCATACGCCACTGGATTCTTCCGAATGGTGCGATAAAAGGTAGTCAAGGATGGGTCAACGCCATGGCGTAGCCGTGCTTGGAGGTACACCTTACTCTGTTCATCCAGCAACAAATGAGCGAAACGGTCAAATGCGTTCAAGTGGGAACCCTCCTTTTTATTTCACTTGTTCTGCCACAGCCACCACTGGACACTTACCGGTGCCACGGTCACAATGGTTGCAGCAGGGATAATACTTATTGTTGTACACAAAGTCTTGCAGCTGTGCTTTGAGCGTCTCCAAAGGCACAGAGGGGTCTGCTAAATCCACATAGTTCCCTTCCGCTGGGATAAAGCCAAGATCGATGGCATGGGCCGTGCGAGGGCAGGGATACAGCCGTCCACGATACATACTAAACCATTCCACGGCACAGCAGTCATATTGGGTCGCCAAGGTTTCCTCATCACGACCTCTGTTTTCAAAGCCGCCAAAGTCATACCATTCATAGGCATTGGCGCCAAATTGCTTCACAGAATGCTTTACACCTTCAGCTTCCAGCTTTTTCAGCAATTGACCTGATTTTTTATCATAGGCTTCGTAATGGCTGATACGTACTTCGTTTTTAGGGTTACGCAAAGCTTGATACACAGCGGCATTTAGGGGTACCACGGTGCCATTGGTGGGGAACACCACACGAGAGACTTGATCTTTGCTGTTGAGATATTCCACAACTTCTGCCAAATGGGGGTACATGAAAGGTTCTCCGCCAATCACATTCACTCGTGCCACACGGTCAACCACGGCGAAAAACCGTTCAAGAGATTGGATAATCAAGTCCAATTCTACATCTTTAGGGCAGGTATAATGGGGCATCAAGCTACCACAATTGGCACACTTCAAGTTACAGCGAGTGGTCAGGCTCACATCAATGCTCCCCACCACCAAATCATAGTCATCCCCCACCATGGAAGGGGTCAGTTGAAAGCTTTTGTAATCCTTGTAATAGTCCAGAGCGAAATCCTTGTTGTACTTGTTCATAGTGTTGTTCTCCTTCAATTTTTTGATTATATGTAAAGACCACTGTCCATCATAATAATTTGACCAGTGATTTTTCTGGATTGGGGGCTTGCTAAAAACGCAATCAGCACCGCAACATCTTCAGCTTCAATCAACCCCAAAGGCATGGTTTGTTCTTGCGCTTCATACAGTTGCGCCATGTGTTCTGAGGATTGCACAATATCACGGATAAAATTGGTGCGCACAGAGGCTGGCGCCACTGCGTTGACCCGAATTTGATAGGGTAGCAATTCTTGGGCTATCAGTTGGGTTAGACAATTGATGCCACTTTTGGAAATGGCATAAGGCGCGTTGTTCACTCTCGGGTGAATGCCTTGGTCAGAGGAAATGTTGACAATGGCTCGATCGCCTGTTGCCTGTCGCAACAGTGGGATTGCATATTTGGTAACCAACGCTGAACCTAGCAAGTTAGTAGCTAAAACTTGACTCCACTCTCCCAGATTGGCAGTGGCGATGGTGCCACGGGCGCCTGCTGTGAAGATGCCTGCTACATTGATTAAATACTGGATGCTCCCATATTCCTGAGCAATGGTGGTGAAGGTCTCTTTCACAGAGGTTTCATCCCCAATGTCACACATAAGAATGGGGTAAGTTGCTGTAATTTGCTCCACATCCACCCCCACCACCGTGTATCCCAATGCCACATAGTGTTCAGCGGTAGCTTTGCCGATGCCACTTGCCGCCCCTGTAACCACAACCGTGTATTTAGTCTCGTTCATAGTCCAATCCCTCCAATACAGCACGGTCTTTCTCACGGTTCCCATCAGGAATATGAATGTGAAACAATGTCAACGGGGTCGTAGCTTGAAAGCGATGGGTGGTTTTGGCCGGCACACATACCGCTTGCCCTGACTTCAGACTATGCGCTTCCCCATTGAGCCACACTGTCCCAGTCCCGTCCACCACATAGCTCAATTGGTCAGTTTCCAAATGCACCACCGTGGGGCTGTTGGTTGATGGTAGCAGGGTGTGAACATACCGCCCTTTTTGAGAAGAGTCTTGCAAATGCCCATAGGCATTGGCTACAAAAAAATCCAAAGTATTCATTCAATGCACCTCCGTTGTTCCGCAGATATTTAGGGTTTGTCCAGAAATAGCATCCGCTTGGGGTGAGATGAAAAATGCCACAGCGTCCACGATTTCTTCTTCACGCACCATGCGATTGAGCCCGTTGTTCTCCGCCATAGAACGGTTGAACGTATTTTCTTCCTTGCCCGAAAGCCGTGCAATGGTGCGGCGATTGCCCAGACTCGTCGCAGTCGCCACCCCACCGGGGCACACGTTGTTGATGGTGATATTAGCACCCCCATATGCCACCGCCATACTTTTGGAAAAGCATTCCAGCGCCGCTTTGCTGGCACCATAATGGGGAATTAATGGGCGAGGGGATTTGCTGGCAATGGAGGAAATATTGACGATACGTCCATACCCACGATCTTTCATCCCCGCCAACACCGCCTGCATCAATAGAACTGGCCCATGGTAGTTCAAGTTGGTGCAGGTCTGCAAGGCACCAATATCAAGGTCAGGAAACGGTGATGGCAAGGCGCCACCAGCATTGTTAATAAGAATATCAATTTCCATCCCACCAAGGCGCTTACACACCCGCTCCACTTGTTCCACATCTGCCAAATCGCAAAGAATGTTGTCTCCCTCTGCTTCACGGCGGTTAATGGTGACGACGTGATACTGGTCTTTGAAACGATGATACATAGCAGCGCCGATGCCTTGGGTCGTACCTGTGAGCAACATAGTTTTCATCAATTCCACACCCCTTTCGCTTTGAGCATAATGGGGATTTCATCAGGATCGGTATGTAATACCAGTACAGTGGGTTTGGGGTCCGCCAAAAAGGTTTTCACATGGGTTTCAAACCCTTTCAGTGTATCTGTTTGATGCGCATCCACCCCAAAGCTTTTGCCATACAGCGTAAAATCGATGCCACCCAAATCGGAAGCAATAATGTGTCCTGTGTTCATTTGCCCTACACGCACACGCCCCATAGCGCCATTGTCCATCACCACAAACAAAACAGGCAGTTGTTCCCGTGCCACTAGATGAAGTATGTTGCCATTCATCAGCATACAACCATCCCCAGTGATAGCAATATAGGGACGGTGCCTGTCCGCCATCGCCATCCCCACCGTTTGGCAAATACCACTGCCCATAGCACGGATGCCATCGTCGATCATCAACGTGGCACCATGTTCTTCCGGGGTTAGCAAGGTGGCGGTGTTCAACAAGTGATTCCCAGCATCAGCGGTGATGGTCACACCTTCTCGCAGCAGTGGGTTTAACCCAGAAATCGCCTTAGCCATGGTGTCCGTTTGGGTCATATGGGCGTAAAAATGGACTTTTTGCGCCATGTCGCATTGGGCGTTCGCCTCCCATAGTTCTTGGGCATTGTGAAGGGGAACACAGGTGCGCAAGTGACGGATAAACCCTTTCAAATCACGGGTTTCATGCCAGTTCCATTGGGTGCCATGGTGTTGCGAAGCTTTGGCATTTTGGGTAAAGACATGAATTTCAGCCCCTTCTAACGTTTTACGCAATGTGCTGGAAATGTCTTTTTCACTCATGGAAGTGCCAAAGGCCAGCACCTGCTCTGGTGCGTATTCACGGATGAAATCTTCCAAAACAGGGTTGTCGCCATACCCCAGCTTACCCAAAAAGGCAACGTCTTTTTTCACACAACAAACACCTTTGCTTGTGGTAACCACAGGGGCGCCCATGCGATGCGCCAATCCATACACATCATCCACCGCACCTGCCATCCAGCACCCCCAGCCCATGACAATCAGCGTGGGCTTACGGACAAGTTCTACCTGAGGGTAGGCTTCTTTATCCACCGTCGTAGCGGCTTTCCCTCTGGCAAACAAGGCCTCCAAGTTCAATGCTCCCTGATGCAATTCGTCCAGTTCCTTGTCTTGCAAATCCACCGGAATGCTTAAGTGGGTGCTCCCACCTCGTCCTGCCACTGCCAATAAACAGGCCTGTTCAATCTGCCAAGGTGCGTGTTCCAAATCGGTCACAACCACACTGGATTTGGTCACCGAGCGCAACAGACTACTAGAATCATAGTTGCGGTCAAGGGTACCTTCTTCTTGTCGCAGGCCAGTCTCAGATTTACCAATAGGGGTGCGTCCAGAAATGTACAACAATGGGATGGAGTCCAAATTGGCTGCGGCGATACCGCTGACACAATTGGTCACCCCTGGGCCTCCAGTGGTCACCACTGCCACCAGTTCTCTGGCTTTTTTCCCATACCCTGTGGCCACATAGGAGGCCTCCCCTTCATGACCACACAGGGTTAACTTCAACCCATTCAAATTTTGCCACACAGGCATCACCAACGCCCCCGGCACGCCAAACACCTGTCGGCACCCATAGGCTTGCAAACAAGCCTCAATCCATTGATAAACCTTCATTCAACTGCCCTCGTTTCGTTAAAGTATTTGAAACACCACCCGATCAAACCCATGTAACATGGCTGGAATATTGGATGGATTGCTCACATAAAAAATGGTGTTGCCCTTTTGGAATAGGGTCTGGTCTGGATTTTGCGTCCGTTGTAATTCTAGTTCCAAACCTTGGCAGGTCTTTTGGCAATCCCCATCTCCCACCAAGAATTTTTCAGGACTGTTCAGCCCCATGGAGCGGAACAAACACACCCTCCCAGTGGTCAAATAATGATAGGGCCAATACAGGGAACGGCTTTGCTGGTTTTCAGGCACCGCAAACCCCACTTGGGGCAAATCGTATTCGAAGCGCATCATCTGCTGCGGCAATGCTTGACGCACATACCTACATTCCACACTGGGTGTGGTGGCATAGGCCATCCCAGTTTCACCGTAATACGCTTGCATTGCAGATTCATCGCCACGGGGGTCATGACTCAACTTGTCTAGCAATCGCCCTACAATCAAGGGCACCGATGGATAGTCAGTGTTTAACAGGTGTGCCACCCCCAAGTCATTGACAACCACCGCTCCTTGAAATCCAGCACCCATCAAATAGTCCATGGCTTCTCGCACACGCCCAATTCCACCATCGCTGACCACAGGGGTAACAAACACCGCTTCCAACCCATCATGTTGACAAATTGCCAACCAGCGCTTTAGTTGCGTACAATTAGGAATGCAATATTCGCAAAACTCATTGCCAAAATACAAGTAATGTAGCTCCTCTGGAACCACCTTTTTCATAGCCTCAGCAGCTTCTACCACGCCATTTTCTCCACCAGACCCAAAGGTCCATTGATACTCTGACAAGTTGGTTCCTTTGTATCGGCTCAAGTCATTTAGTAGAATTCCTATTTTCATAATACACCTCTATTTCATCATGCAAGAAAACCCATTTTTACACAGCATTTCCTTTCCGTACAATGCGCTGACCACTTGTTGCAAGACCACTCCATCCCCTGCTTGCGCCGCTTCAATGGCAGCTCTGGCCATACGTGTTTGATGGAGCCGTTCTTGCAAATCATGGCCACGGATAGACAGCTTGACCGCCGTTATATTCTCCACATCGCAAAGACTTAGCAGCGAGCAGGCTGTGCAACAAAAGCTCGGGGTGCAATACCCCAGTTCCTTGGGTTCATCTTGGGTCCACTTGCGATAGAGAGCCTCTTGTTGATGCAACGTTTCTTCCTTGCTTTGGGGTAACAAAGCACCCTCCGCGGCATAAAACCCACTGGAAAACCTGTCTTTACAAATGGGGGTAAAGGCATGGATGCTACGGCAATACCCATCGTCATACAGACATTTGTTGGAGAAAATAAAGTATTCAAACTCAATGTGTGGAAAGGCCAATGCCATGGTTTTGATTTCTGCTGTAGCCATGTGTCGAGGCAAAACAATCCGTTCCACATTTGGAAATTGCAAATAAAACGCCACTGCCTCGGTGTTGGTCACTTGACTCAAACAGCTGATGGACACAGCCATCTGGGGGAAATGGGTGTTTAAAAAAGCAATCGTCCCCACGTCGCTCACAATCAGCTTTTTCACGCCAGCCTGTGCTAGTTCACCGACATAGCGGTGCAAATCCTCATAGAGATATTCTGGGTAATACTTGGCATTCAAGGTTAGAAACAGCGTACATTGATGGATATCCGCTTGGGCAACAACTGCCTTCAATTCCTCGTAATCCGTCACATTTGAGGATAGAACATTACGGTTATTCAACGGGACAGCTGGGCAGCCAAATTGCTCAAAATCAGCATTATCGCTGTATTTTTCAACCCACCAAGGAGGCAGATACCCACAAAAAAATTCCGCACCATAGATAGAGAGGGGTGCAATATCTGCGGCAGATGTAATAGGGCAGAGTATGTTCATAAGAGAGGCTCCTTTCCTTTAGCTCCATTCACTGATGGATTGTTCAGATGGTCGCCAAGTCAAACCGTATTCACGTTTATCAATATTGCAATAGCGGCAAAATGGCGTTGGGTTTTTCAAAAACTCAAAAATTTCTTGGGCAGATTGAGCCTGATGAATGTCAATGGAATCATCAGAACTCAATGCAAGATTTTTGTTGAAAAATCGGTTGTAATGCTGTATGTTGGCCATGGTGGCGCAAGGATACAATCTACCATGTGCGCAAAATACGCACGCATTAGGTCTGGGGCAGTGCATGAAGTTTTCAATGGGGCGCTGTTGCCCTTTTTCATCCAAGGACAGTTTCCACAACTCTTCTCGCACGCCTTCCCCACTGAAACTAATATAGGGCACGTGATATTGCTCTGCCAACGCTTTCCCTGCTTCATAATCCACATCAACGGGATACTGTGTCACGCCAATTTCAATATTGTGCAAAGCGCAAGTTTTCCAAAAAGTCGGTGACATTTTCTCTAACAAAATCCCATTTGTCACAATGCGAATGGTGGTGTCTGGGAAATACGCTCTGGCAATGGCTCCAAACTGCTCCGCCTGAGGATGCAGTAGGGGTTCCCCGCCCAAAAGGTTGATAAATCTGGCTCGTTTCTTTGTCAAAAACGATAAACGGGCAATATCTTTGCGGAACTCCTCTACATCTAAAAAGGATTCTTCTGCCAGGGGTGCAAAATGGGTGCAACCCCGACATTTCAGATTACAGTGATCCACCAGATGGAACTCAAAATGGAAGTCATACGCCGTGGGTCGCAGTTGGCGTTGCAGGCAATTGCGCAAGGTCTGCATTTCTCCAATGGCTGTTTGGTGTAAGTCCCACAACGCCTCATGCAACTGGGCTGGCGTATACAATTCATTGCAAATCGCCTCTAAAGTCGCCTCAGAAACAAAACACACCTGACTATATCCCAAGGTTTGTGCCAAAGAAGCCACCTGACCACCTTGCCCATTTTCCAATACCAGCAATGGCACCTGCCGTTCTTCCATTGGAATGGCATCCAATCGCACAACAGGGGTACCCCCAATAGTGGTGTCCATCATCATATCTGTTTCGGAAAAAGCGTTGCGTTTGCACATCCGACGAGATGGGATTTTTCCACATTCTTGGGGTGGCACTGTCATTTTCTCCACAGCCACATAGGCGATTTTTTTACCCAGAGTTCTGCAATATGCCATCAATGGCTCTGTGGCCATATCCACACCAAACACAATCACGGAGTCATGAGGTTGTAAATTAGTTTTGAAATGCTTCATAAGAATCATCCTTTCTATGTTTCTAAATTTGTAAAAACCCATCTAGTGCCCTAGGCATTACCTCCTGGCGCACCTGCTTTCTCTGCTTTGTCAGCGTCTCTGGCACTGTCACCAACGATTGTTGTAACAACGCATTATCAGAGATACAGAACACCACGCTAGCTTCAATGCCTGCACAAGTGGCAGATTTTAAAACAGCGGCACTCTCCATATCCAGCACTCTGCACCCCATTTTTTGAAATGCAGGAATATGCCGAAATTGGGAGTATAGTGTTTCCACACTGATACCTCGCTCCCTATGCACCGTGCCATGCAAAGCATCCGCAAGGGTTTGTTGCATCCCTAGGTGTGGGCGATATTCTTGCCCATAGCAATCCACTCCGCAATCATCACTCAAATAGCGGCACAAGCCATCTGCACTGACCATGGCCTCAGGCACAACCCAGTCTCCAACCTCAATGGTCTCATCCACACTACCAGCCGAGCCAATAAACAGTAGCTTTTGGCAGGGTGTTTCCTGTAGTGCCATGACAACATCGGCGCAAATACCAGCCCCAACACCTGCCACGATGTACGTAAAATTCCGTTGATTAAACATGCAATTCCAGATAGACAGCCGTCCATCTCCTATAGGCACGGCATCAAGAATACCCACTGACTCTGGTTGCCAGCACGGTGCCAAAACCACGTGCTTTTGCACTGCATCTAAAGGGCATCCCAAAATAAATGTGCTAAGCTGGGCTTTGGAAAATCCATACTTTTGAAAATACACCATAAAAAAGCCCTCCTTTCATTTACAGTATACTGCAAATGTGTCTTTGTCAACTTAAAAATACACAAAAAGGGCGCGTAAAAGTGCATAGGGTCAGCGTTGGGGAATAACATTAGCGAGAAAAAACTTAAAAAATTGCTGAAAAATGTCGAAAACGGAAGTGGGCTTCCTGTTATTTGCTAAATTCTTCTTGTATAATGAAAACAAGAAGGAGGTGTGCACAATGGCTAGAAATGAACTTGGCGTTGCTTTAAAAGGGTTCCGTATAGAACAAGGGATGACGCAGGAAATGGTAGAGGGTCGCAGTGGAATTTCTGTTAGAACAATTCGGGATGCAGAGCGAGGAAGCAAAGATACAAAAATGAGTACACTTCAAACATTGGGCAATGTATATGGCATGGAACTGGGGTTTTACCCAAAAACCTTTCAGATGGAGAGGGGTGAGTTGCAATGGGTAGCGTAGACATTGCAGAAATTTACAGCCTGCTTTACTCCTTAGGCATCACCGCCAACTATCGAGGTTTTTTCCATACCAGCTACGCCGTCTATCTCGTCATACAAAATCCAGAAAGGCTGCTCCTCATCACCAAGTGGCTGTACCCAGAGGTAGCCAAACACTATAAAACCACTTGGCAATGCGTTGAGCGCAACATTCGCACAATCACAGAGCTTATTTGGATACACAATCGAATTTTGTTAGAGCAGATGGCGCACCATCCTATGGAGAAAAAACCTAGGAATGGTGCTTTTTTGTCCCTTCTAGCCTCAACGCTCACGTTGCCTGGACATGGATTGTGTCAAGCGGTAGCTCTCCCCAGAGAAGATGACTATGTGCGAATGGTGTACCAAGCGGTCAATGAGAGCTGCCGTCAAGCGGTTATCCCCAAAGACTGTATTCCATTGAGAGAATTCCAGATTGGATGTAATGATGAGGCTTTTCCGCTCATAACAGTCGGCAATCACTTGGAATAACAGCTCTGCTGCCGCTTTGTGCAACGGTACAAAACCAATTTCATCAATGACCATTAACTGCACCTTTTTTAGCGTAGATAAGAAACTGTTCAAGGTGCCCTTGTTGTTCTTTTCCAATAAAATATTGGCAAGAGATGCAGCTGTAAAGAAGCGAACAGGCCGTCCTTCTTGGCAGGCGTTCAACGCCAGAGCTGTGGCAAGATGGGTCTTGCCTGTCCCAACGGCGCCCATAAAAATAAGGTTTTCCTTGGGTGCCAAAAATTGCAAATCTTCCATATACTCTCGTGTTAGTCCAACTGGCAGTGCTATTTCATTGCGCCAAGTGAAGTCATCCAAGGTTTTTAGCACCCCAAATCCTGCACTTTTTACCATGCGGTTAATGCGGTTTATTTCTCGTTCTCGCAACTCCAGTTGTAATAAATCGGTTAGATATTGCTCATTATTTCGGTATTCCACACTTGTCCACTCTTTTGCCAAACCACCTAATTTCAAGGTTTTCATGTATTGCTCAACCATGTAAATCACCTCCTATCAATCCGTCGTAAGCGCTCAAATTTGGCGTGTAATGTAGGTCAGGCGTGGTAATATCCAAAGTCAACGGCTCTGGTCGGTGTTCCTTTTTGGCAATCATGTAGTAGCATTGGCGGACACTATCCGCATCGGTGCGGCCATTCTCATGCGCCAACTCTAGCACTTCGTCGCAAAAGGTGGCGTTGCCATCTTGGACGATTTCATCCAGTAATTGTAGCGCACTTTTTCGTGCCTGTCCTTGGGCTTGGTGGAGATGCTGTTGCCAAAGAGGTGGCATTTGGTTGAAGAATCGAGTGTGAGATACCCCGCCAGGCTTTCTGCATAAAACGCCAACATACTGTTTCCAATCATAGTACTCTTGGTGTGTTTCATAACTTCTTTTATAACTTCCAACTAAGGTATGGTCATGGTAAAATTCAATGCAGTCATAATAAATTTTCGCTTGCACAATCTCTCGACTCAGCGCTGGTGACAGACCATACTTATTGGTGTCAATGGTGACAAAGCCATATTTATTCACCGCCAAGCTTTCGTAACGGAACACCGAAAAAGGGTGCTCTGGCAGGGGTAGTAGCGCCTCACGATCTGCTTCCCACAGTTCCTGTATCTCAATCTGATGCTTGTAATGGAGACGCTGTGCATCCTGCTCGCACCAGTCGAAAAGCTGTTCGTTGAAGGTATCGAAGGAGGTAATGGTCGGCACAGGAACAAAGGCGTTTCTGCGGCTATATCCCACTTTATTCTCCACGTTGCCTTTCTCGTTGCCAGCGGCAGGATTGCAGAATTCAGCCTTAAATCGGTAATGCAGCATGAATCGGGTGAATCCATCGGTCAGCACTCGTTCACCATGGTCTAGGACCTTCACCACGGCGGTAGACATATTGTCGAAGCGGATGACGGGTGGCACGCCACCCATGTGCTCAAAAATCTGCTTCATGCCTTCTAGCAAGCATTCTTGGTTTTGGGCTGGGAAATCTTGGGTGTATCCCTTGTTGGAATTGGGGAAGGACAGGGTTAGGGCGTAGCCTGTCCGCACTTTGGATGAGGCGTCGTTGTAGATGTGCTCGCCAAAATCCACTTGCCCACTGCCGTGGGGATGCGCCAGAGGCAGATAACCATCGGTTTGGCTGCTCATGGCGAATTTCTTCTTGCGCACATAACGCTTTACGCTGGAGTAGCTACCGAGGAATTTTTCTTCATCTCGTAAACGGCAATAGATTCGCCAAATTGTGTGTCGTTGCTTGCGTGGAATTTTGGTGTCATCCTCTAACCATTGGTCTATGATAGGGATGAAATCCCCTAAAATTGGATAGCTTTCTGCTTGAATGTTGGGTAGATGCTCATCGTTCCAGTCGTCTTTATGGGCGTACTTGCGCACCGTGCGATAATTGAGTCCTGTGATTTTTGCGATTTCATTGAGACTTTTCTCTTGGTTTTCGTACAAATCTTTGATATAATTCTTTTGAGCCATTCTTATCACCTTTCCGCTACCTCCTTAGTTCTAGACAAACTAATGGTAGCTCTTTTTTGAGGTGCTGACAATGGCTCTTTTTTTACGAGCCCAACCTATGCACTTTTCGCGCCCTTTTTCGGTACTTTTATTTTAGTGGAAACATGCAAATGAAAAAAAGGCGAAAAAACCATTTATAAAATGGAATCTTTTTAAAAATATGCTGAAAAAACTGGAAGCTCATGGTATACTGTATCGTATAAAAATCACAGTATGTAGGGGGTATGTGCCATGAAGAATATGCAAAAGCGAGAAAGGTTGGCAGATGGAACCACTTTGGGGACTTATACCATTGCGGGGTATGTCGGTGAAGGGCGCAACGCTTTGACGTATAAGGCGTTGACTGGATCTACTTTTTGTATCATCAAAGAGTATTTCCCTGGATTTTCACAAGGGAAACCCCAGATGACACGGGCGCAAGATGGAATATCTGTAATATTCGCCAATACCTATAGCCAGCCAGAAGAACAACAAATTAAAGATAAAATTGCGCATATCGTTGCCATTGAACAGGAAAATATCAGCCGCGTGCGCCACCTAGATGAAAATAACAATCCCGATGTATTCAATGCCACCTTGTTGCCTGAGGGGATTATCCCAAACACCTTGGCTCGCTACATGGTAATTGAGACAGAGGCCGGGGAATGCTTAGACCAAGTGGACTTTTCTACTCTTGAAACTGCGGCAGAACGGATTGTGGACAAGCTTAATGTGATAAAAAATATTGCCACCACCGTCAACCACATCCATACCGCTGGATTGCTGCATTGCGACTTAAAACCAGCTAACATCTACCTTTCTAAACAATCCTTAGATATCCGCCAGCGCCCTGGTGACCGCTGTGCCATTTTATTAGATTATGGCTCAGCCTTGCCAATGGAAGAGGAGGTGGTTTCTTGCACAGATTTTCAGCGTGTGACATACAGCCCAGGCTATGCCGCCCCCGAACTGACGGCTCTGAAAAGCATTGTCTCACCACGGCAATTTCAAGAACGGATACAATCCATTGGCCCTCACACCGACGTGTACGCATTGGTTGTGATATTAGCGGAACTGCTATGTGGCAAACACACTCATACCCCATGGACTGATGTTTTGTTGACGGAAGATATGCAGGCCATGCCACAGAGTGTACGAGATGAACTACAAGCGCTCTTCAATGATATCCGCCAAGATGTGGAAAGTCGAAAAAAAGTCCTTTCCGATACAACTGCGTTGGTGCATCGTTTGGAGGCGTTAATCTCCTTGGTGGAGCGTCGCCCTTACTTGGCTCCCCAACATATTTCTGGTGTCCCCAATTATTTCGGACGCACAGAGGAGCAAGCGGTCTTGTCTTCGCTGCTAGAAGATCACCGCATCGCCTTTATTTGCGGTATGGCAGGCATAGGGAAAAGTGAACTATCTGGGCAATATTATCTGAGTCACAAAGAAAAATACACCCATGTGGTGCGTATTTATTATATTGACGATTTGGCAGATGCCTTGATGACTTCCGCTCCCGTCAATAACGTGTATTATCCAGAGGGCGAAAGCCGAGCAGCGCAATTTGAGAGATATTTCTGCGCCTTATGCAATGTTGTTAACTCCAAAACCTTATTTATTATTGAAAACTTCAACACCAAGGATGATAAAAACCTGCAACGATTCTTGGGCTTAGATGCGCATTTTATATTCAGTAGTCGCCATGATTTCACCAAGAACAAGCGCTATGGCCAGTGTGCGATGCATCTCCAGCCAGAGCGAGACCTGGCCGCCTTAAAGAATCTTTTCTACCACCATGCCCCAAAAAGATTACGTGGCGACCATCAGGCAGAAAAGCAAGTAGAAGAACTCATTCAAGTGCTCCACAAGCACACGCTAGCGATTATTTTGTCTGCCAGTCAGCTCAGTGAGTGTCCCCTTATTTCTCTGGAAGCATTACTGGCGCGGATGACGGATGTTGGCATCAATACTGGCTATACCACAGAAGTTGACCATTACCATGATGATGAATTGCATACAGATGTGGCATATGGACACATTAAAGCCCTGTTCAACTTTAGAACGGTCACAACCGCAGAGTTAGATCACTTAAAAGTACTGTGTTACGTGCCTTATAGCGGTGTGAATGATAGAATATACTTGGCACGCTGTGGATATTTGGGAGATGATGCAATCGTCGCCTATAATTCCCTAAGCTCCTTGATTCGCAGCAACTGGGTTAACAAAGACGAAGAAACAAGCACCCTATCCCTCCACCCCATCATCAGCGAAGTGGTTTGGAATGAAGTAAAACCCAGCGTGGAGGAAAAGTATTTTCAAAATTATTTGATGGTTCTAATAGGTGATTATTATAATTATTTAATTCGCGAGTTTGGAGAAACGGATTCTCTTAATAGTGAAAAACGCCTTGAATTTTATTCAGCACAAAGATTTGAGATAATGGAAATAACTCATGAATTCTATGCCCCCCCTATGTCAGGCCTTTACCTTTCCGACATCGAACGCGCTGAAGCAAGGAATTTATTTTCTTTTATTGCAAAACGAATTTTTGAACGAACTGCTATAGCCGGCTATTTTCTTATTGAAATAGCTACAGCACTCAACAATATATTTTGTAGTGATGAAGCTTGCCTTATTGCTGAACAAGTAGAAAAAATATATAGAGAGTTATATCCAGATGCCATATGTCCAACACATGAACGAGATAGTGTCATTTCTGTTTATGACCGTATTGCAGCTATTCATCGTAGTAAGGGCGATACTGCGTATAGTCTTAAACACACCTTAAAAAATAATCCACACCAGAAAGGATTTAGTAGTGATTATAATCAATGTTGCTATACAGTGCAAAAAGAATTTACTGCAGAAATAGCAGCTATCGATCAGAAATGGAAATTCCAGAGGTGTCATGAGGCGAAGAATGTTATTTGCGACAGGAGTAGTGACCATGAAGCCAAAGGAAATGCGTTAATTAGGCTTGAAAATTACGATGAGGCGTTGGAAAATTATTTACAGGAACTTGCTATTCTAAAACAGTTGTCTTCCAATAAAGCGTCTGACAGACTTGCTGCATGTTATACACGTATTGCCAAGGCACAATATAGTCTTTCACGCTACGAAGAGTCGATAGATGCCTTAGAAATGGCAGTGTCGATACGAAAAAACCGCGCTTATTCAGAAACATGTCTTGATTTACTTAAGGACTACAGCCTTATTGGTTTTGTATTAGAACAACTTTCTTATTATGAACGGGCACTAAAGGCTTTTCAAGAGGCACTTGTTATTCGAGAACGACGTGTTTCAGATGAAAAGCGCTTTGATCCTGAAAATATTGTGTTAGCAACTGACTATATTAAAATTGGGAATATTTTAAGCAATCTTTCTCGATATGAGGAAGCTCTGTACTATTACCAACAAGCACTGAAAACTCAAAAAGAGAGATTACCTCATGGAAGCCAGTCTAGTTTGGTTCATAATTATTTCAACATCGGCAATACGCTAAGTAATCTTTTGAATCATGAGGACGCGCTTGAAAGTTATCAACAAGCGCTCATCCTTTGTCAACACCGGTATCCCGAAGGGGATCTCGGTGATTTGGCTACAAGTTATAATAATGTAGGCTACACTTTGTGTGACCTTTCCCGGCAAGAAGAAGCCTTAGAATACTTCCAATACGCACTTTCAATTTGGAAGGAACTTTATCCCGATGAATTGCATCCTAGTTTAGCTTCTTGTCTTAATAATATTGCTTGCACCCTTAATGAACTATCACGTTACGAAGAAGCCTTAGAGAACTATCAGCAACTATTATTTATCCAAAAACAACTTTACCCCGATGCCATTCACACTGACTTAGGTGACACTTATTGCACGATTGGATCTATACTATATGCGCTCTCATCTTATGAAGAAGCGCTAGAAAACTTCCATCACGCACTTCATATCTGGAAACAGCTTCCTCTCGAAGATGTGTATCCTGACCTGACTTGTGTTTATCAAAATATTGCTTCTACTCTTGGACAATTATCACGTTACGAAGAAGCCTTAGAGAACTATCAGCAACTATTATTTATCCGAAAACAACTTTATCCTGATGGCATACATGACGATGTAGCAAGTAACTACTTTTCTATTGGCTGCACTTTATACGCATGTTGTCAATATGAAGCTGCGATGAAAAATATAACTCAAGCACTGTTCATTCAAAAGCAACTCTATACCAGTGAAATAAATGCTGCTATCGCTACAAGTTATAGCACTATCGGAAAGGTACTAGTACAATTGTTGCGCTATGAAGAAGCCTTGGAACATTACCAACATGCATTCGAGATTCGGAAAGCACTGTATCCTGACGGGATGCATTTTGACCTATTCAAAAGTTATCACTATATTGGACGGATATTAGAGATACTTTCTCGTCATGACGAGGCACAAAAATATTCGAAACAGGCACAGCGTATTCAAGACTATCTCAATCTTCACCTCCCTCAGAATTGGGATTTATAATACTTGATATTTCATATGGAAAATAGTCCTGCCAGCAAATAATTCTTGTTGGCAGGACTATTTTTCATAAACCCACCGACTTAGTCAGTGGACAAAAGCTTATATCTACAGAGAAAATACGTGCTGTCAAAAGTTTGTCTGTCCCCCCTTTTATACTACAGAGTGTGTCAGGAAACGCCGGCGTTATATTCATCGCCGCCAGTAGCAAGCCGCATAGGAAACTGTTGCTCCAGAGGTGTGGGCTGTAGGAAATAAATGGCAATGGTACACTGGTGAACAGGGGCACGCCCATATTTTGGGCGAAAAAGGCGATGGTTTGCAACATCAAATAGGCGATGATGGCCAGAGCCAGAAACCGAGGCACCCCGTACAACGGGTGGGCTTTGCGTAGGCAGAGATAGAAAAAGCCCAGAAACAACGCTGCCACAGCGATGATAACCCAGAGACCGAAATTGTTGCTCAAATAGGCCAAGAAGCCCGTCTCATAAAAGGGGTATTGGGTTGCGTTATCCAACCCTTGTGCCAAATTTCCTTGCCCAAACCAGACAGATTCACGCAACAAGCTTTGCATCAACAGTGGGCGATAGCCACTGCCCAAGGGGTCTAGTTCTGGGTGAAACCAGTCATCCACGCTCCAAAACAAATACTCCATTTTCCAAAACGCACCTGCCAACACAGCCACGATGCCCATCCCAATGGTGGCTAAGAAATAGCGAAGCTTGTCCCCAAACCACCCGGTCAAGGTGCCGTAGCACAACAGGGTCATGACCACCACAAACAGTGCCAACATATAGAAATAACCGCCCATAGTGCCACTGAGGAACACCAACACCAAACAGCCCACTCCACAAGCGGCCAGCCCCACAAACCCGGTGCCTTCACACATATACACCAGCAAGGCCGTCGCTACCAGCAACCAGGGCATGAACAGATAGGCTTCCAGTTTTAACGTGAAAAACAGTTTCACCACGCTGACCAGCCCCACACTTAAAAAAGCCCAACCGGGATACTGGATCAGCAACCTAATGAGATGGTGCCCAAACAGCGCAACTACCGCCAATATTGCAAAGCCAATTACATACCGCCCCATCCCAAAGGCGCCACTTTCGCTGAGAGTGGTGCCTAATTGGCTTTCGCTGACAATCTCAATGCCCAGCGCCAAACCTGTCAGCACACCACAGTAAATCAGCAACAGCCATGATGTGAATTTCTCCACCGATAGTCGTTTTCCTTGTTCCATTTTCTTTCTCCTTTTTGGGGATTTTCTCTTATAGCCGCAACACCTCATCGTTTGCTACGCTGTAAAGTTGCTCATAACCAGCCAACTCTTCTTCCGTGGAATTGGCGATGAAAAACCCTAACTCTTCTTCTGTGTAATGCGGAATCACCGAGCCTTGGAAGAGCCCCAACGCTGTAAAATCTGTCATGGTGTAGCAATTCTTGTCAAACTCTAGTGCTAGCGCTATATCTACGCCTGCTAACATCGCACCAGCGCTGGCGCCAATGTAGGTGGCACCGTTGGCCACGTTGCGTCGGATGTAGGGGATTAAGGCTTTGCTTTTGGGCGTTGACCTTTCCCGACGCAGATGGTGTAGAATTGAAAAGGTGTTGCCCTCGGTGACATAGATATAATCCACCGTTTCAGGCAATGCCAAATCGTCAGAGTAGAAGATGTTGCCTCGCTGAAAGCCCATGTTTTCACAGGCCTGCACTACCACTTTTTGGATAGAATGAGGCGGACAGCGATTTAAGAGCACCAACAAAATACTTTTGGAGGACAGGTCTTCCCCGTCTAATTCCTTAGCAATCAAGGCGGCACCTTCTTGGGTGTTCAGCCCTTGGGATGTGAGAATCAAGTTCCCTCTGGCTGGGGTGTCCATGTCAATCTCCACTGGTTCTTTGGGGGCATTTTCATCGTAAAAGGGGTTTCGTTGGGTGCCATAGGTCAAGGTGACAGCGTGGGGTGCGCCGTTTTCATCGTGGCAGATACAGTCCTCATCGCCAAGCTGTGTAGTGTACCGACCCCCAAAAGTTAGACCCAAAAATCTAACGATTGGGGGTCGGTATTTTCATGGCAAAATACAGTTTTGAATTTAAGAAGCAAGTAATCATGGCATACGAAAACCAGGAAGGCGGATATGAATCTTTAGCGAAGAAATATGGTATACCATCACTAACCACAGTAAAAATCTGGCACAAGTCATACAAAGAGTTTGGTGATGATGGACTGGTTCGCTCCAGAGAAAACAAAAGCTATCCTTTCGATTTTAAGCTTTCTGTGGTAGAATTATATCTAACAACAGAAATATCGTATCAGGAACTGGCTTTGAAGATGGGCATCAATAATCCATCTTTAATTACCCGTTGGGTGAATGACTTCCGCATAGCAGGTCCTGCTGCGCTTCGGGAAAAGAGCAAAGGACGGCGACCAAAGATGGCTAAACCTGAGAAAATAGACCATACAGACGACCATGGGGCATATTTAAAGCAGCTTGAAGATGAGAATCTAAAGTTGTGAATTGAGGTTGCCTATTTAAAAGAATTGAGGAGGTTGCGCTTGGAAGAAGAAGCACAGAACAAAGAGCAAGAAGTATCTGCGACCTCCGGTGATTGTTCCAATTAAAAGATATTCTTGCGGTCTTAAAGTTTCCAAAAGCAACCTATATGTATTGGCAGAAGCGATTTGACAAGGAAAATCCAGACAAAGAAATTGAAGAAAAAATCCTTGAAATTCGCGATGAACACAAGGATTTTGGCTATCGTAGAATTTTGGGTGAGCTTAGGAAAGCAGGCTGGCACGTCAACAAAAAGAAAGTCCAACGGCTGGTGCAAAAGCTTGGTTTGCAAGTGAAATCCTACACACGCAAGAGCCGAAAATACTCGTCTTACAAAGGGATTGTGGGCAGAATTTGCAAAAACTGGGTCAAAAGACGGTTCAACACCAACATTGTGCATCAAAAAATCACAACAGATACGACTGAGTTTAAGTATTACACATTTGACGGCAACGGTAAATTGATAACGAAAAAGTTATATTTAGATCCATTCTTGGATATGTTCAACGGCGAAATTTTAAGCTATAGCAATACCAAAACACCATCGGCAGAAGGCATTATGGCTGCGTTAAATGAGGCCATCGAGGTCACCAGCGACTGCAAATTCAGAAGAACTTTTCACTCGGACAGAGGCTGGGCATACCAAATGAAACGCTATTCTAGGACACTGAAAGAGAACCGCATCTTCCAAAGCATGTCTCGGAAAGGCAACTGTCTGGACAACTCTGTGATGGAAAATTTCTTTGGTCTTCTGAAGCAAGAAATCTATTACGGCAATACGTTTTACAGTTTTGATGAATTGAAATTAGCCATAGAAAACTTCATTGATTATTACAATAGCAAGCGCACAAAGCAGAAGCTAGGTTATTTCAGCCCTGTAGAATACAGACTGAAGTATCTTGCTGCATAAAAATAACGTAGCAGCCGCAGCTGCTACGTTATCAAGTCTAACTTATTGGGGTCACTACATAGTGGTGGCAAATGTCAGGCGTTTTTGCTCTTCATCTTGCCAGAAAAAACCTTGCTCCGTCAGAGTTTTTGGATGCGTATCAAGGCATTGCAACACTAAAAACTCCTCATCTCGATCTAAGGTGCATTTGCGCAAACAAGACAAAAACCAATCTGTATCTACCTGCTCACGCAGGGTGCCTACCCCTGCTTGTGCAACGTAGTAATCCCCCTGTTCTTCCGTCAGCACGTTATAATAGTCTCCGCTCTCTAGGATGTAAAAAGCGTTGATATGGAGCGTTTCTCGCAACACACGAGAGGTGGTGCCCCAGCCGATGATATATGGATGTTCCATGGATGGCTCCTTTCTATTTTCGATCGAACCTCGCACTGTTTAGAATCCCAAGATATAAGTCATCGACTCTGGGCGTTGGTGGAATCCTGCGCCAAACACAATGAGGCCATCAGGGTCTGCAATGAGATGCAACTCTTTGGTTGCCATGTCAATCACAGCGATGTCGGTATCTGCTGGCACCATGTAATAGGCGATGAGTTTGTGGAGAGGCGGGTGGTTTTCAAGAGCATCGCTGGCACCAATGGCAGCACGAAACACGCTTCCTTTGGGCGCTACCCCTGCACTAAAATACGCAAGGGTTGTTTCAGGTTTAAATCCAAAGATGTCGCTGATTTCTAGGTTAATGAATCCACCATCAAGTTGTTGGATAAAATGCATAAGCACCCGTGTTACAGGGCGGAAGCCAGCATCTTTAGGTAGGGAAAATGTGTCCAGATAGGTGTCCATCTGTCTAGCATCATAGGACACCCCTTCTTCTAACCAAATATCCACATTGGACTTGATTTCATCACAGGGCTTTCCAAGACAAATGCACAACGTGTATGGTGCCCATTTTAATTCGGCGAGCAGGTTTTTCACCGCTGGTACTCCATTTTCTACAATCACACAGGTAATGTCTTGATAGAAAAAGTGAGGGCAGATTGGCGTTAAGACCACTGTGTCAAACCCATCATCCCCAGACTGTACCACACGCTTCAAAACTGGTTCACCAGCATCATCTATCTGTATAATACAGGTTTCTTTCAAGGTCATATTTTCTAATTCTTTACTCCAATCGTACATCATGGTGCAACCTCCTAGTTATATCTCTTCT
Organism: Bengtsoniella intestinalis; assembly: GCF_039719005.1. Classification (GTDB taxonomy): domain Bacteria; phylum Bacillota; class Clostridia; order Oscillospirales; family Oscillospiraceae; genus Oscillibacter; species Oscillibacter intestinalis. The sequence continues at coordinate 2,749,522 of NZ_CP133584.1, read as the reverse complement.
ATGAGTTCATTGGTAATCATGTTTCGCACTTGGTAGAACACAGCCGTCTGATCATTCCAGCTATCTTTGTCTTGGTGGAGATGCCCAAAATACCAGCGTCCATAGTCCACACGGACACGAAGCCATTCTAAGAACCTGCGTTCTTCAAAGGAATCACGCATCACATAGCCAAAGTCACCGCAAATAAACAGCTTATCACCGTCATTCAATGTGCGGTCAATGGCAGAGTTTGGATTCAAAAAATAGTTGCGTTCTCCATGGCAATCGCCTGTGACATAAAGCATAAAGTCATCCCTCCTTTTCGGGTTCATACCATCGGGAAAATACTTCTAGAATTTGCGTGACGCCAACAGGGGCATAGTTGTTGGCATCAACACCAACGTCATACATCAGTCGCCCGTTCTGAATGTTCTCTTGATTATAAGCGCCATCGGTGTGAATGTGACCGTGCAAATGAAAACTCCCACGACGCTGATGGTTCCATTCCGCAAAGGGATAATGACAGAGAACAAACCAATGCCCCTCGGCGTTCAGTTCATAGTAATCTTTTACCCACTCAAAGCCGTCCACTTGGTAGAAACGGGCAAAGCGATCGTGATTGCCACGAATGAGATATTTCTTTCCGTTGAGCCTAGCCAGCAAATCGGGGACATAAGTAATACCCTTTAGGGTGAAATCTCCCAGAATATAGACCTCATCCTCCTGCCCCACAACACAGTTCCAGTTATGGATAAGGCTGGCGTTCATCTCCTCAACGTTTTGAAATGGGCGACCTGTCATTTTGATAATGTTATCGTGATGGAAGTGCAAATCAGAAGTAAAATAAATCATAATACGTCCCCTTTCTATGGTATGGTAACGCAAATCTTCAGCTGTTGCTAAAACCCACTCAATCCGCATCCGCTTCAATGCTCCAGCTTTTTGCTAGTTGATGCACTCCTTTATTCCACTTCCACAAATTCCGATGTGTCCCAATCGAATGTGTATTCTGTGGAGTCTCCTTGGGTTGGATAGAAATAGGGCTCCTCTGTGCCGTCAAGCCATTGGGTGATGGTTAAGGTATCGTTGCTCTTTGAATAGCTATAGGTATTGCGGTCGCTTTCAGTGATGGGCACTTGGATGGGCGTCCAAACACCACCTTCGAGACTGCCACAGTCAGTTGACCCACTGACGATGCCCTGATGTGTCCAAGTAGCCGTCATAAATACACAACAAGAATCAACCCCATTGCTACTATCCACCACGATGCTCACACTATCGCCAGCGAAGGAATGTTGCATTACCAAATCGCCTGTGGTGACATCGTAAATGGCCATCAGCTTCCGCCCAAAGCCGCCTACATGGTCGTTGTCCACCACGGAAAACACCACCAACACTTCTTGTTGCTCTGTCCCTGTATAGGAGCCATAGGCAATGGAATCCAAGGTGAAATAGTCACTATAATTGTCTAAAATCTCTGTACGGTAGTCGTCCAAACCGTAGTCCATGACCATATTGACACGAGAAGACACGTTGTCGGTGAAGTCGATTTGAGACAGCATATCCTGCTCCAACTGTTGAAACATAGAAAGGGGTTCTTCCTCTTGTGTGGCTTCCACAACTTCTTCTTCCACTGCAACTTGTGTAGGCTGGGGATAGGCATTGGAGGTGTCGGGTTCTTCTGACAGACAGGTTGTAGCCAGTGCGCCACAAAACACCAGTGCCAATGCACCCATCATCCATTTATACATCCGCTTCATCCTCCTCGTCGTCCTCGTCTGGGATAATCTGTGCTCCGTAATACAATGTGATGGGTTCAGCAGCGACGCCTTCTCGAGCCGCTTTTCTGACCATGCCTCGCCCAGAGTCCACTTGTTCTTGCGTGGCGATGCAGAAGTCGCCATCGTGGCGCAACCGCCACAAAAAACCAGCGGTTGTAGCAACCATTGGGGTTTCGTCGGTAGGAATCAGCACCCAAAAGTCATCATCGTTATCCAGCACACAATGGTTTGTGCTGGTAAACAGTGGTGTAACGGCAATGCGCTTGGCCTGTGGGAGCGTATAAAATGCCTCCACCTTGCCTTCAAATACTACTTCGCTATACAAATTGCCTGCACAGTTTGGGATTGCTGTAATATACAGCGCCTCCATATGTAGCAACGCTTTGAGCTGTTTAGAGGTAATCCCCCAACCTGTGATATATTCTGTCATGTGTTGTCTCCTTTGTTTCTATAATTGAAAGTATATAACAATTAAAACAGGTATGGAAAAACCCACTTCAAAATGGCTATAAATTGGTTTTTTTGAGTCACTTTTTTCTGTGGTAAAATAAGCCGAAGAAAGGGGTGGTCATACATGCCATCAGGCAAAACATATGTTATCAGCGATATCCATGGGCATTACCAAGCATATCTACAAATATTAGACGCCATCCAACTCAAAGTACATGACCGCCTATATATAGTGGGGGATGTGCTTGACCGTGGGCCTGCACCTATTACACTGTTGCAAGATATTATGAAGCGACCCAATGTGGAATTGCTGTTGGGCAATCACGAACTCTTTGCATTGTTGGTATTGGATGTGTTGGTGACCGGCAACACCCAAGAGATACCGCTATCCAAACAAGCCCTTTTGCAAGGCTGGAGCATCCGCGGAGCAATGCCGACCATAACAGAATTCCAAAATATCACAAAAGAAAAACAGCAAGAAATTCTCTCTTATTTGCAACGATGCGCCTACACAAAATCCCTTCAGATAGGACAACGGCGGTATTTGTTGGCACACACGGATATGCCAGTGATTCACAATCCACAGCAGGCGGACTATCACGTAAATCTGTCAAACGCATTGCGGATTTATCGGGATGAACCCCTTGTGCCTGACGGTATTCTCATTAGTGGGCACACGCCCACCCATCGCATTGACTGGCGACATCAAGGCCAAATTATCCAAGGCAACCACACTATTTTTCTAGATTGTGGGCCCAGCCGCCTAGGCTGTTTGTGCTTAGATGACTTGAGCGAAACCTATGTGCCAGTGAAAATGGACGAAAGTTGGTGGTTTTGAGAAGGGATGAGAAAACCTGCAAAATTCATCGATGATTATCCATGGTCATTAAGACGAAAGCGATTCACGAATATGTTGAGCCTGCTTGAAATACTGTTGAGCCTCTTCATGCCGCAACAATATTTCTAATGCATTGCCAATGGTATCATAGGTCTTAGCCAAATCTGGATGCATCCCACTAGGCTTGTTTTCGGTAAAATAAAAGTAACGCAGCGGGCCCCGAAAAGTTAAGCGGGGGATGGGGCGAAAAAAGCCATACGCAGCACCTTGAAAATATGCTACCCTTAGGTGGAGCAATTCCTCTGGGGTGATGGTCCTGAAATCAAACAGGGCACGAATGTGTCCGTATGCCATATCAGTATGCAGTTACTCATCGTGATAATGGTCAATTTCTGTGGCATAGCCCGTGTTGACACCAGCCGTTTTCATGCGCACCAGTAAATCTTCTAGGGATATGCGTAGACACTCCTTGAGTAAGTTGGCAATTGTAACTGCAATCCATGGAAGAGAAGTATCACAAATAGTTCATTTATGCACAAGAGACCAAGCAGTAACGATGGACAAATCAATAGAAATTCTAAATGCATGAAGCTCTATTTCCAAACAACATCAAAACAATGCCATCTGGAATGACAGAAGCGTGGCATTGATTGCTTTAACAAAATCCATCATCAGCTAAACTACAAGTAACACCGCTCACAAACCTCTATGATAAACTTACTCACTTTGAGGTGTTCTATTTCAGGAAGATCGCATCAAAGTTCCACAGTAAAGTCGAACGGCGTCGAATTCGACGCAGCACGGGCTGATGCACGAGTGCGTTAGTGATATTTTGGTATAAAAAGTGATATAAATTTGGCCATCACCGCCATGCCTCGTCACCATCTCCCTAGGGGGTAAGCACTCGACACAAAAACAGCAGTGCCTTTCATCAACGGTGTAGTGACCCCAATAAGTTAGACTTGATAACGTAGCAGCTGCGGCTGCTACGTTATTTTTATGCAGCAAGATACTTCAGTCTGTATTCTACAGGACTGAAGTATCCTAGCTTCTGCTTTGTGCGCTTGTTATTGTAATAATCAATGAAGTTTTCTATGGCTAATTTCAATTCATCAAAACTGTAAAACGTATTGCCGTAATAGATTTCTTGCTTCAGAAGACCAAAGAAATTTTCCATCACAGAGTTGTCCAGACAGTTGCCTTTCCGAGACATGCTTTGGAAGATGCGGTTCTCTTTCAGTGTCCTAAAATAGCGTTTCATTTGGTATGCCCAGCCTCTGTCCGAGTGAAAAGTTCTTCTGAATTTGCAGTCGCTGGTGACCTCGATGGCCTCATTTAACGCAGCCATAATGCCTTCCGCCGATGGTGTTTTGGTAATGCTATAGCTTAAAATTTCGCCGTTGAACATATCCAAGAATGGATCTAAATATAACTTTCTCGTTATCAATTTACCGTTGCCGTCAAATGTGTAATACTTAAACTCAGTGGTATCTGTTGTGATTTTTTGATGCACAATGTTGGTGTTGAATCGTCTTTTGACCCAGTTTTTGCAAATTCTGCCCACAATCCCTTTGTAAGACGAGTATTTTCGGCTCTTGCGTGTGTAGGATTTCACTTGCAAACCAAGCTTTTGCACCAGCCGTTGGACTTTCTTTTTGTTGACATGCCAGCCTGCTTTTCTGAGCTCACCCAAAATTCTACGATAGCCAAAATCCTTGTGTTCATCGCGAATTTCAAGGATTTTTTCTTCAATTTCTTTGTCTGGATTTTCCTTGTCAAATCGCTTCTGCCAATACATATAGGTGGCTTTTGGAAACTTTAAGACCGCAAGAATATCTTTTAATTGGAACAATCGCCGGAGGTCGCAGATAATTCTTGCTCTTTGTTCTGTGCTTCTTCTTCCAAGCGCAACCTCCTCAATTCTTTTAAATAGGCATTCTCGATTCTTGCGTGCAACAATTCTTCTTCAAGCTGCTTGATGTATTTAGCTGTTTCATCACCATTATCTATTTTCTCAGGTTTAGCCATCTTTGGTCGCCGTCCTTTGCTCTTTTCTCGAAGCGCAGCAGGACCCGCTATGCGGAAGTCATTCACCCAACGGGTAATTAAAGATGGATTATTGATGCCCATCTTCAAAGCCAGTTCCTGATACGATATTTCTGTTGTTAGATATAATTCTACCACAGAAAGCTTAAAATCGAAAGGATAGCTTTTGTTTTCTCTGGAGCGAACCAGTCCATCATCACCAAACTCTTTGTATGACTTGTGCCAGATTTTTACTGTGGTTAGTGATGGTATACCATATTTCTTCGCTAAAGATTCATATCCGCCTTCCTGGTTTTCGTATGCCATGATTACTTGCTTCTTAAATTCAAAACTGTATTTTGCCATGAAAATACCGACCCCCAATCGTTAGATTTTTAGGTCTAACTTTTGGGGGTCGGTACAGCTTTCGCGAAAGGCTCTGCCGCTTTTATTATAAATCGTGTTTCACACGTCGTTTTTCAGCAAGTTCGTACACTTCATCATCGGCTCTAGCGCCAATCACAACCACCAACATAGACGTTTTGGTTTGAATGAGCTTGTAGACAATGCGCAACCCTGCATCCCGCAATTTCACTTTATAAAAGCCTGCCAAATTGGAGCCACCCTTATTTCCAAGGGGCTTTCCATACCCACCGTCATAGACGGAAACTGGGTTTTGTTGCACCTTTTTAATGGCTTTCGCCACAAGGATACGCTGATTGCCAGCCAAATTGCTTAAATCCTTCTGCGCTTCTGGAAGAAACTCTAAATCCCAATTCATTCAAACGCAACCTCATGGCAGTTTTCCAAATCTACATCGCTGATACCAAGGTTACGGAACACTTCATCCCCAGAAATCACGGTATTGGGGTTGTAATGGGTCATGCGTTCACTGGCCACTTGGAGCAATCTAGCGTCATTCACTTCCTCCATCAACTGGATATATTCGTCTGGAGAAAGCAACACACATTCTGCGGTATTATTTTTCATAACCACCTTTGCACCAGAAGTTTTCACTTCTTCGAAAATCTTCCCTGCAAAACCTCGGTTGAATAAGGAAATGGAGATTGTATTTTTAATGGCGTTGGTCATATCCATCATAGTCAGCCCCCCCTTTACATAGCTTCACATTATCACAGGTCAGTATAAATGTCAATAAATTTACTGATGTTTTTATTGTTTCATAGATTGGTTATATCTATACTATGCTGTTTTGTATCGTTTATCTCATCACTTCAAACCTTCTTCTCCACTCGCCCCAGCTCCTCTTGCAAGGCACGGCGACGTGGGTAGGTACAACGCAGGTCTACAATTACCTTTTTCGCTTCTCCTTTGCCACCGCAATCAATTAGAGTATCAATCAACTGACACACATAGCGATACTGCCCACGATTATCAGCCGTTTTACAGATGGAACGGATTTTGTCTCCCATCAACGGATGCACCACCTCTGGCGCATAACGCCCCAACACTGGACCGTATTCCAATATGGCACTATCTGCCCGTTCCACCACCAACGGCAATAGCCGTGACCACGCCTGTTCTTCTTTCAAAATCTGCATATATGTGGATGTATTTAAGGTTTTCGCCCAAGTTTCCAGTAAATCTGGGTAGACATCTTCCCATGTTCCATCCGCTTGGTGCAAATTTTTCAGCAATTCATAAGCGGTAAAATTGCCACAGGCCAAGTTTTCCATCGCCCATTGCTTCTGCCCTTCCACATCTTTGGTGGCTTCATACACCGCCAACAACCGCTCCCACCACACACGATTCCAATGGTATGATTGCTGGCCATCTTTGTGGGTGACTTCTCGGCAGAGCTTCACGGCAAAGGCATAGTCTTTCTGGGCAAAGGCTTTCTCATAGGCTTTTGTGCGAAAGGCTTCTATATCCAAGCGAGACAGTAGGTAGGCTTGGGCAGCCGCTTCGCCCTCCAACTGTTGCTTCATAGCAAGGCGCACCAGTGGTTCGTCTGATTTAGCAGACCACTCAAACCGTGGCGCCATTCGCTCCAAAAGTGTTTCCAATTGGGGTGCATTTTCTATGGTAAGCAAAGGGCAAAGAAACTCCAACAGTTCATAATTGGTTCCACCCCAACCGTCAAACACCTTGTCTTCTGCCAAGGCAAGGCCTTGGTTGAAGACGGTTTCCTTCTCCTGTGTCGTGCCATAGTTCGCAACCATTTGACAACACCGCTCCAGCAATTCTAACACTTCGCCTGTGGTCTCCCCCAAACAACCAGAGCTAGAATCCGCTTCCGATGCCAATACCATACAAGTTTTCAGCAAGTGCAAACCCATGGCGTAAGCCACCATATACCGCTTTTGGTCAATGCGATTGTGCGCCATTTGGACGTACTCTTGCAAACCATAGCAAATCTCATCACAATTTCTTTCACTGATGAAATCACGATAGGTATGGCTAGTGATCAGCTGGGCAATGTCCTCTTGCATCTCCACCACTTCGCCGTCCACAGGCCGAGAAAACCGTGTTAGAAGTCCTCGGTACAAGTCCTTGTCAAACTCTGTGTACTGCTCTAAATAAGCAATCAAATCCTCTTTTGACACCTTTTTTAGCAATTCTTTCAATGTTTTTGGCATAGGGGCTGCCTCCTTTTTAAAGAGCAAGGGCTCTACCAATAGCGTTTTTGTACTATCTCACCATATCGGCATAGGCAATCAACGTGACATTATCCAACTCCGCTGCTTTATCTGTACAACCTTTGGTAAACCCATTTTTTGAAAATAGGTAGTAGTGCTTCTTCTCATAGTGGAACAACTGGCTCCGCTCTATCAGTGTCTCAAGCACGTCTAAATCCACCTTCTCATTTGTCCATTTACATTCAGCAAACAGAGCGGTATCGTGGTCAGATACCCCCATGATATCGATTTCTTCCTGGCTCTTTTTCTTGGGATTGTTCCCCCACCAACGACCTAAATCTGTAAAATCAACTGGTGCATTTCCGCTGAGTAATACATCCCAAAGATACTGCTTGCAAATTTCTTCAAAAATACCGCCCATATATGCTGAAAGGTGCGGTTCAATCCGATGATAAGCCAGCTCGCTAGCGCCTCTGACAATCATAGACTGATAGCCAGGCACAAAGCGATACCAAAACCGAAACATGTTATCTTCCAACGAATAAATGGTCTTTCGGGTGGTTTTTTCTTTAAAAGGCATTTCTTTTTTCACAATACCCAGCGCTATCAAGTTCTTGATATAGGCCGCACAAACGCTACTTTCCTCCCCGACTTTTGAGGAGATTTCAGACAGCTTCGTATATCCAGTTGCAATGGCTGTGATAATGGCATTATAAATCGCCGCTTCTCGCACCTCTTGTTTCAGCAGGTTGGTGGGCTCCTCAAAAACAAAAGAGGTCGGGTTTAAAAACGTATTTTTGATATTATCCTCTATAGATTGGGTGTCATCAAGTTGTAGCAAATACTGAGGCGTGCCACCCATCATGCCATAAGCCAAGGCTTTGTCCATGATCGAAAAGTTTTTGAAATATGCACAGGACTCTCGAAATGTGAAGGGCTGAATTTTAAACTGTGCGGTTCTGCGCCCATAGAGCGGTGCTTTATAGGCCAGAACATTGTCCTCCATATAGGACATGGATGACCCACAGAGAATTAAAAATAGATTAGAATGATCCTTGTGTTGGTCAATGAGCATTTGGAGCGTAGACGCAAGGCTTTTGGTCGCTCTGGCTACATATGGGTACTCATCAATGACCAAAACTAGCCGTTCCTTTTGGGCAAGAGCAAACACATACTCAAGCGCCGATTGAAAGCTAGTAAAGGAGGTATCCACTTCAATACCCTTTTCATAACTCAAAATATTCCGGCTGAAGTTTTCCAAATTTTGCTTTGCATTGGTCTCCACGCCAGTGAAATAAATTGCCTTTTTGTCCTTAATAAACTCACTGATAAGGGCAGTCTTGCCAATACGACGACGGCCGTATATAACAGCAAACTGAAATGTATCCCTACTATATAATTGATTAAGCGTAGCCAGCTCGTTTTTTCTTCCTAAAAACATAAGCACCCCTCCTGCATCAAACGTGCATTGCAATTGATAAAATAGTAGCACACCCAGCTCGCAAAGTCAATAACTAAGTTATGATTTAGTAATTTTAACCTTAATTGTTTTGGATTTGGCCCTGTCGAACCCTGTCGAATCGACGGGTCATGGGCTGATGTACGAATGCGTTAGTGAGTTCCAGAGGTGAAAAATGATATAAAATGGATGAAATCATCCATTTTATATCACTTTTTGTTGTAGTATAAATTTAGGTGTTTACGGCACACCCCATCACTATCTCCCAAGGGGTAAGCTTAATCGATAATATAGTGGCTTGTAACAAGGGGGTATAAGCTTACTTTTGGGGGTAGTGTGAAGTGCGGTGTATCACGGATGCGCTCTTATTCAATTATAAAACACCCTCACCGCTTAAATCGCCAGCGGAGGGTTCTATTCAACTCCTCCATGTCAAACTTGGCATCCCATTGGGTGCCAGCCCATTGGCGCATCTGGTCATATGCAGGGTGATTTGGGTCGTTTTTCACTTCCATATACTCAGCGAAACCGCCTGCGCCATCTAGGCAAAGGGCGTGGTTTTTATCGTAGTCAAAGCAATGTCATTAAGATAAGCCTGGGTGCTACAAGAAAAACACCCAGAACCTTTTAAAAAAAGCTTGACAATTACAAAAAAATGTGCGGTCGCCTTCATTGACCAAAGTCAATGAAGGCGACCCTTGTTATTGAGCATAACGCTGATAACAAAGGAGATGCACACATGACATTCACAACAAAAAACATAAAAAGAACACTAAAAAAATCCATAAAAGCCCTTTCGCAAAACGCTGTAAAATATGCTGAAAATCCAGAAAAAGACTTCACCCGAAATAGGAAGTTACCATTTGAAAAAGTAATTGAAACAACCTTATCTCTCACAGGAAAAACACTATATGGGGAATTATCCGAACAATTCGGCATACATTCATCCTCACCTACAGTATCCGCTTTTGTGCAACAACGAAACAAAATCAAATCAACTGCCTTCGAGGATTTATTCCACCAATTTGTTGCCGAAACAAACCAACCCATCACCCACCGTGGCTACCGCCTTTTGGCTGTGGATGGCTCTAGTTTGCACGTTCCCACCAACCCAAAGGAAGTGGATTCTTACCATCAAAAGGCCAATGACTCCAAGCCTTTTAACCTTTTGCACCTCAACGCCATGTACGATATTTTGCGCAAAACCTACGTGGATGCAACGGTTGAAAAGGGTGAAAACAAGGCCTTTGCCACCATGGTGGCACGTAATCAATCAAAAGTACCCACCATTTACATTGCTGATAGAGGCTACGAATCGTACAATAATTTCGCTCATGTGCAAGAAAGAGGGCAAAAATTCCTTGTCAGAGTGAAGGATTCTGCTTCACGCAACGGTATTTGTCACGGATTATCTTTGCCTGTTGGTGAGGAGTTTGACGTTTCACTGACGCTACACATTTCACGCAAGCAAACAGCGCAAGCCAAAAATCAAAACCTGAAATTTATCGCCCATAGTTCACCATTTGATTTTTTACCCTGCAAAACAAAGAAAAATGAAAAAATCGAGCCATATCCGTTACATATTCGCCTCGTTTGCTTTAAACTTTCTGAAAATTCTTACGAAACGGTTGCCACAAATTTGGATAAAAGTGAATTTGATTCTGCTGCCCTCAAGGATTTGTACGCCAAGCGATGGGGTATCGAAACGTCCTTCCGCTCTTTGAAATTCACCGTCGGATTGCTGTATTTTCACAGCAAAAAGACGAAGCTTCTTCTTCAAGAAATCTTCGCCAAGTTGATTATATACAATTTTACACAGTTGATAACCTCGTGCATTGCTGTAAAAAAAGTTACCAGAAAGCGGGTTTATCAAATAAATTTCGCTGTTGCCACTCAAATTTGTCGTAAATTCTTTGGGAAGAATGTACCCGTCGCCGAAGTTGAAGCCTGCATCGCAAAAAACCTAACACCCATGCGAAATTTGCCCTCAAACCCACGCAAGCGACGCAACACGAACCCCAGAACCGACACCTCTTTTTTCTATCGCTTGGCGTAATGCCACGTTATAAGGACAAGCAAGCAGATTGAAAAATCTGCTTGCTTGTCCTGCGCATTTTTAGATTCCGATGATTTTTTATTAGCTGTTCTTGCGTTTCAATAGCTTAACTTAATGACATTGGTAGTCAAAGAGCACTTTCTCCACCGTGATTGTATGCTCCCAGTTGTCACCAAAATCGTAGGTATACACCAGTTTTTTGCATTTGGGCAGGTAGTTTGATAATAAAACTCCTGCTTCTACCTCTGCTTTCATCGGTGCCACATCGTACACCATTTCCTCGTCTAACACCAAACAAACCAGTGGCTTTTCCCCTTCCAGCAACAAAAATTCGTGCAGATGATAGTCCTTCCAATCAAACAATATTTGCATGATTTCATGCAACTGCTCAAAGGTGAACCGCAGTGGTACCACCACTTTCCGCCAAATATCAAACCCCTCTGTCTCCAATTTTGCCGTCAAAACCACCGCTTGGCAAGAAAATTTGGGATAGCCAAATCGCTGTTCTAAGGCATCATAAAAGGTTTCCGCTGGCACTGCGTAATCTTTGTCGTCAAGCTTGCCAAGATTATAGCAACCCCGACGAGAAAGCGCTCGTTGCACCAAATCACCCTCATCACACTCGTCCCCATACCACTCCGCAATCTCACACCCTTTGTTGAGCCAAGCAGTGTATTTGGCGCCTTGCCCTTTGGAGTACGCCACAAAGCCACATTGTTCCAGATAAGCGTCCACCAGCTGTGGATTCACCCCATCAGACAGCAAAATTGTCGCAATGCCATCTAAAATTAGCTGACTCAAATTCTTAAAATCTTTGGCTTTCAAGCCGTACAACACCACTTGATAGCGACTGGCATCGTTGACCAACACCACGGTTTTTCGCCGATTGACACGGATAATATGGGCATGCCAGCTATACAACCTATCAGTAATTTCCAACTTTTCTGGCTTAATATCCAGCTCTTCTTGCAGTTTTTTCGTGCAATTGATAATCATAGGTTAGTCTCCTTTTTACTGATCATCCTGTAAAAACTAATTGGCGTACAAGACGACCATAACAAAAATAGTAAAAAATTTATCAATAATAGAAAGAAAATTCTATAATATTGAAAATTTGCATTGATTTTTTCTGAAAATTGAATATACTATAGTTAACTAGAGGTTAGATGCTCTCTAGAAAATTTCGGAAGGAGTGATGTTTGATGGCAACAACTAGTATTTTCAAAAGTGTGCATATTAAAGGGGCTCATGAGACTAGCTCTTTTGCACGAGCGATGGAAGAAGCAGAGAAAAGAAGTGCCTCGAAACCACAGCAACCAAGCACTTGGCGAGACGCCAGTCGTGAAGAAATTAGAGAAATGTTCAAGGGCTACAAATGAGTATAGATATAACCACGAATCTGTAGATGTTAATTGAAGAAATAGGGGAGGATGCCACAGAGGGTATGCTCTCCTGTTTTTCTTGTCCCATGAATCCAGATGTAGAGCACTTTTTGAAGCACAATGCCATTGACTTTGCAAAACAAGGGAAATCCCAAACTCATCTTGTGATTCAACTGGTGAATGGGAAGCCTGCTATCTTGGGATATTATACTTTGGTGAATAAGCCCATTACAGTAGAAAAGGATGCTATTGGGAGCAAAACAAAAGAGAAGCTGATTGCAAAATTCTCTGAAGATAACGAAGCTTTGGGGTGCTATGTGATGGCCTTGCCACTCATTGCCCAACTGGGTAAGAATTACGCAGAGGGATTGAATGAACATCTAAATGGTATTGACTTACTCAAGAGTGCCTGCGAGAAAATCAAAGGTATCCAACGAGATATTGGTGGCCGCTATACATATGTGGAATGCGAAGAAAAAGAGAAATTGCTTTCTTTTTATGAACGAAACGACTTTGTGCGCTTTGGCAAGCGTGACTTGGATGCAAAGGAACAAGAAGGTCACGGTGAAACGTATCTGGTGCAGCTGTTAAAGTGTATAAAAACTTGATATTAGATTTGTTACCCTAGGTGCTTTTGCACCTAGGACTTTTTTATACTTGTAGAGTATTGCTGATCGCAATAAGCTATAAAGGGGATGCGGACAAATTCCTGGACTAAATTCAAATCAATCCAAGTTTTTGTCTATAGTCTCGTGGGCTCATTACCCCTAGGGACAGCTTAATTCTGTCCTCGTTATACCAATGTAAATAATCGTCTAACTCGGCTATGAACGCATCTACAGAGACGCCGAGCCATGACCGTCCGTAGAACATTTCGTTCTTGATGCGCCCAAAGAAACCTTCGCAGGCGGAATTATCAGGTGAACACCCTTTGCGTGACATAGATCGTGTTAGATTGGCCTTATTCACAATATCTACCCATTTCGGCCAGCGGTAATGACCGCCACGGTCAGAGTGAATAATCGGCTGTGCTCCCACTGGAAGCTGGCCGATAGCCTGCTCTAGCATGGTGTTGGCCAACTCAGCGGTGGGGCTACATCCAATGGTTCAACTGACTGCCATTCCGTCAAAACAGTCTATAACGGGAGATAGGTATACTTTCCCTGCAGGTAGCGGAAATTCTGTGATATCTGTGAGCCAGAGTGAATTAGGTGTCTCAGCGTGGAAATTTCTTGCCACCATATTTTTAGGAGCCCCATCGATTTCCCCTGCGTAAGAGCTATATTTCTTTTGCTTGGGGCGATAAGACTTCAAGTCTTCCTCAGACATCAGTCTACGAACAACTTTTTCAGCGCTTTGTGTTCTTCCAAGAGTTCATGAAGTTCGAGACAATTATCAACTGTGATGTGCTTAGCTTCCTTTTTTGGCATAGGGCACGACCTCCTGTCTGGAAGAAACTGTTTCTTCCAATTATAGAGGGTTGCACGACTGATATGTCGCTGGGCAGCTACTTTGTAATCAGGGACACCAGATACCCATTCCAAGATTGCGGCTTGCTTTTCCTCTTGGCTATAGCGTACCACACGAGAGGCTCTTATGCAATCCTGCTTGGGACGTTTACCTGAAGATGCTACCCACTTCGCCAGCATCATGTGGTTAGGATATCCTAGGGCACGAGAAGTTCCTCTGTACGACTGACCGTTGGCAAAATAATGGTCAACCGCTACATCTATCTGTTCAGGTGAAAAGTGGGGTTTATGAACAGATGCCTCCTTGAGACCTCCAGTCTCCTCATACTCTCTATGCCATGCTCGTAATGCATTGGGAGACGGGTAGCCTAGCTCCTTTATCACCAAACCTACACGATACCCATTGGCAATATACAACTCCACAGCCTTCCTGCGATCCTCGTATGAAAACATATCTGTTCCTCCCTAATGGTCCAGGATTATGTCCGCATCCCCCAGGTACACTTTACGCTGCACCTATTGCTGATATAATATCATTATTTGCAGTTATTATAGCAATGAAAAAAGTTATGAGTGAACTAAAAGTTACTGATAAAGTCATAGAAAAATCAAAAGAGCACACCGAACTTTCTGCTTTTGTGAAAAAAGAAGGTTTGCTTGTAAATAGACCAATCACAATTAACAGACAATTTGCTAGTGGTGGACGTGAAGTTGGCAAACGTCTTGCAGATGCTTTAGACATTGCTTATTATGACAAAGAATTGCTTAGTGCAATTGCAGAAAAAAGCGGTTTTAGTCAAAATTTCGTATCCGAGTTTGACGAAACAAGCATTAAAAATTATGTATTCACCTTTGGTCAAACATTTACTACTTACAATAATTCTCCGATAACACAACTGCTAAATGTACAGTCGGAAATATTGCAACAAATCGCTAAAAAAGAGAGTGCTGTTATCATGGGTAGATGTGCCAACTACATTTTAAGTGATGAAAATCCATTTAAAGTTTTTATATATTCTTCAGATATGGACGCTCGTATTAAACGTTGCTATGATAAAGTACCCCAAGATGTCGGTGTGAAATCAGCGACGAAAATGAAAGATGACATTCAAAAGGTTGATAAAAAACGTTCTATGTATTACGAATATTACACTGACCAAAAATGGATGGATATGAGCAATTATGACCTTTGCATTGATACTTCGACAGTAGGAGTAAAAGGTGCTGTTGAAATTATTTTAAATGCACTTTACACGACTGAAGTTGAAGCTTAAGCACGATAAAATCAAATAACAATTACAAGCGAGGACAGCGATTACGTTGCCCTCGCTATTTATTTGAGGTGCGTTATGGTGTGAAGTTGTTATAATTTCAATCTATGAATTTCTAAAAATATTTTACTTTAAAAAATCCAACAGTATACTATTGACAGTATACCATTGAATGTAGTATACTCATTTCATTACAGTCAAATATAATGAAATGAGGAAGATATTATGGCATATGATATTTTGTTTTTGCGCTATTTTAGACAAATTAGTGAGATGATCGAAAAAAACGGGGATGCCAAATTAAAGGACTTGGGTCTCACGTTAACACAGGGGCATATCTTGGGATATTTGCGCCACAAAGAAGACTTCACCGCATCGTACAAAGAGATAGAGTCGGTGTCTAAAGTGGCGCAGTCCAGTGCTGCAAGCATGATTGCACGGCTTGAGGCACGCGGGTTTGTAAAGACATTTACAGATCCATCCGACAAACGGGTTAAACTGCTGTCCATCACAGAATTGGGGAAAGTTTCTTCGGATGCCTCCCATGCACATATGGAAGACCTTCAAAAGGAGTTGTTTGCAAAACTCACAGAGGAAGAAGTGCAAGCATTAATGGAATCATTGCGGAAAATAACGGATTAACACGTCTGTTATCTAATAAAAAATCACCTTTCGAGGAATACAAGGAGTCTACATGAACGAACAATCAATCCCTAAATTTGTGTTAAAGAACACAATCCCAGCCATTCTCGCTATGATAATGGTTCTAATCTATAACATGGCCGACCTGTTTTTTGTAGGTCAAACGGGTGAAGCCCTTCAGGTCACGTCAGTATCTCTCGCAACCCCTGTTTTCTTGGTATTTATTTCGCTTGGTACTATTTTTGGTATGGGCGGTGCGTCCGTAATTTCACGAGCATTGGGAGCTGGCAACAAGGCATACGCCAACAAAGTGGCTACGTTTTCTTTCGTGGCAAGCGTTGTTGTCGGCGTGGTTGTGTCGATACTTATATGTGTATTCGCAGAAGATATCGCCGTAAAACTTGGTGCCACCAGCGACACCACTGTGCAAATGGTTGGCGACTACATTTCTATTCTTGCCATAAGTGGTCCGTTTATCATCCTTCAAACTTGTTTTTCCAATGTTCTAAGAGCAGAAGGAAATGTACAAAAAGCAATGATGGGTATGATGGCCGGCAATATCGTAAACATTGTGCTGGACCCAATTTTCATTCTGGTATTAGGGATGAATGTACCCGGTGCGGCAATCGCAACATCTATTGGTAATATTTGCTCTGGTCTGTACTATATTTTGTTCTTTGTAAAAGGGAAAAGCAACTTGAGCGTCTCACTCAAAGACTTTACGGTAAAAGAAAAGGTATGCAGAAATGTGCTTGCCATTGGTATTCCCGCCTCTCTTGGCATCATATTTACGACCGTATCGCAAATTATAATCAATCTTCTTATGTCAGATTATGGCGAACTTGCTGTTGCAGGCGTTGGTGTTGCCATGAAGATTATTTTGATTAGCTGGATGCTGTGTGTTGGTCTGGGTCAAGGGGTGCAACCAATTTTAGGCTTTTGTGTAGGCTCTAAAGATTGGGATAGATTTCGGGCTATCTTGAAGTTTTCCCTCCTATTTGGCTTAGCCATTGGTGTTGTCATGACGGTTTTCTGTTATGCTGGACTCACTCAGATTGCAGGCGCATTTTTAACCGACGAAGAAGCGTTTTCCTACGCATATTACTTCTCTCAAATTCTATTGAGCACTGGCTTTTTATTGGGCGTGTTCAACGTATTGGTCAATGCACTTGGCGCAATGGGTGCAGAAAAAGCTTCTCTTGTGTCAAACGCATGCCGTCAAGGCATTATTTTCGTGCCACTCGTATTCATCATGAACTACAGCATGGGGCTAGATGGTTTGCTATGGGCACAGCCAATTTCAGATGTGTTGACCCTTATTTTAACCATTATTTTATGCGTGAATGTTTACAAAACACTGCGCAGCAAGGATGAAGAACTAGCATAATATCAGCGCAAACGATAGGAGAATCATATGTCCAGAGTATTTAAGAGCTTCACGAAGAAGGAATGGATGCTGTTAGCAATTACCGTTGGATTTGTAATTATTCAGGTGTTACTGGATTTGAAAATCCCCGCGTACATGAGCGAAGTGACAATCTTAGTCCAAACTGCGGGCAGCACCATGACAGAAATTTTAACAGTTGGCGGTTATATGCTGTTTTGTTCTATTTCCAGTCTACTCATTACTTTTTTAACGGGATTTTGTGCCGCAAAAGTGGCAACGAAAGCTTGTATGAAGATGAGAGGGGATATTTACAAAAAAATAAACTCATTTTCCATGGCAGACATGACCAATTTCTCAACTGCCAGTTTAATCACACGCACAACCAATGATATTACCCAAATTCAAATGACCCTATGTATGGGGTTTGTCATCTTGATTCGAGCACCTTTTATGTGCCTGTTTGCAATCAATAAAATTTCCACCAATAACCCCTCATTTTCTTTAATCGCCATTGTAGCCGTGGTTCTATTCTTGTGTGTCATCGGCATTCTTTTGGCACTGACAATTCCAAAATCCAGAAAATTGCAGAAAATCATTGACAGTCTAAACACCGTGATTCGGGAGCATTTAACTGGGGTTCGTGTGGTGCGTGCGTATAATGCAGAAGTATATCACGAAGAAAAATTTGAAAAGACCAATCAGGATGTGGCACAGACCAATTCCTTTGTCAATGCCACGATGGCGTTTTTGAATCCCTTTATGTCAAGTCTCATGTCAGCCATCACGCTGGCTGTTTACTGGATTGGTGCGGCTTTGATCAGTGAATCTGGCAGTGCCGATGCCGCACTGATTATTTTTTCGGATATGGTGGTGTTCTCCTCCTATTCCATTATGATTATCCTATCCTTTATGGTACTCACTGTGATTTTTATGATGCTACCTCGTACCCTTGTCGCCCTTTCTCGCATAGACGAAGTAATTACATTCAATAACAAAATTAAAGACGGTACCGAAGTATCTGGCGATACGGCGTTCCCTGTAGCCATTGAGTTTAAGAATGTGTCCTTCTCTTATGCAGACGGCGATGAAAAAGTGTTGGATTCTATCTCCTTTTGTATTAAAAAGGGTGAAACTGCCGCATTTATCGGTGCCACAGGCAGTGGTAAAAGCACCATTGCCAAACTGATTTTACGCTATTACGACGTAGACGAAGGGGAAATATTGATTGATGGCATCAATATTAAGGCATATACCCAACACGCACTACGTGAAAAATTAGGGTTTGTGTCTCAAACAGCGGTGCTTTTCAATGGTGACATCACGTCTAATATCGCATTTGGTATGGAAGAGAATGTATCAAAAGACAGACTGGACAAAGCGGTGGAAATCGCACAGGCCACAGATTTTGTAGATAAAATCGGCCTTGATGGTAGAGTATCCCAAGGGGGACTCAATCTTTCGGGTGGACAAAAGCAGAGAGTTTCCATTGCACGGGCTCTATATAAAAATGCCGAACTCTATATTTTCGACGACTGCTTCTCAGCTCTGGATTATCGAACAGATCGGATGCTCAGAGAGAAACTAGCCACAGAAACCAAGGGGGCAACAAAACTAATCGTTGCCCAAAGAATTAGCACAGTCAAAGATGCAAATCAAATTATTGTAATCGATCAAGGTCGTGTGGCTGGAATTGGAACACACACAGACCTATTGTTGCAAAATGAACTGTACCGTGAAATTGCGGAATCTCAGCTTTCCAAGGAGGAACTTGGCTATGCATAACCAAGAACAAAAACCCCAAAGCACAGCGCCAGGCTTTGCCCCTCCAGGCGCCCCCGCAGGTGGCCCTCCCGGTGCAGGCGGACGCCCTGGAGATAAAGCAAAGGATTTTACAGGCAGTCTTAAAAAACTATTTGCATATTGCGGTCGCTATACAATTTTCATTGTAATTGCAATCATGCTTGGCATCTCAGCCTCCATCTTTGCATTGATGGGGCCGAGCCGATTAAGTGAAATTACAAATTTGATTTTGGCAGGTATGTCCGATGGCATCGACTTAGAAGCCGTCGCAAGCATCGGCATCTTCCTAGCGGTTCTCTATAGCTTGAATCTCGTGTTTGGATTTTTACAAGGCAGTATCATGGCGGTTGTGTCTCAGAAAATTTGCAAAAAACTGCGTACAGAAATGACAAGCAAATTGAATCGTATTCCTCTGGCCTATTTCGATGGCACTTCTTATGGTGATACACTCAGCCGTTTTGTCAATGATATTGACACCATCGGCACCAGCTTAAACCAGAGTATGTCCTCCATCGTCAGTGGCGTATTAAACTTTGGTGGCGCACTGCTTCTGATGTTATACACAAACTGGATTATGGGTGTGTCTGCGTTGGTTTCTACCCTATTGGGTTTTTCTCTGATGGGTGTTATTATTGCCAAATCCCAAGGGTATTTTATACAGCAACAATCCAGCCTTGGTGATCTAAATGGCCATGTGGAAGAAACGTACACAGGTCACTCTATTATCAAAGCATATAACAAGGAAGGGTTTGTTGAAAAACACTTCCAAGAAAAGAATGAGCGCTTATATCAATCCGCATGGAAAGCTCAATTTCTATCTGGCATGATGATGCCAATCATGAACTTTACGGGCGACTTCGCTTATGTGGTTGTGTGTATTGTGGGTGCGTTGCTGGTGTTAAACGGTAGTATTTCGTTCAGCGTCATTGTGGCATTTATCTTGTATGTTCGCCTATTTACCCAACCCCTTGCCACACTGGCGCAGTCGATGACAACACTACAGTCTGCTGCTGCTGCAAGTGAGCGTGTGTTTGAATTTCTGGGCGAGGAAGATCTGTCACAGGAGGAAACCAACGCCGTAAGCCTTAAAAATGTCAGAGGCGATGTCAGCTTCAAACATGTGACATTTGGATATAAGCCAGAAAAAATGATTATCACAGACTTTAGTGCAGAAATCAAAGCAGGTGAAAAAGTTGCGATTGTGGGCCCCACTGGTGCTGGCAAAACAACCATGGTAAATCTGCTGATGCGCTTTTATGAAGTGACCAGCGGCGAGATTGCCATTGATGGCATTCCAATTCGTTCGATTACAAGAGAAAGCCTGCATGATGTGTTTTCCATGGTACTACAGGATACATGGATGTTTGAAGGCTCTATTCTGGAAAACATCGCATACAATCAAGTGGTTACCAAAGATGAAGTCGTTGAAGCCTGCAAATCGGTGGGCATCCATCGCACCATTATGACGATGCCACAAGGCTATGACACCGTTATGAGCAATGCCACCCTCTCCACAGGCGAGAAACAGTTACTGACCATTGCACGTGCTATGGTGAAAAAATCCGAGTTGCTGATTTTGGATGAGGCGACAAGCTCGGTTGATACACGCACTGAGTTGCTCATTGGCAAGGCCATGGATAAATTGTCCAACGGAAGAACCTCCTTTATCATTGCGCATCGATTGTCCACCATTAAAAACGCCGATGTAATTTTGGTTATGAAGGATGGAAATATCATAGAAAGCGGCAGCCATGAGGAGCTTTTGAGTAAAAAAGGCTTCTACGCTGAACTTTACAATAGCCAATTTGAAGAAGTTGCATGATGAATAGCGCGTTGTAGAGTTGGGACATTCACATTGCCGCACCAGCGATTTTAATATTTTAAGGTGAGTTTTGTGGAAAAACAAGAGCATATTTTGGAAGATCTACACCAAGAATTAAAGTGCGATTACTTATCCGATTTGCGTTCGCTCGAGTACCGCTCGAAGTTAAAACAATATATGACGCAGACCCCGATGAACAACTAATCGCTAGAGGCGTGGGAGTATGCGTATGAGTATATATTTGACGAGCCCAGCGGCGCAACAACTACTCAAGGAATACGTGTTATGATTGCAAATTCCATTACAAAAGCGATGACGGCATCGCCACCATGGGGTTTCGTGGCTCCTCTGGGGCGTTGGCTGTTGGATTGGGCGCCCTCACCTGTGAAGTGATTGAAAAAACAGTGATGACAGGGGCAGAGCTGTTGGGTGGCATCGCCATCATGCTGGGCAAAAGAGATAGTGCATCAGGCGGTGACAGCAACAGTTATTTTAGATATCGCAGCTTTCATTCGTAGTCACGGAGCCAGCCCTACGGAGGATTTGCAGGAGCTGTGGAAACATTGTGTTCAATAAATACGGAATGGCCATTGGATTGTCGAACCCTGTCGAATCGACGCGGATTGGGCTGATGTACGAGTGCGCTAGTGATTTTTAGGCGTGAAAAGTGATATAAAATGGATAATTTTATCCATTTTATATCACTTTTTGTTGTAGTTAAAATTCGGCTATCTGCGACACCCCCATCACTATCTCCCAAGGGGTAAGCTTAATCAGTGATATACCGCCTCATAACAGGGGGGTATAAGCTTACTTTGGGGGGTAGTGTGAAGTGCGGTGTATCACGGATGCGCTCTTATTCAATTATAAAACACCCTCACCGCTTAAATCGCCAGCGGAGGGTTCTATTCAACTCCTCCATGTCAAACTTGGCATCCCATTGGGTGCCAGCCCATTGGCGCATCTGGTCATATGCAGGGTGATTTGGGTCGTTTTTGACTTCCATATATTCGGCGAAACTGCCTGCGCCACCCACGTCTTCTGGTGGCGCTACGCCTGCGCCATCTAGGCAAAGGGCGTGGTTTTTATCATAGTCAAAGAGCACCTTGTCCACTGTGATTATATGCTCCCAGTTGTCACCAAAATCGTAGGTATACACCAGTTTTTTGCATTTAGGCAGGTATTTTGATAACAAAATCCCTGTTTCTATTTCTGCTTTCATCGGTGCCACATCGTACACCATTTCCTCGTCTAACACCAAGCAAATCAGCGGTTTTTCCTCTTCCAGCAACATAAACTCATGCAAATGATAGTCCTTCCATTGGAACAACGTTTGCATGATTTTATGCAATTTCCCAAAGGAGTAGTGCAGTGGTACCACCACTTTCCGCCAAATATCAAAGCCCTCTATATCCAATTTTGCCATCAAAACCACCGCTTGGCAAGAAAATTTGGGATAGCCAAATCGCTGTTCTAAGGCATCATAAAAGGTTTCCGCTGGCACTGCATAATCTTTGTCGTCAAGCTTGCCAAGATTATAGCAACCCCGACGAGAAAGCGCTCGTTGCACCAAGTCACCCTCATCACACTCGTCCCCATACCACTCCGCAATCTCACAGCCTTTGTTGAGCCAAGCGGTGTATTTGGCGCCTTGCCCTTTGGAGTACGCCACAGAGCCACATTGTTCCAGATATACGTCCACCAACTGTGGATTCACCCCATCAGACAGCAAAATCGTGGCAATGCTATCTAAAATTAGCTGACTCAAATTCTTAAAATCTTTGGCTTTCAAACCGTACAACACCACTTGATAACGACTGGCATCGTTGACCAACACCACGGTTTTTCGCCGATTGACACGGATAATATGGGCGTGCCAACTGTACAATCTATCAGTAATTTCCAACTTTTCTGGCTTGATACCCAGCTCTTCTTGTAGTTTTTTCGTGCAATTTATAATCATAGGTTGGTCTCCTTTTTTATTGGTCATCGTCGCTACGAATTTCTTTTATAATAGGATACATCCATGGCGCACACTGTAATGAATCCTCACTGCACATCCTCGTATAATAAAGTATATCGTATTCATAACGAAATTGCAAAGACATTTCCTTACAAACCACTAGCAAAACAACCCTTATAAACGGGCAAACTACAGATATACTGGTTTCAGGCTTTTACAAAGTTTAAGTAAATTATTATTGACATAACGCAAATTAAAGCATATAATAAACGACATAAGAGGTGATGCTACTATGAAAACAAAGGCAACCATCGTCATGCCTAAGACACAAAACATCCTCACCCAAATGGGCGAACAAATCAAATTGGCACGACTGCGCCGCAATATATCAAGCCAGCTTCTGGCTGAACGTGCTGGCATTAGCCGACAGACTCTCAGCGCCATTGAAAAGGGCTCGCCCTCTGTGGCTATGGGCTCCTATGCCGCTGTGCTCCATGGGCTGAACGGATTGGATGCTGACTTGCTACTGGTGGCAAAAGATGATGCGTTTGGGCGCAAACTGCAAGATTTAGGGCTCAGCAACAAAAAACGAATTCGGGGGTGATGCACTATGGCACAGCAAGAACGGGTGATTTTCGTCTACGCAGATTGGGTGGCAGACACCCCTGTCTTGATGGGGCGATTATACATTTCCTTTATTCGTGGACAGGAAAACTTTGCTTTTGAATATGATAAGGAATGGCTTTCCAACTATGAAGCAACCCAGTCTTTGGACCCTGATTTGGGATTGTACAACGGACGACAATACGCTCCTCTAGACAAACGACTCTTCGGTCTCTTTGCTGACTCCTGCCCCGACCGCTGGGGACGGGTGTTGATGAAGCGAAAAGAGGCGGCAGATGCCAGAGCTGAAAAACGCAAGCCTAGACAGTTGACCGACCTAGATTATTTGCTGGGTGTGTATGATGCCTCCCGTATGGGTGGTCTGCGATTTTCCCTAGAAGAGGGAGGTGCCTTCCTATCCGATGACCAGCGATTGGCTACGCCACCTTGGATCAACTTACGCACCTTAGAACAGGCGTCTCTGGCCTTTGAACAGGACGAGAGCGGACTGGAATCCCAGTGGCTCAATCAGCTGTTAGCCCCTGGTTCTTCTCTGGGCGGTGCTCGCCCCAAAGCCAGCGTGGTGGATACCGAGGGCGGTCTTTGGATTGCCAAATTCCCCTCCAAGCACGACGAATATAACAGTGGTGCATGGGAAAAAGTTGTCCATGATTTAGCGAAATTATGCGGATTAGATGTGCCAGAATCCAAGCTTGAGACCTTCTCAAAAACAGGGAGCACCTTCTTGGTGAAACGCTTTGACCGCAATGGCCAGCGGCGTAAACACTTTTCCTCTGCCATGACCATGCTTGGCAAAACAGATGGCGCATCGGGCGATGATGGCAGTGGGTATCTGGATATAGCCGCCTTCATCCGCAGCCACGGGGCCAGTCCCACCACGGATTTGCAAGAGCTGTGGCGGCGCATTGTGTTTAATATGGCGGTATCCAATACGGATGACCATTTGCGCAATCATGGCTTTTTACTAGAAAAACAAGGCTGGCGATTGTCACCACTGTTCGACGTAAATCCCATCCCCTACGGCAATCGACTATCCTTAAATGTCAGCGAATACGATAATACCATTGATTTGAATTTAGCACGAGAAGTAGCACCGTATTTTGCATTGTCAGAGGAAGAAGCGGAAAAAGCAGCTTCTGAGATTTGTAAAACCGTGTCTGAAAACTGGGAACGATTGGCGATACAATACAGCCTCAGCCGTGGTGCTATAGAATATATGCGCCCTGCGTTTTTCCTTTGATTTCGCCGTAAAGAAAAGGCGCAGTTTGGTCAGATGGAACTAGTGTCGAACGACGTCGAATCCTATACGGATTGGGCTGATGCGCGAGTGCACTAGTGAGTTTTTAGCGTGAAAAGTGCTGCCATCGCTCTATCAAGACTATACAAAAGAGAAGCTAATCGTTGCAAAAAAGTAACGATTAAAACTATAAAACCCGACAAGTCTTGACTTGTCGGGTTTTGGCATGGCGCTATCTTTTGGGTCGTTTTGTGCAGAGTTTTAAAACCCTTGACATTTGTTCTGAATAGAACTATAATAAGTTCTATTCAGAACTAAGGTTGGTGCTTTATATGGTAGAGACACGAGAAGTTTTTCATCGGATTAACATCAAGCGCAAGGAATATTTCAATGAACTTTTAGATGTATATGACTTAACTTTTATGGAGCTTGAGATTCTGGCTTTTTTGGATGGTGAGCCAGACAGCAATACATTTACGCAGATTATGAAAGCGAAGGACTATGCCAAATCCCACGTTTCAACCGCCATCAACCATCTGGCGAACTGTGGGTATTTGGAAAAAATCGGTGCAAGCACCAATAAAAAAGTGTACCGCTTGCATCTGCTAGAAAAAAGTGCGCCTGTTCTGCAGGGCTACTATCTCTGCGTACAAGCCTTTCAAACACAAGCCTTCGCTGGCATCACAGACGCAGACCTGCAATTGTTCAATCAAGTCATCCATCAAATCAATCAAAATTTACGCTAGGAGAACACCATGACAACCATCCTCGTTTGTATCATCGCTGGCTTAGGTGCTGGCTTAGGCACTGGCTTTGCCGGTATGAGTGCAGCTGCCGTCATCTCACCCATGTTGGTGACATTTTTAGATGTCAATGCCTTTGAAGCCATCGGCACCGCCTTGGCATCGGATATATTGGCCAGCGCTGTATCTGCCTATACCTATGGCAAAAATAAAAATATCGACATCAAAGGTAGTAAATCCCTATTTATCAGTGTGTTGCTATTCACCCTCATCGGAGCCTTTGTTGCCCATTTGGTGCCATCGACCACCATGGGCAATATGACCGTGTATGCTACCTTGCTTATGGGTGTCAACTTCTTGATGAAGTCCTTCAAAGAGGAAAAGCCCAAGGAAAATCGTAAACTTGAGGGTACCATTGGACGCATTGCACCGATTCTGTGCGGTATGGTCATCGGCTTTATCTGTGGTTTCATCGGCGCAGGTGGTGGCATTATGATGCTGATTCTCTTGACCACGATATTGGGCTACGAGCTAAAAACCGCAGTGGGTACCAGTGTGTTCATCATGACCTTTACCGCTCTAGTAGGCGCCACCTCCCACTTTACAATGCAAGGCTCTATGCCTACCCCTGTTATTTTCATCACCTGTGTCTTATCCACCTTGTTTTTCGCCCGTCTTGGGGCAAAATTTGCCAACAAAGCAGAACCAAAGGCGCTAAATCGTGCTGTGGGTATTGTCCTCTCTGTCATCGGCGTGGTGATGATTGGATTTGCCTAAAATACGCTCATATTCCATAAAATTCGTCCTTTCCGTCTGGTTACATCATCGGCACTCTATAATGGTCCCCCTGTCAAGACCACTTCCTCAAAATTTATCGTGAACACAACAACCTATTTTGCTTCCTGAGCCAAGCCTGGTTGTGGTTACCTCCAGGGTAGCCGCCCGAAGGGTTGCCTTGACCGACTGGGTCAGGCTGGTACAATGGGAAAGGCGAGGGGAACGGCCTCCGCCTACAACCCACGACCTCCCGTCGCCACCAGTCCTCAACCAGCCTGTGCCAGACTGTCAAGGTGGTTGGTTGGCGTTGTGAAGGCTGCCCCATACACGGCCTCTGGAGTCTGATTTCCCAGTGCTTGATGGGGTCTGAAGGTGTTGTACTGCTTGATATAATTTCCAATTCCACGGCGCAATACCCTAGGATTTTGATACTCGTTGAGGTAAATTTCCTCGGTTTTCAGGCTACGGAACCACCGCTCAATCATGATATTATCCGCCCAACGGGACTTACCATCCATGCTTTGGACAATGTGATTTGCCTTCAAAAACCCCTTATATTGGGAGCTTGTGAACTGACATCCTTGGTCAGAATTGAGAAAAGCGGGGGTGCCGTGGCTAGAAATTGCGCGCTGGACAGCGGCGATGACGTTATCTGTGTCCAGCGTATCGGACAGACTCCAGCCCACAATCAGACGGCTATACCAGTCGATAATCGCCGTCAAATACATGTGCCCGTGGTGCATTTTGATGTAAGTGATGTCGATTGACCACACTTGATTCGGGAACGAGACAACCTTATTTCTCAGCAAATATGGTACGATAGACTCTTTAAAGTTGCGTTTTGAGAGATTTGCCTTGGGATAGAGAGCATGAATTCCCATCTCGCACATCAGTCGCCTAACCAGCTTGCGACCCACAAAAATCTGGTCGGTGGCCAGCTTGGTCACCAGCTTTCGAGAGCCGATGTAGGGCATTTGGGTGTGCCAGTAGTCGATGCGTGCCATGATGTGCTCCCGCCAGCGCTTGGCCTCCTGGTCGACCTCCACAGGCTGGTAGTAGACCTGCCCTCGGGGCAGACCCAGCAGCTCACATTGACGGCGGATGGACAGGTCTGCGTCAGTCCTGAGGGAACTTGGGGACGGGGATGCCGCAGTCCCGAAAGGCACCCTGAATAAAGTCTCGCTCCAGTGTCAATTGGCCGATGGTGCGGAGCATCTGCTCCTTCTCTTTTTTCAGGGCAACCTCCTTCCGATGTGCTTCTTTGACCTGCTTTTTCTCATCGAAAACCTGACTGGCATTGGATATAAATTCCTTCTTCCAGTTGCGAATCATGTTGGGATTAACCCCCTGCTCGGCAGCGATAACGTTTAATTCCTTCTCACCCTGGAGGACTTCTAGGACGATCTTGGCCTTATATTCGGCGCTGTAACTGCTTCGTGGCATGATATGTTCTCCTCTCGTTTATCGTTTTTGATATTGTATCACGTTCACGATAATTTTTCGAGTGCTGGTTTGGTTTCTAGGGTCCATTATACTCATTATATATTGACAGTATATGATAAAATCGAGGGATGTTCAATCCAATAGTTCACCCTGCTCCCGTTGCCACTGGCAGGCACGCACCTTCTTCTACCACAAAGGGGCTGTGACGAAATCAATGTCATTAAGTTAAGCTATTGAAACGCAAGAACAGCTAATAAAAAATCATCGGAATCTAAAAATGCGCAGGACAAGCAAGCAGATTTTTCAATCTGCTTGCTTGTCCTTATAACGTGGCATTACGCCAAGCGATAGAAAAAAGAGGTGTCGGTTCTGGGGTTCGTGTTGCGTCGCTTGCGTGGGTTTGAGGGCAAATTTCGCATGGGTGTTAGGTTTTTTGCGATGCAGGCTTCAACTTCGGCGACGGGTACATTCTTCCCAAAGAATTTACGACAAATTTGAGTGGCAACAGCGAAATTTATTTGATAAACCCGCTTTCTGGTAACTTTTTTTACAGCAATGCACGAGGTTATCAACTGTGTAAAATTGTATATAATCAACTTGGCGAAGATTTCTTGAAGAAGAAGCTTCGTCTTTTTGCTGTGAAAATACAGCAATCCGACGGTGAATTTCAAAGAGCGGAAGGACGTTTCGATACCCCATCGCTTGGCGTACAAATCCTTGAGGGCAGCAGAATCAAATTCACTTTTATCCAAATTTGTGGCAACCGTTTCGTAAGAATTTTCAGAAAGTTTAAAGCAAACGAGGCGAATATGTAACGGATATGGCTCGATTTTTTCATTTTTCTTTGTTTTGCAGGGTAAAAAATCAAATGGTGAACTATGGGCGATAAATTTCAGGTTTTGATTTTTGGCTTGCGCTGTTTGCTTGCGTGAAATGTGTAGCGTCAGTGAAACGTCAAACTCCTCACCAACAGGCAAAGATAATCCGTGACAAATACCGTTGCGTGAAGCAGAATCCTTCACTCTGACAAGGAATTTTTGCCCTCTTTCTTGCACATGAGCGAAATTATTGTACGATTCGTAGCCTCTATCAGCAATGTAAATGGTGGGTACTTTTGATTGATTACGTGCCACCATGGTGGCAAAGGCCTTGTTTTCACCCTTTTCAACCGTTGCATCCACGTAGGTTTTGCGCAAAATATCGTACATGGCGTTGAGGTGCAAAAGGTTAAAAGGCTTGGAGTCATTGGCCTTTTGATGGTAAGAATCCACTTCCTTTGGGTTGGTGGGAACGTGCAAACTAGAGCCATCCACAGCCAAAAGGCGGTAGCCACGGTGGGTGATGGGTTGGTTTGTTTCGGCAACAAATTGGTGGAATAAATCCTCGAAGGCAGTTGATTTGATTTTGTTTCGTTGTTGCACAAAAGCGGATACTGTAGGTGAGGATGAATGTATGCCGAATTGTTCGGATAATTCCCCATATAGTGTTTTTCCTGTGAGAGATAAGGTTGTTTCAATTACTTTTTCAAATGGTAACTTCCTATTTCGGGTGAAGTCTTTTTCTGGATTTTCAGCATATTTTACAGCGTTTTGCGAAAGGGCTTTTATGGATTTTTTTAGTGTTCTTTTTATGTTTTTTGTTGTGAATGTCATGTGTGCATCTCCTTTGTTATCAGCGTTATGCTCAATAACAAGGGTCGCCTTCATTGACTTTGGTCAATGAAGGCGACCGCACATTTTTTTGTAATTGTCAAGCTTTTTTTAAAAGGTTCTGGGTGTTTTTCTTGTAGCACCCAGGCTTATCTTAATGACATTGGTGACGAAATAGTCTCAAAAAAGCAAGAGCCTTGCGCTGAAAATCAGTGCAACGCTCTTGTTTTTTGGTATAATTGAATTGATCAAAAAACAAATTATCGTAGTCAATTATCGCACAAAATCGCAGTGGTACGCAATTGCACGCAAAAGATGTGGCTTAGATTGCGCTAAAAACAGAAAAGTTTTCCACATTTGGGCGATAGCCTAGCTTTGCTATGCCCAAAATTAAGAATATTACGATTATTTTTAGCATATTTTATAATATTTCCCTTGATATGCACGTAAAAAGAGGCTGCGGCGAAAATTTTATTTCGTCACAGCCTCTTTCTTGTAGTTGAAATTTGGGTGTTTCCGCTATACCCCATCACTATCTCCCAAGGGGTAAGCACTCGACACAAAAGCGGCAGAGTCTTTCGCGAAAGGCTCTGCCGCTTTTATTATAAATCGTGTTTCACACATCGCGCAAGCTCGTACACTTCATCATCGGCTCTAGCACCAATCACAACCACCAACATAGACGTTTTGGTTTGAATGAGCTTGTAGACAATGCGCAACCCTGCATCCCGCAATTTCACTTTATAAAAGCCTGCCAAATTGGAAGTGCCCTTATTTCCAAGGGGCTTTCCATACCCACCGTCATAGACGGAAACTGGGTTTTGTTGCACCTTTTTAATGGCTTTCGCCACAAGGATACGCTGATTGCCAGCCAAATTGCTTAAATCCTTCTGCGCTTCTGGAAGAAACTCTAAATCCCAATTCATTCAAACGCAACCTCATGGCAGTTTTCCAAATCTACATCGCTGATACCAAGGTTACGGAACACTTCATCCCCAGAAATCACGGTATTGGGGTTGTAATGGGTCATGCGTTCACTGGCCACTTGGAGCAATCTAGCGTCATTCACTTCCTCCATCAACTGGATATATTCGTCTGGAGAAAGCAACACACATTCTGCGGTATTATTTTTCATAACCACCTTTGCACCAGAAGTTTTCACTTCTTCGAAAATCTTCCCTGCAAAACCTCGGTTGAATAAGGAAATGGAGATTGTATTTTTAATGGCGTTGGTCATATCCATCATAGTCAGCCCCCCCTTTACATAGCTTCACATTATCACAGGTCAGTATAAATGTCAATAAATTTACTGATGTTTTTATTGTTTCATAGATTGGTTATATCTATACTATGCTGTTTTGTATCGTTTATCTCATCACTTCAAACCTTCTTCTCCACTCGCCCCAGCTCCTCTTGCAAGGCACGGCGACGTGGGTAGGTACAACGCAGGTCTACAATTACCTTTTTCGCTTCTCCTTTGCCACCGCAATCAATTAGAGTATCAATCAACTGACACACATAGCGATACTGCCCACGATTATCAGCCGTTTTACAGATGGAACGGATTTTGTCTCCCATCAACGGATGCACCACCTCTGGCGCATAACGCCCCAACACTGGACCGTATTCCAATATGGCACTATCTGCCCGTTCCACCACCAACGGCAATAGCCGTGACCACGCCTGTTCTTCTTTCAAAATCTGCATATATGTGGATGTATTTAAGGTTTTCGCCCAAGTTTCCAGTAAATCTGGGTAGACATCTTCCCATGTTCCATCCGCTTGGTGCAAATTTTTCAGCAATTCATAAGCGGTAAAATTGCCACAGGCCAAGTTTTCCATCGCCCATTGCTTCTGCCCTTCCACATCTTTGGTGGCTTCATACACCGCCAACAACCGCTCCCACCACACACGATTCCAATGGTATGATTGCTGGCCATCTTTGTGGGTGACTTCTCGGCAGAGCTTCACGGCAAAGGCATAGTCTTTCTGGGCAAAGGCTTTCTCATAGGCTTTTGTGCGAAAGGCTTCTATATCCAAGCGAGACAGTAGGTAGGCTTGGGCAGCCGCTTCGCCCTCCAACTGTTGCTTCATAGCAAGGCGCACCAGTGGTTCGTCTGATTTAGCAGACCACTCAAACCGTGGCGCCATTCGCTCCAAAAGTGTTTCCAATTGGGGTGCATTTTCTATGGTAAGCAAAGG
Source organism: Bengtsoniella intestinalis (assembly GCF_039719005.1). Taxonomy (GTDB): domain Bacteria; phylum Bacillota; class Clostridia; order Oscillospirales; family Oscillospiraceae; genus Oscillibacter; species Oscillibacter intestinalis. The sequence continues at coordinate 2,717,923 of NZ_CP133584.1, read as the reverse complement.
GCAAAGAAACTCCAACAGTTCATAATTGGTTCCACCCCAACCGTCAAACACCTTGTCTTCTGCCAAGGCAAGGCCTTGGTTGAAGACGGTTTCCTTCTCCTGTGTCGTGCCATAGTTCGCAACCATTTGACAACACCGCTCCAGCAATTCTAACACTTCGCCTGTGGTCTCCCCCAAACAACCAGAGCTAGAATCCGCTTCCGATGCCAATACCATACAAGTTTTCAGCAAGTGCAAACCCATGGCGTAAGCCACCATATACCGCTTTTGGTCAATGCGATTGTGCGCCATTTGGACGTACTCTTGCAAACCATAGCAAATCTCATCACAATTTCTTTCACTGATGAAATCACGATAGGTATGGCTAGTGATCAGCTGGGCAATGTCCTCTTGCATCTCCACCACTTCGCCGTCCACAGGCCGAGAAAACCGTGTTAGAAGTCCTCGGTACAAGTCCTTGTCAAACTCTGTGTACTGCTCTAAATAAGCAATCAAATCCTCTTTTGACACCTTTTTTAGCAATTCTTTCAATGTTTTTGGCATAGGGGCTGCCTCCTTTTTAAAGAGCAAGGGCTCTACCAATAGCGTTTTTGTACTATCTCACCATATCGGCATAGGCAATCAACGTGACATTATCCAACTCCGCTGCTTTATCTGTACAACCTTTGGTAAACCCATTTTTTGAAAATAGGTAGTAGTGCTTCTTCTCATAGTGGAACAACTGGCTCCGCTCTATCAGTGTCTCAAGCACGTCTAAATCCACCTTCTCATTTGTCCATTTACATTCAGCAAACAGAGCGGTATCGTGGTCAGATACCCCCATGATATCGATTTCTTCCTGGCTCTTTTTCTTGGGATTGTTCCCCCACCAACGACCTAAATCTGTAAAATCAACTGGTGCATTTCCGCTGAGTAATACATCCCAAAGATACTGCTTGCAAATTTCTTCAAAAATACCGCCCATATATGCTGAAAGGTGCGGTTCAATCCGATGATAAGCCAGCTCGCTAGCGCCTCTGACAATCATAGACTGATAGCCAGGCACAAAGCGATACCAAAACCGAAACATGTTATCTTCCAACGAATAAATGGTCTTTCGGGTGGTTTTTTCTTTAAAAGGCATTTCTTTTTTCACAATACCCAGCGCTATCAAGTTCTTGATATAGGCCGCACAAACGCTACTTTCCTCCCCGACTTTTGAGGAGATTTCAGACAGCTTCGTATATCCAGTTGCAATGGCTGTGATAATGGCATTATAAATCGCCGCTTCTCGCACCTCTTGTTTCAGCAGGTTGGTGGGCTCCTCAAAAACAAAAGAGGTCGGGTTTAAAAACGTATTTTTGATATTATCCTCTATAGATTGGGTGTCATCAAGTTGTAGCAAATACTGAGGCGTGCCACCCATCATGCCATAAGCCAAGGCTTTGTCCATGATCGAAAAGTTTTTGAAATATGCACAGGACTCTCGAAATGTGAAGGGCTGAATTTTAAACTGTGCGGTTCTGCGCCCATAGAGCGGTGCTTTATAGGCCAGAACATTGTCCTCCATATAGGACATGGATGACCCACAGAGAATTAAAAATAGATTAGAATGATCCTTGTGTTGGTCAATGAGCATTTGGAGCGTAGACGCAAGGCTTTTGGTCGCTCTGGCTACATATGGGTACTCATCAATGACCAAAACTAGCCGTTCCTTTTGGGCAAGAGCAAACACATACTCAAGCGCCGATTGAAAGCTAGTAAAGGAGGTATCCACTTCAATACCCTTTTCATAACTCAAAATATTCCGGCTGAAGTTTTCCAAATTTTGCTTTGCATTGGTCTCCACGCCAGTGAAATAAATTGCCTTTTTGTCCTTAATAAACTCACTGATAAGGGCAGTCTTGCCAATACGACGACGGCCGTATATAACAGCAAACTGAAATGTATCCCTACTATATAATTGATTAAGCGTAGCCAGCTCGTTTTTTCTTCCTAAAAACATAAGCACCCCTCCTGCATCAAACGTGCATTGCAATTGATAAAATAGTAGCACACCCAGCTCGCAAAGTCAATAACTAAGTTATGATTTAGTAATTTTAACCTTAATTGTTTCGAATTTGGCCCTGTCGAAATAGTTTACCATATTATGATTTTTGTCAATGTGGTGTTTAGCAATCGATAGGTTTATAAAAAGCTTGCCACTAACACAGGAGGCCACAGAACAGCACTTGGTACAATTTGCGATATTGCTGTTGATATTGGCGTGCAATTATGTGATATTTCCAAATAACAACGCCGCTCTGACATAATTCTCTTGCTTTCTATCGCAATTCATGTTACTATCAGTGATAGAAAGATAGAATATGATAGTAAGGAGTTGATGCTTCATGTTTGAAGAAACCGAACGAGTAGAATTGAAGGAGATATATATTCCAGAAATCAAGAAAGAGGTTATTGCATTTGCCAATACCTACGGCGGTATTGTGTATATCGGCGTGACAGATGATGGACAAGTGGTTGGTGTTGCCAATACGGATGAGACCTTGCTTCAATTAACCAATGCTTTACGAGATAGCATTCGCCCAGATGTGACAATGTTCACCCAAACGGAACTGCTCTATCACGGTGAGAAAGCCATCATTAAATTAACGGTCTGCGAGGGCACCCGAAAGCCTTATTATCTTGGCGACAAGGGTCTGAAGCCCAGTGGTGTCTATGTGCGCCAAGGGGCATCTTCTGCGCCCGCTTCCGAAGATGCTATTCGCAATATGATTAAACTATCGGACGGTGACTCCTTCGAAAATCATCGTTCTCTGGAGCAAGCATTAAGCTTTGATACCCTGGCAACTGAAATGCAAACACGAAACATCGAGTTTGGTGAGGTTCAGAAACAAAATCTTGGTATCGTTACCTCAGATGGCCTCTATACCAACCTTGGGCTGTTGGTATCAAACCAATGCAAACACTCCATTAAAGTGGCTATTTTCCAAGGCACAGATAAATCGATATTCCGTGATCGCCACGAATTCGGTGGCTCGGTATTTCAGCAATTAACAGATGCCTATCAGTGCGTTGATTTCTACAATGCTACCAAAGCCACCTTTGAAGGTCTGCTCCGTGTGGATAGTCGCGATTACCCTGTGGATGCCATCCGTGAAGCGTTACTCAATGCCATCATCCACCGTGATTATAGTTTCAGTGGTAGCATTGCCATCAACATTTATAGTGATAAACTGGAGATTATTTCTCTTGGTGGTTTGGTTTCTGGGCTGTCCATTGATGCCATCATGATGGGTGCCTCCCAGCCTCGGAACGAAAAATTAGCCGCTCTATTCTATCGCATGAAATTGATAGAATCCTACGGCATTGGCATCGGCAAAATGATGAGTGCCTACGGCGCATATCCCATCAAACCCAGCTTTGATACTGTGCAAGGCGCTTTCCGTGTGACCTTACCCAACGTGAATGCTACAACTATGACCACCCGTGAAAGTCATCAGCAAGTGATGGACTATCTAGCCACCCATGATGCCATTAGCCGTGCCCAGGTAGAGGTTCTCCTAAACGTAAAGATGACCCGTGCCAATGCTATTATCAAGGAAATGTTGGAACTAGGATATATAAAAAAATCAGGCGAGGGCAAAAACACGGTGTATTGTACTTGCTGAAGATGTTCGTATCGTATTCGCTACAAGAAGCACGCAGAACTTGTGTAAAACCTTTGCATACAGTAAAAGTGATATAAAATGGATATTTTCATCCATTTCATATCACTTTTTATCATGGTGTGAATTTGACCATCATCCCCCAACACGCCACTATCTCCCAAGGGGTAAGCTTAATCAGTAATATACCGCCTCATAACATGGCGGCATAAGCTTACTTTTGGGGTAGTGTCAGCTTCCCCCTATCATCCCCCAACATAACTCGCTCTGGACGTCAGGTACCACGATTTTCACTCATTGCCTTGGCTATTCTATACGACCTTTCTTAGTATTGACCAGACCGAAACAACCATCTCAATTTTGAGGACACTGCATCCAAAGAGGGAGGCTCTCACCATATCGGTGAGAGCCTCCCTCTTTAATCACAAGAACTTTAAAACCACCAGTCAAACACATTCTAAAATTCCCACATTATTACTCACATGTTTCATAAACAACAACCTCGGCATCGCAACCATCAAAAGCATACGAGCAGTCATCTTCCCAAATAGGTCTCACGCTTTCTGGGATTTCGATTGTTTTCAAATTTGTGCATCCGATGAAGAGAAACCGACCGAGCGTTGCAATGGTTTCAGGCAGTCGGATTCGCTCCAAAGATGTGCAATTCTGAAAGACTTCCATTTCCATACATTTCAAATTCGCAGACAACACCACATCCTTCAGGCTTGTGCAGCCTTCAAAAACACCGCCGCCCAAATACCGCACAGTGTCAGCCATCATCACTGTTTTCAGTGCAATGCAATCGTAAAATGCATCTTCCATGATGTATTCTACACCTTCGGGAATTTCAATTTCTTCCAAAGCCGCACACTCCAGAAATGCATTGGCTTCGATGCGTTTTAAAGATGCTGGCAATGTGACACTATGCAGGCTATCGCATCCAGCGAAGGTATATTCGTCAATAACCGTGATGCCATCTGGGATACAAATGGTTTCTAGCGCAGTGCAATCACAAAATGCGCCTCTCCCAATAGCGGTAACGGTGCTAGGCAATTGCACAGAAACCACTGTTTGACAATCTCTAAATGCTTTTCCTCCGATTTCTGTGACACCTTCTGGCACAATCACCTCTGTCTCAGCATTGGTATAGTTTTTCAAAACCCCATCCGTAATGACAAACCCCATTTGTACGTTCTCCACCAACTCCACCAAACTGGCCATGCGCTGTGCATAATCGGTGCCCCATTCTCCACGGGTGCGGTTGGTTGCTAGGGAGTGTTTGATGAAATCATATCCATCCAGCAAGCATTCCACAAATGTTGGGCAAGTGTTGGGGTGCTTTTTGCAAAATGCAAATGCACCTGCGGCTTGGAAAATCTCCAAGGCATCTAGCAAGCCTTCTGTACTTTCATAGCCGTGCCCCATCATATGACGACCAGCACACGCTTTCAGCCCACCGCAAAACACCGTTTCAAACTCTGGGATGGACTCTTTGTCAATGCACCCTTGCTCCAACATGTAAATCAACATGGCCACAGTGTAATAAGTTGGCATGTAGAAAAATTCAACACGCGCATCGGAAGGCATGCTCCGAGGATCTTGCAGACCCCAAAAAGTCATAGTGGGATCTTTGGGGAGTGGCAAACCAGTGGCCACCACAGACTGGGCATAATCCATGCAACCCTCTTTGGATACATCTTCTTGAATCAAAGTTTGGAAATCCATTTTCAGCTTGGTAACGATGGTTTGCATCTCTTGGCAGTTGACCTCTGTGGGGCGATAAAAAGTGTGTTTCATATGGTGTGTTCTCCTTTGTTTTTTGTTGTAACCATATACTATCACACACATCTCGTCCCGACTATGAAGCCGGGCTTCAAGTTTTAAATCAATTCTTCTTTTGAATAGGCACTGCGGAGCACCTGCGCCGATGCAATGGTAATCGTTCCGCTGTCGCACCGCAATTCCACTTCCCTTGTGCCCCCATTTACAAAACTGACAAAGCAGTTTTCATAAAACACCACACCGCCGCCGTCACATTGATACTCTACGAAGCACGATTTACCATTTTTCAAACAATTCATCAACACACCGCACCCAACGGTACAACTGCACTGGGATTCCGTTTGGAACCGTGTATCTGCTTCCCACTGCAAACTGCGATACCACGACGCATCCTCCGCCATCAAGGCATCTGTCACATATAAAATCCGCTCCTTGGCATAGGTAGAAAGTTGCATCCAAATCTGGCTGGCAGACACTTGGGCGTAGGTTGCCATCAGCGGATCTTGCGCCATATGTTGCAACCCTTTCAGCATGGTCATCACTTGGGTGATGTTCATAGTGAGAAAGAGCGGATGCACTGTAGACGCAAATTCCACCTTGCCATGCCCTCTAGTCACATCGTTGACCACAAAGGGAATGCCACAGATTTGGATGGGGTCAACGGTGCCACGGAGCCGTGCCAAATCCTCTTCCAAAGTCCGTGTGCTCACCCACAATTCATCGGATAAATCGTCTACGCTTTTGTCCGCCACTTGCAACACTTTGGACAGATACATCAATCGTTCGAAGGAGTTGGATACATCAATCACAGGGAACTGCACCGTCAAATTTGCACCATGGACATCCACAAGATACTGCTCCAAAATGCGGAATACTCCAATGGCCGACATTTTATCGCTGGTGTACGAGCGCACCGTTTCTCGCATGGCAAAATCCAACTGGTCATCGTCCACCTCACTGGCACCGCACTTTTTCCGCAGTTGCTTAAACAGGTTTGTCACCATGCTTTTCTTGTATTTCCGAAAATGCTTTTTGTAGGTGTCTTTTGCTAACAGCTCGTCTAAAATCTGATCAATATTCAACATTGTGCACCCTCCCAATCGCTTGCATTTGTTATAAAAACATTCTACTACTTATGTAATACCTTGTCGAGTATTATATAAGTAGTAGAATGTAGTGGGATTTCATCATCCCTCCAACACGCTCCGTCCCAACGCCACAATCTCTAGCACTCATTCCCTCAGATAACCTTGGTACATAAGCGGATAGTGGTGCAGTTGGTCATCCACGATTTGTGCTAGCTCTTGGTGGGCGATGGTCAATTGGAGCTGTTGCCCATACAATTTCCGTACTTGCCGCACTTGGATAGAAAAGGCATAGCGAAAGGGTTGGGCTTTGATGCCCTTCACCAAAGATTTGGCGCTGACATCCAGCGGATACTCCAGTGGGTTCAGCAGAAAACTGGCGCCATTGTCAAAGATGGGGCAATAGTCATATCCCTCTGGCGACCAGAGCACCACAATGTTATTCAGGTGCCGATCCACATTGCGAATCAGGCAGTCACATTCAAACAGCAACGTCAAATAGGCGCCAAAATCTACCAAGCCAGTGACCTGCACCATCACGTCCACAAAGGTCTCAAGAATCTGAGGATAGGTTCTGCATTTAGCAAACACTTGGGTCTGATAATCTGCGCCCACCGCACGGCGAAGCAGGTGATCGGCAGTGACGATGGTTTGCCCCTCTTTTAAGAAATTGGGGCTCACACACGCTGTCCGCTGTTGCCCGTGGCGCATCACTTTTGTGACTTCATAAGGTACAATCTGATAGCCCAACTGGGATTGGATATTGCTTTTTTCTAGCAGCTGAGAGGCCACAGTCTCCGCCAAAGATTCAAAAGAGCCCGTGTCTAATTTATACCACAGACCATGGTCTAACCACTTGTCTTGATTACCTTTGGCAGCTGTTGCCACCACGGTTTTCTTCACCATGGTTCTACCACCTCCAACCATTGCTGATCTTCTGCCATGCGCCCTTGGGTTGCCGAAACAATGGCCACAGGGTCATAGGACTCCACTCCCAAAGTGGCCAAATAGTCCGCAATGCCTTCTCGCTTTCGTGGCACGCAACGCTCTTCTAAAAAGCCTATAAAATCAGACCAAGCGGGGTCTTCTGTGGCACCAAAAGCCGTGTGAATCAGGAGCGTATCGGGCTGATTTTCCACCCGAATGGCGCAGGCGGTGAAGTCTGCCACGATGCGAGAGCACAGCGCGTTTCCGTTGTAGTAGTGATACTCCCAAACCTTGTGATTGCCAGCCACCGCCTCTGCTAAAAACTGGTCAATCTGAGAGGTGAGGTTTTTGCGGATGGTGATTTGCGTCCCATCAAAGCCCACCAGCAGGTCTTGCTCTGCGCCATCAAGCCCCATGGCTTTCACCCACTGACTAGGCAATCCCAGCCGATATTTTAATGTATGCACCCCCGCCGAACCGCCTGCTTTTACACTAGATAATTTCAAAACCCGTGTTTCCATCTGCATCACTCCCTTTTGAAATTAATATACCATATTGGGGTCCAATATGGTATATTTTTTACGCCTCTACATTGACAGGATCAATATTCCCGTAGAAAGCAAAAAAGGCGAACTTTTTCTATGATAGTCTTAAATGGCTAACACCCGGTTATGTTCCACTGGAACATAACCGGGTGTTCTTCTCTATCTTATCATCCCACCCAGCCGGCAAACCACATCTGATTGTTTATGATAAAAACTTTGATTTCCAATTGTTGTATGTTTAAGTCAGACAATGAACTTCCATATCACCAAAGAGCCATGCAACGCCTTTGACAATATATCCAACAGCAATAGTGGCTTCGTATCGTGTGTAGACTGTAAAAGTCATACCCAAAGTTTCTACAGTAATACAATAATTTGCATCTGACGGTGTCGCATCTGCGTTATACTCTACTGCCAGTACCTTTCCCGAGAACAGAATATGTGGTGATGGCTCAAAATTGTCACGATTAGAGTCAACAGGAAATGTACCCATTGGAATGAGTGCTATGGGCGCCAACATTTGCTTCGTATTCTTCAATGCCGCTTCAGACGCAAAGACCTCAATGTTGCTACCAATACCAATGACATCAATATCGCAGTGTTCTTTGGCTTGAATATGAACGTTTTCGGCATTATCAATGAAAATATTGATTGGAATTTCCTCGTCTCCAGTCATCTCCAAGCATGCAATTTTCCCGTTTTCATAATCCAAGAATTCATAAAATAAAAATTCAGTTTTCATATAGCTCCCTCACTTTCCAAACCAACCGGCAAACCACATTGCATCGTTCATTATAAAAAGCAACGATTTTCATCCCAGAAATATTCTTTTTCAGCAATCAAATCTTCTAGCTTTTTTAATTTTAGGGTTAGTTCATCCCTTTTGTCTATTTCTGCGTTATGCCTCCAATCCGCAAATGAAACCCATTCTTCAAAATACTGACTAATGTCTTGATGCAGATATTTGCAAAAAGCAATCATACTGGTATGGGAATATTCACTCAAAATATCCTCTTCTGTTAAAGGGTCTCGCTCGTCATCCTCAATAATAATATGACAATTGCAAAAGCTTACTGTACACAAAAATCTATCGGGCTCCAAATATCCTTTTACGCAAAACGGTGACAATGTTTCCAGCCCGTGTATAGCATGGTCTAACCATTCATAGGCAATATCATCAAGAAAGCTTAATGCGTGTGTAGACGTCCCTTCTAGCTGAAAGTCTGTCCACCCATGCAATGGTTTTGTCAACATGATTCATGACCTCCCACCCTAGAAATAATCTGTATTTCATAACTCACCAGCACTTGTGTCATACTGATAATTTTGCCAATTCCTTTTTCAATCGCTCAATTTGCGTAGTACGCACGTCATATTGGGTGAAAATTTCTACGATTTCTGCGTCGTTTTCAAAGGTAGGTCTGGCAGAAAACTTCTTGTTGATGATAAATTTTGTGGTTTTCTCTTGGAATTCCACCATGACCGTTGTCCCTGTTTGGGCAATAATCATTCCGACGCCGTACTGCTTATGATGCACCTGCACATGGAGCAGGGAGATGGCGTAAAATTCTTCGTTCTCTTGCTCTAGCTGATGGATTTCTCGTTGCAATTGTTCCACCTTCGCAAGGCGAACCAGTGCCTCTTGCGCTTCCTGATCTGCCAGTTTTTGTGCCTGAAGACTCTCACGCTTAGTCAGGGACTCCACCCCATGATACAGCCCATAGGTTTTGGCGCAATACATCACGTCAAAGGCCAATAGGTGTAGCTTTTCATCTGTATAGAGATTATTACGGTACTTTTCCTGCTTCTTAACCAATGCCGCATCGGCTTCCAACGCCGCCACCAGCAAATCGCATAGCTTATAGTAATTCGCTAGGCTAAAGGTCTCACCGATGCCAATATCGAAGCCGAATTCTGAGTGTTTGGCAAACGCCTCAGCGGCGGTGTGCTTGTAAATATAATTGTCCTCTGGGGCATAGAGGGCTAGGTACACAGAGGCGGTATTGCGATTTTGCCCATACTTCCAGCACTGGGGAAAATGTTGCTGACGGACAGCTTCAATACCTTCCAAAAAGGCATCCATATGATGCTGGCGCAATGCCAAATCGCCACCATCGTCAGCAAACAGCACCTCCACAAAGAGTCGCTCCACCTCTTGTGGCGCACACTCTGCCATCTTTAGAATGCCGCTCAATGGCGAAACATGGCCGTTATCCAGTAGCACAGAACTCTTGGATGTGGCCTCTTTGAGCTTCTCAGCGAAGGGCAAATCTTTTGCCCACTCCTGCTGAAACCGCTGGACTGCTTCCCATTTAAACCATTCATCCTGGGGGTCTGTATTGAGAAATTCTAACTTATCACCATAGTTAGCAAGGATTTTGCTCAAATTTTCTTGATTCATAGGAACGCTCCTCTCACTTCTGTCATGCTTCTTCAAATAGCTTCAAAAGCTCCTGCGCTTTCTTGCGGGCCATTTCATCCACAATTTCTCGATATTCTGGGTCATCCCGATACCGCTGGGCATCTTGTTGCATCTGGATAATCTCTTGCCGTTGCGCCGCAGTGATATGTAGCTCCTCGGCGGTTCTGCTGGTAAAGTAGTCCTCCGGGAAGGAAAACAGGTTGTAAGTGTATTGTAAAATGCCGATATCTGGATGAAAGACTTGCTTATTATCATCTCTTTCTACAAAATCTTTCACAAGACAATCTGGCAACCAACCGTCTCGATATCTTTGTCGATACTCCAAAAGCTCATATTCATTGGGTCCCGTGATGCTATCAGGGCTCTCCTCATCTTCTTCAGGAATATCATCTTCCCATCCACAAAACCCACAGATGTCAAATGATATCCATGATTCAAACATAGTCTTTCTGCAAATGGGACATGGGTGTTCTTCATTTTTCATAACTTTTCCTCCTATTTCAATCCAACACGTTCACTGCATCACCTTGGCTTCCTAGCCACATATCAATGCCGTCGCCGTACACCTCCGCACGGATGGTATACACGCCAGCTTCCTCCTTGATGATTTCCGCCGTGGGAAGTCGATCCAAAACCATCTCCACAGAATGACCACTATATTCGAAGGTCACAATCCGCAAAGGACCACTATACATAAACTGCACACGCTTGCGGAACTCTCCCTCGTTGAACTTCTTGCCGTAGGGAACATGGAATTTTTCACCCATGCCACGGAAGCTGACAATGCGATCAACCCTGAAAATAATGGGGTAATCTCTCAACTCATCTGCCATAAAGCCAATCAAATAGAAGTAATATTCCGAAAACAAAATGGCAGATGGTTTCAGCGGATAGACACCTGTGGCGCCATCGCCACGCCGATAGGTCATTTCTATATATTCAGACTTCAAAATACACTGGGACAGCCCCCAAATGGAATCCATCAGGGCTTGACCATGACGCAGGGGCACATAGTGGAACTTTTCGTTGCGAATAATTTCCGCTACCTCGTGACGAGCATCGGGACTGGCCTGTGTCACCAACTTATCAACCAAGGGGTCTAGCTCCTCTTTGCAAAAAGCACGACTCTCCAACAAAATTTTGCACAGTGCCAATACCTCTTGATTGGTCAGCCATTCACGCTCCATCCGCACCAAATAATACCCACCCTTGATACGGTCATATTTGATGGACACCTCACCCTCATCGAAGTGGGTGCTACAAAGATAGGTGCGCAAATCGTCAATATCACGCTGAAAAGTTTTCTCTGTGATGCCGAAGGCTTGGACAAGTTGCTCCTTAAATAACACCTGCCCCTTGTTCAAGAGTTCATACATATGAATCAGCCGAAAGCCTTTGCTAGAGCCATAATCAAGCATTGGTAGCGCCTCCCTTTAAAATGATTATATCAAACGAAATAGACAAATAATGGGGTTCTCAAATTTAGTATACACTTTTTTCCAATAAATTGCAAAGAGCACGCAGAGTTTGGTCTGCGTGCTCTTTTTGTAGTTCTTAGTTGGCCAATTCCGCCTCTACAGCAGCCAGCTTTTCCAACAGCTCTTTGAGTCGCTGGCTGTTTTTGAAATAAGACAGTGTATAGTACAAATATTGAGGCGTATTACGGATGTTTTCATCTTCGATTGCTTTTTCTTTGTCTGGGAAGTCGTTAAACAGTGTGCGCAGTTTTTCATCAGACTCGTGACCAAGTGCCCGTTGCATCAGGGGCAAACAAATCTCGATGCTACATTTGGGTTGTGCTTCATAGGCAGAAATCGCCACTTGAAACACAGTGGTTTTTCCCACAACACCTCGAAACGACGGGCGTTTCATTCCACGACCAAATAAAATGGTATAGCCCAAACCAGCACAATTGGTTTGCAGATTCTTAGCCACATCGATAAGTCCGTCATCATGCAAACAGCGCATCTGTGCTCCAAAGCTAGTAGCGTCCCACTCCTGACCCACTTGGATGGGTTCGGGCTCATATCCGCCAATCACAGAAGACGACAACAGCACCGTTCCATCAGACTGGTATTCCTTAATTTCCACGCCATAAACGGCAATGCCAGACATAGTTCTGCGCATAAAATCCATCATGGTGACCAGTGTAGATGGGATTTCATCTGCCACAAAATACAGCGCCATACGGTCAGCCTTTAAGTTGGCAGAGACCTTTTCCCAGAACTCGTCTGTATAGTATTCTTCCAAACCTTCTTCTTGATTCTCATCTTGGAACAACGTCCGCAAGCTATCCACATCCACACAACGCATGCGGGCGGCATAATCCATCATTTGCGCCACCACTTCACGGCGGATTCTGGTGTCTTTGCTCCGCTTTACTTCCACCAATGCAGGCACACCATCGCTATCCACCATCAAGTGATCCAGCGAAAAGGAATTGCTAGAGCCTTCATCTTCTGGCAATGTAAACTCTGGTTCAATCAGAAACAATTGCTTTGCGCTACTGGGCGCAAGCAAAAGGTGGGGGTTCTCCGTAACAATCGTCTGAAGCTCTAACTCAGCTTCATAGGTATGTTCTGTCACCACCTCCGCCTTTTTGTCAGTGAGGACGTATAGTTGATTCATGATGTTCTCTCCTTCGTAATTTGTTTTTATGCCTTGCATTAAGCGCCAAGGATTTGCGCTTGTATTGTATCACCCAATCTATTCGGAATATTCGAATCATGATTCTCCGTTGTAACCTGATATTTACCAGTAATCTTTCCACGATCGTCAAAATCTAACATAAAGTTCCAATATGACAATCCACTTTCTGAGCACACCCTGCACTCCACCAATTCTCCTGTCACCTTCATGTACTCAATGCGTTTAACACGCTTTACGACTTTATATACAATTTCTGCAAAGTCTTCTTCCGATATATTTTTATTGAACCTGCTCTTTTTTGCTTTTCTTCTCGCTCCCTCCCCTAATTTCTCCAGACACCCATTCAACAATATCACTATTAGAATCATAACAACAGCCAATCCCCAAATATTCTCCAAATTTCCCATAACAATTCCCTCCTATTTCTCATTTAATAATTTTCACGGATAATACGGATTTGGCTTAAATAGTAGAATAATCAAGTCAATCACGACTCCTACACCCAGAAGGCCACCAGTACAAAGATATAAAATCCCAAAAAGCACTCGCCCTTCATAGAACTTGTGAATTCCTAAAATACCAAAAAACAGGCATAGGAAAAACGAAACCCATTTACTTTTTCCCATCACAACACACCTTCTTTCCATCTGTCACTGTTGCTATTTTCACTTTTGTCTCACCCACACGCTTCACCATTTTCTCCTTGAGCCGTATGGTGAGGATGCGTTCTTTCGTTGTCATAGCGTCCACATCCTTTCGTTGCTTGTTTTGATATACTTATTATAGCGCCCACTCATCAAACAAAACAGGACGGGTTCAGCAAAATAAGCCTGCCTTTTTTCACCAAAATAGCAAAATAGCGCAAAAATAGCGCCATCCTAAGATGGCGCTATCGGCATTATTTGTTTTTGCAAGCGAGATAAGCATCCATATCAATGGCCCCACTGGCTAACATCCGCTCCACCCAGAGTTGCAATGTCTCTACCGTAATGGATATTTTCTCCAACTCTTCCTGGATGGTTACAAAGTCTTGGATTTCATGACTATCAATCTGATTATCCACCGTGATTTCAATCAGCCGTTCTTGTTTGCGACCCATGGCATTTAAAGAAGTTAACATCTCCAACACGATTTGTGGAAGCTCTTTTATCTTAATTTCTGGTACATATTGCTTGCCAATGGGACATTCATTGGCACAATAGTAATTGCAGAGGTTCGGTGCGCCATAAGCTGTAACCATAGCCATAATATCCTCTGGTTGCGGATTGATTTTCTCATTTTCAATTTTCTCAATCCGCTCCGGTGTCACCACTTGCAACAAATCAGCCGCCTTTTCTCGAGATAACCCCAAGTCTTCACGACATACCTGATACACCGTTTTATTTTCCTTAGTCGAAACACGTCCCATACAAACATCCCCCTCATCTCACGTAGCAACATGATCTTGATACCATTATATCAAAGATGAGTGAAATATACAATATTTACCACATCAATAAAGCGTGCTCATTCTGTACTAGAATCCACCTAAGAGCCATCGGGCAGTCCAGCAGAACTCAATGAGTTCCAATAGCCAGAGCAGTGCCATCCGCGGTAAAGTACATCGTATTGCGATCATCAAATTTCTCCGCGACGAAATCGTCGTAAATGACTTCCAAAACTACACTTGCTTCACTAGATGTTGTATATCTAAAGATGGCAAAATCCTCAGCTGCTTCGTCCTCATCCTGCGCATACAGGACACGGGTAAATTCCACTGTATCATCATCGCTAGTTTTCACTTCTGACGCCTTGCCATCCGAGAGTTGGATTGTACAATTTTCTACCCCTGTGAACCGATATGTAACGGTTACTTCAGTATCTACATCTTTTGATTTATCCGCAATAATTGTGCTGGCGATTCGTGCATAACACGCATCCGTAAGGGGGAATTCCTTTCGTTGGTTCCCATAGCTCCACTCCCCATCCTCCCCAGAAGAATATGCAATTGCAGTTTGTGCTTCAAAAATATCTGTACGGGTTTCTTCCGTGGCATCACTGTCGCTACAGCCAGTCATAAGCATAGTGAGCATAATACCCCAAGGCAGCAATTTTTTCAGAGTTTTCTTGTTCTCTCTCATAATCTCTCTCCTTATATGTTCTTAATAATTTCAGTGAATACTTCGCCAGCAATGGTGTATATATATTGGAAACTATCTGGTCTAAAGCTAGTCCCTTTATATAACACATCTATTGATAAGCTAACTTCTTGCCCTAGCCCCAGCGCTTTTGCCAAACTGGTCTCAATCGCTTTGATTTCTCCTTGGTTCGCTTGTGCACTCATGGGCACAAGATTTGCCATTGTATTGTCACCGCCAAACCAGTCTGCAATTAAATGGCCACGTTGGTCTCCCACCTGTTGGGAACCTTTTCCAATCACCTCTATAGATTCTGAAATATATTTTCGCCATGTCCCTTCAGATTTTAACGCTAACGTTTCCACAGAACTGCTTGTCAATCGACCAAGGCTGTCAGTTTTAATTTGTGCCCCATTGAATGTTCCGCTAAAATTAGGAACCAGATTGTCTCCTATGCGAAAAATTTGCCCCATATCATCAGTGTAGTGCGTGACGACAACGCCACCGATATAGCTTCCTAACTTTGCATTAGCAGGCAACGCCTTTGCAGCTGTCGCTATAATTTCATCCCCTGCCGAGTTAAATACTCGCACAGTATTGGTAAGCTCATCCACGAGGCACCATGTTCCATCTGCATTAAAAAGCGCTTGTCCAATTCGCTTGCCTGCATCGCTGAATACTATGCCTTGTTGATTGATTTTAAGCATCCCACCTGTGACACTTTTGAATTGCGCCAAGCGTTTCACATTTGACAAGGCACTAAATCCAACCGCTTCGATGGCCCCCCACATGTACCCTGCTGCGGCCCCTTCAATATCAAACTCTATTGTTTCTATAGAAGGAATCTCCCCATCCGCCAAACTCTCTATGACACTATCTAAAATTGCACCAATAACCGCTCCGAAAAAGGCGTCTTTAGCAACTTTTGCAGGCGATACAAATGTAAAGAACGTAGACCCACCAGTTGCCACACATATTACGCCAGACGCTATAATAATGGACGTACCCACCGCAAACTTTCCAGCAACCGCCACCCAATCAATGTCGCAACCTTCTATGTCATCAGGCAACTGTGCTAAGAAATCTTCTTCCATATGGTCGCTGACGACAAGCTCTACAACATAGGCCTGACTCACAATATTTTCAGTCAGTTGATATTCATATAGTCCATCTTCATAGATTAAGTGTTCTACAATATACGATTCTTCCAGATGCTCCTCTTGAATTTCCTCCTCATAGATAAACGATTCATAAATGAATTCCTCTTGAAGATTCCCAGCGGATGAACTTGTGTCAGTGGTCTGTGTTGAACACCCAGACAGGCATTGAATAAACATTGCAACAACTAAGCCTAGCGACAAATATCTATATACCTTTTTTATCACCATGCACCCCACTTTCCCTTTATGCCGACTCAATAATTAACGCAACCCTATTTGGATTTTCACTGCAAATGCGATTATATACACGCATCCCAATAATTGACCTAAGATTCCGAATATCTGCTATATCTTTACTTGCAAATTCAAGATAACACACCTCTGAACAAGGGGTGTTTCGCCCCGGATAGAAATTGCTAACAAACACGCAAAACCGCTCTAGTACATCTTCTAACGGATATTGAGAAATGTATGCCGCGCTACAACCTTCACCGAGATCCGGCTCTTGAACAAAGCTCAGACTCGTAACAAAGCGGTCATCTATTTTATAAATACCAGGCTCAATCAATTGGTATTTATGTGTATTATATCGACTGGGATGATAGTTGTTTATATTTCTCATGACGTTACTGCGCCATCTAAATCCGTCAAGGCCGTTATAATAAATTGCTCCAATTCCTCTTGTTGCTCTGCATTCAATGTCTTTGATGTGCGAACTAAAACCGTGCCAATCACCGTGTGAGAACCCGTGTCCAACGACGTATCATCTAG
The DNA here is from genome assembly GCF_039719005.1 of Bengtsoniella intestinalis. GTDB lineage: Bacteria > Bacillota > Clostridia > Oscillospirales > Oscillospiraceae > Oscillibacter > Oscillibacter intestinalis. The sequence goes on along the minus strand of NZ_CP133584.1, from coordinate 2,700,818 downwards.
CTCTTCCAAATACGCATTTCGGTTCAAAGCGTCCTCTTGCGTCGCATAGACCTCTATACTGCCGCCGCCTGCCGTGCCTTTTTCTATAGCACTTGTGCCCTTCACAAGCGTTTGATTGACAAAATCGCTGGCAAAAAAGATTTGAGCAGTATACCCACCATCGGTATTGAGCATGCCATTTTGATCATTAAATTCAGTCACACTCTCTATCGCTATAATTGATGGAACCTCTTCCAAGCAAGCAATGATATATTCTTCAGATGGAGCATCCACCAATGCAAACTGCATCTGACTCTCCTGCAAATTTTCACTGTGTCCAACTAAATTCCCAATTATATCGCTGTAATTGACAGCATTTAATGCGTCAATAGCAAGAAGAATGTCGTCTGTTTCATCTGGCATTTCTTCTACAACGAATTTAGTTGCTTTTGCATCAAGAATTGTTTTTTGAAGGGTTAAAATACAGGCATTGTCCAACACAGATCTATCCGATTGGACGAGTTCTTCTGCATCAGAAATTGCAATATCTAACTTTATATTTTCCCCCTCGACGAATTCTTTAGCCGCTAGATATTCAGTAATTGCTGTTTCATAGAAATTATCAGCAGCAATCGTGCTGTCGTTCCTCTCCGTTGTATCGGTATTAAAGTCTGCCTCTATGGAGGAATCCGCACAACCTACAAGTCCTCCACATAACACTATCATAAGACAAAGCACATATAGTTTCTTTTGCATATTGATCTCTCCTGAATTTCATTTTCTATGGGTAATAAGGATTGGGTTTAAACAATAAAATCAGCAAATCAATGATGATACCAAAGTCAAATAGCCCAAGGGTGCAAGCACACACGATACCAAACAACACCCGCCCCTCTTTTAGATATATCTATTATACCGTTCATTTACTCGACAATAAATGACGACAATGATAGGATAGCATGTGCTATTTTTATTACATTAGCAAAATAGAAAACATACTGAAAAAGAGGTCTCCGTAGGCATGATATTGTTAGCTAAGGCTATGTTGAATCGATACCACAAGCGGACGAATTAGTACACATTTTGCGAGCAATAAATTTTCACCCATTATCTCCCACACATGCCACCTGTCCTTTCAAAAATATACCATATCGGCCCCCAATATGCAAGTTTTTACACCTCAGAGGGTACTGACTTTTGTACCGATACCCCCCGCGTTTTGTGTACGATAAGCGTAGGGGCGGTGCTTTTTTCTATTTGAAAGCTATATTTTCAAATGGCGATAATTATATTTATTATCTCACAAAATAGCATAATACAGCCATTTTAACATTCAAAATATTCTCACTTTCACAGATAAACGACAGCAAAAACAGGCTACAAAACCATCAAAAGCAGCTAAAACACGGCAAATCCACCCCCATTGACACTCTATCCCACCTGTGTTATAGTGCGAACAGAAACCACTATAGCCCCACCAAACGAGGAGGTGTGCGTATGAAAAAATTCTCTAGCAACTACTATTCCATCCAAAAAATCTCCTTCGCAAGCGGTGCGCCTCACTATGTTGTTGACGAAGGCGGCTACTTGTTTTCGGGCGGCATTTATAGAACCAAAATCAAGCCAGAGGACTTGCCTGCTTGGTATGTTTACGGTCGATACTACAAGTGTTTTGGGTATCTCTCCACGAAAAACATCGCAAAACTGGTCTATCAACCTTGCCTATTCAGCAATCATTTCTTGAAAGACGATTGCTTGTTCGTGACCTATGCCACCCATGCTCACACGTCCGAAATCGACCACGATGAACGGATTTTTGGCAACGATATTCTCTCCTTTTTAGCAGGTGCTCGTACCTATTCAAACTACGACATCGACCCTATCATCGCCCAAATAAAGGACAAGGCCACTTGGCTAAAAACCAAGTTTCCAGAAGAATTTGGCCACCAGACATTTGATATAGACGGCTACTTCACCGCTTAAAAAGGAGGCGCTTATGACCATTCAACAACTGTTGGCACAACACTCCGCGGAGGACATCGTCCGCTACACCATTACCCTTTATGACCTGAATACCGCCAAATATCCCAAGATTTATGCCAACTATGCCACGCTTATCGAAGGCCTGCTGAAGCTGGAAGCCGTCCCCACTGATGACGTTTTGCTGGGGATTGTCTACGAAGATGACGGTGAATCCCACATGGACACCGCTGTATACAAGGCCGAGACAATGGCTCGCCCCATTCCCTACAGCCCCATCTTGGAAAACACGGTTGACACAGCCACTTTGTCCGACGAAACCTTGGACGCTGGCATCCGCAGCGAGGTTTTCCCTGAGAGCTATTCCTATTTATTTGTGCCATGGGCGGAAATCATGGGCTATCAGGTCAATGCAGCCAATTTGGAGGACGTGGGCGCCGTTCCCCTACTAGTGGACACCCTTTACGAACTGACCTTTTTCGGCTTTGCAGAAGCGGACATGGAGGCCGAACGACACGTTTTGGACGAATCCGTCGCCGAAGTGGAAGCGTTGGAAGCACTGTCCCCTGAGGAACAAGACGCCTACTATGCCGAAACCGCCAGCGACATAGACGAGTGGTGGGATGAACTGGGTTTGCCCCCACGTTCTCCCGAAGAAAAAGCCCAAGAACGCCTAAAAATGCGCCGCCAACTGTTCCGCAACAAACAACGGCTGTACCATGCTCTGCGGCGGTACTGTGTGGGTGGCGAACGCAATGTGTTTGAAATCCAAGGGTGCGTTTCCACCGAAGTCGACGTGTCACACGACGAATTCTTGGATGCCTTCATCGAATTTGTAGAGTCAAAAGGCTAGTACTTCGGCGGCGGCACCAAAGACATGACGGAGGATGCCTTAGACCCTGCGGAAATCGAGGAACTTTTAGATGAAGCGGATAAGGATGCCGAGTCTACTGATGTGCGATACACTAACGAAGACGTGTTCGGCAAGGATTGATTCCACCTAAACAAAAATAGCACAGTAGATTTCTCGAATCTACTGTGCTATTTTTTTGTATATCAACAAGGCTAGAATCTTTTCCTGCACGCATCGCCCTTACCCCGCAGTAAACCAGATTTGATACATGGCTTCTAAAAACTCTTTGGTAATAGGATACCCCGAGTACTCACCGATGACGGCGTCAATGCCACAATAGGGGCAGAGCGCCGTACCTCGACGATCAGCATTATTGTCAGCAATAAGCCACTCTTCTATCTCTTTGGGGTCATAACTTTTCAAACAATAAAAGCATCCACAACGGCTATCTTTCTCTAGCTCTGGCTTATGGTTTGTACACCCTTCATGGGCTCTATACGCCATCTTGGATAACGCCGAAATATGATAGCGTTTTACAAAGAAGCGCTCCACTGGATTGTTGCTCACTTGCAAAAAAGCCATTCTGCACACCAGCTCCAAGCTTGGCTCGTTGGATGGCAGCACCGTATATTGAACGGTCAAATCAGGTCGTTTTTCAAACAGCCCTTTTAAAAATCCATTCAAAAACTCACGTCCATAGCCATGCCCACGAAATGCTTCTTGCATCTCAATTTGCAATTCCGGGCAAGTTGATTGGGGATTTACCAAGGTGATACACCCAATTTGGCGACCTTTCAAAAAAGCTCCAAAATACTGCTTGTCTTGGCTATGAGCCATTTTCTCCAGCATATCAAACAGTTCTTGCAACTGCGCCTTGGCGCCCACTATTTCCAGCAACGCTTCATCAGACAACGTACCCATATGCGCTTGCACCGCCTGAGCGCTATCATAGCTAGCCTGTTGTTGCGCTGTTTCTTGGTCAATCTCTATGATTGTCAGGTGCGTCGTTTTCAGTTCCAAGGCAGAGCCCTCCTCACCCAAAATATCCACACTCCACTAGCACGTCGTAACAGCCGTTCACTTCGTCGTCGGTAAACAATGTGCCGAAGGGTTTCTGGATGACGATGGCTTCTGGGGATAAATCCAGTCGGTTGGCTTGTTTCAGAGCATCAAAACCATCGGATAACCGTCCACGACGGCATAGCTCTTGCACGGTTTCTACGCCGCCACGCTTGTCGATGGTTTGCAGCAGTCGTGTCATTTGACAGCCTTTCACTTCGGCCTGCGCTGTTTGGCAGGCGGTCAGCAAGGCTTGTTGAAATTGTTGAGATAGTGTCATGAGGTGGTCTCCTTTTTGCGTCATTTGTCCTTCTTATCCTGATCCAAATAATAATTGGCGTACAGGTTGGTCATGGCCATTTCGTTGAATTCTTCTTCGGTTTGGTTGTGATTTTCCTTGGGAGACGGCGGGGTTGCGGTGGGCGTTCCGCCTGAAGCGAAGATGGAAATCAGCATACAAATCGCTCCTGCGGCTATTAGGCACAGCAGGCCGAAGAGTATCCAAAAGGCCACTTCCCAGCCCATGTAAAGCAAGAAAACCATCAGCAAAAAGAACCCTAAAATCAACAATACAGGCATCACAAACGCCCTCCCTCTCTGTTTTTATTTCCATCATAGCACGATTTTTCCACATTGTCACCTGTGTTTGGCAGATTTCTCCACAACACTCCACAGGTGGGCGATTTGTATGCCATCATCAATACTTTTTCATCCGTGCCATCAAGTGCTCCATCCGTGGCCGATTGTATCGCTGCATCACCACGAAGGACAAATCTACCATGGTTGCCAGAATGGATGTGACGAGAAACACGCCTCTGGCACCGAAGAAATAGGATACAAAAATGGGCAAAAACGATAATATTATAATGGTTTCATGTACCAATTCAGACTGACACATGGCCATAACAATTTCTTGATAGCTGTGCTGTTTCACGTCAAAAACAGCAGGGTCATAAGTGGGCAAATGCCTTTTCCAACGCTTCACCTGCAACCTGTCATACAGTGGTTTTTCCCAAGATTTTGGGGCAAACCACCCATGATGATAGTCCATTTGATTGGCAAATTTCCACTGATACCAAGTGCCCACCGCCAAACGCATGGCAAAATGATAACAGGTGGTGCCAGTGGCGATGGCAACGGTTTTGAGCCACCATTGCCCACCCAAATAATACAGCGCAACTGCCAAAACGGTCAGCTCAAGGGATAGCATTGTGCTTCGTTTCATCCATACTTTCATGGTAAACCCTCTCAATTGCAAGCACTTTCACAACAAAAACAGTCCTCAGCGTGGTTGTTCATCACGCCGATGGCTTCTAGGTAGGAAAAGGTGGTGACGGTGCCCATGAACTTGAAGCCACGGCGCTTCATGTCCTTAGAAACACGGTCGGAGAGGTGGTTGCGATTGGTGACGCCGTCGAAGGGATGGCGCACCGTTTGTCCGTCGGTGAACGACCAGATATAGCGGTCGAAGGAGCCAAATTCCTCCACCACTTGTAGGTAGCTTTTGGCATTTTGGATGGTGGCTAAAATCTTGGCTTTGTTGCGGACAATCTGAGGATTATCCATCAATTCCGCCACTTTTGCATCGTCATAGTTGGCGATTTTATGAGGGTCAAACCCATCGAACGCAGTACGGAATCCCTCTCGTTTTTTCAGCATCAACAGCCATGACAGTCCACAGTGGAAGGACTCCAACACCAGCATTTCAAACAAATACCCATCGTCGTGAGAGGCCACGCCCCACTCGTGGTCGTGGTACTCCATGTACAGCGGTGAGGTCAGCAAATTGGGCCACTGGCACCGTGGTGCTTTAGCTTGAATTTGTGCCAAAATCTCCACATCTGCAGGGCAAAAATCGTAGTTTTCAATCTCAGAAATCCCAATCCACGCCATAGCGTTATGCTCCAACAGTTGGGGTGTGCCATGGGCGATGGTGGCGTTAAACAAGGTCAAATGGACGGTCAAATCAGGGTATTCGTGGGTCACATCCATGAAGATTTCCCCCACGTTCAAGGTGATGCCCAACTCCTCTTGGCACTCCCGAATCAGCGCCTGTTGCGACGTTTCGCCAGCTTCAGTTTTACCGCCCACAAACTCCCAAAGCAGCCCTCTTGCCTTGTGGGCAGGTCGCTGACAAATGAGAAAACGATGCCCATCCCAGATGAGCGCCGCAACGACTTCGGTGATGTTTGCCATGGTGGTATCCCTCCTTTAACTCTCTTAGCTTCTGCGGTTTTTGCCCACATACACTTGGGCTTCTTTTTTCATTTGCTCCACTTGGGTGGCGGCGAAAGACACCTTCCCTTTTTGGATGGACACCAAACCACTGTCACGAAAGGCGGAGATGGTGCGGTTCAGAGTTTTCACGGTCAAGCCCATGGATTCGCACATTTGTTGCCGTGTTTCGCCCAGCACAAACTGCTTTTTCTTGTGGCTATCACCCTCCCAAGCCTTCAGCAAATAGCTGAGCACCACATACTGCACGGGGTAATATTGTCGCTCTCCTTGGGCGGAGGAGGTGGTATATAGTTTTCTAGCGATTTGTTGGTTTAAGTGATACAAAAAGCCAATATCACGCTGTATCCAGCTATAAAAATCAGGCAATGGCAGGTAAAGCACATCGCAAGGGGTCACAGTTTCGATGCTGACAGAGGACAGGGTTTCCCCTGCCATCAGCGTCACTTCCCCGATGAAGGCCACCGCCTTGTTCCGCTCAATCATATACACGTTGCCGTTGGCTAAAATATTCACGATGCGACACTCACCCTTGCACAAAATGCCAAAGGCATCTAGCTGGGTGTTTTTTTCATGGATAAATCCATTGGCCTTGTACTGCGCCAGACGAAAATGCTCACGCAACTCCTCTGGCATATTGGCAAGCAAGGGTTTCAAATCGGGATACTGCTTTAAAATCTCTGTAAATTTCATACAATCGCCCCCACATTTTTAACTAAGAGCTAAAAGTGAAAAGTGAAAAACTATAGATTTTTGCCTAGGGCTACGCCCTTACTCTGGCTAAAGCCAGAGTGCCCTGCGGGCAGGCAAAAAGTCGTCACGCACCTGCCATGGGGCTAAAGCCCCTACTGGGCTACGCCCAGCCCCTCTTACGAGGGGTGGCAGGATTGTATAGGTTTTTGCCTACAGCTACGCTGTTGCTCTGGCTAAAGCCAGAGCGCCCTGCAGGCAGGCAAAAAGCCGTCACGCACCTGCCATGGGGCTAAAAGCCCCTTCTGGGCTACGCCCAGCCCCTCTTGCAAGGGGTGGCAGGATTGTATAAAAACCCTGATTGCGTCCCCATAGTTTTTCACTCTTAGTTCTTCGTTTTTAGCTGTCATTCAGATAAGCAAAGCGTATCTGAATGACAAAGGTATTATATCATACTCTTTTTTATATTTCCAATTTTTTTGCAAAAAGTGCCCATTTGTCCTTTCTTTTTGATGGCGGTATGTTTATACTAAACCCATTCAAAGAGGTAGGGACAACCCTTGCGGTTGTCCGCTCCTATTCCACCCACCATCCCAAGGCGGACAGGGGCAAGCCCTGTCCCTACGGAAGATTGATTCCCCAAAAAGGAGGAAACACATGATTCAAACTTGCGATATTCTTTTGCAAAATATCACCTATTTAGACGCCACCATGACCCCACAATCAGCAGCTTGCATGGCCATCACCAACGGCACCATCGTCCACATTGGCGACAGTTCAAGCTGGCAAGGTACTACCACCATCAACAGCGCAGGGCTTCTGTGGATGGCAGGTTTACAAGACGGGCACACCCACACCAGTCAACAGCTATTGCGTGGGCGATTGCTCGATGAAAAACCTGTGATTTGGAAGCGAATCAACGTACCTTTCGAGTCCAAATTAACCGCCCAAGAGTCCACCCTCAGTGCATCTGTGGCGGCTGTTGAAATGATTCGCAGTGGCACCACCGCCTTTGTTGACGTGGGCGGTCACCATGTGGAAGCCTTCGCCCAAGTGTACCACCAAAGTGGTCTGCGTGGTATTTTGTCTTACATGACCAACGACAATCCTGCCATGCCAGAGAGCCTGCGCACCACCCCTGCCCAAGCCTTGGCACGGCAGTCTCAACTACACCGTGATTTACAGGGCACTCTGCTCCAAGGGGCTTGCTCCTTCACCGCTCCCACCGCCGCCAGCCAAGAAATGATGGAAACCATGTGTGGCTATGCCAAAGAGCAAAACTTGCTGATGGAAACCCACACCAACGAGTACGCCAGCGAGGTGATGGACTTCATTGAAAAGTACGGCGCACGGCCTTATGAATGGTTTGAGCACCAAGATTTACTGGGCGGTCGCTTTTTAGGGGCCCACGGCATTTTCCTCTCCCCCTCAGAAATGGACATCATCGCCAAGCACCGTGTCACCATCGCTCATTGCCCCTTCTCCAACTGTGGCAAAGGGGTGCCCTCCACCCCACAACTGCTGTCTCGTGGCATCTCCGTAGGTTTCGGCTCTGACGGTGCCGCCCATGGTGGCTTGGATTTGTTCCAAGAAATGCGCCTGTTCCGTGGGGTGATGAACGTGACCCACGGTGTCCAAACCGCTGACCCACAGGTGATGCCAGCCAAACAGATTTTGAAAATGGCCACCCAAGGCATCGCCCCCGCATTTAACATCCCACAGCTGGGCACCCTGACCGTTGGCGCGCCTGCCGACTGCATCGCCATTGACACCCAACAGCTCCATCTGCTACCCACCCAAAACATCACCAATTCCTTGGTGGAAAGCGGACGGGGTAGCGATGTGACGCACATGATTGTAAACGGCAAACTCCTCATGGAAAACCGCCATCTGACCACCTTAGACGAAGAAAAAATCCGTTATGAAGCGGTAAAATATAGTCATATATAGTAACAAAAGGAGTTTATTATGAGTCAAAAAACCTATGATTATCCCTCCCTAAAGGCACGGTTTCAAGCCCAATGGCGCATCATTTTAGGTGCCTTCGTGTTCATCTTCATCGCCGACTCCATCGGTCAATTCAGTTTCAGCATTGGGGCAGGCTCCTTGATTTTGTTCCCCATTTTCTATGCCATCATTTTAGGCATCATCACTGGCCCTCAAGTGTTCAAGGTGTTCAAGCCCAAGGATGTGGATGCGGCCAAAAAGTTGGTGATTGTGTGTATCTGTCCCTTTATTGCCAAAATCGGCATTAACGCAGGTGCCAGTTTGGACACTGTCATCGCTGCAGGCCCCGCCCTTCTTTTGCAAGAGTTGGGCAACCTGTTCACCATTTTCTTGGCACTGCCCATCGCCATTGCTTTGGGCATGAAGCGTGAAGCCATTGGCGCCACCCACTCCATCAACCGTGAAACCAATTTGGCGCTGATGAACGACATGTTTGGCCCCGACTCTGACGAAGCCCGTGGGAGCCTATCTGTGTACATTGTCGGTGGCATGATTGGCACCATTTACTTCGGCTTCATGGTGTCTCTGGTTGCTGCCACTGGTCTTCTCCACCCTTACGCTCTGGGCATGGCCTCTGGGGTAGGGGCAGGGATTATGATGGCCTCCGCTGTGGCCACTCTGTCTGAAATTTTCCCAACCTATGCGGATCAAATTTCTGCCTTGGCTGCCACCAGTGAAACCCTATCTGGCACCACTGGGATTTACGTTGCCATTTTCTTAGGCATCCCTCTGTGTAACAAAATTTATGCGGTATTAGAACCTAAAATCGGACGAAAGAAGGGTGAATGAGTATGCGTTATATTGAATGGATTGTCATGTTCTGCGTGGCAGGACTGGGTATGGCTCTGGCCAATTTGGTGGGCTTTGGCGTGGATATTCTCACCTCTCTGCCTGGCATCGGTGTGCTGATTGCCATTTCCTTGGCTGGGGTATTTTGCAGCAATGTAATCCCCTTCAAACTGCCTGTCATCGCCTATTGTTCCATCATTGGTCTGCTGTTGGCCTGCCCCATTTCTCCCATCAGCACCTTTGTCATCGCCAGCGCTGGTGCTATCAACTTCACTGCGCCTCTCACCATGGTGGGCGCTTTTGCAGGCATTTCCATCAGCAATGAGTTGACCTCCTTTGCCAAGCAAGGCTGGAAAATGATTTTCATTGCCTTCTTGGTCATGACTGGCACCTTCGTCGGTTCCGCCATCATTGCCCAAATCACCTTGGCACTGACAGGTGCCATCTAAGATATGACCATGTGCATCATTGCCCTTTGCAACTTTTTGGTGGGCGGTCTCATTGGTATCTGTGGCATTGCAGGGTTTTTGCTCCCCATGCTGTACGCAGGTGGGCTAGGTTACTCGGTGCAACTGTCGTTGACCTTGAGCTTTTTCGCCTTCCTCATCTCGGGGAGCATAGGCTCTTGGAATTTCCACAAACAAGGCAATTTAGACTTGAAATTTTCCACATTCCTCTGTGGAGGTAGTGTATTGGGCGGACTGGTAGGCGTCATGCTGAACAGTTTGATTCCTGCCACCCAGGCCAAAACCCTCTTGTATCTGGTGGTGCTGTTGTCGGGGATTTCCATCCTCTATCGCAACCGCAACACCACCGCCGTGGCAAAAGAGCGCCATGAGTTGCTTGACAGCAAAGCCTTTGTGGTAGCGGTGGGCGTGGTCACTGGCGCCATCTGTTCCCTGTCTGGAGCAGGAGGACCTGTGCTGGTGATGCCCCTGCTGGTAGTGCTGGGCATCAGCGTCCACATGGCCATCGGCATCGCCTTGTTTGACTCCATTTTCATCGCCCTGCCAGCCTTTGTGGGCTATTGTTATCAACTGGATGCACTGCCCTGGACACAGTTCCTTTTGGTGGGCGTGACCCATGGTTTGGGCACCTATTTGGGCAGTCGCAATGCCCATAAAATCAACCAAAAGCCTCTAAAAACCGCCGTTTCCGTGGGCTCTATCGTGTTGGCAGTGTATATGCTGAGCACTCTTTTATAAGCAAACAATCCTCCTGTGTCCCTTGGCATCGCCCAAGGACACAGGAGGATTGCGCTTTGCCCAAAACTTTGGTATACTGGTGTCAAAACAAAATCACAAGGAGAACCCCTATGATTTCAATTCTTTTCATCTGTCATGGCAACATTTGTCGCTCCACTATGGCGGAGTGCGTCATGAAGGATTTGATAGCCAAGGCTGGCAAGAGTGGCGCCTTTGTCATCGATTCCGCTGGCACTAGCCGTGAGGAAATCGGCAACCCCATTCACCATGGCACTCGCCGCAAATTGCAACAAGTTGGGGTGCCGTTGTGCGACCATCGTGCCGTGCAGATGACCAAGGCTGACTACCAAACTTACGACTATATTTTGGCCATGGACAGCGCCAATATTCGCAACAGCTTGCGCATCACTGGCGGTGATCCAGAGGGTAAAATCAAGCGCCTGTTAGACTTGACCGAACGCCCTCGTGACATCGCCGACCCTTGGTATACAGGCAATTTTGATGAGACGTATCGTGACGTTTTAGAGGGGTGTCAAGCACTGCTGACACTGTGTTTAGAAGGGAGCAACCCATGATTCGAGACATTATGAAAGACACAGATTTTCTGCAAATCCCCAGCGTGCCTGCCACGACAGATGACCTGCAAATCGCCCAAGATTTACTGGAGACGTTGACCCATCACAAGGCAGGTTGCGTGGGCATGGCCGCCAACATGATTGGGGTTTCCAAGCGGATTATTGCCTTCGACAACGAGGGTGAATACATGGTGATGTTCAACCCAAAACTGGTGAAAACCAGTGGTGCTTACCAGACAGAAGAAGGCTGTTTATCCCTGACTGGGGTGCGGAAAACCAAGCGTTTTCAGTCTATTAAGGTGGAATATCAGAACGAAAAGTTCCAAACCAGACTGAAGACGTTTACTGGCTGGACAGCCCAAATCATCCAACATGAAATTGACCATTGCGACGGAGTTTTGATATGAGTTTACAAACAACACTGTGCTATTTGGAGCGAGATGACCAGTATTTGATGCTCCATCGAGTGAAAAAAGAGAACGATACCAACCGTGACAAATGGATTGGTTTGGGCGGTAAATTTCAGGACAAAGAAAGCCCCGAAGACTGCCTGTTGCGTGAGGTTTGGGAGGAGTGCGGCCTGACCCTGACCGACTACCGCTATCGTGGCTTGGTCACCTTCGTGTCCGACCTGTACCCCACCGAATACATGCATCTGTTCACCGCCACGGCCTGGTCTGGCGAACAACACGCCTGCAACGAAGGCCATTTAGAATGGATTGCAAAATCCGCCCTGCGAGCCCTGCCCATGTGGGAAGGCGACCAGATTTTTCTGGATTTGCTAGACCAAAACGCACCCTTTTTCTCACTAAAATTGGTGTATGAAGGGGATGTTTTGGCGAGTGCGGTGTTGGATGGAAAGGTTATTAAATAACATCCGATAACGTCCGCCAATGCGTGACAAAATGCTAAAGAATGCGAGGCAAATCGCTTATGAAAAAGCAATACAAATACTTATTCTGGGATATTGATGACACGTTGATTGATTTCAAAAGTTCGGAAAAAGTGGCGCTAAAGATGTGTTTTCAACAGTTTGGCGTGGTTTTGACCGACGAAGATGTGGCGGTCTATTCCCAAATCAACCACAATTATTGGGAGTTGTTGGTGCAAGGTGGCATCGAAAAATCCACCATGTTGACCCGCCGATTTGAAGATTTCGTGCAACAACTGTCTTTGGACGGCATCGACTGCCACGCTATGAACGCCCTGTACCAAGTAAAACTGGGGGATTATGCAGTGATGACCGACGACGGCTACGACGTTTGCGCCCAGTTGAGCCGTAGCAAGAAGCAGTACGCCGTGACAAATGGCACAGCAGTGGCACAAAACAAAAAGTTGCAAATAACAGGCTTAGGTGCCTTATTTGACGGTATTTTCATCTCCGATGTAGTAGGATATGAAAAACCAGATGTGCGATTTTTCCAACACGCATTCAGCAAAATCCCTGATTTCAACCCCGAAGAAGCCCTGATGATTGGCGATTCCCTGTCCAGCGACATGACCGGCGCCAACAACGCCGGCATCCACTGCTGCTGGTTCAACCCCAAAGGCAAGGTCAAGGGCGATGCGTCCATTCAAATCGATTACGAAATCAAGACGTTGAAGGAATTGTTTGAGATTGTTGGATGATGGTCATTTGAAACGAGGATTTTTACAACCATGAAAATACAAGAAAATTACACCTGCGCCCTACTTTTATCTATGGATTTGCTAGGCGGCAAGTGGAAAATGCGGATATTATGGCACATTTTGAACGGTGACAACCGCTTCTCCCTGTTGCAAAAAGGCATCCCTGACATCACCAGCAAAATGCTCATCACCCAGCTAAAAGAGTTGGAGCAGAGCAACATTTTGACACGAACCGTGGTGTCCGAAAAGCCGCTAAACGTGGAATACACCCTGTCCACCGACTACAAAGGGCTGATTCCTTTGGTGGAAGGATTTTGCGATTTTTCAAAGGAATATGCCCAGCAAAATGGCATTTCCTTAGGCGACCTATAAGTTGCAATATAGGTACAAAAAAGTACCTAATTGCCTTGTTTTCCTCCTTGTTGTATACTGAGCCCATAACAACAAGGAGGCAACGCAAATGCAATATCCAAGAGCATTTTCCCACATCGGTTTGTCCGTGCCCAATCTGGAGCAGGCCGTGGAATTTTATAGCCAAGTCATGGGCTGGTACGTGGTGATGGAGCCGTCGGTGATTCACGAGGAGACCACCTCCGCCATCGGCATCATGTGCCAAGAGGTGTTTGACAAAGGCCATGGCGACTTCAAAATCGCCCACATAGTCACGTCCAATTCCATCGGCATCGAGCTGTTTGAATTTGCCGATAACAACCAACAAAAACAACCATTTCAGTTCAAAAACACGGGTATGTTTCACTTTTCCGTCCAAGACCCTGACATCGAAACCTTGGTTGCCAACATTGTGAAGCACGGTGGCAAACAGCGCATGCCCATCAAATCCTACTACCCCGACGAAAAGCCATACAAGATGTGCTACGTTGAAGACCCCTTCGGCATCGTCTTCGAAATCTACACCCACAGCTACGAAGTGACCTACTCCAAGGGCGCTTATTGAGGGGGAACGACACGCAAACCCAATTCTCAACCCACGCAAAAGCCCTCCCAATCATACCCCATAGGGCTACGATTGGGAGGGCTTATTCTTATTTTTCACTTCAAAAAGTCAACTGCGAATGCCTTGGCCTTGGCAATATCCTCTTGATTGGGGCGGTTTTTGTTGGCCATCATAAATGCGCCTCTGCAATAAAAATGGCGGTCAAAGACAGCAATCCCCCTGTTTTTCAGCAATGCCACCAACTTGGGATAACCGCTATCAGACATGGCAGAAGTTGAAAAAATCACCACTTCTCCCACTTTTGCAGGGTTTAATCCGTCAATATATGCCTTTACTTCCTTGTCAATGCCGAACTTATAGACCGATGCGCCCAAAAACAGCACATCCACGGCATCGTCGTTTTTTGTGCGCACATCCATCACAGGACAACCCACCGCAGAGCCGATGGCCTCCGCAATTTTTTGGGTATTCCCAGACTTTGTGTAGTACACAACCTTTGCATTCATACCGCAATTCCCTCCCGTGAAATCGATTTTTAAAACAGTTGCTTGCCACCGTTGGGGCCAGCACTTTCGTCGTAAATTTTATCAACAGCGAAGGTCCAGACCGCTTTCACCACCATATTCATGGCGGCAAATCGGCCCGAAATGGTGTCAAACAGCCCACCATCGGTGTGACGTTTTTCCACGGTGGCGTTGACCAAATAGGACTCCATGCCCTTGACAGCCAGCAAAGCAACCTTTTGGTTGTCTGCCAAATTGGCGCTGGTGGTGTTCATAAACACTTCAGCAACCGCCATGGTGTTCTCGTCCACCACCATGATGCTACCAGCCACGATGGTGTGGGGTTCGCCCTCTTTGGACACCGTGGTGATGACCTTCACGCTGGCTGGGTCTTGGAATAATTTGCTCACTGCTTCTAAATTTTTCATCGTTGACTCCTTACTCAGTTTTTAGGATTGACTTTGTTTTTCTTAGCTGATATGATAGTATCATACCAAATATATACAGTCAAGAACGCAAAAAAATCTGAGGAGGTGCGGAAAATATGAGTACCTGCAAAGCGGACCACTGCCCCTGTGGGCAAACCTGTCCCCTGCAAGTGGCGCTCAAACGCATTGGGGGCAAATGGAAAATCCCCATCCTTTGTGTGCTGTCCTGCCAACAAGGCATCCGCTACAATGAGCTGATGAAAAAGGTCACTGGCATCACCAATACCATGCTGGCCTCGTCTCTCAAAGAGCTGGAAAAAGACCAGCTGATTCGGCGTGTCCAGTACAACGAAATGCCCATTCGAGTAGAATATTTCATCACCGAAAAAGGCAATCAGCTCATCCCCATTTTGCAACCATTGGCTCTATGGGGGATGGAATAAGTGTCAACAGGAGGACTTTTTCATGCGAATTATCATTGACGGCGACGGGTGTCCTGTGGTGGATGAAGCGGTGGGGATTGCCACGGCCCATGGGCTTGCCTGTCTCATTCTATGCGACACGGCGCACCAAATTCAGCGTGACGGTGCCACCACAAAGGTGGTGGATAAGGGCGCAGATAGCGTGGATTTTGCTCTGGTGAACCTGCTACAAAAAGGCGATATTGTAGTGACCCAAGACTACGGTTTGGCGGCCATGTGCCTGTCCCGATGCACCCAACCCATCCACCAAGACGGCTGGCTCTACACCAACGACAACATCGACGCCCTCCTCCTAGCCCGCCACACCGCCCAAAAAATCCGTCGCGGTGGCGGACGCCTGCGGGGCGGCAGCAAGCGGACGACAGCGCAAGATGAAGCGTTTGTAGTGGCGTTAGAGCGGTTGGTTTCTACTATTCAATAAACATGTTCAACTTGAACATGTTTACCCACAAACACATAACCCCTGCCGATGTCCAAGTTGGACATCGGCAGGGGGTTGTCATCTTCTTATCTACTTTTACAGCCCTCACTCACCAGCATCCAGCTCTTCGAACTTTTGCGCCATGGTGGGGTTATGCTTGGTCAATTTTTTGATGCTCAAATCTTGCGCCTTGTTGTTGGCTAGGCGCAGGTTATTTTCAGAAGACAGCAACGCTTCCTTGGTTTTAATCAAATGGTCGATGGTTTTATCAATTTCACTGATGGCAGTTTGGAACTTTCTACTGGCTAAATCATAGTTATAGTTGAATTTATCCTTAAATTCCATCATATCTTTCTCGAAATTGGAGATGTCAATGTTTTGGTTGCGGATTTCCGCCAACTGCTCTTGATAGCCCACAGAATTCAGCGCCGCATTGCGAAGCAAGGTGATGATGGGGATGAAAAATTGGGGGCGCACCACATACATTTTGGGATATTTGTAAGACACATCCACGATGCCGTTGTTGTACAGCTCGTTGTCCGCTTCCAAACAAGAGACCAAAATGGCATATTCACATCCTTTTTCGGTCCGATCTTTGTCCAATTCTTTGAAGAAATCTTCGTTCTTTTTCTTGGTGGCCGTGGTGTCCATTTCGTTTTTCATTTCAAACATAATGGAGATGTACTCCACGCCAGCCTCTGTGGATTCTCGGAAAATATAGTCGCCCTTGCTCCCTGTTTTGGCGTCGTTATCCTTTTCAAAATAGGACTTTTGGAACCCTGCGGCACGGAGGCGATTGAACTCGATTTCGCAGTGCTGCTCCAAGGTTTCGCCCAACATTTTAGTGGACATTTTGGTTTTCAAATCTTTATAATAGTCGATGGTTTCGTCTTTTTGGCGCAGTTGAGACTCATAGGTTTCCTTGGTGTTTTTCAGCGCCAATTCTGCCGTGGTTTTGGAGGAATCCATCTCTGCTTGCAGCTTGGCGATGGCCATTTCCTTTTGGGACAGTGCTTCCGCTTTCTTCAATTCTTCCGTTTGCAAGGCCATCATTTTTTCGGTTTCTGCCGATTGCACCTTGGCCTTCAGCTGTTCAATTTCCTGACGAGACTGGGACAAGGCTTTTTCCAATTCTGTCTTGGCATTGGCCTCTGCCAGCTTTAATTCGTTATCTTTTTCCGCTTTCAGAGATTTTTGACTGGACAATAACTCTTCTTGCAACTTGCCAATCATGGCAGATTTCTCCGCCAATTCTGCGATGGCCTTGACTTCTTCTTGTTGCAACGCCAGCTGTTTATCCAGTTCTGCCGACTGGATTTTCGCCTTCAACTGTTCCACTTCTTGGCTGGTTTCGGAGCGGGTTTTTTCAAGCGCCGCCTTGGCATTGGCCTCTGCTAGCTTCAATTCGCTGTCTTTTTCCGCCTTTAAAAACGCTTCACGCTGGGACAATTCCTTTTGAAACTCCGCATCTCGCACCTGCCCCACAATGGCAATGTACCCCGACTCGTCAACCGCAAACGCTTCCCCACACTTTGGGCATTTGATTTCATTCATAATCGGTCCCCCTTCGTTTTTTAGCGCATTTTTTCTCCTTTGAGTATACCACACAACCCTGTAAAATTACAATATTTTGCAACATTTAGCGCAAAAATAATTTCGCCCACTTGATTGCATTGCTACATCAGCTCAATCGCTCCCATCACAAAAAATCCTCCCAATCACAGCAGTCGTGATTGGGAGGATTTCATCTTATTCACTTCACGCCCAATTTGGCACCAAACACGATGTCCAATTTGGACATCGGTCCCCATACTCAATACTTATTCTTCCCGAAAAAGCTCACCACAAAGCCGACAAAAACCGCAAGAATAAACGGCATAAAACCCCTTCTTTCCTCTTAGATTGGCTTCATCATAGCACCTTCTATCCACAATGTCAGCAGATTTGAGCCAATTTCTCCACAGTAGCCTCTAGGTGGGCGATTTAGATATCACCTACCTAACAAATCACCTTGCCAATCGGCTCTAACGGTGCTACAATGGGTATAACAAATTCTGGAAAAGCGAGGTGGCGTTATGCCTGAACAATTGAAAAATCGAATGCTGACTATTTTCCAACTCCTTTGGGAGCAAAGCGACGAAGACCACCCCATCACCATTCGGCAAATGCAAGATGTGCTGTTGAAAGACGGCATCAAAGTGGGGCGAAAAACCGTAGCGGACGACATTCTTGCCCTCCAATCCGCAGGCTATGACATCGTCTGTAACAAGCGCCAGCAAAACCAGTATTTCATCGGCGCGCGCACCTTTGAGTTGCCCGAGTTGATGCTGCTCATCGACGCTGTGCAGGCCACACAATTCATTGCGCCAAGGAAAAAATCACAGCTCATCAAGAAGCTGACCGCCCAAGCAAGCTGTCATCAAGGGGCGGAATTGACCCAGTCCATCAAACCCACTACCGCCAAATATGACAACAACCAATCCATTTATTACATGATGGACTGGTTGCGTACCATGATTGCCAAGGGTCGCAGTGTGGCTTTTCAATATTTCGAATATACGGCACAAAAAGAGCGTGTTTTAAAGCACGACGGGCAAGTTTATGTGGTTTCTCCGTATGATTTGATGTGGAATGGCGACCGCTATTATCTCATTGGATATTCGGAAAGTCACGGCAAAATCGCTACGTTTCGCATGGATCGCATCACCAATTTGGAGCCTAGAAAAGAGGTTGCCAAGCCACAACCCAAGGACTATCAGCCCCAAGAATATCGCAACCAGATTTTCCAAATGTACGATGCACAGACCTACGACGTGACCTTGCGGTGCGAAAATAGCTTGATGACCGCCGTCATCGACCACTTCGGCGTGGACTGCGAAACCCACCCCCAAGACGACACCCATTTCCTCCTAAGCGCCACCATCTCCGCCAGCCCCACCTTCTACGCCTGGGTTTTCACCTTCGGCGGCAAAATGGAGATTGTGGGACCAGCTGCGGTGGTAGATGGATATCGGGAGCGGTTGCTGGGTGCGTTGGGTGAGTGAGTCTATCTTGCCAACAACAAGCGTAGCTTTTCAACCAATGCTGCATTCTCAATAAAACCTTCATGCAGCATCGCAAAACCTAGACTACCATCCTGTCTACCTAGACATTTAAACCACCCTTGGGCTTGTGGGCATTCCAACGAATACTTTGTTAAATAACCCGCATCTTCTAACTTTTCCATACATTCTAAGAGATTCTCATTTGGAGCAGTCATCACCTCTCTAGCCTGACTGTAACAATCGTAATGCCCATAATCATAAAGATCATCACCATTTTCATCTACACCTTCAGGCAGCAAGGATACCTCTTCAAAAATTTGATACAGATACGCTGTAAAATCACGTAAATCCCATGACCAATCCCAGAGGAACCAGCAAGTATTGTCTCCACTTTTCAACGGATAGCTACAATCGCTCCCACCAATAGAAAAAGCAATCTGCACACCGTCTACCTCTGCATGGCAATCAACAGAAGCGCCCAACAGAACAAACCATTCACCATCGACAGACATCTGGGTTCTAAATGAATATGCCTTCAAACCAAACAAAAATGTGGTGAAATCTTCTCCCAAGTGTTCAATCGCATCACTTTTCTTAATACACCCACCCATGCACTTCATGCATTCAACAAATTTCACGTTATTCTCTACTTCGCTTACATAAGCGTTATATTCATTAATTTGTAATTGAATACTCTCTTTATCACCACCTTGGGCTAAGTTCCAGGCTAATGTGCGATCTACCAACTCAAGATGCTCTAAATCCACTTTTTCAAACATGATTTGCAACATCGCTTCCATTTCAGGTAACACCGCGTGTGCTAAAATTGATTTCCCCATAACTGCACCTCCCAAATTTTTACTATCTACTATTATTTTACAACTACTTTCATCTTTTGACAATAGGAAACCAAGAAAAAGGTGGTATATAAAACGACCAGCTTGATAGGAGCCCAGTTAAATCCTTATAATTATACTGACAAACACATCTCAAGTTGATATAATCAAGAAAATACAGTGCCCACAAACTTTTTTATTATGGTTTTTTAGCCAAACCCAGCACACCACTACCTTCACTTTACTCATGCATACACTTTCATTGTTCCCAATGATAAAGGGGCGTGCAACCATCTATATTCTCGCTAACTGTTCAATACAAAAGTGTGCTTAGCCAAAAAGTTAACTGCGCCAAACGCTAAATTGAAATATAGCAAAAGACATTGACATTTGTCACATTTCCTTGTTTATTCCCCAATATTGTGATAAAATAGAAGTGTTATTTCTGCATAATCTCCTTATAGAAAGTAGGTGACCACAATGTGGTGTAAAATTTGTAATATAGAAACCACTGCGGACACTTGTCATATATGTGGTACCAAAACCGAAGATGATATTCCAACTGAAATTCATTGGTGTCATCATTGCTCTACCCCAATCATTCAATACACTACAACGCAAGCCACCCATACTTGCCCTTTATGCGCCCACACTACAACCTACATGTCTTCCGATATTCGCCCGGTCTTTCCAGAAGAACAAGCGCTAATTGCCCACATTATTGGAAAACCAGCCATCTTTGATGACAAATCTGTATGGGCGTCTGATAATCGCTATTATGTTGATGGCAAATCTTTTTCAGTTCCCGTCTCCCGATTCTCTAATTGTGACGCTACTGCCATTGCAAGCAAACTGCAATCACTCGGGATTATTCCTAATACCGGCACCTCTGATGTTATTGCATTTGAAAAAGCACTTATTGCTTATCGTGACGGCATACAATATCAAAAGTTCCATCAACATGTGCAAACATTTATTGCAGCCAACCAACTCCGCCTTTCCTTCATTGAAGATGAAGCTTTCTCTTTTGTTAAGCAATCTGCTGAATCTTTCCCTCGTGAAAACTTGGTAGTTTCTTTTTCTGGGGGCAAAGACTCTACGGTTACTGCCGATCTTGTCATTCGTGCTTTAAGTGATCCAGGAATTCTACATATCTTCGGAAATACAACTTTGGAATTCCCACTAACTATCCAATATGCTGCACGATTTCATAATGAATATCCGTATACACCTTTCAAAAACGCCATCAATAAAGACCAAAACTTCTACGAAGTTTGCAAAGACATTGGTCCCCCAGCACGCATGATGCGCTGGTGTTGCTCTATGTTTAAGACTGGTCCTATTACACGCATTCTAAACAACCGTTTCCTCCAAGAAAAGATTTTAACTTTCTACGGGATTCGAAAATGCGAATCCGTTTCTCGCAGCAAATACAACCGCATAGAAGATAATGCCGAATCTGTAAAGATTCAAAAACAAACCGTTGCCTCTCCCATCTTTTTTTGGAAGGACATTGACATTTGGCTCTATTTACTTGGACGTAATGTTGATTTCAATGATGCATATCGTTTAGGATATGACCGCGTCGGGTGTTGGTGTTGTCCTAACAATAATGCCCGCGCACAATTCCTTTCTCGCATTTACATGTCAGAACAAAGTGAGCTTTGGCGGCAATTTCTAATTGACTTTTCTAAATCCATCGGAAAGCCAGATGCCGAAGTATATGTGGATAGCGGAAAATGGAAAGCAAGGCAAGGGGGCAACGGAGTTGCCTCTTCAAAAGATGTGAAAATAACCTCAACCAATTGCACGGCAGAAGAAAACGCAAAAATATATCAATTGAATCAAGCCGTCAACGATGAGTTTATCAACATGTTTATCCCATTTGGCCTAATTTCTAAAGAGATGGGCCGCAAACTCATTAACGAAACCATCATCCTTGACAAGCGCTCTCGCATGCCCATATTGTCTATCCAGCCATTTTCTCAAGCAGATTATGAATATGCCGTAAAAATAAAAACACTAACCGTAAAAGATCCCGACAAATTGCACCGCATGGTTAAATATCAAATCCGAAAATTTAATGCATGCCGCAAATGCTTAAAATGCGAATCTCTATGTGCCCACGGCGCTATATCCATCACCGCCAACTCATATAGAATCAATCCAGACAAATGCAAACAATGCAAAATGTGTGTAACTGCAAAATATTTAGATGGCGGATGTCTCATGAATAAGTATCTCAAAACAAAGGAATAAGAAAATGAAGTTTAGAGCCCACGAATCGTTTTTTATACGAAAAAATTGGCTACACAAAGGTCTTCGCAATGTAGATGCAAAACCAAATCTATTTTCCGACAAAACAGAACGCGCCATGGACGTCCTTGGAATAGGTTCAAGCATGGTAAAAGCATTGCGCTATTGGCTAATCGCAGTCGGATTAACTACAGAACCCAATCACGGCGCTAGAGAGCACCGTTTTACAGATTTGGCCAACATCATTTGGAAATATGACCGATATATCGAAGAAACTGGCACACTATGGCTATTGCATTATAACTTAGCTTCCAATGATGATAAAGCCACCGCATGGTATTATTTCTTCAACCAATTCAATTTACACGAATTCAACAAGGACGATTATGTCCAAGCGCTGGGGAAATATGTGCAGATGAAATTCGAGACAACTGTTGCGACAAGTTCCTTGGAAGGCGATTTCGATTGTATCCTCAGCACCTATCTCTCTCGTAAAAAAACCAATCCCGCTCATATTCATCCCGAAAACAATATCGATTGTCCATTTGGAGACCTCGGTCTCATTGATGTTGCAAACGCCAAAGAACGTATTTATCGCAAAAAATCCCCTGCTAAGAACACACTAGATCCTATGATTGCGTTGGCTGTTATCATCAAGCAAGCAGATGGCGCAAAAGAAATTAACATTGCCCATCTACTCAATAGTGAAAAGAACATCGGCAAAACATTCAATTTGGATATGGCGAATCTAGTGGACATTTTATATCAAATCGCTCGTTTAGAGCACATCTCTATTACGCGCACCGCTGGTCTAGACGTAATTCATATTAACACAGAAATGTCTTTTCTGGAGTGTGTTACTGCATATTATGAAAGTTTGGCCATCACATAAATCAAACTACATAAAGAAAGGCACTCAATCATGCCATTAAACGACTATATAAAAGTGCGTCAGGGATTTCAAACCTCTGTTAATATCGCCTATGACCTGCATAATGAGACAAAAGTCAAAGACTTTATTCCTACAGCTTCCGCTCTGGAAGTCATGGAAAACATCCTCCTAAGCACCCATGACTCCGCAACCGCTCGTGCCAATATCCTCATTGGTGCCTATGGTCGCGGGAAGTCCCATATTGTTTTAACACTGTTAGCACTGCTAGAGCATCGCAACCCTGACATCTTCCAGGCACTGCTTGATGATATGTGTCGATACAAAGAGGATTTGTATCAGTATGCAAACGAATACATCCATTCAAACAAGCGCCTCTTACCAGTTGTAATCCAAGGCAGCAGTGCAAGTCTATCTCAGTCATTCTTGGGGGCTATTCAACAAGCATTGCTTTCAGTTGACTTAGGCGATATTATGCCAGAAACGCATTTCCTAGCGGCTAAAAACACCATTTTCAGATGGAAAGATGAATTCCCACAGACATATAACCTATTTGAGGCATCTATCGATGAGTCTATTTCATCCTTTATCGACCGCCTTGATGCATTTGACTTAAATGCCTACGAACAATTTGAGCAACTCCACCCCAAACTGACATCTGGCAGTGAATTCAACCCATTCCTTGGATTTGGCGTAATTGAACTCTACGAAAAAGTTACCGATGCCATTTGTGCTCACGGGTATGATGGGCTGTTTGTCGTCTATGATGAATTCAGCAAATATCTGGAGTCAAGCATTCAAAAAGCACCACTAAATGATATCAAAATGCTCCAAGATTTTGCAGAAAAATGCGCTCGTAGTAAAAACAAGCAAATGCATCTGCTGCTCATCTCTCACAAGGACATTTCAAATTATATAGATAAACTACCCAAGGCCAAAGTAGATGGTTGGAAAGGTGTTTCTGAACGGTTTTCCCACTATGAATTACGCAATAATTTCACACAAGTATACGAAGTTATGGCTGCCGTTATTGAAAAAACCGCTGCATATCCTAACTTCATTATCGAACACCCTGATTATTTCGAGTCATATATGGCCACCTATAAGTCCGCAAGCCTGTTTAGCGATTTAAATGAACCGCAATTTCAGACAATAGCTCACGGATGCTACCCATTGCACCCAGTTACTGCATATATCCTCCCTCGCCTTTCAGAACTTGTTGCACAAAATGCAATGTCATTAAGTTAAGCTATTGAAACGCAAGAACAGCTAATAAAAAATCATCGGAATCTAAAAATGCGCAGGACAAGCAAGCAGATTTTTCAATCTGCTTGCTTGTCCTTATAACGTGGCATTACGCCAAGCGATAGAAAAAAGAGGTGTCGGTTCTGGGGTTCGTGTTGCGTCGCTTGCGTGGGTTTGAGGGCAAATTTCGCATGGGTGTTAGGTTTTTTGCGATGCAGGCTTCAACTTCGGCGACGGGTACATTCTTCCCAAAGAATTTACGACAAATTTGAGTGGCAACAGCGAAATTTATTTGATAAACCCGCTTTCTGGTAACTTTTTTTACAGCAATGCACGAGGTTATCAACTGTGTAAAATTGTATATAATCAACTTGGCGAAGATTTCTTGAAGAAGAAGCTTCGTCTTTTTGCTGTGAAAATACAGCAATCCGACGGTGAATTTCAAAGAGCGG
Organism: Bengtsoniella intestinalis; assembly: GCF_039719005.1. Lineage (GTDB taxonomy): Bacteria > Bacillota > Clostridia > Oscillospirales > Oscillospiraceae > Oscillibacter > Oscillibacter intestinalis. The sequence continues at coordinate 2,676,306 of NZ_CP133584.1, read as the reverse complement.
AAGGACGTTTCGATACCCCATCGCTTGGCGTACAAATCCTTGAGGGCAGCAGAATCAAATTCACTTTTATCCAAATTTGTGGCAACCGTTTCGTAAGAATTTTCAGAAAGTTTAAAGCAAACGAGGCGAATATGTAACGGATATGGCTCGATTTTTTCATTTTTCTTTGTTTTGCAGGGTAAAAAATCAAATGGTGAACTATGGGCGATAAATTTCAGGTTTTGATTTTTGGCTTGCGCTGTTTGCTTGCGTGAAATGTGTAGCGTCAGTGAAACGTCAAACTCCTCACCAACAGGCAAAGATAATCCGTGACAAATACCGTTGCGTGAAGCAGAATCCTTCACTCTGACAAGGAATTTTTGCCCTCTTTCTTGCACATGAGCGAAATTATTGTACGATTCGTAGCCTCTATCAGCAATGTAAATGGTGGGTACTTTTGATTGATTACGTGCCACCATGGTGGCAAAGGCCTTGTTTTCACCCTTTTCAACCGTTGCATCCACGTAGGTTTTGCGCAAAATATCGTACATGGCGTTGAGGTGCAAAAGGTTAAAAGGCTTGGAGTCATTGGCCTTTTGATGGTAAGAATCCACTTCCTTTGGGTTGGTGGGAACGTGCAAACTAGAGCCATCCACAGCCAAAAGGCGGTAGCCACGGTGGGTGATGGGTTGGTTTGTTTCGGCAACAAATTGGTGGAATAAATCCTCGAAGGCAGTTGATTTGATTTTGTTTCGTTGTTGCACAAAAGCGGATACTGTAGGTGAGGATGAATGTATGCCGAATTGTTCGGATAATTCCCCATATAGTGTTTTTCCTGTGAGAGATAAGGTTGTTTCAATTACTTTTTCAAATGGTAACTTCCTATTTCGGGTGAAGTCTTTTTCTGGATTTTCAGCATATTTTACAGCGTTTTGCGAAAGGGCTTTTATGGATTTTTTTAGTGTTCTTTTTATGTTTTTTGTTGTGAATGTCATGTGTGCATCTCCTTTGTTATCAGCGTTATGCTCAATAACAAGGGTCGCCTTCATTGACTTTGGTCAATGAAGGCGACCGCACATTTTTTTGTAATTGTCAAGCTTTTTTTAAAAGGTTCTGGGTGTTTTTCTTGTAGCACCCAGGCTTATCTTAATGACATTGGCACAAAATGAGCGCACTTTATTTACTTTTTTATCCGACACTGGGCGTTCAACATTGCCAACATTTATCCGAACGAATAACGCAAATGATGATTTCCTCTTAATCACCCCTGATTATCTATATGATTATTTCGAACCTCTTTTCCGCAAGGAGCCGTATACAAGCGATATTAAATCTCTTTGGAAATTAACGGACGCCATTTTGCGAAAAGTAGATGATAATCCTTTGCACAGCAGTATTATCAAAACACTGTCGCTAATTTATATGATTAACCAAAGTGAAAAACTCGCACCCACTATAGATGTAATCACATCCTTGTTTGGCCTTGTCACCGGAGAGGTTTCTATTGTATTAGCCGCATTGACAACTCTACAAGAGCAAAAGCACGTTGTATATAGAAAACGCAGCAATCACTTTTTGCAGCTTAAAAGTGGCGCTAACCACGATATATACCACAAAATCAAAGATGATGCCAATCGCCAAAAAAATGATTTTGAACTGATTTCTGCTCTAAATGAAATTGTCGCCGATAATTACCTTTTCCCTACTCAATACAATGGCGAAATGGCTATTACTCGTTATTTTAAATTTCAATTTTTAAATGCAGCATCTCTCTCTGATATACCCGCTCTCCAGCAGATGCTATCTTCTTTTGATGCAGATGGAATCGTATTTGGCATCTTGTTGCAACCAACTTCAGATATCGATATAATTCAACAGCAACTCATGGACATCTCTGCAGAAAACAACCGCATGGTATTCATTCTCCCCAAATCAACGCCCGACATCAACGAAGCCGTCTTAGAGTATCGCGTTATCAGCGAACTATATGAACAGGCTCAAGGAGATGAAACTCTTTTAGCCGAACTCGATATATATCTGGATGATTTGAACGAACTTATTTCTGCATTCATCGACTCTTATCAAAAGCCAGAAAATAAATGCTCTGCATTTTATGCCATGGGTCAAAAGCAAGCTATTTCTCGTAAAGCTCAGCTTTCAAATTGCTTATCTGATATTTGCACACAAATCTTCACGCACACTCCTGTCATCAAAAATGAAACCATCAACCAAAATTTGTTGACCACCGCTTCAAACAAAAGCCGCTTCAAAGTTTTGCACGCTTTATTGTCCAAACAATTAGAACCTCAACTAGGTCTAGCAGGTTCCGGGCAAGAGGTATCCTTTGTCCGTAGCTTATTACTTGCTAATGGACTTATTGCAAATCTAGATTCAGCTCCCTCAATCATCACCCGAAACACCCCAAATGCAAACATTCAACACGTACTCGATATAATTGACGAATTCTTCCAACAAGCGCACCTTCAAGAACTCAACTTTGAACAATTATATCACCAGTTGATTGCGCCCGAAAAACACATCGGCCTGAAGCGAGGCGTCATTCCTATCTTCATTTCCTTAGTGGCTCATCAATACAAAAACACGCTCATTGTCAAAACAAATGATACCGAATTTGAATTGAGCGCCCCTATTCTTCAAAGCATCAATGACAATCCTTCTGCTTTCACAGCTTCCTTCTCTTCTTGGGACACCAATAAAATAGCTTATGTTGAAAAGCTAGAAGATGCCTTCCAAGATCATATTTTAGAAAGTGAAAAGGATTATCATTCATTCTCCTATCTTATGCGTGCCATGCAGCATTGGTATATATCGCTCCCTCAAATTACAAAAAACCTAAAAAACCGCTATGTGGGCGCTGAAGATCCTACCCCCATCAGCACAGAACAACGCCAATTCATGCAAGCATTACAACAGCCTGCCCCCAATGCACGCAAATTTTTATTTGAACAACTTCCCACCATTTTTAGTTTTAACGAGGCTAGTGAAGACACCGCAATTGCAATCAGCCTCGTAAAACATCAAATGGATGAAATAAAACCCTGTCTCCTAGAAAAAATTCTTGATGATTTAACAGAACTTTTTGCTGACACCATGACAGCAGGAACTTCCTTAACTTCCGCAGTTCAAGACTTTATTGATAGCTTAAGCGATCGCACAAAATGCCACACATTTGACGGCATCTACGGAAAAATCATGCCTGTTATTTTGGAAAACGACAGCGATAGTATAAGCTTTATTGAAAAAATTGCTCGCGCAACCACTGGGCTTCGCATTGACGATTGGAGTGAAGCAACCATACGGAAATTTGCTACTATGATCGAAAAAGCGAAGGCAGAAATATACGAATATGACTGTACATCCGCCCACCAATCTCCCGATACTTCATCTTCACAATATGAAATTCGTTTTGCAAACAACGTGCACAATTTACGTTCTTTCAACAAAGTGGAATGCAGTAAAATGGCAACTCTTTTACAAAACGAACTCATTTCTGCTCTAGACGAAGCTGGTCAGTCAGTTTCTCCAGAGGAAAAACGACAAATTTTAATAGAAATCATTGAACGCCTATGCTGAAAGGAGCCATCATGAAAGAAAGCGATAATCAAATGCCATACGCCTATTTTGATAATGCAGCTACAACCTTTCCCAAACCAGAACCTGTTTATCAGGCAATGGATTCATTTTATCGCACATGTGGCGTAAACGTGGGTCGCGGACAATATAGCCTTGCTAGCAAGGCGGCCAAATTGCAATCCGAAACAAGACGGCTATTAGCTAATCTTTTCCACGCCCCAACAGCAACCGTTGTATTTCAATCTTCTGCTACAGAGAGCATGAATTGCGTTTTACGCGGTATCGATTGGGCGGCAGATATGTGCGTATACATTTCCCCATTCGAGCATAACGCTGTACTGCGCACATTGCACTATCTTGAAAAGCTCCATCATTTTCAAATCTTAGAGCTTTCTGTTGACAAAGATTCCTTAACCTATAATATTCCTAAAATCCAAGAACAATTTGCAACAACACCCCCTAGCGTGGTTGTTGTGTCTCATGCCAGCAACGTTTGTGGTGTTGTTGCTCCACTATCCGAAATTTTTCCCTCAGCGAAAAAATACGCAGCAATTACAATTGCCGACATGGCTCAAACCGCAGGTTTAATCGATATAAATCTACAAGAAAGTTGTGCTGATTTTATCATTTTCGCAGGACACAAAACCCTCTATGGCCCTCTAGGTATCGCCGGTTTTATCACAAATACACCCTCTATGATAAACCCGTTCCTATATGGTGGTACAGGTGTCGATTCCGCAAATTTGGACATGCCATCTTCCGCTCCAGAACGTTTCGAAGCCGGCAGTCCCAATATCATGGCAATCGCTGGATTGCACGCCTCTCTGGTGTGGATTAATGAAATTGGCATCTCCGCCATAGCTGAACAAGAGGAGCGCAACAAAAGAATGCTATTGCAAATCCTTAAGCAACACCCTTCCTTCAAGCCTATCCTCTCCCAGGGATACCAAACTGGCGTTATATCTTGCTGTTTCGATAATTACTCACCTGATAACATCGGCAACGTACTCAGCACACATGATATTGCTGTCCGCACTGGGCTACACTGTGCGCCTCGTGCGCATCAATTCCTAGGCACTTCCCCCGCAGGAACAATCCGTTTTAGCATCAGTTATTTTACCAATGAATCAGATTTTGCTACACTGAGCAAAACTTTGGACTATATCGAAGAAAACGCATAATCATTTTCTTGCAAATATCTCCTTTAAACGCACGAATATCATAATTCTTAAGATGGGATGTGGGCCTATGCATAACCAAGCGTTTATTCAGTATTTAAACACCCTCCATAATGTTAGTGCAGATAACCGAAATGCATTTACAGAAGAAAATCAAAAAAATCCTTTTTTCCAGAAAACACGCATTGACCGTGAAGTTGGGCAATACATTGCCAGCCTTCTATTGTCCTCCCAACCCTTCATCTTTATCCTTACAGGGCATGCCGGTGATGGTAAAACAGGGCTTCTTCTGCAAGTGCTAGAGCAATGGCACCTTTTGAACGACAAAAAAATGGCTAGCATCGATGAAATCACTATGCCCAACAACAAACCTTGCACGTATATCAAAGATTTCAGCGATGACAACGCCTCTGCACGTGACCGTTTAATGGCAACATACAAAGGTTATCCCGCAGATGGCAAAAGCGTTTTTCTTGTTGCCAATACTGGCCCACTCCTAAGCACATTTTCCAATCATTTTTCAAAAACAGCACAAATTCAACTGGTAACTGCTATCGACGAAAACCAAGGCAGCATTCAATTATATGATGATATCCCTATCGCTGTAATCAATGTAGCTACCATCGATAACGCCTCCTTCATCCGTCCCTTCATGGAGCGCGTACTCGATGAATCTTGTTGGGAAAAGTGCGCTTTCTGTGAAAAAGCATCCTATTGCCCCATTGCCATCAATCGCTCTCTCATAAAGGAAAATTTTGATCGTACAATTAGCTTCATTGAAAAGCATTACATTTGGGAGCAAGAGCATGATCGCAAATTGACTATTCGCCAAATTGTAGCGCATTTAAGCTATTCATTGACAGGCGGAATATCTTGCCATGAAATTAAAGACTCATCCCACTTCCTGTTTCAACATCTGTTTTTCAACGTATTTTTCGGCTATGCAGGCTCTGTGCAAAACCTGAATTCTGCGCATATCGAAGGCATTTCTAGCGTCCTACGCGCTCGATATGACGAAAAGCGTTTACATGCAAACGAGCAGTTATTTATCAATCGAGATTTCTCGATTTTCCCCCAAAGAATAAAATCCATTTTGGAAACCGAAGGTTCACGCTCTGCTTTTGATAAAAAATGGCAATCCGCAGTCCGCCGCGCCTATATCATGCAAAACATAGACACAAATCCCCAGTCGCAAATATCATTAGAAGAAGATATCTTCTCTCCTTGGTACCCACGATTTCTAAAATTACGCAGCGGAGAAAAATCTGTTGGGCGAGATAATTCATTGATCCATGACGCATTGTTTATGATTTTCATGGGGTCAACTTCAAAAGATAAAAGTATCCCCATTACCATGAAGCGAGATTCCGGCATTGAGCAAAGCGTGCAAATTGTGTATGAAACAATAAACAAAAATAAAATCAAAATTGAGCACCAAGAAATCAATGATTTTAGCACTACCAAGCGCTATCGCCTTTACCTAACCGTTTCTGGTGATCGGTTGACAACGCCTATTTCTTTGCCTCTCATTAATTATTTTAACGACACACGAAATGGTGCTATTGCAACTAATATCGACCCCTTACTTTCCCATGGCATTGATAGCTTAAAAGCCCAAATGATTGCCAAATGCGCACCACATGATGACGAATTGGAGTTACTCTACATGAACACCTCAGGTTGGTCATCTATTGCCGCATCTTTCGAAAACGGCTGTTGGAATATTAATTAGGATGGTGAATGAAAATGAACATAGTAAAGTATCCTGCGTCAGGTAGCTTCCCCAAGGCAAAAGTAACCAAAGGCAGCTCTTTCCCCACCGAAAATCCTGCCATTCACATTTTCGGCAACCGTTTTTATCATGACCAAACCATTTATGAGTATTTAATCGAGTTTTTACTCATCTTTGCCTCTGCTAAAGATGAGAACCAGCACGAAAAGTTCTCCTTTCATACTTCCGACCCTACATATTATTATGTTGAACCACGCGTTGCATTTCGCCGCTTTGTTTTTCTTGAAAAAGCCAAGAAAAGCGGCAGACTGCCAGAGGATTATAATGCCTATCAAAATTTAAAGGCCATGCTTTATGAGAAAATTGAAGCTACAACCGAAACTGAAAAAGAAACTTTCCTCCTGGCATTACAAGACTTGTTTTATGGCTATGCCGCTGTCTTGAAAAAGCGTTCTTGGTGCGCCCAAGGACTGTTACCGCTCTGTCCAGAAATGATTTGCTGTGAACAACTGCCAAATGAAGTTGAACGCAAAAAAGTTGTTAAAGCCATGGAGTCTGGCGAAAAGAGTCTTGTTGATTTCGACACATCATTTGACCTTACTCACCATGACTTTTTAGCACGAGGCGGTGAAATGTATTACCTCCATTTGCTACAAATTTTAGAGCATGACAGTTCAAAAAGGCAACAACTAGAATCCTTATTGACCCACTTATTGTGCAGCAAGAGCCAGCAACTGTCTTCCATTGCAAATTGGGTGCAAACAACATGGGAAGAAAACAACAACTTTGATAGCTCCAAGATGGTTAAACGCATGCACATAGGTTGCATCCCCAATGGCGCATATATTTCATCAGGAACATCAGCTGTTGATGAACTCCTCAATTTTTTATCCAATGAATTGCACCCAGTAAAACGCGTGGATTTACTGGCAAAAGGCATGATGTTCCAAATCATGCGAATGATTTCTGAACGCACAGCAGAATCCCTTAACGCACCTGTGATTCCCTGGATCATCGACATGCGCGCAACAAAGGGCAATGACACAATTAAAAAAATTGCCACACAAAACTTTGCACAAGTGTATGACCAAATAACAGATACAATCAACACACATAACAATCTTTTAAATAGCGCCGCAACGCCTGATAAAAGATACAGTCTTTGTTCAGACGCCAAAAAAGATTCCTGCGATATTTTCAAAGGCAAAGGCAAAGAGCTTCTATGCATCATTCCTTCTAACGGAGCTAACGAGCGATTCTCTCTGTCAGAAGATATCTTGCGCTTTTTAGTGCTCTCTATTATCAAACCAGGACAAAAAATGGATTTGAACATGTTCCTAGAGGAACTGTATGCCCATTTCCATCTTGTAATTGGGCCAAACGAATATAAGAAAACCATAAAAACTGATTCTTTAGACCCCGAACTCATCAACAGCTTCCATCATAACAAAGATGCATTCCAGCAATTTCTAAAAGCTACAGGGTTCTTACGTGATTTGTCTGACGCCACATCCATCGTCGAGAATCCCTATCGGGAGGTTTCACTGCCATGAATTATATAATCAATGCAATTCTAGCCGAAGTTCACCAGCAGCAACCTACACCAGATGGACAACTCCGCATTCGTATAAACGGATTTGAAGATATCCGAATTTATGAACGAGTTTGCAAAGCATTGCACCAAGCATATGACAACAATCTCGCTTTAGAAACGCAGCTCTCTGACGAAAAATACAAGCTATTTCAACAATCCCATCATGCAGACCAGCCTGCACTCCTATCTATGGCCCAAAATAATTGGGTGGCCACACACACTAGCTTAACCCATTACCGAAACCTCCCCCAAGAGGACGCTCAACTCATTGTCCTCATGGGAACGGAAGCTGTGGATGACCAAGGGAGTTTGAAAGATTGTTTCTTTATTGATCCCGCAAAATTAGAAGCCGCTTTAGGCCCCCAATTCCACAGACTATTCACCGCCTTACAAGGCGACTGGTCAGATACGGAAACAGATTGCATCAACAAACTTTGGACTAGTCTGTTTGCATTTACTCCTGTAAATATTTGCAAACTCAGCAATATCGCCGATAATTGGGGTCCCATAGATGGCATCGACTCTTACATTGCTCACTTCTACGAAGATTTGCCCAAATGGGGGCTATGCAAACAAGTAGACACCTTACCCTCAGCCTCTACAATCACGTCTAAAAGCCGCAGAAATATCCTCCAAACAAACCATAGCTTTATATCTAGAGATTTATTCCGCAACATCCCTAAAACTCAGTATAATAACTATTGTAGCAAAATAAGCACATATAAAACGCAAGAAATGAAGTATGGCCCCACTTGGTCTGGCTGGGCAACACAAAAAATCAATTCTTTCGATAGCTATATACTTACATTGCAAGAATTTCTCATGGGTACGCAAATTGCAAAGCATCAAGAGGATTTACTTTTTGTAGATTTCAGCATCACACAAGCCGTTTTGGATATAAAACTGGAAAAAGGCAGAACTACAACCAAAACCTCCAACCAAAAGGTTTACGGAGCACCTTTAACTGTTTTCTCTCAAGCGGTATTCTTTGCTTTGCAAAAATCAAAAAATTCTAATGTAGACGAGTTACGTATCACTGTAGAATCTGCAGAACTCGTAGACGCCGTAGATCCTGCATCCAACGAAGATCGCAATCCACAGCTCGCACACGCTTGGCAACGCATTTGCCATTTCGCTGGCGGTGTAATTGACTTCATTGGAAATAGCGACTTAACAATTGACGAGCAAAGCATCTCTTTGCAGCTCATTTCTGCCAACGTCTTCAGCCCCAAAGGTGCATTAAACCAAGTAGAACTCGGCGTTGTAACCACAGCTAAACCTTCTAAAAAGCTGAACAAAATCATTTTTACGGTCCAATCATTTTTCCAAGGCGCTAGCTCTGAAACTTTTGAGCGGTTTGAATGGAGTTTTTCCAATCAAGCGGCTTGGTTAATTGCGTTTGAGCCCATATGCCAAATGTTTGAACAATGGGATGAATCGCACATTTCCACTTTTTTACCACTCTGCACCTCTAGCGGGTTCCATTCTTTGATGCATGCTAAATGCGAAGAAGAGTTCCTCGACGCCCTTGAACAAACCACTATTGAATTTGACTTTGATATCTGCAATCACAGCCAAACCCACTTCCAAGATAATGATTCCATGATGTGGATTCTAAAATATCAAGAGCTAGGAACTGCCTTCCTGGCATTTTGCAAGAGCATATACGACAACGGGTTTTACTCCGATTTGTTGCGCTCTGTAAGCAATGAATCTAAAATAATTTCTCTGATAGATTGCTACACATCTCTCGGGGAAGCAATCATCAATCACCCAATTTCCGACCATTTAGAATGGGTGCTCGACTTCTTTATCCACGCCTTCATTATCGAGCCCGACAAACGTTCATTGCTAACCGGACAATTGCCAACAGGGTGTATAGCGCCTCCATTCCACCCAGCAGTTCTACAAAAAATAACCGATCAAACCACATTTATTCTAGATGGTTGCTGTGAATGGCACCAAAAAAACGAAGCAGTTAGACCATCTCCTTCCTTTGAACAAACTTGTACCGCAATCGAGCAATTGGAGCAACTTTCCGAAATTCAAGAAGGCATTGATATTTTCCCTCTCAATGACAGCCAATATTATGGAGCAACAAAGGCATTTGCAAATTATTGCATCTGTGGCCAATATCACGATGACCAAGCAAAGTGGATGCAAGCTATTTTGCAAAAAGATGCTGTTTTTGATGATAACTTCAAAGATGGTGCATTTAAACAAATGAATGCTGCGGCCATTATGCTGTATGATGTGCTGAAAACATATCAAAAGGCATTCCCCAACAACTTAAACAATCTTTCTATTGCCATTATAAATCCAAGCGACTTGCAACCTGTAATTGCCGCTATTTACAAGCATGTAGAGGATGTAAAAAAACGCTCTTCTGCTCATGAAATCATACAGATTGCACTGCACATCCTTGTAACTCCAGAAAACAAAGGTGGCCGGAACTATCTCGCTTTCTGGGTGAACACGTTCTTTAGCCAAGATGAAAGTGTCACAGTTAAAATCTTTTTGAACGAATATTCCAGTATTCAAGAGCTACAATCCTTGTGCCCCTCCAATTTGGACATTGTTTTTCTTATGGACATTCTCAAACAAGAGGATTTAAACTTCGCCCAAGCGAAAGAATCAAACCATCTTTCTATTAGCGACTGCCGCTTCCCGATTATTGTCAAACCTGCACCCGTTTCTGCAAACAGTGTACGTCGCAAAATCGAAATCACACAGCCTCAATTCCATGCCGCAACAATACACAGTCAAGTCATATATTACCGTAATACTTACGAACAACATGCTTATCACCCTGCCTTTGTAACAAAAACCATTTCTATTGACAATGAACGTCAACAAATGATTTGGGAGCTACACAAGCAATCTAATTGGATTGTTTGTGTAGATGGTGGCATGGATGGTGCCTTGCTCCGCGATGGCAGTGCGCAATCAAGCAATTATGCAGTCATCGGTTTTAGCACAGGCAAAGGGCCGCACGGTCAATATAATCTGACTATTACAGCACGCAACTCCATCATCGAATCTGTAAAAACACGTTTACGTGCTCGCTTCCAAACTTTATTCCATTGGGATTTGGAAAAAACAGCTCGTGCCGCCGACATTTGTTTAGATGCTGCTAGCACACTTGATGGTATCAGTTTGTTCAATGCTATCAATCCAAACGACGAGAATATGCATGAATTTATGGCGTATATTCTAACCACGATACGCTCTAAGCAAGAAGCTGTATCTGATGGGCTCCGTATTATCGTCCATTTAGACTCCTATCAACACTGGTTTAGCAAAAGCGCTTTTGATGATGAATTGAAAACCGAATCACGGCCTGACTTCCTCATGATCACAGCTAATATCGGCAACGATGGGATTGTGCATTTAGATGCCACCATAATAGAGTGCAAGATTGCTCTTTCTTCCACTGCAAACACTCATAAAGAAAAAGCCCGTGAACAAGTAGAAAATGGCATCGCTCATTTATCAGAGATATTCAATCCCAATTCTAAATCCATCCGCCGTCGCTATTGGTATGCCCAGTTGTATCGCGCACTCACATTCTCTCACATTACATTTGGCTCTAACACAGATGCTTATTCTCAACTCGCGGCTCAATTGCGGGGGATTTTAGATGGGCAATTCACCATCGACTGGCAAGGCAAGGTATCTGCCTATTGGATTGATATGCCAGGGGATGACTCCATCAATTCAACAGTTTCTCAATCTCCTTTCATTGAAATGCAAGAAGTTCCTCAAAAAATGATACAACGCTTACTTTTGGGCGATGATCCCGCTGACATCACATTCGCCCCCTTGGTAGAAGAAACCCCTATGGTGCTTGCTGATGAGCCTGTAGTCGCACAAGCAGTGCCTCTCTCCGCCCCAGCCGTCATAGCACCTTCCGTAGAACCTCCTGCCGCTCAGCAACTTCCAGAGCCCATCGCAGTTACCCCCACGCCACCCACGGAAGATTACGCTCCCATAACGACTCCTCCAGCGTCATTCTCCAGCACTACAGCACTCCCCAGCATTGATTCTGATGAAACCCAAGCGCCAGATGCTCCCGATTCATCTGAACAAGCCAATACCACTCCCCTCCAGGACATCCGTGTCTTAATCGGTAAAGATCGACAAGGAAAAAACGTCTATTGGGATTTTGGGCACCCTCAACTAGCAAACCGACACCTTCTGGTAACTGGTACGTCTGGACAAGGTAAAACCTATAGCATCCAAACAATGTTGCAGGGACTATCCCAACACGGGGTCTCTTCTGTGATTTTTGACTATACCGAAGGCTTCCGTACAGATCAACTAGAACCTGAATTCGTCTCGTCCCTAGATGGAAAAATAGATGAAACCTTCATTTATTACGAAGGTATTCCTGTCAACCCATTCCGCCGTCAAGAAATTGAATTTTCAGGGAAGCGCTTCCTCGAAAAAATTTCTGATGTAGCCCTGCGCATTGCAAATATTTTCTCCCATGTGTATGACTTCAAGGAACAGCAGTTCTCTGCTATATATGAAGCATGCCGTACAGGTATAGAAAAACACGGCGATACCATGAGCATGGAATATTTCCGTGAAGAACTTCAAGAAAGTTCCAATAATGCCGCAAAAACCGTATTATCTAAAATGGCACCATTCGTTGATAGTGTTGCCTTTGAACCTAACGCCCAATTTGATTGGGATACCATCATCCACGCTGATGGGAAAGTTATGATTTTCCAATTGACCAATTTTGTGCGCGAAATTCAAGTCGCCATCACAGAAATGGTTCTTTGGGATGCTTGGCACTATTTCAAGAAAAACGGCAACAAAAACACACCTTTTGTAGTTGTTCTTGATGAAGCACAAAACCTATCTATGAAAAAAGGTTCTCCCGCTGAAATCATTTTACGAGAAGGGCGGAAATTTGGCTGGTCTGCATGGTTTGCAACACAATCCCTAAAGTCACTCTCTGATACAGAAATTGTCAATTTGCGACAAGCACAGTACTCCCTCTACTTCAAGCCAATCGATGAGGAAATGTCGAAAATTGCAAAGCAAATTGACCCCACTGCCCCCAATGGCGGACAATGGGTCAACCAACTAAAATCGCTACAAAAAGGGCAATGCATTATCTCTGGCGATCGAGTCCGCATGGATGGCTCTTTCGGCCAAAGTTCTCCAACTGTAACTAACATCACATCATTCCAGGAGCGCAGCCATGAGTAATTTGAAAAACTTGAATTTCCACCAGACATTCCCTCCTACAAAAGATTTTATTTCCAGGCTCTTTTCCATCTGTGCCCTTGATATGCCGCTGAACAAAGAAGAAATATCAAATCGCACTGGAATCCCCACCGGTAAAAGCAGTGGAAAAGTGGCGCCCCACATTTCTTATGCCGTTTATATGGGCATCCTGGAAGACACAAAAAAAGAGGGTAAGCATCATTTGATGCTTACCCCTTTGGGGCAAGAAATCCAATTGCAAGACCCTGGCATGCAAGAGGTTGTTACCTTATTACTCTGCCATGCCCACTTGGCGTCATCTTTCGGCGGAGCAACTTTATGGGCTCATCTATTTAAGCAAATCTTGCCTAAATACCCCAACGGTGTTTCTGCAATTGCCTTGCAAGATGAATTGGATAAACTATCTACTACCCCAGTTAAAACAGGCCCCTTTTTTAGCTCTTACTCAGATATGTTTGCCCCACTACAGTTGTTAACACAGGACTCTAAATCCATACGTCTTTCAAAAGCAATGTTGGATGAGGAAGCACTCTACGTATATGCGTATGCTCTTTTTTACGAATGGGAACAGACCTTCCCTGCCCAAGCAGAAATTACCGCCGCCGAACTACCTGCATTGAAAATAGCTGAAACCTTTGGCTGGAGTGACGAAACTCTTTACCAACTTCTTGAGCTTCTTGCCGAAAAGGGTATTTTGCGATTTAATCGTCAACTAGCACCATTTACAATCTTAAAAATGCACACTGCCAATGATATGATTCCGCATTTGTACTCTTTATTATGTTAGGAGAACCATGATGAGATTTGGAGATATCGTAACCTTTCGCAAAGATATATTCTTTGAAGGCGCAGTACAAATTGATTGGTTTACACAACCAACCCGTGCCGCCCTTGTAGCAGAAAACTTCGTTTTCCACGGAAGTGAATACTTCGGTGTAAGTGACGAAAACGGCACACAAAAACTGACAGACACCATCCAATTTGTTCACGATATCGTTAGCAAGACAGATGATGAGCAACTGCAAAATCCACTTACTTTAGCAATCGCTGGTTATGGTACGGGTAAATCTCATTTGGCAGTTACCTTATCTCAATTGCTATCTGGCTCTGATTATCTTCCCAAAACATACCAGAAAATCATACGTAATATCTCTGCTATTGACAAAGAGAAAGCCACCGCCATTGCCGCAGCTACACGCAAACCCAATCTTGTTTTAACCATCAACGGCATGAAAGATTTCAACTTGCACTATGAGCTGTTGAAAGCTGCCCAAAGATCTTTAAAGCTATATGGTTGCTCTGACGAAAATCTCAAGAAACTAAATCGCGCCTTAGAAACCGCATTCCGCTTTTTTGAGATCAATGCTGAATCTCAACTTTCTCTTTTTGAAACATATGCACCTTCTTATGGCTATCAGGAAAAAGGTGCTGAATTAATCGCAAAAATCAAGCACCATCTCGGGGAAGACGACGCAGCTTTCCTCATCATCAATGCTGTGTACCAGCATATAAATGGCAATGAAATCCGTTGGGATGAAGGGGTATCTGCCTCTGCAGTGCTAGACACATTATTAACAGAATATTGCGGTATAAGCGGCCCATTCAACCATATTTTTATTATTTTTGATGAATTTGGCCGTTATTTGGAATACGCTTCTACCGCCACGAGTGCACAATCTGGCGACTCCGCTTTGCAACAAATTTTCGAATCCACTCAAAACGCTGAAGGGGCTATTCATGTCGTCAATTTCATCCAATCCGACATCAAAACCTATCTGCAACGAGTGGATCAAACAAGCACAATCAGCCGATATATTGGGCGATATGATGCCAGTGAAAAGTATTATTTATCTTCCAACCTTGAAACCGTCTTTGCAAACTTAATTCAACGAAGCAATGATTTCTCCTCTACAATAAAGCCTCGCCTCGATGATAAAGAGGATCTGTGGCAATCTTTGTTCCAGCAAATGGGACGTTGGCTACCTGTGCAGGGAACCTGGAAGTCATATAAACTATTTCGTCGTGTTGCAGTAGAAGGCATTTATCCCTTGCACCCCGTTTCTACCTATATGCTGACCCAGCTTTCAGATTATTTGCAAAATCGGTCTTCCCTCACCCTTCTGAGTCGATATATTGAAACTTTATCCCAGACCCCTATTGATTCCACCCATCCAATTCCTCTTGTATATCCAGAAGAATTGCTTGCTGGCGATTTATATACTGAAATGCTTTCCGCAGAAGAAGAAGGCCGCCAACTTAGCCAGCATTGCATCCGCTTAAATAATATCTTCCGAAAACTCGGGGATAAACTCTCTCTCAACTCCAGTAAGGTTTTGCGCGCCAACCTCGCCCTGCGTATTTTGCGTTTCCGCACCAATGACTATCAGGATGCAAAATCTGCTCTTTCTATTTGTTCCGGCCTTTCAACACAGGAAATCGATGCTGAGCTCATTTGGTTGGAAAATGAATATGCTGTTCTTGGTTTTGATGAGCACGTAGGTTGTTTTGACTTCTTAGAAGACTCCAGCGGGGCACATGATTTCCGCACATTTTTCCGCAGAATACGCGCAGGCACAATATTTAGTCCTTCAATATTAGAGGAATCCTCTATCCGTGAAATGGCTGGTGTATTGACGCCCCAATCTACCAATTTTGCAAATATCAAAAAAATCAAAACAAATGAATGGCAATTTGAACAAGATGTATTTGCCATTGGCGATTTATCCACCGGTTTCTTAGATGCATGCATCGCTACATGGCACGCAGCTGTCTCTCCAGACAAAATCAAAGGCAAACTCATTTGGCTGTATGTAAACAGGGATACCGATACGCATATTCTATCTGCCGTACAAGCACTATCTCAAAAATTAGAAAACACCCCTATTATACTAATGTTGCTAAATGATACCGAGGACAAGCTCAAAAGCGCATTATGGGATTATTCTGCCTTAAATACTGTAGCGGAAAATGATCGGAAAAAGTATGGCAGACATTATGAAGATGCTCTCAGTCAATCCGAATATAACATTCGAAGTGCATTTGATACACTTCGAAAACAGCGCTTATGCATAAAGCCAGATGCAATCGCCCCTTTAGAAAACCGTCTGGCTATCAGTTTAACCTCTGTATTTGAATCTGTATATCCAAATGCTATTTCTTTTGATTTTGACGGCTTCGATAGCAAGCAACCAAGCCGTGCCCGAAAAGCCTATTGCTCTATCACACGCCTTCTTCTCTCAGGCTCTTTGAGCGATAATATGATTCACTCTTTCCCTGCTGATATTCGCAATCGCCTAGATGCCACACTTTTTGCCAATGGGACTTATTCTTGGAAGTGTATCAATTCCAATTATCAAATATGCCCACCTCAGCAAAGTTCCGCTGCAAAAATATATGATTTCATCACACAGGAACTCCAAGAAGACTCTCTTGCTAGCTGCCAAAGCATTTATGACCAACTCACCAAACCTCCGTATGGCATGAATGATTACGGGGTTGTCTATATGCTGAGCGTTGTGCTGGCTAATTTAAGTTATTGTCTCCGCATGACCTTAAATAACGAGACATATAGCGTACAAAGCTGGAAAGAAAAAGTCATTGATGATTCCAAAATCAATCTCCCTCTATTGCTAAAAATATAATGGTCCCCCTGTCAAGACCACTTCCTCAAAATTTATCGTGAACACAACAACCTATTTTGCTTCCTGAGCCAAGCCTGGTTGTGGTTACCTCCAGGGTAGCCGCCCGAAGGGTTGCCTTGACCGACTGGGTCAGGCTGGTACAATGGGAAAGGCGAGGGGAACGGCCTCCGCCTACAACCCACGACCTCCCGTCGCCACCAGTCCTCAACCAGCCTGTGCCAGACTGTCAAGGTGGTTGGTTGGCGTTGTGAAGGCTGCCCCATACACGGCCTCTGGAGTCTGATTTCCCAGTGCTTGATGGGGTCTGAAGGTGTTGTACTGCTTGATATAATTTCCAATTCCACGGCGCAATACCCTAGGATTTTGATACTCGTTGAGGTAAATTTCCTCGGTTTTCAGGCTACGGAACCACCGCTCAATCATGATATTATCCGCCCAACGGGACTTACCATCCATGCTTTGGACAATGTGATTTGCCTTCAAAAACCCCTTATATTGGGAGCTTGTGAACTGACATCCTTGGTCAGAATTGAGAAAAGCGGGGGTGCCGTGGCTAGAAATTGCGCGCTGGACAGCGGCGATGACGTTATCTGTGTCCAGCGTATCGGACAGACTCCAGCCCACAATCAGACGGCTATACCAGTCGATAATCGCCGTCAAATACATGTGCCCGTGGTGCATTTTGATGTAAGTGATGTCGATTGACCACACTTGATTCGGGAACGAGACAACCTTATTTCTCAGCAAATATGGTACGATAGACTCTTTAAAGTTGCGTTTTGAGAGATTTGCCTTGGGATAGAGAGCATGAATTCCCATCTCGCACATCAGTCGCCTAACCAGCTTGCGACCCACAAAAATCTGGTCGGTGGCCAGCTTGGTCACCAGCTTTCGAGAGCCGATGTAGGGCATTTGGGTGTGCCAGTAGTCGATGCGTGCCATGATGTGCTCCCGCCAGCGCTTGGCCTCCTGGTCGACCTCCACAGGCTGGTAGTAGACCTGCCCTCGGGGCAGACCCAGCAGCTCACATTGACGGCGGATGGACAGGTCTGCGTCAGTCCTGAGGGAACTTGGGGACGGGGATGCCGCAGTCCCGAAAGGCACCCTGAATAAAGTCTCGCTCCAGTGTCAATTGGCCGATGGTGCGGAGCATCTGCTCCTTCTCTTTTTTCAGGGCAACCTCCTTCCGATGTGCTTCTTTGACCTGCTTTTTCTCATCGAAAACCTGACTGGCATTGGATATAAATTCCTTCTTCCAGTTGCGAATCATGTTGGGATTAACCCCCTGCTCGGCAGCGATAACGTTTAATTCCTTCTCACCCTGGAGGACTTCTAGGACGATCTTGGCCTTATATTCGGCGCTGTAACTGCTTCGTGGCATGATATGTTCTCCTCTCGTTTATCGTTTTTGATATTGTATCACGTTCACGATAATTTTTCGAGTGCTGGTTTGGTTTCTAGGGTCCATTATAAAACGTCAATTAAGCGCATAAATGCAGGCGCTGTTGCCGAACAATTCATCCATCTATTTAATCGCATTGAAAGCAATCAAGATGTGATGCAGGTCCCCACCCTTAAAGACGAACTGGACGCTTTGCTCAAGGTAGAAAATCTTCCTTCCGAATTGCGCGCTCAAAATCAACTCAGCGAACAAAAATTAATGGAAGGGCGCCGTATAAAAGAGAGATGGGACGGCACTATGGAAACCATCTTGCTAAAATATGATCAACTATTAGCCCATCATGATATTTATTCTGGGTTGATTGCATTGCAATCATTTAACAGTCCTACCTTGCACAGTTGTTTCGCTGGTTCAACCTATACAATCACAGATTGTTTCAAGCAAGAAATTCAAGCATATCGTTTGAAGATCAGCAAGATAATCAATCCTCTTTTATCTGCTTGGATTGCTGAGCAACGGTGTTCTAGCGTCGAAAAAATAAGCGATTATCGCAAACACATGCGACGTTTACAAAGCATTCTAACAGACTTGAACTATACAGCTGAAAGCGAACAAGCTGAAGCAAAATGTCGCATAGAACTAGAAAACAAAGAAGCACTTCTTGAACGGCAAACTCTTTTAAGCAATTGTAAGACATTCTTAAACCGCGAAGAATGTTCCAATAAAACGCCATATACCACTCTGCTCCATCGCCAACATGAGTGCGAATTATTATTAGGTGGTCTTTCAAAACATTCAAAAACATTAGGCGAAGAGGCCGACCGCTTATCCTCCCGTCTGATTGATCGATTAGACACAATCCAAGCCCTTATCAAAAACATCAAACAGCAGATGAATGATATTTGGGATGATCTATATGCCATCGAGAACCTAGATGCCGTAAAATCCTTGATATCTAGCATCCAAAGCGTCTGTCAATTAGGTATCGAAGAAACTGACTTGGCCGATTATAAAGCATTAGAATCTGCATTGCAGAGTTTCTTAGACGCCACCAACGATATTGTAGAGTGTCGTGCAGACCGTGATTTATTTGAAATTTCCAAGCAAAAATATCTTGCATTGTTTGAATCTGCCGACTATGACTTTGATGTAATGTCTATCCTGAAAAGTGTCATTGCAAGTATCGAAACAGAACTAAACACAAAGGATAAACAATGGTGTAATCGATACTTAGATAGCATTCCTACCACTCGCTCCGAAATGATGAAATGGGTCGATTCTACCGAAGTGTTGCCTAACTATCTTTCAGCGGAAACGAAAGCATCCTATCAACTCAAACTGAAACAGGTCTCTGCCGAAATCCACAAAGCCGAGGTCGAATTTGTCGTGTTTAGATTCCAAAGATTAGACTCTAATCAAATGCAGCAATGCTACCAAGCACTCACCGAAATCATGCAAACCCCCGAGAATCCACCTAATATTGCAGGCTCCGATATCTCTCAAGAAGAAAGTTCCTCACACAGCAACAATGCATCTTGGGACATTGAAGAGTGGGTTGTTCTAATCGATTTATATTATAAAAATCCTATGTATACTCGTAAAGAACTAGAGGTTACATTGATTCCCTATTCAAACATGCTAATACATCGCGCCGAAATTCTCAATATCCCTACCAGCCCCACTTATCGAAACATCAATGGTCTCTTTATGCAAATGGATCGGATTAAATATAGCATAACCAATCGTGGCACTGCTTTTTCTGGCACATCAAAAACGCAAGAGATTGCTATGGACTTGTACCACAACGATATTGAAAAGTTCAATCAAATACGCGATCTTTGCTGGGAGAAGTTCGGTTGATCACGAACCGTCCTCATCTGACTTTATCCCAGTGCACAAGTTATCTAGCAGCCTATTGGTTTTACAACAATCTCCTTTCCTGGCAATTGGAATGCCACTATTCTATCGACAAGGATCAATATATATGTATTACATTTTGGCAAGCACCAATTTCGAGGATTGGTTTATGGAAGAGTTAGAGGCAACCTCCGAAGTCACTGCTTCATTTGAGCTTTTTTCTGACGCTGTCGCACAGTTCCTTCGAAACATAGAAACCGGCTATACTATCGATATGTCTAATCTTGACGCCTGGCTTTCAACCCAATATACGCAAGATGAGTTATGTGATTTACTGGGCGAGTTCACTTGTGAGGGCACTATGCGCCTAGCAAAACAAGATAAGAGTGAGGGATATATTCAAATTCTCTCTCATCGCAGAAGCTATGACTTTATAAAAAAGGAATTAGACGCCCATGGTGAAATATTCGTAGAAGACCCTTGGACTGATGACAGTTTTACCGATGAAGAAATGCAAACACTGAACCAATTCGGCCTATCGTAATGCTCCCTGTAGTTTTATTTCATATGCCAAAGCCATCTGTTGCAGTATCACATTGCAACAGATGGCTTTTATCACGAGCACTGGGTTAACAAGAGCCCTCCTCAAACGCTTCCTCCACTTCCTCCCCGCTTTCTTCCTCCTTCCAATGCAGCTCTTGCAAAATCACGCGTTCGTCCATTTTCAGGCACCGTTTATAGAGTAGATTTTCTGAATAGGGGAACTTTTGGCTGTCGTCATCGTGACCCATGGAGAAATGGACATCGCTTTCGCTTTGGCTCGTGGCGCCATTTTTGGTGGCGAAATTCCGTCTGAACATCCGTGCAGAGAGTTCCATATCCGCATTGGCAGCCTCAGTGCTATATTTGGAGGTCAACTTTGCTTTTTTCGCACTCAAGTCCATATCGATATAGTTTGCCACCGCCGCATTTTCCAAAAACGCTTCACTGAACACTTGTGAGACCTCATCTTTTACAAACTTTGCAAAGCTCCAAGCAGAACACGGGGTTTCAAACTCATTTCCCTGACAAACTAAAGGCATTTTTTTAACGTCTTCTACTCCAGTGGCTTCCATAAACAACTGCCGCCGTTTCAGCACGTCTTCCAACTCAAGGTGCACTGGTATCAATCTCACCGAATTCTGAGTCTTAACACGCTTTTTAGAATTGCCATTTTCATCGGCACTGGTGACGACAGTCAACCAACGACGATCGGGATAATCTGCAAAGTGATGCAGATCCGAAAAACGCAACCCACGACACTCTGCTGGACGAACACCGCACCACAGTAACAATGCCAGTCCCAGCCACTTCCCGTCTTTTTCAACATTCTCAAAAATCTTAGTCATCAGTCGCTGTTCTTGCTTTAAAAAAAGATATCGAGGCAGAATACGATTTCCTGCTTTTTTCACCAATTCTCCTTGAATATCCTCAGCGTCTAACTCGAAACTCACCTCTCTATCCATTAGCTTCCAGGGCGCCTTTGCGATGGGGTTGATACCAATCCCAAACGCTTCGACGAATTCAAAAATATCAGTCATGATTGTAAGCCGCTTGCTCAGCGTGCTAACTTGATAAGGCTTTCCTGACCCCTGAAAACGCACCGATACCGCCACTTCCCACACATCAAACCCATTCAGTACCAGTGCGGGTTGCTGCTTCAAGGACGCCTCAATCACTTTCAGCTGTCCTGTATAATTAGAAATCGTCTGTTCTTTCTTATCGAATCCCCTAAAGTCTGCGATGTCGTTATGATATCTACTCCATAATTCCAAAATAGTGCAGTCGCTATCCTTCTTTCCAACATCAGGTAGCCATTGGATTGGATTTTCCTTTAGTTTTCCCATAAATCCTCCTTTTTTGACATAAAAAAAGGCATAGATGAAATTCTTTCAATTTCAGCTATGCCTTTTCTATATTGTTTAGTTGTTTATAAATTTATTGATTCTTCTACCGTTTTCAACACCTTTGTTTGAAAGCTTCCCATTTTTTCCAAATATTTCGGGGCATCAAAGCCTACATAATTTATCGCCATGGTATCGCTTGGATTTAGGCCGAAATAATATCGCACCAATTCAGGGCAGCCTACGGCCTCCTGCTCTATCAGAAAATATGCCGTTCTCCCAAATCGTTGCCCCATAGACTGGGATGCCTCCACGTCTTCTTCGTCTAGCACCACAGAGAGCTTTTTCACGAGGGGCGAAAACGTATCATTAAGCCATTTTTCATATACCTTGGGGTGCATCACCCTGTCTTGATTTTTTTCGTTTTGTAGCAAAAGTTCCATACGGTTGGCCTCTTTATTTTTCCGCTTCCACTTTTGCCACCACTCGTACAAATAATCACTAATTCCCAACACTCGCAATTGAGGTTGTTGCTGTAGCAACTTTACGTGATGCCGCTGCTTTCTAAAGTGCTTCTCCCCCTTCACACGTTCCCCTTCCTCAGATACAATTTGGCTAATCTTCAACGCTTTCGCTTCTTCTACCGTCCGCAGAGCTGACGGAGGCAATCCACAGGCTTCTTCCACGGTGAGACCACAGAGAAGCATGGTCATGGCCACCAAATATCGGCTGTCAGTTGCGGCATTTTCTTCGCAAAGCTTTAAAATTTTTCCAATTTCACCATATGTAAAAGGCTGGTTTAGCAATCGTTTTTGAATCGCCAGGCCATGTGAATACTTGGTTTTACGCCCCAGCTGATACCGCTTCCAACGGAAACAATTGTCTGCCGAAGGTGCTATAAATCCAAATAAATGCCGCAAAACCGTCACAATATCCTTGGCCAATCTCACTTCCACCTTCACCAAAATTGGCCCACATAACTCTGGGCTCACCTCTTTCAGTGGCAGTTCCCCCCACAGCTCCAATAGGGCTTCCAGCGCCTTGGTCAGCTCCTTTTGCCGTGCCAAACTCCACTTCCAATAATCCGTAAGCTGGATTAGACTATAGCGCCCAATCAAATGCAGTTTCAGCTCGTCCGTTCTAAGTTTTGGGTGCTTTTTAAAGAACTTAGGTAAAAAGAACTTGGGCATGACCTTTTCCAGTGTTTCAAAAACCATAGCTTCCGACAACGGCTCCTCTGGGGTGAGCGTCACGCCATCAGGTACCCGATATTGCCTCTGGAGCAACCTTTTATTTTCATTTTTAAGTGCATCTCCCTTCTTTTTTACTGCCGATTTCTTTTTTGCAGACGCCTTTCTTTCCTCTCGGTATGAGATCTGTAGCTTGTTTTCGCCATACAGTGGCACCACAAAAATGCGCAAACCGTGAAAATCCACTTCCGTCGCTGGGTTTCTTTTTTTCACAACTGGCACATCCAATTCTTCATTTTCATCTTCTTGCATCGCTATCCCTCCTTAAAAATGGGCGTAAAAAAAGCCCCGAAGCTTTCGCTTCGAGGCCCATTCGCAATTATTCACGATACAATTATACCACATTACAATTATATAGCAATATCTGTTTTATTCCACTTTGTTCCGTTTTATTCCGTACAAAAAATCAAAAAATCCAAAACCCTTACCCAGCAAGGATTTTAACCGTTTTTTAATGGTCACTTCCGCTTAAAGACCCTTTATAATAAAATAGAAATAAATGCTTAATTTGCTTATTTAGGCGGTGTATCTCGCTCCATCGTCTCAGCAACGGCACGGCTCAAAAACCCATTCAGCGATTCACCCATAGCCTGGGCATGTTCTTGCAGTTGTTCCTTTTGCCCCTTGGGCACACGGAAACTGATATTATCCAACTTTGTATGATATTTCTTCGATGCTTTTAATTGTGCCTCTGTTTGTGCCATATTGATACCCCTTCTTCATCTCTACTTCTAATCTACAATAGTATAACAAAAGGAGCTCCACTTGTCCATAATGTGTGATTGCACATATTTCACGAAAAGCATGCCTCTTTTTTGGTGGTAATTCCCCTTGATATGTGTATGCACACATGTTATACTATATCCATAAAACAGAAAAAACGGCAGTATGGCGGGGTTGCCGCCCCACCATACCTGCACAGGTGATTCAACCACCTACACAACAGACTTTGTCTGCACCTTGTTTTAGTATACCTAACTTCTCCCCAAAATACAAGGGGGTAGTCTATGGAAAACAAGGGGAAGTTGCTTCTATGCACCGTGTAGGGATTTATCCTGCACGGTGTTTTCTGTTGCTCAAAACAGATTGGAGGCACACTATGTACAACCACGATTCACTACAATTGCTAAACATTCACGCCACGCAGGAGGTATTTTCTCCCATTCTCCCTCATATTCTATTGGAGACTTACGGATTTGGAGGGACAGCCTTATGACAAAGACAACGTACACCATCGAGCGATGCTTCGTTGGCGATCGCACTGCCAAAGAGCTGATAGCAACCTTGCTACAGCTTCATCAGTGAGGTGGCCATGAATCAGAACAAGCAACTACGGGTGGCGGGCTATGCCCGCCTCTCCCGTGAAGATGGCGACCGCTTAGAAAGCGATAGCATCCTCAGCCAACAACGGCTCATTGAAGACTACTGTTCCCACCATCCAGAATTTCAATTGGTGGATTACTACCCCGATGATGGCTACACTGGCACCAACTTCAATCGTCCCAGTTTCCAAAAGATGTTGGGCGACATTGAACACGGAGACATCGACTGTGTCATTTGCAAAGACCTGTCTCGGTTCGGCCGTGACTACATCGATATGGGTCACTATTTGGAACGCTACTTCCCCTCCCATGGCGTGCGCTTCATTGCCATCAATGATGGGGTGGACAGCCTCTCTGGGCCTTACGATATGCTTCTGCCCCTAAAAAACGTATTCAACACCCAGTATGCCAAAGACATCTCTGGAAAGGTCCGCAGTGCCTTCGCCGTGAAGCAACGCCGTGGTGAATTTGTAGGCGCCTTTGCCAGTTATGGATACTTAAAAGACCCCCAGCACCGCAACAAATTGATTGTTGACCCTGTGGCATCCCAAGTGGTACAGCGGATTTATGAGATGGCTGCCAATGGTATGGGTCAGATTCGCATTGCCCTTGTTCTCAACGAAGAAGGCGTCCCCTGCCCCAGCCAGTATAAGCGCTTGATGGGGGAGCGATACCACAACGGCAAACGGCTAGACACCACCCATTATTGGACCTACGCCACCATCCACCGCATCTTAGACAATGAAATGTACTTGGGTAACATGGTGCAAGGTCGCTCTATCCGTCCAACCATGCATGCCAAGGCCAAAGCAAACGACCGTGAACAATGGACTGTGGTGCCAAACACCCATGAGCCCATCATCTCCCAAGCTTTATGGAACACAGTGCAAGCCCAAATACGAAGCCATACCAAAGCCACTGATTTCAAGCACAACGTGGGTATCTTCGCAGGGTTTTTGCGCTGTGGCGATTGTGGACGAGCCATGGCCAAGGCCACTTGGAGTGGTCGCACCCATTACACCTGCGGTTCCTATCGTCGCTATGGCAAGGACATTTGCACCAAACACTATATCCCCCATACAGATTTGGAGGAGCTGATTCTATCTGATTTGAACCAGATTATCGCATCGGTGGGTGACTTAAAGCAACTGGCTGAGGAAAACCGCAAGCCAGCCAGTCCACAGCAAGACTCTGGCAACAAACGGCTAGAAGCCGCTTTGGATCGGGTTCTCCGCTTGAAAAAAGCGGCCTACGAGGACTATCAAGACAATCTCATCACCCGTGAGGATTTCAAACGCTATCAGCAAGAGTACAACCAGCAAGAAGAATCCCTCAACCAACAACTAGGGCAACTGGCCCATGTGGCAACCCAAGAAAACCCACTGGATGCCCCGTGGGTGGACGCCCTGCTCCAGCACGGTTGTCTCACCCAACTAGACAGAGCCACTGTAGCCCAAACCATAGAGGTTATCCGCATTTTCGAGGACAATCGGGTAGAAATCACCTATCGATTCTCCGCCGAGTTGGGGCTGTTACTAGATTCCATGAACACAGAGAAAGAGGGGAACACCCATGTATAATAGAGATAACATTACGCTAAAGCTACACCGTGAAGCCAGAGGAAAATACATCGGCAAAGCCATGGATGACATTGCACTGGGTGGCGACACCTATACATTTGAAGATGCGTTGCTGCAACAATGCCTACAAGAACACCCATATCTGCATCCAGTGGAATTCCGAGAGGATTTGCGGTGGATGCTCCAACAGGGATTTTTACAGATAGAAGGGAGACGCTTATATAAAAACCGCCTTCTCATTTGCGAAAACACTGTGGCAGAGCGATTGGCAACCATTTTACCAGACAACACCCTTCCACAGACCGATTTGCCCACCACCCTTGCAGTTGGCGACACCATCCTCACCGACGAACAACGTGCAGGCGTTGTGCTGGCACTTTCCCATCGCCTTTCCATTTTATTAGGCCCTGCTGGCTCAGGGAAAAGCACATTGATTCAAGCCATTTCCCAACAATGCACCGAAAAGGGACGCCAAGTGTTATGCGCCCCAACAGGCAAGGCCGCCCGTAACTTGCGTGACCGCACTGGATGCTATGCCAGCACGATTCATGGCGCAGTGGGAATTCGCCCTGACGAAGCAGACGTGCCTGTGGTATGGAATCATGTTCCCTTGGTGGTGATTGACGAGGCCAGCATGATGACCTTGGAAATGCTCCTCTGGATTTTAGAACGAGCCCCTTCCTTTTGTCGTGTGGTTCTGGTCGGGGATCCCCACCAACTGCCCAGTGTTGGCGCTGGCAACGTACTCTCTGACCTGTTAACCTTGGGGTTCCCCTCTGTCACCCTAGAAACCATTCATCGCCAAGAGGGCGGTGCAACGGCGCTACGCACCAACATCAAACGCTTCCACCAGCTGACCCACGTTGACCAGTTGGAAGAAGACGATAGTTTTCAATTCATTCAAGCATCTAGGCATGAAATCTCTGCAAAGCTATGCACCCAAGCCGTGGTGGCCTATCAAAATGGCGCCTCCACCCAAGTGTTGTCTCCCTACAACAAAGCAGGGGCTCTGTCTGCGGTGGCTCTCAATGCCGCCATTGCGCCCCAAGTCAATCCTCCCTTGAACAAAGCTTCCGTTACCTTATACCAACACCCACAACTGTGTGACGGTGATCGAGTTATCATCACCAAAAACAGCCGTGCCCAAGACTGCTGTAACGGGGATGTAGGTGTTTTGCATTTAGATGATATGATGGGTCTCTACCCTATCTTTTCCATCCACCTTCCCGATGGACGTACACCCACCTGGCGTCATACAGGGCACCTGCGCCATGTACTCCCAGCCTACGCACTGACCGTCCACAAGTCTCAAGGGAGCGAATACGATACCATTCTTTTCCCTGTGTCACCTAGCGCTTCTAGCATGCTAACACGCAACTTGCTCTATACTGCCATTTCAAGAGCCAAGAAAAAAGTCATTCTCATTGGAGATCGAGACGCTTTGCATGCGGCCATGCAAAAAGCCCCTCCTGCCAGAAACTCCAAACTAGTAGCCAAGACACGGATGCTTCTTCATAGACCATCAGCATAAAAGGGCGGAGCTAAAAGCTCCGCCCTTTTGGGTTTATTTTGGATATGGCACAGCCGTGCCAGTGCGGCCGCAATAACCATTTACAACTCGCTTATCATTTCATCAAAGACTTGTAGTAAAGTATCCCTCACACCGCTGGCGGCATGAATGGTTGCAATCATCATGCGGTCACTGTCTATTTTTGCAAAGTCCAAGGAATATCCTGCCTGTAGCGCTAACTGCCGTATATACAATCGCTGACAGCGACCATTACCTTCTCGAAATGGATGCAGATAATTTAAATTGGCATAAAAATCTACAATCTCCGTTATGAATTCATCACGAGGAAGTCCCTGTAAATAGTGCATTTTTGCAATACGTGCGAACATCAAAATTCCCAACTCATCAATACTCTGGCACTCGCAAAATTGCGTATGCTGTTTGGACATGTTAATGGTGCGGACAGTGCCAGCCCAGTCGTACAGCGCTTCAAACAATAATTTATGAATTTGTTTGTAGTAATTAAAATCTAACGCCCCTTCTAAGGGCTTCGCTTCAAATTGCAAGGTTTGCACACCAACAAGAAACAACTCCGTTTCATCGAGCTGTTGTTGATTGCGGATACCAAGCTTATTCACCAAAACAGAGGAGTCTGGATAGCAATCATGGCTGGTGGCGTCAATACTATAGGCCATATCAAACCTCTTGATACTTAGCGTTGATTTGCGCTAAGCAATCAGCCAAAGATGCGGTGCCGTCCAAAATGGATACATACATAGCCTGCATAGTCTCGGAAACTTCTAAGCCTTCCATATTTGCAGACATAATTAAGTTTGCCATACTTTCTTCGAAAGCTGGTGTTTGTGTCATATACATCACCTACCGCCTTTAGTGTACCACAAAAATCAGCAATTGAAAAGATGGGGCAAAAATATTTTGTGATGTCAAATAATACCAATCCAACACCACAAAACACTACCCTCAAAAAGTAAGCTTATATTCCTCTTATATGCGTAAAAACTTGCATTTTAAGCTTATCTGTAGTATGATAGTGAAAAGAGTAAAAGTGCGCAAACCCTTGGTATATAAGGGATTAGCGCACTCGTACATCAGCTTGGGGGAATGAGGATACCCAGATGCTCATTGACATTCTTGCCACCTATGATGTGAAAACTACCTTCTTCGTGGTAGGTGACTGGGCGGAGAAGTATCCGGAGTCGGTGCAGGCGCTTGCTGATGCTGGGCATGAGATTCAGAGTCACTCTGACGACCATGCCCATTACAATGACCTCTCAGAGGCCGTCCTGCTGGCTGACCTCCAATCAGCCAACGACCGCATTGCCGCCATCACCGGCGTCACCCCCACCCTCATTCGTTGCCCCTACGGCGAGTACAACAACACCGTCATCTCCACCATCCGCTCCATCGGCATGGAGCCAATCCAATGGGACGTGGATACGTCCCACATGGATTCAAGTGATGTTATAAGTTACGAAAAAGCTCTAGATCTGCGGATAATTTCCGTATATCTAGTGCTTTTATTTATTTTAATTTACATTAGTTATAATCCACAACGCACAAGGTCTGTAGTGGAACGGTTTTTTGCTGTGTCATTGTGGTGTGCTAAGGTAGCAAAAATATGATGGATGATATTGGATATATACACCTTTAGTTCTATTTGCAAATACTTCTTTTGTGCGTAGTAATCTAAGCCAATCTGGTTTAATTTTATAGTAGAGAAATTATATTTGAGGAGGGTCATATGGAAACAATTCATCATATTTGGGAAAGCAAACGAGACGACATATCCAGTATCATCGCAAAATTATGGGAAAATCCAGAATTACCAATGAAAGAATATAAGTCTTCAGCAATTCTTGCAGATTGGTTGGAAAGAGAAGGATTTTCAGTTAAGAAAAACTTTTGCGATATGCCAACTGCATTTTTGGCAACTTTTGGAGAAGGCACCTATAACATTGGCATTCTGGCTGAGTATGACGCAATGGCTGGTCTTGACAACGATGCCTGCGCTCGCAGAAAAGAATTGGGAAATGAAGCAGGACACGCATGTATGCACTCTCATATCGGTGGAGCCAATGTAGGTGCAGCCATTGCGGTGAAAAACTATCTAGAAAAAAGCGGTAAAAAGGCGAAAATTACAGTCATTGGTACCCCTGCTGAAGAAATTATTTATGGTAAAATTGCAATCCAAGAACGAGGCGGTTTTGAAGGAATCGATATTTTGTTAACCTCTCACGTGGATTATCAAAATGGGGCTCTGTCAAGAATGTGTTCTCCTTGTGTATATGGTGAATTACAATTCAATGGTTTTTCTGACCATGCTGGGTCTCCCTGCAGCAAAAATGCATTGGATGCGGCAGAATTGACAGTGCAAACCATTGAAAAAATGAATGCACATTATTTTAAAAACACAAGAATCAATCATATTTACCGCAACGCAGGAAAGATGTCTTCGATTGTGCCAGACCAAACTTTACTTTGGCTAACCATTCGTAATATGGACTATGCACAGGCAAAGAACGACTATAAACAAATCGTAGAAATTGCCAAAGCGTTTGCCAATTTCACAGGCACCACATTAAAAGAAGGCTATATCTCTTCATCCAACGGATATTTAGCCAATGATGTGATTGGGAAGGCTCTGGATAAAAACATTCAGCGCTTGGGCGCACCTGCATATACAGAATCCGAATTAAGCACCATGGAAACATTCTGTGAAACTGTTTCTAAAAAGCCAACCATGACCTTAGACAAGACCATCGGCTATTTTGATCAGGGTTATGATATTTATGGCCAAGATGATGGCGAAATCAGTTGGCAAATTCCACTGGGGCGAATCAATTGGGCCGCACCAGAAGAAGTCCCCTTGCACAATTGGATTATGAGCGCTTTCGCAGGTTTGAAAGAAAGTCATGTAGGTGCCCTTTGGGCATCCAAAGTACTGTTTTTGACAGCTGTAGATTTAATTGACGATACGTCTATCATTGAACAGGCTAAAAATGAATTGCAACAACGGACACAAGGGATTACGCTAGAGAAAGCCCATGTGGAAAACTTCGAGATTTTTACCAAACAACCAGAGCTGTTTTGGGAAGCAAAATGGCATGATTACATCTAAGTTTCGCTATAGATAAAGGGTATAAAAATTTTAGGAGGATTAAAAATGAAACAAGAGAATAGAATCAAAAACATTTCAAAGTTGGTTGTTTTTACTGGGATTGGTATTTTGTATTACATGGTTCCCTTTACATATCAAGGGGATCTTACTATGTGCGTCGCCTTATTAAAAGACATTATAATTGGTTATTTTAGTCAATATTTGATTTTGTTTACAGTGGTATCCATGATTGCCATTGCCATTGCCACGCTGTTTTATAGCACAGTGGGTGCTGGGAAGCTGAGTAATGCATTGTTAAAAAGTTTGTTAGAAGCCAAAGTATTTACCATTTGTATGCGTATTGCTGCAGCTGTAATTTCTATTTTGGTGTACTTAAATGTAGGTCCAGAAGAATTGCTGAGTGCTGACACTGGTGGACTGATTGTGGAAGCACTGATTCCATCGCTGATTTGCCTCTTTTTCTTTGCCTTGTTGCTCATTTCCTTTTTGTTGGAGTTTGGTGCAGTGGAATTGATTGGTAAGTTACTACAACCAATTTTCAAACCATTGTTCAAGGTGCGTGGTTCTGGCGCTATTTTATCTATTGTGAGCTGGCTGGGGGTGGGTACCACCGGCATGGTACTCATTGATAAATCTTTTGAAAATGACCAACTGACGCAAAGAGAAGCCGTTACTATGTCTCTGTGTTTCGCCACCATTTCATTCCCCTCCATGTTTGTATATTCAACAGGGATTGCAGGCCTTGAAATTCAATATTTCTCTGCGCTAGTCATAACAATTTTGGTAGCTATGGTAATTTCTACCGTTATCTTGGCCCGTATCCCCACTATATCAAAGAAAAATCATACAATTTCTGTGGCAGAAGAAAATAAAAAGCAAAGTTGGAAAGAAACGTTTGATCTGGCCATCACACGGGCAGGGAATGGCCCCACCATTGCCACCATGTTCAAAAAGGCTTGTACCTCCATGTTTTGCATTTTCATCGAAGTGTTTCCATCTATTATTGTCATTGCAACTGCAGTGTTGGTGTTGGCCACGTATACACCCGCCTTTGACATCATTGCCATGCCCATCGCTCCATTACTGACATTGTTGGGTTTGCCAGAGGCACAAGCTGCCGCACCAGCCCTTATTATCGGGATTTCTGATTTGATTCTACCATATATCATTGCGTCCACCATTACATCGCAATTGACAATTTTTGTAATCTGCGTGGTTTCTATTAATCAAGTTTTCTGCTTCAGCGAACAAGTGGTTGTTTTGTTAAAGTCAAAAATGGGCGTTAATTTGGTAGATATTCTGGTGAATTTTATTCTTAAAACCATTATCTGCGTGCCCATTGCCTATTTCTTAGGGGTTTTATTTGGGCTTTCATAATTGTGAAATATATAAGGTCATTTTTTTGGTGCACGATACCTGAAAAATGACCTTATCCCCATTGATGTGCAGACGCAAAACTTTGGGGGATTACACATTGAAAATAATTCGCCACTTTATTATAATAGATAGTTAAAGGAAGTGGGTGGAGAATGTGATTCATCATAGGCATTTAAGCAATATTGTAAATAAAGTGAATAACGAAAAGTTAACCACAGACATTCGAAAGGTTTTCATGGATGAGTTGAAACATATTGTAGATTTTGATTTTGCAGTATTTGATTTATCAAAAAAAATGAAAAATGGTGGGGTTGAGTTATACAACCCTGTGATAGTCAGCGATTTTTCCCCAGATTTTGAAAGAGATTTCATCTATGAATATGATATGCAATTCAAAAATATCAGCTACAAATCTTGGATTCACAGCGAGGGGAAATCCTTTGTGTACAGAGATATTGATGTGATTCCCAATTTTATTGACGCGCAGAGTCAATATTACCTACAATATGTGGCAAAATATGGTTTTAAACATGTTTTAAATTGTGAATTTGCATATGAAAATAAAAATATTGGATTGTTGACCATTTACCGCTGTGAAGGTAAGAGGGATTACTCCAATGAAGAAATTGAATTAATCAAACTTATCATACCCCATGTTACATTGTCGCTGGTGAATTCAAATGATGTGTCGTTTACTGAACTTGCAGGCGGTGTTATTGTGCTGACAAAAAGAGAGACTGAAATTATAGCTCTGGTTGCGGAAGGCCTTAGTAACGGAGAAATTGCTAACAGGTTATTCATCAGCGCCAGCACGGTAAAGAAGCATCTCAACAATATATTTCAGAAAACAGGTTCTAAGAATAGAGGTCAATTGATTCGATTTTATAATAGCAGGTAAATAAAATAGATAAAACCATCGAATGATGTGCGAAAATCTGTTGTAATCCAAAAGGAGAAAGAAGGTTTTTTATGAGCACAACAAAAGCAAAAAATATGGCAAAGTTATGGATATTAACGGGATTGGGTGTCTTATATTACATGGTTCCTTTTACAGTAGATGGTGAACTCACCATGTGCATTGCGTTTTTAAAAGATTTGGTTTTAAACAATTTCAACTCAGTGATTATCGCAGCCATCGTTTTGACTATGGTTGCAATTGCAATCATCACTGTTTTGTGTGCTATGCACGTATTAAAACCGCAGAAAGGGTTCCTACAAGAATTTTTTAAGACGTCCTATTACACGCTATGTATCAGAATTGTGGCGGCAATTATAAGCGTTGCCGTTTATTTCGAATTAGGGCCAGAAGCGTTGTTAAGTGTAGATACAGGCGGATTGATTATCAATGATTTGATGCCGACACTGGTGTGCTTGTTTTTCTTTGCCTTGTTGTTGATTCCGTTGTTGTTGGAATTTGGCGGTGTAGAAATTTTAGGAAGAATTTTGCAACCAGTATTCTACCCCTTATTTAAAGTGCGTGGATCTGCATCTGTTTTGGCCATCATCAGCTGGCTCGGCACAGGGAGCAGTGGGATGATACTAACTGATAAAGCCTTTAGTGAACAAAAAATCACGCAAAAAGAAGCCACAGTGATTACATTGTGTCTGGCCACAATTTCCTTTCCCACCATGTTTGTATACGCAACAGGGATTGCAGGGTTGAATTCTAATTATTTCCCCTTTATGATTTGTGCAGTGCTGATTTGCTTGGGTATATCAACCGCTATTTTGTCTAGAATTCCTACCATTTCAAATAAAAATAACGAAGTAAACCATAGTGAAGCAGAACAACAAATTTCTTGGAAAGAAGAAATCGAGAGAGCTGCTACAATTGCAGGAAATGGTCCTGGCCCAGTGGAAATACTAAAAAAATGTTGTGATACGGTATTGTATTTAATTATTGAGGTGTTTCCATCTGTAATTGTCATTGCAACTCTTGTCTTGATGTTAGCTACATATACCCCTACTTTCCAAGTTATGTCCATGCCACTGGTACCGCTACTCA
Organism: Bengtsoniella intestinalis; assembly: GCF_039719005.1. GTDB lineage: Bacteria > Bacillota > Clostridia > Oscillospirales > Oscillospiraceae > Oscillibacter > Oscillibacter intestinalis. The sequence continues at coordinate 2,642,022 of NZ_CP133584.1, read as the reverse complement.
CATTGTTAGGTTTGCCCGAAGCACAAGCAGCGGCACCTGCGTTTATTATAGGGTTTGCGGATATTATCCTGCCTTATCTCACTGCTTCTACCATAGATTCACAGCTTACAATTTTCGTTATTTGTGTGGTGGCAATCAATCAAATCTTTGGTTGCAGTGAACAAGTCATGATTTTGCTCAAATCAAAATTTGACATAAAAGTATGGGATTTGGTATTAAATTTTATTTTAAAAACCATTATATGTGTCCCGATTGCATATTTCCTAGGGGTGCTATTCGGGATTTAATGTATGCAAAATTAACTATTGAGTCAAAACCTTGGCGGATACAAATAGTTGGATGAATGTAAAATGGCATACCATACAACATGAACTGGACATGCCTCCCCCCCTTGAACCCACATCGCACGCTGATACGTCCCACACGGATTCAAGTGATTATGGAAGTTATGAAAAGCACTAGATAGGGAGTTTTCCCTGTCTAGTGCTTTTATTTTGTAAGAACAAATAAATCCACAGGGACACTGGAGGGTAATCTGCCCCTGTGTGTTAATTCACTTGATATTTCACCCGGTTGCCATAGCGTTGGGAACGCAACAGCTCTAGGCCTTCAAATTTCAGCACGAAGCCACGAATGGTGGCATAGGCGGCGTTACTGAAATCTCGTTCTAGTTGCTTGGTGGAGAAGGGTTCTTGTCCATAGCGAGAGAGTACGAAGTGCCACAAAGCTTGCTCTTTTTCCGTGATGACACCTTGTGTTTTGGCAACTAAAAAGCGGTCTATTGTAGTAAAATCTTGACTTTGTCGGGGAATTTGGTCATAGACAGACTCTTTGAAATAGCGAATAAAGGGTGTCATATCCAATAGGTTTCCCACCGAAAAATTCTCCTCAATTTGGGTGAAGCACTTGTAATATTGGTTTTTACTTTGATTGATATGCTTGGAAAAAGCGAAAAACAACGTGGAGGAAAATCCCTGTTGCACCAAGTACCACAGGTGCAAGAGCCGTGCCGTTCTGCCATTGCCATCAAAATAAGGATGTAGATAAGCGAAGTAAAAGTGGATGATGCAGGCTTTGGTCAGCTCTGGAATCTCGTCTTTTCGGTTGATGAAAACCACCAATTCCGCCATATACTGGGGCAATTTAGCCGCAGAAATTCCCTGATGATAGGTTTTATCCCCTGTGATATACACCGCATCATGACGATAATATTGCCCTGGCAGTAATTGGTCATCTATGCCTAAAAAGTCACCAACAGACAGCATATACAGCCGATGAAGGTTCTCTTCGGTAATGGCATTGGAGCGGTCGCTGATGAAATCCAACCCCTTTTTGATGCCGAAAATCTGGGCTTCTGATTGGTCGCTTGGGGCATAGCCTTCTACAATTTTCCGCACACTGTCACGGTTGGAATGGATATTCTCAATCCGCAACGTAAACTCAATTTCATCCTCCATGGCCTTGCGTCCGTAGGGATCCTGTTGCCGCGACAACAAGTGACGCATGGCGTCCTTAGGCATGATGCACTTGGCTGGATAATACACACAACTACCGCCGCCAAAGTCGTGAATTGGCAAGGATGCAAAGCCCATTACTTTAAGGGTGTCCAGCATCTCGGCCACCGCAGGCGCAGAATATTTGTATTGTAGCTTCTTCCAGACATCAAAATGCCCATCCTGTAGCATCGCCGTCAGCTGTTTTGTGTCCATAACAGTCTCCTCTGATATAATATAGTATCAATTAGTATCAGTTTATAGGAGCATACCCCATTTGTCAAGAGGAGATACATAGTTTTAGCAATCCATGCCTAAAAATTTTACACCTGCCCCAGTAAAAACCTCCGCAAGTTCAAATGGGTAATGCCGTTTTGACTCATATCAAGCTCGTCCAAGGACAGCACCAGTTTGGGGTAATGGTCGGGGATGCCGTTGAAGGCAGAGAACTCTCGCTCCACTGTTTCTGGACTGGCTAACAGGTAGCACACTTGCACATACAGCCGCTTGTCTTGCTTCTGCGCTACAAAATCCACTTCTTTATTGCCCATTTTGCCCACGGTAATTTGATACCCACGGCGCAGCAGTTCCATGTAGACGATGTTTTCCAAAATCAAATTGACATCCTTCAAATTACCGCCAAACACCGCTTCACGCATCCCTTGGTCGGCCATGTAATACTTCTCGTTCACCGCCAAAATCTTCTTGCCTTGAATGTCCTCACGCTTCACACGATAGAACAAAAAGGCTTCTTCGCAGGCCTTGATGTAATTCAAAATGGTATCTGGTGCCACCGTCCGCTGTTCGCTTTTGAAATACTTGGAGATAGCCGTAGCAGAAAAAGTATTCCCCACATTGGCCACCACATAGGCAATGATTCGCTCCAGCAAATCCACATCACGAATGTTGTTCCGCTTCACCACATCCTTCAGCACCACCGAATTGTACAGGTCTTGCAAGTAAATCTGACAAGGCTGTGGCTCATACCGCAGATTATTCAAGTACGGCATACCACCTAGCAACAAATATTGCTGAAATGCGTTATTTTCCGTAGAATCAGGGTTTGACTGGCGATATAAGTCCCAAAATTCTTGAAATGAAAAAGGGTAAATCACGAACTCCACATACCGTCCAGATAGGTAGGTAGCCAGCTCACCAGAGAGCAATTTGGCGTTGGAACCTGTGATGTAAATGTCGCAATCATAGGTGACTCGGAGAGAATTGACGCACTTCTCCCAGTTGGTCACCTCTTGAATTTCATCAAAAAACAAGTAGGCTCTGCCTTCTATTTGCTGGATTTGCGCCTCAACCGCTTGGTGCAAAGCCTCTGCATTTAACAGCTGTCGATGCTTCATATTCTCAAAATTGTACCCGATGAATTGACTGGGTTGCGCTCCTTGGGTCAACAGCTCTTGTTGAATCAATTCCAACATCACCGACTTGCCACTGCGGCGAATGCCTGTCAAAACCTTAATCAGCTCTTGGTTGATAAACGGTCGAATACGGGTCATGTACTGCTCACGTTGAATCATACGCCCACCTCCTTGGTGTTTTTCTTTTACGTTTATTTTATATCAGTTATAACGTTCAGTCAATAGGTAAATTTAATTTTTATTAGTTATAACTGATAAGATTTATAAAATTCCAATCTCATCAGTTATAACTCACACTTTCCACACCACTTCTACATTGTCGCCTTCCACGAGAATCTTCTCAATAAATGTGCTGGCGACGATTTTCTTTTCCTCGAAGGATAGGTCGTCGAACACGAAACCAGCAGGTTTCACAGGCTTCGGCTTCACTTCTGCTGCTTGGACTAATAGCGCTTGGCGCTCTTTTTCATACTTGGCGATGCCACGGTTGATGTAGGGGATGGACACATCATCGCTTTGGGCCAAGGCATCCACCAGACGGTCGATTTTTTGGTCAATCTCCGCCAGTGCCATGGTGATTTTCGGTGGTTCTTGGGCGATGGTATCGGGGCATTGGGCAAGCTGTTTGTCAAGCTCCACAGCGATGGACGCTTCCAAATCCTCCAACCGCACCCCCATGGACACATCACACAGTTTGAAGTTCGACCGCCCACTGCACACCAGATAATACCGCCGTGCGTCCTTATTCACCTTGATACTATACCCACATTTGGCGCATTTCAAAAGCCCTGTCAGCCAAGTATGCTTGCCACGACCATTGCCTCCCAAACGGCGATTTTCCGCCAATTTGTATTGGCATTTCAGCCATGTATCGGAGGATATCACCCCTGCATGATTGGCAAGGGATAGACTTTGGTCTTTCACATCTTGATACTTGTTGGCACTGCGGTCACGCTTGCCCACCAGCATAGCAGCATGGGTGCCATCGAAGTCGGCAATGTCATTGACCACGTTGGCGCCACGGCCTTGGTAGTAGATGTACACATCCTCATCAGCTTGGGCGTAGAGCGGACTATGTAGCATCCGAGACAGGTTCACATTGTCCCAGGTTTTTCGACCTGCAGGAGCGATGCCGTCGTCGTTCAGCCGTCGTGCAATCTGCCCCAAGCTCCAATCTCCTTGAGCGTACAGGTCAAACACACGCTGTACCGTGGCCATATCGGCATTGGGTATCAGGGTAGACGCCTGCTTGCCAGTGCCATCAGCAATCTTCCCCAAATCAAAGCCATAGGGTGCTTTCCCACCAGGCCATGCACCCAGTTTGGTGCGTTGATAATAGTTGTCACGAACACGCTCCGCCGTGGTTTCACGTTCCAACTGGGCGAACACCATGACGATGGACAACATGGCTCGTCCAATAGGATTTGTGGTGTCAAAAGTTTCGTTGACCGATACAAACTCCACTTTATGCCGTTGTAATTCTTCCCACAGGTTGCTAAAATCCGCCAACGACCGCGAGAATCGGTCTAACCGATAGACCACAATTTTAGAAATCAGCCCTGCCTTCACGTCTTCCATCATAGCTTGGAAGGCAGGGCGATTGGTGTTCTTGCCAGAGAAACCTTTGTCTTGATAGACCTGGACTTCCCCCGTAATGTGCTGTTGGCACAGGTCGATTTGCCCTTGAATGGAAAGGCTGTCCGCTTTGTCAACGGACTGCCGTGCGTAAATTGCCTCCAAAGCGGACACCCCCTTTCGTCAAATCAATTTTTTATGCCGCCGCTTCTACCGCCGCCGCCAACAATGCCGCCACCACCTGCCGACGTAATTTTTCCAACATCTCCGCCGATTGTTCCACCTGTGGGTGGATATGTACAATGCGCAATGGAATCACCTCCTTGTGTTGTATTAGCGTATGAGAACCCCACTGGTAAGATGCCAGAGACTTCCCTATTGCTTATATAATATGTATCTTGCCATTGGGCAGAATCGTTTAGCTGAAGTAGGGCAACTGAAACATGGTAGCAGACCGCCCATGACCTTGAAATTGAAGACCATGCACGTTGCAAAATTCTTTGAAATGCTGGGTTTTGCGCAAGCTTCCCCACGCATCAGTAGAAATATCCAGCACCTGACGCATTTTAGAAATGGCAATGGGTTTCCCGTCCCAAGTCACCAGAAACTCTGCCAGTTTTGCCATGGCGGTGGAAGCCCCTTGATAAGAGCGTGCATGGTTTTGCTTTACCAAAAAAGTGATTGGCACCGTTTCTTCCACCACCTGACACGCTGGAAACCGTGGCAGTAAATACGCCTCAACCCCTTTTGGCGGAGCAAAGAGGAACACATGGACAGGCTTGGATTCTCCGCTGTTCCGCAAGGCGCTACGATACAGTTCCTGCTCATACCGTGCAGCCAAGTGACGCGCTTCATACTCTTTAGCCAGTGGGGATTGCAAGTATGCACTGGCTTCTTTTGGGGTTGCCGCAGCGTGGTACTGCGTCATCAGGTCTGCAATTTCTTCTTCAAATCCAGCTTGTCTCCACGCCAAATAAGTCTGGCGCAGATACTCCTCTGGTGGCAACCGAGGATAGCCCAACAACAACACCGTTTGACAATAATTGAAGGCGTTAGAGCCATTGGTGCCACCAAAATAAGGAATAGGCAAGTTTTCGGCATTTGGGGTCATGAGGGCAATCCGCTCTTTGGATTTGGGGGACAAGGCATCATATATCCCTTTGCTTTGCTCTTTGTAGGTACAAAGAAACGCCGGCGCTGGGTGCCGTTCCAAGATATCATCAATCAGCAACGCCAAGGCATCTGGGAGCCATGCTTTCGTCCGCACAGCCCGTTTAGACAGGTTCATAGACGGGTCACGGTAAATGTGAAAGTGCAGCTGTGGCATAGGTGAAATTGGCAATTCGTCTAGCATTTGGCATGGAAAATGGACATAATCCCCATCCACACAGGCAGTGGCATCGAAGATGACCCGTATGATTCCAGCAAAAGCAGCAGACACTTTCAATGGTACTGTCACGGCAAACCCATTGTGCCTTTGGATGAACACGGGTGCTCCATGCCCTTGTCTCATGGCACGAAAACAGTCACTAATACTGGGTGTCTGATGGGTCAGTTTTTCTCCGCAAACCAATTCTAAATCTCGCAACCCTTGTTGCTGGCCTTCCTCCAATGCAAGGGAAACACACGCAAGAGGTGAAGTAGGTGTTAATGGCTGTGAAAATGGCAAGCGCAACTGCTGAAAAACGCGAGTGACAAATATAGAAAATTGCCGTTGCAACTTAGCCACCTGACCATCATAAAGATATTTGGTGGCCTGTTCCAACTCAGAGGACGCTTTGTTAACGGTGTGCATATTCACCGTTACAGAGGAATATAACTGTGGCTTTTCATCGGTGATGAGAAACCGCCGTGGCATTCCACCCTCCTCTCGGTTGAGATACCATTGCAATTCTCCACTGTCCACCAAGGTGTGGTACCGTGATTGGGTCATCTCTACCACCAAAGAGCGATGGGCATTGGTGCGCATAGTTTGCAAAGGGCAGTCGGCAAAATATGTGCAATCTTTGGGATGGCAGTCCAAATAATCACGCACCTGTGCATCCAAGCAGTACCCCCGACGAATGGCATTGTCCCCAAGACTTTGCATGGGAGTCATCAATGGGGCGGTGGCTTGGGGGAATCGTGCTTTGATCAAGTCAGAAATGGTTTCCAAATCTTCAACTTTTTGCACCACCAAGATGATACCGCCCAGTTCTGCTGAAAACGGGGACCCTCCCAGTAGGTGCTCGCAGAGGGTCAAAATAAAGGCTAGAATCCACGTGGACTTCCCGGAACCCGCCTGAGAAGGCACTATAATTGGGGTGGTGCAATCAATGGTAGACAACAGTCGCTCTGTGATGTAGCGCCAATAGTCCAAATTCAACTGCGCTCCACAGCTTTGGCAGAGGGCGTTTAGTTCTTCCATCACCCTCTTGGTAACCGCTTTGATACAGCTCTTGGTCAGGGGGGCCACCGACTCCACCAACTCCCCCTGTGAGGGGGGTGGCGGAGTGGAATTTTTTGTGATTTTTTAATGATGTGGTTTTCCATTGCCTGATTGGCCAAATTTTGACCATCCAGTTTCACCAACTTCAAAGGTTGATAGTTGGAGTTTTTTGCTTATTTTTCTTCTTTTTCAAATTTCTTCCCCTTCTTTCAAATCAACATCTTTGGCAAATTGGATTTCTGGATTTTTGTCCATTTGTACTGGGTTTTGCACAGGCAACACCTCTTCTAATTGGCTGACATAGACTGCTAGCACATAGGTATCGTCCTTGGATTTGTTGCTCAACAACCCATAACGATAGCGAGGATTACCCTTGCTCCCCTTGATGATGCCAGCTTCCATCAACGCGCGCTGCAGCTCTAGCGTCCAGCCTTTTGTGTCAAAGCATTGACAATTCAAATCGCCACAAATATAGTGGGTTCCAACGGGGTTTCTAGACGTACTTCCGCTTTGGGCTGGGGATAAAAAGCGTCTTGAATACCTTGGCGGTGAAGGGCAATCACCTCTGGAGACGCCGCATCCATGTTCACAAGGAAATTTAAAAATTCCAAGAACATCTGACAAGCAATGGCCAATGTCAAGACCTTTGGGTCAATGCGCACGCTGACAAATTGGCTATCAGATGTGCCAAAAGAGCCTTTGGCCTTAGACACCACACGGTGGGCGAAGCGTTCGTCCTTCAACAGTTCCTTTCGCCAAAGATGCAGCAGTTGCGCCGTTGGGGCGGTTGCTTCAGCCAAACCTTGCAACACGGCAGGGTCGTACCGCCCCACGTCTTGAGCAGTGTAGCGAATGCCATCCCACTCCCCCTTTGCACAGCCCAACAAAAAGGTTGTCCCAGCGTGCACCAGCGGTGCAATTTCGGTCATTTGCTTAGTAGTGGCACCCACGACCGTAACCACCCCGTTGGTGTACGGAATAGGCAAACAATACGGATTGGAACGTTTGCTTTTTAGCTGAACGTACGTGTAATCGGTAATAAAAAAGTTACCATTTCCCTTGCAATCCAAACGGGGATCCCGATAGATTTTGGTTTTGCCAGCCTTCCAGTGATACCGCTGAACCACGGCATCTGTCAAGGTATCGAAAATGTTTACAGTGACTTGGTCAGCTTGGGGAATCGCCACTGCTGGGCAAAAGTCAGGAGCGACTGCCTGCAATTGTTTAGTGCCAACACTAGACACCAATAGCGCCAGAATTCCATACCCCACAGAGGGCACTTCAAAGAGATTCCCCACACCTAACAAAGGGCTTGCATCCAATGCACAGCGGTTTGGGTGCACATGCCAAAGTGGCTTCTTGCGATGAATCTAAAGCCCCGTTTTGCAGGTTTTAAAGAACTTCTTCACAGCTTTTACGGAATTTTTCATTTAATACCTGAAAATCCGGAATCAATTTTCCAAGTAACCGTTGGGTCAGAGGTTGTAAGATGCCGCCAATAGCAATGAGCTGTTGATCAACAACTTCCGCAATGCAAACACGGGAAATACGCATTTGGGGCGGATGTTTCGTCTTACTCTTGGCGGGTTTTTGGGGCGTATACATTAAAATGTTCCTTTCTCTGGCGAAGCGCTCCGGTTGCACTTCCTTGGTTGGTAGGGATGTCATCGATGTACTATTATTATACCAAGGGCACTTTAGTTAATCAAAGTGATTTTGCCTCATTTTTTATATAATTTCCTATATATTTAACGAAGACTATGCTATACTAGAAAAAAGAAGACCTTGTCACGCTTACATCTGCGCAAGAAGAATTCCTGAAAGATTTGACCGCTAAACAATTGAAATACCTACAGGCACAGACAGATACACTATACAAAGACATCCAATTTGCTATGCTCGATACCTTTGAAACGATATATAAACCTATCGGCTACCCTCGAATGGTGAATTTCGAAGATTTAAATATACCAAACGAGACAGAGCAACAACAGGGCATATCTGGTAGCACCGTGGAAAAGAGCAATCAGAATGAATCCAACGATAAAGATGATGAAAACGATGAAGCAGAAGATGGATATTTATTTTTTAATTGGGCAATATTTGTTATGTCTTTGTCAACTTAAAAATACACAAAAAGGGCGCGTAAAAGTGCATAGGGTCAGCGTTGGGGAATAACATTAGCGAGAAAAAACTTAAAAAATTGCTGAAAAATGTCGAAAACGGAAGTGGGCTTCCTGTTATTTGCTAAATTCTTCTTGTATAATGAAAACAAGAAGGAGGTGTGCACAATGGCTAGAAATGAACTTGGCGTTGCTTTAAAAGGGTTCCGTATAGAACAAGGGATGACGCAGGAAATGGTAGAGGGTCGCAGTGGAATTTCTGTTAGAACAATTCGGGATGCAGAGCGAGGAAGCAAAGATACAAAAATGAGTACACTTCAAACATTGGGCAATGTATATGGCATGGAACTGGGGTTTTACCCAAAAACCTTTCAGATGGAGAGGGGTGAGTTGCAATGGGTAGCGTAGACATTGCAGAAATTTACAGCCTGCTTTACTCCTTAGGCATCACCGCCAACTATCGAGGTTTTTTCCATACCAGCTACGCCGTCTATCTCGTCATACAAAATCCAGAAAGGCTGCTCCTCATCACCAAGTGGCTGTACCCAGAGGTAGCCAAACACTATAAAACCACTTGGCAATGCGTTGAGCGCAACATTCGCACAATCACAGAGCTTATTTGGATACACAATCGAATTTTGTTAGAGCAGATGGCGCACCATCCTATGGAGAAAAAACCTAGGAATGGTGCTTTTTTGTCCCTTCTAGCCTCAACGCTCACGTTGCCTGGACATGGATTGTGTCAAGCGGTAGCTCTCCCCAGAGAAGATGACTATGTGCGAATGGTGTACCAAGCGGTCAATGAGAGCTGCCGTCAAGCGGTTATCCCCAAAGACTGTATTCCATTGAGAGAATTCCAGATTGGATGTAATGATGAGGCTTTTCCGCTCATAACAGTCGGCAATCACTTGGAATAACAGCTCTGCTGCCGCTTTGTGCAACGGTACAAAACCAATTTCATCAATGACCATTAACTGCACCTTTTTTAGCGTAGATAAGAAACTGTTCAAGGTGCCCTTGTTGTTCTTTTCCAATAAAATATTGGCAAGAGATGCAGCTGTAAAGAAGCGAACAGGCCGTCCTTCTTGGCAGGCGTTCAACGCCAGAGCTGTGGCAAGATGGGTCTTGCCTGTCCCAACGGCGCCCATAAAAATAAGGTTTTCCTTGGGTGCCAAAAATTGCAAATCTTCCATATACTCTCGTGTTAGTCCAACTGGCAGTGCTATTTCATTGCGCCAAGTGAAGTCATCCAAGGTTTTTAGCACCCCAAATCCTGCACTTTTTACCATGCGGTTAATGCGGTTTATTTCTCGTTCTCGCAACTCCAGTTGTAATAAATCGGTTAGATATTGCTCATTATTTCGGTATTCCACACTTGTCCACTCTTTTGCCAAACCACCTAATTTCAAGGTTTTCATGTATTGCTCAACCATGTAAATCACCTCCTATCAATCCGTCGTAAGCGCTCAAATTTGGCGTGTAATGTAGGTCAGGCGTGGTAATATCCAAAGTCAACGGCTCTGGTCGGTGTTCCTTTTTGGCAATCATGTAGTAGCATTGGCGGACACTATCCGCATCGGTGCGGCCATTCTCATGCGCCAACTCTAGCACTTCGTCGCAAAAGGTGGCGTTGCCATCTTGGACGATTTCATCCAGTAATTGTAGCGCACTTTTTCGTGCCTGTCCTTGGGCTTGGTGGAGATGCTGTTGCCAAAGAGGTGGCATTTGGTTGAAGAATCGAGTGTGAGATACCCCGCCAGGCTTTCTGCATAAAACGCCAACATACTGTTTCCAATCATAGTACTCTTGGTGTGTTTCATAACTTCTTTTATAACTTCCAACTAAGGTATGGTCATGGTAAAATTCAATGCAGTCATAATAAATTTTCGCTTGCACAATCTCTCGACTCAGCGCTGGTGACAGACCATACTTATTGGTGTCAATGGTGACAAAGCCATATTTATTCACCGCCAAGCTTTCGTAACGGAACACCGAAAAAGGGTGCTCTGGCAGGGGTAGTAGCGCCTCACGATCTGCTTCCCACAGTTCCTGTATCTCAATCTGATGCTTGTAATGGAGACGCTGTGCATCCTGCTCGCACCAGTCGAAAAGCTGTTCGTTGAAGGTATCGAAGGAGGTAATGGTCGGCACAGGAACAAAGGCGTTTCTGCGGCTATATCCCACTTTATTCTCCACGTTGCCTTTCTCGTTGCCAGCGGCAGGATTGCAGAATTCAGCCTTAAATCGGTAATGCAGCATGAATCGGGTGAATCCATCGGTCAGCACTCGTTCACCATGGTCTAGGACCTTCACCACGGCGGTAGACATATTGTCGAAGCGGATGACGGGTGGCACGCCACCCATGTGCTCAAAAATCTGCTTCATGCCTTCTAGCAAGCATTCTTGGTTTTGGGCTGGGAAATCTTGGGTGTATCCCTTGTTGGAATTGGGGAAGGACAGGGTTAGGGCGTAGCCTGTCCGCACTTTGGATGAGGCGTCGTTGTAGATGTGCTCGCCAAAATCCACTTGCCCACTGCCGTGGGGATGCGCCAGAGGCAGATAACCATCGGTTTGGCTGCTCATGGCGAATTTCTTCTTGCGCACATAACGCTTTACGCTGGAGTAGCTACCGAGGAATTTTTCTTCATCTCGTAAACGGCAATAGATTCGCCAAATTGTGTGTCGTTGCTTGCGTGGAATTTTGGTGTCATCCTCTAACCATTGGTCTATGATAGGGATGAAATCCCCTAAAATTGGATAGCTTTCTGCTTGAATGTTGGGTAGATGCTCATCGTTCCAGTCGTCTTTATGGGCGTACTTGCGCACCGTGCGATAATTGAGTCCTGTGATTTTTGCGATTTCATTGAGACTTTTCTCTTGGTTTTCGTACAAATCTTTGATATAATTCTTTTGAGCCATTCTTATCACCTTTCCGCTACCTCCTTAGTTCTAGACAAACTAATGGTAGCTCTTTTTTGAGGTGCTGACAATGGCTCTTTTTTTACGAGCCCAACCTATGCACTTTTCGCGCCCTTTTTCGGTACTTTTATTTTAGTGGAAACAGTTATCCCGATCCCCAAAAAAGATATGATGTACTATCTACAAAATGCATGTACATACAGTGAAGAGAGAACTATGCCATCTATAGAAGAGATTGCTTCTTGTTTATACGATGGAAAAGTATCTTGGCTCGAAATCACCGATAAGTACGGTGAAGATATGACAAAAACCTTAAAGATGCTAAAAGCGCAAGCCAATCCTAATTTCTATTTTCACAAGCAGGCGGGAATGCACACATCGCCTAAAGAAATAAAAAAGAGCAAACACTCCAAAACGCTAGGGAAACAATTAACAGATACCTTTGACTACTATAATGTGTCCGACATATTCTGGCAAAACCTGAATCCTCTAGGCAGCGATAAAGGCGATAGCATTTCTCGCCTATTCGTATCAGAGGTTTCGTATATTCGAAAGATTCTTCACCAGCATTTGTATCACCACTATAAATACATTGTGCTCCCACAGAAAAACCAAATAACCGATTTTATTCTTAAACGGGAACGCACAAAAATTGCAGGTGCTATGACACCCGCAATCGCTTTTTCATTTTTAAAGATTGCAGCAGAGTGGTCCGATGATGATGCTCATGGGTCTTGCGACATGAAGCGTCTCAAACAAAAGATGATAAAACAATTCGGTAATGATCAGCACGTCCATACCATTTTCGTCGATTATCCATCCAACTCCGCTATATGGAAGGAATACTATAATCTCATCTTAAAAAAGGCATTGCGTATATTTCTAGATGACATCGTACACACCCACAAAAACATCTTACTTCTACAACAAGATTTTCAACACAGCAGTAACACTCTCCCCCATCACAGGGGGATTAAACCAGCTTTCAAAGGGGGGGATTTCTCTATAGTATAGAGAGGGAACAAGACAGGGAGCAACCATTCAGGTTGTTTCAGTCAAAGATTCCTAGTGTATGAAGAAATACAATATAGAGACTTCTCAAACCATTCAGGATGAGAGAGCGTAGGGACATCACAGGCAAAGCCAACATGATGTTCTTTCGCTCTCAATTTCTGAATACAGTAGAAACTTTTGCTGGAAAACTTGGAGGGTTGTACCTGTCAAAACGAAGTTAGTTGCAATGCACAAGTTATGAATTGGATTTCACCTTCCGATAAAACGTAGCCGCCGCATAGCCTCCGCCGCCGTCATATCACCGCTTCTCCACTTAGCAACCACACGGTCAAAGTCTGGATGTACAATGGGTTTTCTGCCTTTGTACTTCCCCTGCGTTTTAGCGATGGCAATCCCCTCTTGTTGCCGTTGTAAGATGTAGGCGCGCTCCAATTCTGCCACAGCGCCGAAGATGGTGAGCATAAATTTGCCTGTGGGTGTGGAGGTATCGATGGCCTCTTTTTGAGAGATGAATTCTACGTTTTTGGACGAGAGCTGTTCCACCAAGTCCAGTAGGTCACAGGTATTGCGAGCAAAGCGGCTGATGGATTCTACAATCACCGTATCCCCTTGACGGACATATTCCATCAGCTTTTTCAACTCAGGACGATTGGTGTCCTTTCCGCTGATGCGGTCGATGTACACCTCATCTACCCCAAGGGTTTCCATGAGCGCCTCCTGACGGATGGTGTTTTGTTCTGCCGAGCTGACACGGATGTAGCCGATTTTCATGTGATTTTCTCCTTTTCAATTATTCTGTAGTTGTAAAATGGAAATTTTGTTGGTATACTATAAGCATCTAAAAGAAAGTGAGGCGAACGATATGATGCAAGTTCAAACCATTCAAGAAACGGTTGCCACCTTGGCTAAACAATATGGTGCACAGCGGATTTATCTGTTCGGCTCCTATGCCCGTGGCGACATGACCGATACAAGTGACATCGATTTGCGTATCGACAAGGGGCAAATTCGAGGGTTGCAACTGGCCAGTTTGCTTTTAGACTTGGAAGAAGCTCTGGGTATGCGTGTGGATTTAATTCCCACAACCAGCCTTAACCAAGCCTTTTTAGACAGCATTCAAGAAAATGAGGTGCTTTTGTATGACGCATCTTAACCGTGATTTGTCCATCTTGCAACACATGGTGGATTACTGCAACCAAATTGACGAGACCGTTGCCCATTTTGGCAACGCTTATGATACTTTTGCCAATAGTGCTGTTTATCGCAACGCCACCGCACTTTGCATTTTGCAAATTGGTGAGTTGGTTGGTAAGTTGACCGAGGAATTCAAAACCCAACACCCTGCTATTCCTTGGAAGCAAATCAAAGCTATGCGCAATATTGTCGCCCACAGCTATGGCACCGTTGACCCAGAAACCACTTGGGAAATTATCATCGATGATATACCTTCCTTGCGGAGATTTTGTTGCAGCATTATAAACTCGGAGGGCTCCTATGGGCGATAAAAATATTTATATTGTAGCCAAGTTATTTTCACAACCAGGTTGCCTTGCATACCGTTGTCAGACTGTCAACGAAGCTCGTTGTATGCCTGGTGCTTTGGAAGCCACTCGCAATCCTGGCGTTCAAATCGTGGTGCTGGATAGTCCAGAAATCTACGCCGAGTATGCACCTTATACCTTCATTGGTAACGCCAGAGATTTCACTGAGCAAGTCAATCAGATGAAGGAACCTGCATAATAACCACAACCATCCCATTAGGGTGGTCTGGACAAATGGCATGTGCCAAAAGTCCAGAACCAACTCTAATGGGATGGTTTTTTGCTGTGTCATTGGGGTACAGTCTATTGGGTTATATCTCGACCCCGCAATAGAGGTATTCTTCAATTTCCTCTGGGGTGATGCCTTGCAGGTATAGTTCGTCTATCTCTTCGGGGGTGTAGCCGAAGGCCATGGCAACCGATTTCAACTCTTCTAAGTAAGACTGTTCCATAGGGCGAGGGAAGTAGTAGTGGGTAAGCCGTGGGTAGTAGCTGAGGGTGAATAGGTGGCTGTCATCGAAAGTAGCACGGTGGATGTCTCCATCTACGGTGAGTTTCAGAATGTCGCCGCACTGTTGCTTCACTTCCACGGGATGTTCTCCTAAGTAGCCGAAGCGGAGTAATGCCTTGTCTAGTAAATCTTTGGCGGAGGCGTACACATACAGCCCTCGTTTGGGGAAATGATAAATCATCATCGGATTTTCACCACGGACAAAGTACAGGGAATCCGCTTCATCTAACACCGTAAATACAAAGGAACCCTCCACCTGCTCTGCCATAGTTTGCAGAGATTTCAGGTGGAGGGCTTCTTCTTTTTCAATCAATTGGACAGCGATGTAACTGTCGGTTTCAATATTGGTATCGGGCAAATATTGCTGTTCACGGAGCAACAGGTCATTGTGCAAGACCCCATTATGTGCCAGCGCAAACCCTCCTGTAGGGGTGTTCCCAGCAAAGGGATGATTGTTTTGGTTCTGCAACTCAGACCCTTGAGTAGTCATACGGGTATGCCCCATGACTGTGGTCACAGAGTTTGGAAGACGAATCCGTAGCTTGTGACCAGCCACCGCACGCTTGTGAATTTTGATTCCATCCGCTGTGTTATAAGCGATGCCTGTTGCGTCGGTTCCTCGTGCTTCGCAAACGCTAGCCAATATGTGAGCCAGTTGTACCCGCTGGCGATGACGCAAAGAGTTTCCATAGTCCATAAATCCAAATAAACAACACATTATTTTTCATCCTCCACTTCCACTGGCTCGCTGACATACAGCCGCCGTTCTTTTAAATACTGAACCAGCTCAGGATACCGTTCCTCTGGCAAGGCCGCCACAAAGCTCGTCCAAGACATGGTCTGCATGGTAGCATCGTCTACGCTGACAGCCAAACCGCAAATGGCTTCTACCAGTTCCAACGTAGCCAAAAGTGTGTTCACCTTCAGCGTGCCACGGAAGATACGAAATTCGATAGTATCGTGATTAGTGAGATTCACGCAGGTGTAGCGGCTACCACCACTATGTTTGGCAATATCCAGCACTTCCTTGGGGCTGTCCTTGCGACCATAGCGAGCCGCCCACTTGTTCAACTGCCGTTGGGTGCGACGACTAAAGCGGAGAAGTTCATTCCAATGGGTCTCCACGAAGAATAGCACACGAGCGATATTATCCTCTTGGGCGGCGGTGGTATCGCCCAAACTATTGCGGTTCACATGAACATGCAACCCGCAAGTTTCCGCTTGGTGAGAATAGTACCCTTGTCGCAAAGCTTCTTGAGTCACGTCCTCCCATGGCATGGTGTTCTTGTGGAAGTCCAAGGTCATGGGATGGGTTACGATTTCCATGCCATCGTCCAATGAGCCATCGTGTTTGATGTAAATGTAGTCGCCGTTTTCATTGCTGATGGACAGTAGCTTGTCCGCCACAGAATCGGACTCACCGCCGTCGTCAATCTCCAGCTCCACACCGAAATAGCGTTTTCCTTCTCCGTGGAAGATGGGCTCCGGGCGGTAGTAGTAGGACTGAATTCCACGCCCAGAACGGTGCTCTTCAATGCACTGATAGCAATAGGGCACGTCGTCGCCGTCCATGTAGCAACAGCTGTCATGATGGACGATGGCACCGCGAAATCAAGTTCTGACGTCCGCCAAGTGAGCCGACTGTAGCAGTCCATGTACACATCCAGCAACAAGCAATCTTCCACAGATAATCTTGCACGCAAAACAGACGCCGCGTCTGTGGTCTGTTGCAACGCTTGAGAGTATTCTTCGTCCTTGCCGTAGTTACGAGTAGCGGGACTGATGCGTCCGTCAAATAACAATTCAATCATACCGTCACCTCCACAAGTGGCAATGCCAGAGCTTGCCCGTCGATGAACACAAATTGCTCCGGGGTGGCAAACCATTGGCTATAAGTTGCCACCTGCTCCTCTGTCAACGACACAAAATCCTCCCCATCCACTGGCGCACCACAGACAAAGAAGGTGCCAGAGATGATGTCGTAGACCTTCCCGTCCTCACCACGTAGCCCACGGTTCAACGGCATACCAATCACCTTCCCCTCATCATGGCAAACCACTGCCACATCTGGGTTCTTAAAGGGGTACACCACTTGAATGATACCTCCGACGACTTCTTGCATCGCTTTCAAATCCTCGCCAATGTCCACTACTTTAGGGACTTGCTTTGGTTCTACCAACAGCACACGCATAACAATTTCCTCCATAAACAAAGATAACCCAGAGGACCGAAGTCCTCTGGGTTTCATAGGTATAGTATATATCTGGCGAGGGGTTGCGGTTCGGAAAGCTTATTTCCAATCGATTAAGCAACTAGAATTGGGAGACAAAGCGACCACCTTATTGTAATTACAAATAAATCCATTGGAAGTTACTGACAGAAAAGATTTTATTTGATATAATGAAAAAATAAATAATTCTATTATTCGAACTATAGCTATAAAAGTGCGGTACTAAATTAAGATTGGCATTGCATCTGCCCCGATGCTGCAAAATCAAAATTGATAGATAAAGGTTATTTACTATGAAAAAAATTGATCAATTTACAAACTGCTATCCTCTTTCAAAAACACTCCGATTTAGCCTAATCCCAGTGGGCGAGACAGAAACTCACTTTAATCAAAAATTATTGCTCGAAGAGGATGAACAGCGCGCTAAAAGTTATGTGAAGGTAAAGGCTTGTATCGACAAGTACCACAAACATTATATCGATGAAGTTCTTTCTGCTACAGTCCTAAACGACTTGCAAGCGTACACTGCTCTATATTACAAATCAGGCAAGGGTGATAGCGAGAAAAAGCAAATGGAGAAAGCAGAGGCGAATCTCCGCAAGCAAATTGCGGATGCTCTTACCAAAACGCCAAAATATGCTGCTATGTTCAAAGCTGATATGATTAAAGCATTGCTACCAGCATTCCAATTAGACGATGAAGAAAAATTGGCAGTAGAGGAATTTTATTCTTTTGCTACCTATTTCACAGGGTTTTTTGAAAATCGCAAAAATATGTACTCTTCTGAAGCAAAGGCAACCGCTATTTCCTATCGGTGCGTAAATGAGAATTTACCAAAATTTCTTGACAATGCAAAAAGTTTTAAGACAATCCAGGCAGCTATTTCTCAGGATGTTTTCGATACATTAACCCATGATTTTTTAGGGATATTTGGTGTTCAGGTGGAAGATATTTTCACCGCAGATTACTTTAGCTTTACGCTCAGCCAAAGTGGCATACAGCAGTACAATGCCATTTTAGGTGGCTACACTTGTGAAGACGGAACGAAAATTCAGGGTCTCAATGAATACATCAATCTTTATAATCAACAAGTGGCAAAAAAAGATAAGAGCATACGATTGCCTAAACTTAAGATGCTATATAAACAGATATTAAGTGATAGCGAAAGCATCTCATATATTCCTGAAAAATTCACCTCCGACGATGAAGTGTTTCAATCGGTAAACAATTTTTATGTGAACTTTATCTCATCACAAAAGAGCCACAAACTCATGGAGTTGTTCTCCAATCTGGATAGCTATCGTCTTGATGCCATCTATGTTTCTAACGGGAGTGCAATCACGACCTTATCGCAGGCAGTTTTCCAATCTTGGCGTGCAGTATCGGATGGTTGGAATCTTGAGTACGCATCTGCGCATCCACTGAAAAAAAGTACAGATATTGAAAAATATGAGGAGAAACGGCACAAGGCCTACAAGGGTATTGCCAGTTTCAGCCTTGCTCAATTGCAGTATTATGGCGATTTAGGCAATTCAGGAGACAATAGTGGATCTGTTGTGCAGTATATCAAATCCACTATTGAGCAGATACTTGACGAAATACAGAATCATTACAATCAAGCCGCCACACTTTTGACCACACCATATACGGCGCAAAAGAAGCTGTGTGTCAATGACGAGGCCATTGCCCTCGTCAAAAACGTATTAGACAGCATGAAGCAGTTGGAATATCTTCTAAAATCCCTTTGTGGCTCTGGCAAAGAGGAGGATAAAGACGATCTATTCTATGGGGAATTTTCGGCTATCTTAGATTCACTTCTTGTATTGGATAAGCTCTATGATAAAGTTCGAAACTATGTGACACAAAAGCCTTATTCCAAAGATAAAATTAAGTTGAACTTTCAAAATCCACAACTTTTGGGTGGTTGGGATAAAAACAAGGAACGTGATTATCGTACCGTGTTACTCCGCAAAAATGGGCTCTATTATTTGGCTATCATGGATAAGACCAACAGCCAAGCATTTGTAGATTCACCCCATTCAGATAATAGTGACAATTACGAAAAAATGGAATACAAGTTACTTCCAGGGCCCAATAAAATGCTACCTAAGGTGTTTTTTGCAGACTCAAATTTGGAGACATTTCAACCGCCTGCCCATATCGTAGATATTCGTAAACGCGAGTCTTTCAAGAAAGGCGATACATTCCGCTTAAATGATTGCCACACATTCATTGATTTTTTCAAGCAATCCATTGAGCGCCACGAGGATTGGCGAAACTTTGGCTTCCAATTCTCGCCAACTGAATCCTATTCAGATATCAGCCAATTTTATAACGAGGTGAAACAGCAGGGGTATTCCGTCCATTTCAAGGATATCCCCTCCGCCTACATCGATTCATTAATTTCTGCAGGCCATCTCTATTTGTTCCAAATCTACAACAAGGATTTCTCTCCACACAGTAAGGGCACGCCTAATCTTCACACGTTGTACTTCAAAATGCTATTTGATGAATGCAATCTCAAAGATGTTGTGTATCAACTCAATGGTGGCGCAGAGATGTTCTATCGCAAGGCCAGTATCTCTCGACAGGAAGCCATTGTCCACCCAGCCAATCAACCCATTCAAAACAAAAATCCCAATAATGAAAAGCCAGAAAGTTTGTTCACCTACGATATTATCAAAGATAAACGGTTTACAAAGCGACAGTTTTCTTTACACATTCCCATTACCCTCAACTTCAAAGCGTCCGGCATATTCAATACAAACCTAGCTGTACGCAAAGTGTTGAAGGATTCTGACGACACAGTGGTGATTGGGATTGACCGTGGCGAACGCAACCTACTCTATATTTGTGCCATCAATGGGCATGGTGAAATTTTGGAGCAGATTTCTCTCAACCAAATCATTGGCGATAAGGGTCACACCGTGGATTACCACAAGTTACTTGACCGCAAAGAGACAGAGCGAAAACAGGCACGGCAAAATTGGGGGGCTATCGAGAATATCAAGGAGTTAAAAGAAGGTTATTTGAGCCAAGTCGTCCATACAATCTGCCAGCTTGTCATCAAATATGATGCTGTCGTTGCCATGGAAGACTTGAATTCTGGATTCAAAAACAGCAGATTTAAGGTCGAAAAGCAAGTATATCAAAAGTTTGAAAAAATGCTAACAGACAAGCTGAGATATTTAGCGGACAAGCAGTGTGACCCAGTCGAAATGGGGGGTCTCTTACACGCATACCAGCTCACAAATAAGGAACCTCGAAACGGAATGCAGGATGGGTTTATCTTCTATGTCCCAGCTTGGCTCACCAGTAAAATCGACCCAACAACTGGTTTTGTGGACTTGCTTCATCCTAAATACACGGCTGTATCTGCAGCAAAAGCATTTTTCACAACCTTTGACTGTATTGGATATAACACAGAAGATGACTTGTTTGAATTTAACCTTGATTATGCCAAATTCCCAAGGGGTAGCCAAGATTTTAAACAAAAGTGGACTGTGTGTACCTATGGACAGCGCATCCATACTTTCAGAAACCCACAAAAGAACAATGAGTACGACAATCAAATTGTTGAGCTGACCGACACATTCAAGACATTGTTTGCCCAATATCAAGTGCCCCTCTCAGCTGATATGAGTCAGGACATCTGCAAGAGAGAAGAAAAAGAGTTCTTCTTTCAGCTGACCCACTTACTTAAGCTCACTCTACAAATGCGCAACAGTATCACAGGCAATATCGACGTAGATTACCTCATTTCCCCTGTAAGAAACAGCACTGGAGAGTTTTATGACAGTCGTACTTGTAGCGGTACTCTCCCAGCAAACGCCGATGCCAACGGTGCTTACCATATTGCTCGCAAAGCACTCTGGGCCATCGAGTCGTTAAAGGAAACTGCCGATGAGGAACTGCCTAAAGCTAAACTGGCCATTACAAATAAAGACTGGTTAAAATATACCCAGGGTGGGCTATGAGCAAATATCCCATTACCATATCAAACTTGAACGACTTTATTTTTTGTCCAGTATCCATTTATTTTCACGCCCTTGAGCGGGGCGTGGATAAAACACTGACGCAAGATATTGCGCAGATAAACGGATCTGCCGCACATGAAAGTATTCGACCAAAGCGACAGCGTGTATATTTTTCAGATGAGCGCAACATGTAGGGTGCAGAAATTTGGTTATGCACGCAATGAGGATGCTCAATTACTCATTGTGGAGTAAAAATCATTTGCAAACCATTGTCTTAATATGTTATGGTATACAAGAAAAGGGGTTATTATCTGATGAAACGGCAAATAGTTCGCCACACTAACCAAATTGCAAAGGAAAAGCTATGCAATTCCACAATACAAGGGGATAATAACCCCTAATAATTTCTACTGTTGTAGATTGATGAATCTGCAATCGGTTTTAAGCAGGATAATAACCCCTAATAATTTCTACTGTTGTAGATTACGCCCTGAACGCCGACACCATCGGGGGATAATAACCCCTAATAATTTCTACTGTTGTAGATTTGCTGTTGTTCCTGCGATAGAGATTCAGGATAATAACCCCTAATAATTTCTACTGTTGTAGATGCACTTTATAGGCGGTACAAGTCGTTTATGGATAATAACCCCTAATAATTTCTACTGTTGTAGATTCGTGGGGCAACAAACACATCCACCCCTGGATAATAACCCCTAATAATTTCTACTGTTGTAGATATACCTGTGTTCAGTTTACCCACCTCCGGATAATAACCCCTAATAATTTCTACTGTTGTAGATGAGCTATGAGCATTCAATCATTACTCATCAAAACTAAAAGTTTAACAAACGCAATGGTCACTCCAGCCGAGATGGCTAGAGTGACCATTTTCATTCTCCCTCCAAAAACGCATCTAGCGCTGCCAATGTCACGCGGTACTCTCGCCCCACTTTTAGCGCCTCTAGCTCTCCTGCTCGTATCATGGCACGGACTTGGTGCTGGGATGTCTTCAGAAATGCGGCAATTTCTGAGATAGTGAACACCTCATTTATGCCCATGGGTCGTCATTTGTTGGATGGGTTTGCCCCTCTTTGTATAGCTTATTATGGATTTGACAGCTTTGCCAGCGGTCAAATCCCCATTGTCACAGTAAAGTCGTCACGCATGGCCACTGGGGCTAAAGCAAGAGATTTACAAGAATTTGGAGGCAATTGGATATGGAATTTAATCAGACAGAAATGATTCTCTATCGCACGGAGGATGGCGTAACGAAAATTCAGTTGTCAACCAATCGTTGACAACTACTTCCTAGGGGGCGTCCCTTATCTCGGAACGCAGTGACGCAAAAAGAGAGAGGCCACTTGTTACGGTGGTCTCTCTCTTGGTCGCTTTTAAGCACAGGATACAGGTCGTAAGACCCTGTATAGAAGTGCGCCCTTCTTTGGAAGGGATGGGTAGTTACTCAGCCAAGTTGCGATACAGGAAGGTCACAATCTGGCCTCTTGTGCAATCGCTATTGGGGCTGAATGCAGTATCGTTGGTGCCAGTAGTGATGCCCTCGGATACTGCCCAGAGGACCGCATTGTAGTAGTAGGTATCTTCGTCTATATCGGCGAAGGGATTCGAACCATCAACTGCTGGCTCGCCAGCGGCACGGTACATAAAGGTCGCAATCTGGCTACGAGAGCAGACTGCATTCGCACTGAAGGTAGTACCATCGCCAGTACCAGAGGTAATGCCCATTTCAACCGCCCATAGAACTGCGTTGTAATAGTAGGCATCTGTGTTCACGTCAGAGAAAGGATTTTCGCCAGTGACGTCAGGTTCGCCAGCTGCACGATACAAGAATGTAACGGCTTGGGCACGGGTGCAGGAAGTGGTGGGGCGGAAGGTGCCGTCGCTGTAGCCAGACGTGATGCCGTTTTCCACAGCCCAGATGACTGCATCGTAGTAATACGCGTCGTCGCTCACGTCGCTAAACAAGCTATCGTCGCCATCTTCAGACACGAAGGTGACGGTAACCGTCACAGCGGCACCAGGTTGCAGGTAGCTGCAAGTGCCGTCGCCGTTATCGGTGACACTCACCTCTTTACCAGAAGAATAGGTCACGCTCACACTACCCACTTCATACCCATCGTCGGGGCTAGTGGTGATGGTGATGGTCGTGCCAGAAGTAGCCTTGGTAGCACTGATGCTCACATCACCATTGGAAGTACTCGCCACGGTGGAAGTGTAGGTAGAGGCGCCAGAGCTGGAGGAACTGGTGCTAGGCGTAGTTTCAGAGCTGGTGATGGCATAGGTAGAGAAGAACTTGGCATGGATGATGATACCAGTCACCACGTCCAAATCGTCAATGGTGGTGTACACCAATTCGATATATTCGCCATCGCTGTTCTTGCTGGTTTTCAGGGTGTCCACATCGTCATCGTGGTAACGCAAGACGGTGTAATACGCCATGCCTTGCATATCCACAGGCAGGTCGATGGTGAAGGAAAGCAGTGCAAAAGTTTCGGAAACAGGGGTGATTTCGTAGGTATCCACAATCATATCCACGGTAATATCCATGATGTAGCCCACGGCGTCAGATGCTTCGGCAATGGCTTCCAACGCATCGTCATCATTGGCAGAAGCGATGGTGACTGCGATTTCCACGGAGCTAACTTCGGTGGCATCAGCAGTTTCAGCCTCAGTCGTTGCCAAGGCGTCCAAGTTTGCCACAGTGGTGGTGCTTAACCCAGCTTCCACAACCACAGAGGTAGATACGTCAATATCGTACATGGTGATATCGATGGTGGTACCCTCCGTGATGGTCACATGGCGGGTGGTGGTGATATCGTTATAGGTAACAGTCATGTCGTAGGTGCCAACAGGGATATTGGAGATGATATAATAGCCCTCGGGCATGGTATTCATCTTCAAACTATCCGTCAATTGTACGGTAGCACCGCCGATTGTATTGCCTGCATTGTCGTAGACATATCCCTCAATTATTGCATTGGTGTTCCAAAGGGCAGTCATGGTCACATCAGCTTCAGGTTGGATGAACTCAGCGCCAGCGGCGTAGATTTTGCCATCATAGCTCCAACCTGCGAAGGTTTGGTTATAGTTGGTGGTGGGGGTTGGCAGGGTGTGGACGGTGGTTGAGATACCAGAGATGGCATCCACTGCATTTCCAGCCCCTGTGTCAAAGCTTACGGTGTAAGTTGTAGGCACTTCTTCATACACCACAACAGAACCAACGGTGCCAGAGAGATAATAGTTGGAGCTAGTAAGGGTGACTTCGATGGTATAGCTGTCGGCAGGTGCAGTGCTCAAATCCACTTCCACGCCGTCTGCATCATAGTAGGCTACAGAATAGGCTACAGATGGGTCAAGGGTGTAGGTGGGCGCTACATAGCGACCTGCTTCAAAGCTGTTACCAGACACAGAAACTGTGACAGGTGCTTTGGAAATAACAAAAGCGATGGAGGCGGTGACACCTTGGGTGGTGATGCTAGCGGTGTATGTGCCAGCATCAGTGGGAGTGCTACAGCTCACACCATCTTGCGTGTAAACAATGGTTTGGGTTCCCAAAACGCCGCTGTTTTCGTCATAAATAGATGCAACTTTTGCACTGTCATCATACACCAAATCTTCAGGTGCCAAAATGGACAGCTTGCCCACGGTTTCGTCGTTTAATTTGGCATAGATGGTGTTGCCGCTGGCGGTGTATTTCACAGTGGACGCAGGTTGCACCGTATTGTATGCGCCTTCGGTGGTCACTTCATAGCCAGTGGCTGCCCAATCGCTATTCAGGGTTGCAGTGAACAAACCGCCAGAAATTACAATGGTACCACTATTGGTGATGGTGCCATTGAGCAGGCCATCGCCAACGCTATCTTTGATGTTCAACGTATCGCTGTTGGAAATGCCATACCCCTCTCTAAATGCCAGGGTGCAACCATTCAAATCAAGGGTGATGGATTTGCCAATGGCGATTCCGCTTTCGTTCGTATCAGCCACCAAGGTGACGGTGTCGCCGTCACCGGCATCGGAGATGGCATCGGCTAGAGTGGGGTAGAATTCGTAATAATCCACGCCGCCCCAAGAACTCACATAATACGCCACACTACCGAACACTTCCGTTTCGGGGAGATAGTCATATTCAAAACCGCCAGAATTGTATACAGTACCAGGGTTGGAGAGTGTTGCACCTTCGTAGATGCAAATCCAGTAGGTATTACTTAAGGTGCCGTTGTTGGTGAATGTTGCATCGGCAGTAATGTCAATGAGATAGGTGTTGTTGGTGATTGTGCCATTGTTTTCAACTACGCAATCCAATTCCAGATAACCGTTATTGACAATACTTGCGCCTGTGGGGATTAGCAACTTACCCGTACCAACACTATCCGTGATGGTCAAATCACTTATTGACGTATATGGGTAAGAATAGTAATACGCAGTTGTGATAAACTCGCCACTACCAGACAATGTGTAACCATTGAGGTCGATGGTGTAATGATGAGAGACTGTCATGTCGATATCTGCATCAAGCACGTCTTCTTGCAAAACAATGGTACAATATGTATTGCTTTGAGCAGAGGTAATGGCATCAGCTAGAGAGTAAAATCCTTCTTCGCCAATGGTTGCAACATATGGGTCAGCCGTCACCGTGAATACATAATCGCTAGTGGAAGTACCAGCGGTAGTAACAGAACAGTGTTCAGCAACGTAGGCGGAGAATGCTGCTTCTGTCAAACCAGTGTTGGAGAAGGTGCCACCGTAGATGTTGATTGAGGCAGAACCAGATGATTGAGTAATTGCAATTTTCCCATCGAAGCTACCATCATAGACATTAATGGCCGCCACTGCAGCACTGTAACCAGAATCAGCTCTTAGCACAGCGATATCTGCTTGCCAATCACCGCCATAGATATTGACGGTGCCCCCAGAACTATAGATGTAAGCGCCATAACCATTGTTTGTGTATTTACCACCATAAACGTTGGTAACAGTGTTGGTTGTCCATTGTGCAGCCACAGCTGAACTATTCCAATTGTTAGCATACTCTTGATATACTTCGCAATCCCTCATAGTAATGCCAGAACTGCCGTTCTGCACACCGCCACCCACAGAACAATAGAAAACACATCCAGTGATAGTAGCAGAAGTGACATCATTTAAGTGCATACAGAGATTCCCGCAGTATGCATTATAAAAAACCATATCATATACATACACTGTTGCATAGTTATAATCAGTTGAACCAATTACACCCTTTGCACCAATTGTTTGTGTTGACGTGGCTGATTCTTCATCATCTAATTTGCCAGCGATAAATGTGCCGCCATACATGGTAAATATAGCGCCAGATTTTATATTTATCGGATGGTCTTTGACAGCTACATCATTTGGCACTGTAATTGTATACCCTGCCAAGTTAAAATCTTTTTCGCTTGTGATATACATAACGCCATAAGTACCCGTATCATACTCAACGCTCTTAGTCAGCTTCCCATACACCTCAGTGGTGTTGGTCAAAAAGTCATATAATCCTTGGGCTGTGCTAATCTCAACAGGGTCGCTTGCGCTGTCCCCTGCTGCGTTCGCTCCAGTCACCAGCACGCCCATCAGCGTCATAGTCATCAAAGCTATTGTAAGTAATTTTCGTCCTAGTTTCATACATCAAGTCTCCTTTACTTTTTCTGTCATCCATTATAGCATACATCTTCAATGAAAGCACCCCTGTTTTTAAGTTTCTTCATTCTGCACGATGCACCCAAATGTCTAACGTGACCGATGGCATCTACGACTATGCCTCTGTCATGTGGGCAGTTGAACACGGTATCACCACTGGCTACTCTGACAGCAACTTCCAACCCACACCATCTGCAACCGAGGCGCCATCGTAACCTTCCTGTATCGTTACTTGGGCTAAGGCAGTTTGAGTGGTAAAAAAAGACTCTAACCAAACAGCATAAAAAACAGCTACAATTTGGACTTCCAGTCGTAGCTATTTTTTCGCCTAGTGGAGCGAATTGTCCCCCAACACCCCCTTGAACCCACATCGCACGCTGATTCTCTTGATTGGATGGAGATTTCGGCTTCGGAGATTATCGAACGCGTCACGTCTCGGGTGCAACCTGGGTCTATCGTCTTGTTCCACAATGCGGCGCTTCACACGCCAGAGGCATTGCCCACTATTTTGGAAACCCTTATCTCACAGGGCTACACCATTGTTCCCATTTCTCAGCTGATTCTCTCGACGCCCTACACCATCGACCACACGGGCAGACAGTTTGCCGCATAACGGCATACATAACATAAGCCGACACTGCTGCCATTTGGACATACAGCAGTGTCGGCTTGTTTTTATTCTGATTTGCTCAATGCCTGCGCCTTTTTCTTGTATTGTTGCGCCTGTATTAAATGGAAGACTTTTTTTGTGCCTCCGATAGTATCATTTTAAAACTACGGAATTGGGGTACAGCCCCTCACCGTTCAACACCATTATCCAAAGGAAATGGGTGCTGTATGTTGGCTTTTTTCCACGTTGGCTTTCCATATGGATAAGCTGTCGGCAACCACTTGACGCACCCGTGTGCAGTCTCGGTCTTTCAAGCAATCCAGCATTTCTTGGTGATGGTGGTCGGCCTTGGCAAATTGGGCTTCTGAGCAGATATTATTTTCGATGGAGCCTTCAAACAAGCCATAAACCCCAGTGACAATGCGGGATAAAAACTTGTTGTGGCTGGCTGTGGCCAAACACATATGGAACTGATAGTCGACCTTGGACGCCCCACGCAAATCCCCTGTGGTGAAGCAAGTTCGCATTTGCGCCATAATCTCCTCTAGCGCTTGGATATCTTGGTCTGTGGCACGCAACACCGCCATTTCCAAAACATCTTCATCTAAAGTTTGCCGCAGTTCGATGATTTCTTCTGGATTGCTGTCTTCTAAAAGCATGCTGTAGACCATGAAATCCATGATATTAGGGCGGATTTCACTGCAAATATAGGTGCCGTCCCCTCGTTTGATTTCCACAATGCCCATGGCTGTGAGAATTTTCATGGCTTCTCGCAACGAATTACGACTGACGTGGAGTTCCTCCATCAGCTCAAATTCTGTGGGTAACTTGTCACCCATGGCAAAGCGTCCACGCCCAATGGCGTCACGGATTTTGTGGATAATTTTATCCACCACCGTGCCTCCAGGAATGGGTTCCATTGTCACAGGTTCCAAAAATTGGTTTTTCGAATGAGCCCCCTCCTTTCTCAGCGTATACACGCTCTGCGTTCTGTGTTTTATTATAAAAGTATACCACAAAGATACAAATGTGACAATAATTGTTTTGTAATTTTCAAAAACAGCATTTTTGTGCCTATTCCATGGGGTTGGTGTTTCAAAGAAAGAAATTGCCCATTTATACAATATGGTCACTGGGACTAACGCCCCATGGCAGGTGCGTGACGGTTTTCCCTGTGCGGTAGTAGGCTTGCATGGTATCTTGTGGCACCATGTTTTCTCAACATAGAAAGTAATCCAATCCGTATAAAACGCCTTCTAAATCTGCGCTAACTCGCTAAAAATTGTATCACGCAAAGAGAAAATATGCAATACAAACCTTGGATACACAGCTTGAAAACAGGTGTATTGACACGGACGGTATGATACCTCTGCAATGCCAAAAGCCCCCCTCTTAAGCCCCAATATCATTGATTGCCAACGTCTAGGCTAGTCTAGATAGGTTGATTGCAATCTCATCATTTCGCCATGAACCTTCAAAAAATATAGATAGAAAAACGCACCAAATTGCGCAGAATTTGGTAGAGTTTTTCTTGACGAAATCGGTTGCAATCCCTTAAGCAAAATGTTACAATACATTGGCAATATTAGTCGAAATTAGATTATATTGTAACTAATTGGAAATAATTATAACCAATTTGGAAAAACCTAGGAGGAATAGAGTATGAAGAAACTTTGGGCAACCGCCCTAGCAGCCCTAGCCTTAGTCGGCATCATGGCCGTCAGCGCAAGCTCTGACGAAGTGACCGTGGGCGAGGGTGGTAACTACACCGATTTGACCACCGCCATCGCTGCCGTGAGTGAGGGTACCACCATCACCCTCATCAACGACATCACCTTGACCGAAGGTGTGGTAGTCCCCACCGATAAGGCCATCACCATTGATGGCGACGGGCATAAGCTGACCTATACCACCGCTATTTACGGCGCATTCAAAAGTGAATCCACCGTCCATGTGGCGTCTGGCACCGATTTAACTTTGGTGGACATCCACTTTGTCAAAGACAATGGCACTGCCGCCGGCACTGCTGTTTGCACCAATGAAAACGTGGACAACGTGTCCATCACTTTGGATGGTTGCACCTTGGAAAACCTCTACACTGGCGTATATGTAGGCCATGTGGAAGAAACCGAAATGACCAACTCCATTTCCATCACCGACTGCACCTATTTGGACACCACCTATGGGTATTCCATCGATGAAGTCACCACTGGTTCCATCGTGGATGGCGTAAATGTGACCTTTGACAACAACACTGGTGTGGAAACTGTCAGCGAACCTTGGTCTAACATCGTCCTAGACAACGGCGACTACAAAAAGGCGTATAGCACTTTGTATAGCGCAGTCTATGCCGCTACCAATGGTGGCACTGTAACCCTGAATAAAAATGTCAGCAGTTCTTTGTCCCTGCCCAGCGCGCCTGTGACCATTGATTTGAATGGCTATACCTGGACTGCGACCTCTGCCGTGTCGATCAATACCGCTGACAAGGACTTAACTGTTAAAAACGGCAATATCTCTGCAAATTATAGTTCCGCTGTCCTTGCCGTCACTAAGCAAGGCAAGCTGACTTTAGACGGCGTGAAGCTCACAAACACTGGCAATGGCGCGCCTGTTTATATCACAGGCGCTATCTCTGGTGTGGACGTGATTGATTCCACCATCACTGGTAAATATTATGCCATTGGTACCAACGCCACCGATGGGGATAGAAACGATATTGTTGTCAACGTTAAAAACTCCACCTTGGAAACCACTGCCGTATATGGCGTTCCTCTGTTGATCAACATTCCATCCACTGTCACTGTGGAAGACACCATTATCACCACCCGTACCACTGGTATTATGATGCGTGGCGGCGAAGGCACCTTCACCAACGTGACCGTGAAGGTGGCAGAAGACTTTAGCGATGCTGGCAACTCTAATGTACAAAAATACTTTGATGAAAACTGGGGCACTGGCACCTATATTCCCTCTGCTGCCATTGTGGTGGGCAACCGTACTGCTGGTACTAGCTACAGATATTCCACCGATGTGTCCTTTGAAAACGTGACCATCTCTGTCCATGAAGATGTGAGCGACGAAGAAACCGCTCGTTCCAACCAACTGTACCTGTATGGGTACTACGGTGACGGCATCACTGATTATAGCGCCACCGCCACCATTGGCGCAGGTTGCGACTTCGGTAAAATCACCCAAGGCGGCGGCTATACCAACGTGATTTTGAACGACGATTACACCACTGATACCATGACCATCCCTGCCGACAGCACCTTTGTTGTGGGCGAAGACGCTACCTTGACCGTCACCGATGCTCTGAGCGTGGAAGGTTCCCTGACCAACGACGGCACCATCGTGGTCAGCGATGCAGTCGCACTGCAAACTGCTCTGCGTGCTGGCGGTACTGTGAAACTGGGTAAAGACATCACCGTCGAATCTGGCAATGTTGTCGAAAATCAAGGCGTGATTGAAATCAACAAGGACATCACCTTGGATGGCCAAGGTTATACACTCACTGCTGAAGACACTTCTTCTAATAAAGTTGGTTTTAACTTCATCAATATCACCGATGGCGCACAAGTCACCTTGGAAAACATGGAAATTGTGAACAAGGCAGGCAACACCTATATTAAAAATGGTGTAAATGTGTACTCTGCTAATGGCAATATGTCCAATGTGGATATGAATTCTGTCACTGTGACGGATTTCAAGTGCAATGTGATGGTGAACAACTCCACCGCAACCTTGGAAGATTGCACTCTGGCTGACGGCACTTGGGGCTATGACATCTCCGTGGCTGTTGGTCAAAACATTACGGCAAACGACTTGCGTATGCTGACCTTGGTGGGCGCCAATGACATCGGCGTAATTCTCGCAGGGACAGACTATGTGGATTTAGACGACTCCACCACCACTTATTATCCCGTGGCCAGTGGTTCTGGAACAGTATATGCGTATATTCCCACTGTAACTGGCTTTGAAGTTGACGGCATTTATTTTGCTACCATCACCGATGCCATGGAAGCTGCAGCCGATGGCGACACCATTTTGGTCAGCGAGGATGTGACCGAGGAAATTCGGATTACGAAATCACTTACCCTGAAAGCTGTTGGCAATGTAACACTGGCTGGTGGCGTGTACGTTCGTGCAGCCACAACCACTGAAGATATTGACGGCGTAGTCATCGATGGATTTACCATTGGCGACAAAAATACCAGCAAAAGAAATGTGAATGTGGAAGCCCACGAAACCAACACAATTAGCAATGTGACGATTTCCAACAACACCATTTACGGCGGTATTTTCGCCAACAATACGGCTGGCACTGTCACCCGAAACTCCGTTGTCAACCTGACAATCAGTGGCAATACCATTGACAACCAAAGCATCACAAATGTCAGTGGTATCAATGCTTGGAACTGTGAAAATGCCCTCATCACTGGCAACACCATCATCCAAGGCTATTTCAACGGCATCAATTTCATGAATAGCACTGGTCGTATCACCAACAACACCATTGTTGATTATTGCGAGCAAGAAGGTGGCGAAGGTGCATTGAAATTCTCTGGCAACACCGACGTAGTTGTCACTGGCAATGATATCGCTGTTGTGGCTGGTAAAAACGCTGTCTATGCCATGAATGGCACTTATGTTGACGTAAGCAACAACAATTTCAACACCACTGACCCCACTTCTTATGTGGAAGCTGGCTCCACCGTGATTTTTGGTGAACTTTCCACCGAAGCTCCCACCGAAGCTGACAAAGTGGAAGCTTCCATGGGCTCTGTGGCTGATTTGACCACTGAAACTGCAAGCGAAAATCAAACTGTTATCAACAATGTGGCAACCGAAGTGACCACCGTTGTGGCCGCTACCACCGATGCCCACATGGATACCACCATCGTGGAAGCTGTCAACACCTTGGACGCACTGTTTGTGGCGGCCAATGACAATCTGACCTCCACACCTGCTACTCCAACTGTGACCACCACCGCCATCGATGACAGCAAAGCAGTGGAAGTCTCTGGCTTGGCACTGTCCGTGTTCGGTGGTACTACCGTCACCGAAGGCACAGCCGTCTCCATCGCTGTGGAGCAAACCACTGGTGATGACATTACTGCCGACGTGGATGTCACCGCAGACACCATCGTTCTGAGCATCAAACCTATGGTCAATGTGGACAACGCAGGTGCAACTGTCATCGACAACTCCAACCTGCAAACCCCTGTCACCTTCACCATCTACCTCACCGATGATTTTGCTGGCACTTATGCTGACGTGGTGCACATCAAGTCTGATGATTCCACCGAATCTATGCGCCTGAAAGTCTACACCGATGACGATGGCCACAAGTATATTACGATGACCGTCGCCGAGTTCTCCAACTTCCTGATCACCCCCTATACCTATACCTCTGGTTCTAGCACTTCCACCTATACCTCCTCCGTGGCCTCCACTTCTAACGGCGATGTGAGCATCAGCTCTAGCAAGTCTGCTTCTGGTACTAAAATCACCATCACCACCGATCCTAACAACGGCTACGAAGTGGGCACTGTCACTGTCGCCTATTCCTCTGGTCGTGAAGTCACCGTTACCGACAACGGCGACGGCACTTACAGCTACATCCAACCCGGCGCAGCTGTCACCGTCACTGTGACCTTCGTGTCCGAAGACGGTGAAGAAAGCGAAACCGAAACCAACACCTTCACCGACGTGGATGTGAACGCTTACTACTACGACGCTGTGCTGTGGGCTGTTGACAATGGCATCACCGCTGGCTACGCTGACGATACCTTCCGTCCCACTGACTCTTGCACCCGTGCCCAAGCTGTCACCTTCTTGTGGCGTGCCGCTGGTGAGCCAGAAGCCACCATCGACAATCCCTTCTCCGATTTGGATGAAACTGCGTACTACTACAACGCTGTGCTGTGGGCTGTTGAAAACGACATCACCACTGGTTATGAAGACGGCACCTTCCGCCCCAACACCACTTGCAACCGTGGCGCTATTGTCACCTTCTTGTACCGTGCCTCTGGTGAACCCACCGCATCTGGCACTGCCATGAGCGATGTAGCCGTTGACTCTTACTGCTACGATGCAGTGCTGTGGGCTGTTTCTGAAGGCATCACCACTGGCTACAGTGATGGTACATTCCAACCCAACACCGTGTGCAACCGCGGTGCCATTGTAACCTTCCTGTATCGTTACATGGGCTAAGCGTTGATTCTGGTCTGCTAAAACAACAAAAACCGCCGTCTCAAATGGAGCATACCGCCCAAAATAAAGTCGGCATCCAGCACAGCGGATCTAACAACTAACGCAAACATATCGTTGCCTTCCCCACATAAAATCCAAGCCACCAGCTGAGCTGGTGGCTTGGGATAGCCCTAAACGGGCGGAACTAACATACCCCTAAAGGGATCCCGAACGGTCTGCCATGTGCATTGCTGTTTCGGGCTGCCCCTTTAGGGGTTTTTTCCTGCCTTGGTATTCTTACTCTCCGTGAACGGGTCAGTGCACTCTTTCAGGTTCATTTGGTCTGCCATTTGGTCTTCTTGCAGTTGCTGCTTTATGTACTCTTGTATTTGCTTTTTATTTCGCCCCATCGTGTCCACATAATAGCCTCTCGCCCAAAAATGTCTGTTCCCATATTAGTACTTCAGATTTGCGTGTCAAATCTTGTCGGATTCTACGCGGATGGAGGTGATGTGCCAGTGCGGTGGTACGTTCTGCTCATTAAGTTCATCTTGAAACCGCTTCGGCATCGCTGCAAAACATGCTTCAATTGTAATTTAAAGTTAGAATTCACAAAAGCCCCTTGTTAAACTCTTCCAATATTCTACAAAAAATTTGTACAAAACGGAAATTTTACCAAAATTTGCAAATACACTATTGACTTTCAGAGACGATAACGCTACAATAAGCCCAACAAACATACACACGTGTATATACACAATTTGAACATCTTTTTAGGAGAACTAACACGTTTTCTTGGTGATGTTTTTTTATTTCATCGTTATAAATACGTGTGTATAAAATGCAAGTAAACTTTTATCCCTTAGAAAGACTTTTATATCAAATCGAAAATTCAAATGATAAAGGACGTGGTAGACGCACAAACACACCAACAAGAATATCTTTCTTTAGCAATCACCGCCTGCATATCTCACACCTGTTTTTACCCAAAATAAAATAAAAATTTGGCAGTTTGCATAGATATCTATGCAACAGAAAGGAATGCACAATTATGAAAAAGATGATGGCTACTTTACTAAGCTCCTTGATGGTATTGTCTATGCTCAGCGCTTGCAGCTCTGATACCGCAAGCACAACCACCACAACCGAATCCACTACAACGACCACAACGACCACCGAGGTTGCCGAAGAGACCGTTGAAAACAGTGATGGCACCGTTCCTCAACCTGAAGGGTATCCTAGCAAAGAAATCACTTTCATTGCTCCTGCAGATGCCGGCTCTGACGCTGATACTAACGTTCGTACTATTTCCGATCATATTGATTTGGGCGGCGCAGATATTGTCGTGCAAAACATCTCTGGCGCAACCCAAACAATCGGTATTGCCTCTGGTGCTGCTGCTGCTGCCGATGGTTACACCATCGTATCCTTGGTTCCTGCTGGCAACTGGATTCAACCACACTTAATCGACTTGACTTACGATCCCGATAGTTTTACTTGTGTTGCAAATTTGTTTGATGACGCCACTCAAGTATTCTTCGTAAGAGAAGATTCTGAGATTCAAACCGCCGAAGAGTTTATCCAAGCTTTAATCGATGGCCAAACCTTTAAATATGCCACCCCCAACAATGGGTCTGTCCCCCATATTATGTCTCTGGATATGATGGATCAATTGGGCGCTACAGGCACAACTCACGTTGCTTATAACGGCGCAGCAGAAGCAGTTACAGCATTGCTTTCTGGTGAAGTTGATTTTGCAATCGCAGCCTATGGTGTATTCCAAGAAAACGTCAACGCTGGCCAAGTTCGTGCTATTTGCGCCTCCTTTGATGACGGTATTGTAGAGGGCAATGTTCCCGGGATTGCTTTCCTTGACGAATTTGGCTTAGAAGGGTTAGAACTATATGCAGGCTTCACCATTCTGGCTGTTCCTGCTGGCACTCCCGATGACATCGTTGCTTGGTTACGCCAAGAATTTGAAACTTATCTAAGCGAATCTGATGTTTGGCTTGATTATTTGGATGCCATCGGTCGTGTTCGTGAGAACATTTATGTAGGCGATGAACTTGATCAAGCTAACCGTGATATTTTTGATGCCTATGGCTCCATCATTGACACGTATTGGTAATCGTATCAAAAATCCTGCAGCAAGCAATCTAGTAAGAGTTATAAAGGAGATAATGAGATTTGAAAAAGATACAACAAGATTTAATTAGCGGTACAATAGTCGCTGTGTTCAGCGCAATAATGATTATGTATATTATTCCTCTAGGTATCTCTGTCACCTCTTTTGGTGAAGGAGCCTCCATGGGGATCAATTCTCAAACGTTTCCTCTGGTGGCTACTTACTTCATGTTAATCGCCTCGTGTGTTCTAATTGTTAGTTCTGGGCTAAAATTGTTAAAATTAAAAAAAGAACACCCTGAAGAATTTAAGGTTAAAAACAAACCTCGTTGGAAAGATGAACTACGTACAGCTATATTAGTTTGTTTGTGTGTATTGTATGCCATCCTGTTTTCTACTGTGGGCTATGTCATTGCAACCCTCATTATCCCACCTTGTATGTTACTTCTTATGGGCAGTCGTGATTGGAAGCATTATGTTTCCGTTTACTGTGTCGGCATTGTCATTTATGTTATTTTCAAATTTATAATGGGCATTCCACTGCCATAACAAGGGAGGATTGAAACTATGCAAGAATTTACAAATGTTGCGCTAGAACTTGTTCAGCCAATAAACTTATTCCTCATGAATATAGGTCTTGCAGTTGGAGTAACTGTTGGCGCTTTACCCGGCTTAAACCCTGTAATTGCCATTACTTTGCTACTTCCGTTCACTTATGCGCTAGACTCCATTGGCGCTATCTTGCTTCTGCTTGGCGCTTATTGTGGGTCTATCTATGGTGGTTCTATCACCGCAATTCTCATCAACACTCCTGGCACTGGATCTGCCATGGCAACCATGATTGATGGCTATCCACTGGCTCAACAAGGGCGTGCTGGTGATGCTTTAAAAAGCGCACTCGTCGCTTCTGTTTTTGGTGGGATTTTCAGCTGCATCTGCTTGATTTTCTTTGCCCCTACGATTTCCTCCTTCGCATTACAGTTCCATTCCGCTGACTATTTCTCGCTGTGCTTATTCGGACTTTGTATGGTAGTAAGTGTAAGCGGAGGAAACATCTGTAAGGGTTTAATCACAGCAGGTATTGGCTTACTTATCTCATCCATAGGCATTGATACTATGGACGGAATTGCTCGTTTCACTTTTGGCAAACTAGAATTACTGGCGGGTATCCCTGTTATTTGTGTTATGATGGGTGCATTTGCACTGGGTAATGTTTTTATTAAATGTTATAACCAAGAAAAGCGCATCGTAAGTGATGGGCTTGAGTTCCAAAAACCAACAGTTAAGGTATTGCCTCTCATTCGTGAAAATTTACTGTTACTCATTCGTTCTTCAGCTTTAGGGTCATTTATCGGTGCCGTTCCTGGCACTGGCGGTTCTTTAGCTGCTTATATGAGCTACAACATTCAAGTTAGCTCTGCAAAAACAGAGGAAGAAAAAGCTTCCTACGGCAAAGGAAATATCCAAGGTGTTATGGCACCTGAAAGTGCGAATAACGCCATCACAGGTGCAACACTCATCCCCATGTTAACTCTTGGCATCCCTGGCGATGGTGTGGTTGCTGTTATTGCTTCCGCTCTGTTCATTCACGGAATTTCCCCAGGTCCTAGTTTGTTTACGGAAAATCCTTTCTGGGTTTACTGTTTAATGGGTGGATTATTAGTGATTAATATCTTCATGTTTTTGCAAGGTTCTTTCTTTATCAAAGCATTTGCTAACGTTACCAAACTCCCTATGGTTATTTTATTGCCTTCTATTGTTATGTTATGTGTTGTTGGCGCATACACCGCTCGACAGTATATCTTTGATGTAACACTGATTATGGTCTTTGGACTATTGGGCTATATTTTGCATCGATTAGATTTCCCTCTTCAACCAATGACAATCGGTATTGTTCTTGGCGCACTATGTGAGCGTAATTTTAGAAGAGCGCTTATTATTAACGATGGTAGCTTGTCTATTTTCTTTACTCGTCCACTATCCTTATTCTTTCTCTTTATCTGTGTTTTCTCATTGCTCTATCCTCAAATAAAAAAATATATGAAAAACAAAAAAGGACGGGTAGTTTCATGAACACAAAACCAAACATTGTATCAATTTTAATGGACGATATGGGTTGGAGAGATTTAGCCTGTTGCGGCAGCGAATTTTACGAGTCTCCAAATATTGACCGCCTGAAAGAACGCGGCATGTTTTTTACACAAGCATATGCCGCTTGTCCTGTATGCTCTCCCTCACGAGGAAGTATGATGACAGGTAGGTATCCTGCAAGACTAGGTCTAACTGATTGGATTAGTCATTTCGGTGCACACCCCTGCAAGGGAAAGTTAGTAGACGTTCCCTACATCAAGCATTTACCAGAAAATGAAGTCACCGTTGCATCCACCTTAAAAGACCACGGTTATGCAACCTGGCATGTCGGAAAGTGGCATCTAGGGAAACAACCGTATTTCCCTGAAAATTTCGGGTTTGATGTCAATAAAGGCGGTTGTGCTTGGGGAAACCCAGAGACGGCTATTTTATGCCTTGCAACATTTCTACCCTACCAAACGGTCCAGAGGGAGAACATTTAACTGATCGTTTGACCGATGAAGCCATCACGCTCATTCGCCAACGTGATCAAGAAAAACCATTCTTTTTAAACTTATGGCATTATGATGTGCACATCCCCTGCGAAGCAAAAGAAGATCAAATTTTATACTTTGAGGAAAAAGCGAAAAAAATGGGCTTAGACCAAAAAAATCCTTTTGTAGAAGGTGAGTTTTTCCCCATTGAAAAGAAAAAAGATTTACGCTTGTGCCGCAGAACATTCCAATCTGACCCAGTGTATGCTGCCATGATTTATAATTTGGATTTGAACATTGGACGATTACTAGACGCCTTAGAGGCCGAGGGGCTTACAGAAAACACACTGGTTGTCTTTACCTCTGATAACGGTGGACTCTCTACCTCTCTAGGTTCTCCTACTTCTAATGCTCCAGCCCGAGAAGGAAAAGGCTGGATGTATGAAGGCGGTGTGCGTGTTCCTATGATTGCTGTATGGCCAAATCATATTCGCCCTGGCTCTGAATGTGACTATCCTATTACCTCAACCGACTTTTTCCCTACATATTTAGAAGCCGCTGGTCTGCCTTTAATGCCAGACTTGCATAAAGATGGGCAAAGTATGATACCACTCCTTGAGGAACACGAAACACCAGCACAACGGCCTATTTTTTGGCATTATCCTCACTACGGTGAGTTGGGATGCACCCCTGGGTCTAGTGTTCGTTTGGGAAAATTCAAATTATTAGAATTCTTTGAGGATATGCACGTTGAATTGTATGACCTTGAGAATGATTTTAGTGAAGATTTTAATCTTAGCGAAACACTCCCAGAAAAAACTGCAGAATTGCTAGATTTGCTTCATTCTTGGCGCAATAGCATTGAAGGGAAAATCCCACAAGCAAATCCCGACTATGTTCCTTGGCCCAGATTTACTACAGACGAATAATTCGACCATGATGTCGCTTAGGTATTTGTTCGTAGAACGATTATCTAAGCGTCATCATGCTAAAATTATTGTAATCCATGAAACAGCGCATAACAGAAATGGAGATTTTTATGAAAAAGCAACCCAATATCATTGTATTCTTGAGCGATCAACAGCGTCACGATTCTTTGCAGTGCTATGGGCAAGAATTGCCAACCTCCCCTGTGCTAGATTCTTTGGCTCAAGAAGGCGTACTATTCGAAAACTGCTATTCTTGCCAGCCCGTTTGCGGTCCAGCACGTGCTAGTCTACAAACTGGTAAATATCCTACCAGCCTAGGTTGTCACATCAATGGTTATGGTTTAAAAACAGACGCATATACCATTGCTAAGGCCGTCTCTACCGTAGGATATGAAACCGCTTATGTGGGGAAATGGCATTTATCAAGCGATTTTGAAAATGGAATTAATATGGTTCGCAAGCCCATTCCCCCGAACGAATGGGCGGTTACAAAGATTATGTTATGGTGTCCGAATCTTTAGAAATGACCTCTCACGGATATGATGGATATGTCTTTGATAAAGATGGCAACCGCGTTGACTTTATCGGTTATCGAACTGATTGTATCACCGATTACGCCATCAACTATCTGCAAAACAAGTCTTCTGACAAACCATTTTTACTATTTGTTTCTCACATTGAACCACACCAACAAAATGATCGAAATTGTTATGAAGGTCCCGATGGATCTAAAGAACGATTTAAGGATTATAAAATCCCTCAAGATTTGCTAGATGGCAAATTCGAAGGGGACTGGAAAGCCAATTATGCCGATTACTTAGGACAATGCCGTGCATTGGATGATAATTTAGGAAAGTTAGTGAACACACTCAAAGATTATCATCTGTATGACGATACCGTTATCCTATATTCTTCTGACCACGGTTGTCACTTCCGCACACAAGATGGCGAATATAAGCGCAATGGTCTTGACAGCAGTCTGCATATTCCAATGGTGGCCGTTGGCGGTCCTTTCCGTGGTGGATTGCGTTGCGATAGCATGGTCAGTAATATTCAGATTGCACCCACAGTTCTAAGCCTTGCTGGTGTTGATATGCCAGCGGATAAAGACATGACGAAAGAAACCCTTATGGATGCAATAGAACCTACATATCCCATACAAGATGTGTTCTTCCAAATTAGTGAAACAGAATGCAGCCGTGGTATCCGCACACACAAATGGAAATATTGTGTAAGTGCACCTCATGTACAACCAACATTGGATATGGATGTGAATTTTACTCAAGAAAAATATCGCGCTATGCTGGCCATGTCTAAATTAAATAGTGATAGCTATATTGAGCAATATCTTTTTGATCTGGAAAAAGATCCTTACGAAAAAAACAATTTAGTAGGCGACCTTACTTTGCTCACATTGCGTTCAGAATTGAAAGAGCGTCTTCTCAATCGAATGGAAGCTGCTGGCGAGGCACGGCCAGAAATCTATCCTCATGGCACCCAATTACCCCAACGCTACTAAGCGTCTAACCCATAGCCAATGAAAGGATTTAAAATTATGACAAACGGAATTGCTGGTAAAGTTGCGATTATTACAGGTGGCGCCCGTGGAATCGGGTTTGGTATTGCTACGAAATTTGTGGAAGAAGGCGCCCGCGTGGTCATTGCTGACGTGTTAGAAGATGGCGCGAAAGCCGCTGAAAGTTTGGGCGATATGGCTTCTTTCTATCGCATTGATTTGTGTAGCCGTGAAGCTGTGTTCAAAATGTCTGATGATGTAGCAGCTGAGTTCGGACATATCGACATTTTGGTAAACTGTGCAGGCATCGCCCGCCCTGTCCCCACTTTGAAACTCACGGAAGAACTGTTGGACCAAGTGATTGCAATCAATATGAAAGCACCCCTGTTTTGCTGCCAAGCTGTGGGTCGATATATGCGTCGCCAAGGCGGTGGCAGTATTGTCAACATCTCCTCTGGGAACAGCAAAATGATCAACGTTGGCCGTACACCCTACGGCATTACCAAGGGGGCCGTCAATCTGTTGACCATGCAATTGGGGGCAGAATGGGCCATGTATAATATCAAAGTCAATGCCATTGCTCCAGGCTGGATTGAAACTGAAATGGTGAAAAAACCTTTGCGTAGTGGGATTTTAGATGAGAAGAAAATTCTTTCTGTCTCTCCCATCGGTCGCTTTGGCAAAGTGGAAGAAATCGCCAATCTGGCACTATATCTCTCTAGCGATGCTTCAAATTACATGGTGGGGCAAATCCTTTTTGCCGACGGCGGCTGGAGCTTAGGTATTATGCCCGACGGTCTAGACTATATCCGTGAAAACGATGGAGACGACTTTTAATAATTTCCTTATTTTGCCATATTTGTATGGGTGTGGTATACTCAGTAATTATACACCTCGCTCCTCTCTCTAAAGTGTAGCTACGCATACTCTTGCCTTTCACTCAAAGCAATCTCCACGCTTTCCTCTGCAAGGGTAAATAAAAAGTGTATAAAAACGTTTATTACAAATGGTGGAAGGATTATATTCTATGAAAAACAACATAGCTTGCGCCACCCGTGCAGATGTCGCTAAGTTGGCTGGCGTTAGCGAGACAGTGGTTTCTTATGTAATCAATGACAATCGGTATGTTGAAAAAACAAAGCGTGCCCGTGTTTTGGCGGCCATTGATGAATTGCATTATCAACCCAATAGCATTGCCCGTGCCATGAAAGGCAAGGGTAGCAAACACATTATGTTCATAGCCGATCATTTTTCCAATGGTAATTTTGGCGAGTTACTGAGCAAACTAGACACCTATGCCTATCAGGAAAAATGCTTTTTGTCCCTTTGCACCAACCGTGATGATGAAGAATTCATTCGTCAGCTCATCAGCCGTCGGCTCGATGGCATTATTATCAGTTCTGTCAGTTTTTTAGAAAGCCGTATTCAACAACTTATTGACGCTGGTATTCCAGTAGTTTTGCTTAAAAACCGCGATTATAACAACGTCCATGGCGCGGGTATGGTGAGCACAGGGTTGTATCAAGGTGCTGGTGCTGCTGTGCAATATCTATATGACAAAGGGCGTCGCCACTTTTTGTACATCGACCGTATGTCTACCCGTAATCATTTTAGCACCATGGAAGATTTTCGTTTGCGCGGCTTTGCCGACAAAATGGACGAACTGGGTTTGGATTGGAAGACAAGGGTAATTACAGGGTGTGCATCTTCAGATGAAGTCGTTGCGACCATTCAATCATTCATGGAGCACAGCCCTGTGGATACGATTTTTGCTCGTAACGATAACATGGCCTGCTTGGGCTTACAAGCTGTGGTGCAAAGCGGTCGTCTCGTGCCACAAGATATATCTGTTATGGGCTTTGATAGCACCGATATCAGTCGCTACGTATCCCCATCTTTAACAACCATGGAAGTGGAAAAAGAGGCGGTGGCCAAAGCGGCAATCCAAATGCTTATCGATATCCGAGAAGGAAAACCATTGAATGATGAAGGGTTGTTGTTCCCCACAAAACTGATTGAACGACAGAGCACGTAATCCGGTTGGTAACAATACTATAAAATTGAAAGCAAGGATGTGACACAATGCTTGTTCCAACAAGAGCAATTTTAGCGGCTGCTGATCAGTATCAGTATGGTCAGGGCGCATTCAACGTGAATGCTGTGGCGCAAGCCAAAGCAGGCATCCAAACCCACGAACTACTCCGTAGCCCTGCCATTTTACAAGGGGCAGACTTGGCAAACGGCTTTATGGGTGGCAACACTGACTTTATGCACGCAACGCTAGAAGACAAAAAAATTGGTGCAAAAAACATTGCAAATGCTGTGAAACAGTATGGCGAAAACAGCCCCATCCCCATCGCACTGCACTTGGATCACGGCAAAGATTTAGACTCTTGTATTGCCGCTATTTCAGGAGGCTACACAGGGGTAATGATTGACGGTAGCAGTCTTTCTTTTGACAACAATGTGGCGCTGACCCGCGAAGTGGTGCGCTATGCCCATCAATATGGCGTCAGCGTGGAAGGTGAGCTGGGCGTATTGGCCGGTGTGGAAGACGATGTATCCAGCGGCCATAGCACCTATACCAATCCTGTGAAAGCCGTTGAATTCTTTAAGAAAACAGGTGTGGATGCTTTGGCCATTAGCTATGGAACCATGCACGGCGCCAACAAAGGAAAACGCACAGTCATTCGCAAAGAAATCGCCATAGCGGTGAAAGAATGTATGCGCCACGAAGGTGTGGCTGGATTTTTAGTGAGCCATGGCTCATCCACTGTACCACAATACATTGTGGAAGAAATCAATGCCTTAGGCGGCGATATTCAAAATGCGTATGGGATTGCCTTAGACCAATTGGTAGAAGCAATCCACTGTGGCATCAACAAAATCAATGTAGACACAGATATTCGTTTAGCTGTGGTGCGCAATATGCGCGAGCTGTTTGCCAAGGAAGTGGCTTTACGAGAAAGTCCTTCTGTAGGCCCTATTTATCAACTTTTACAAGAAAAGCCCCAAGGATTTGATCCACGGATTTTCCTGCCCCCCATTATGGAAACGGTAATGTATGGCACAGGGGTGGATGACGATAT
Organism: Bengtsoniella intestinalis; assembly: GCF_039719005.1. Taxonomy (GTDB): domain Bacteria; phylum Bacillota; class Clostridia; order Oscillospirales; family Oscillospiraceae; genus Oscillibacter; species Oscillibacter intestinalis. The sequence goes on along the minus strand of NZ_CP133584.1, from coordinate 2,598,132 downwards.
TGCAAAAATTCTCCACTGTGTTGAATATGGTGTTCACGAAGTGGTCAGTCCGTTGCTGGTGCATTTCGGCAGCGTGGGCATGGCACCAAAGGTGGAGCAGGTGACCTTGGAAGAAATGGCAGACCGATACAAAAAGGGGCTGGCCTAAAAAGATATTGATACGTATTTTGCGAATGATCCTTTATAGAAAGGGAGTCTATGGAACACACACACATCATTGACCAACTCAATACAACCAAGGGAAGCGCTTTGCTAGGGATTGATGGCATGGTAGATGAAGTCTGGGAGCTGATTGCCAGTCGCACAGACCAATCTACGTTCACCAAAATGGCACGCATGATGGATTTTGGGGATGTAATCAATCAACGAAAAACCGGTGGCATGGCCATTGAGCGCGTGTTGAAGCGGCGCATCAGTGGTGGATTTGTTTGCAACACAGGCCGTGCAGTGGCAAAGCTAGGACAAGAGACCACTTTGTTAGGTTTATTTGGTACGCCCACCATTGAACCGATATTCCATGAATTTGACCAGTTGGCAAGTCTAGTTTCTCTGGGCCCCAGCGTGAATATGCACCTATTGGAGTTTGCTGACGGGAAAATCATGATGCCAAATCTGCAAAACTTATTTTCTCTGCAGTGGAAAACGGTGGTCGACACCTTAGGACAAGAAACTGTCGACCAACTTTTAAATGTAGATGTTGTGGGTATCGGATATTGGTCAAATATGTATGATTTTGAGGCTGTTTTGCAAGGAGTGGTCACCAGTTGCGTTGGAAATGGAAAAACAAAACGGATTTTCCATGACTTTGCAAACCTCAACAAACGGACAAGGGAAGCCTTGACACTGGCACTAGAGACACTGCAAACACAAGATAAAATACTGCCACAAACGCTCAGTCTCAATGAGCACGAAGGGGGCATTTTGGCAGGTGAATACGACTTACCCTATCCTGCGGATGTAAATCACGTTGAGACATGGCAACAAGTTTTTGAGACTGTTTGTGCACTGCGCGAGCGTATAGATATTGATGAGTTGATTGTCCACACATCTCACTACGCTGTCATTGCCACAGCGACACAAGGGGCTTGGGTTTCATTCCAAAAATTCTGCCAATCCCCAGTGAAAACCACGGGGGCAGGGGACACATTTAACGGCGGATATATGGTGGCCTCTATGATGAACTTGTCTCCACAAGAGCGCTTGTTGATGGCCAATGCCACCACCCACTGCTACGTCAGCACAGGAGAGGCCCCACCACCGCCGCCTTAACGCAAGCGTTGGCTGATTGGGGAACACAGACTTAACCCTTTTGTAGTTCATCCCATGCCTCCCAGAATACAACATGATTTCTAAACAAAAAAGTGATATAAACCGGATAGTTCTATCCAGTTTATATCACTTTTCTTATGATGTAAATTCCACCATCTCCGCCATATCCCGACACACTCTCTCAATGAGCAAGCGGTAATATGCCACCTTGTAACAGCCGGTATACGTTTACTTTTTTGGGGGGCACCGAACCTAATCACGACTCCAGCAGGACAGGTAGACACCCTCAGGGCGTCCACCTGTCCTGTTTGTAGCTATTTCAAAAACACCCTGCTGTCTCCATTATAAATTCTATTTCACACCTTATCCCACATATGCAGTGCTGTTGCGTTCTTTTCATCACCTGAAGCACCAAGCACAACCCTCATTGTCCCATTCTATCTTCCAATTCCTTAATATAATTTTGTATTCTCAAACACACGGATTCTCGTGTATGATTTTCCTGAAACTGGGTCACCAACTGGGTCATGTAATCCCAGAACGCATTCGTGGTATTCTTTTCAGTAATTTTAAATAAAATGCCTGCTGTTGATTCGTTGAAAATAAATGCCTCATTGTCTTCAAAGACATGAAGGGACAGCTCGCTTGGCTTTTCATCATCTATGTATACCGAAAAATGCCTATGTGCTTGCAATAGTTTCACAATGTTTTCTAGGTGTAATTTGTATTCAATGGGTGTGTAAAAAATTTGTGTTTCATTATAAATGGTTGCACTTGTAACCAAGGCTTTATTGGCAAGGACTGTGTCAATGTCATGCAAATAAATAATATGCACAGTATTGGACTGGGAATCAGGGGCAAACAATTCCCCTTTTAAAAACGGACTTTCTTTGTTCAATTCTAGCCCATCATATCGCTGGTAAATCTGCTTTAACACACACGCAGGCATGGATACAATCGGCAAGCTATAGGATTTCAAAATATTATCCTTAGACTTGGCAATTGATTCTCCAAGAATTTGATTATACCGTTTGGTAAACGGCTTAAAAAACTCAATCAACGGTTTACAAAGGGACAAATAGCTATAAAATTCATTGGTAAACGCATCGACCGCCTGTATATCTGTTGTAAAAAAGGTAGGGCTTACTTCTGTCTGTGCACCGATTGATGTAGAAAATGTTGCGGCATTTGAAGCCACCACCGATAAAGAGCGCTTATAAATCCCATCTCTTAGCTTAGGGTAATAATACGCATCAATGGCACCTGTTGCATAAAATGGCAACCATCGTAAAATAATGTCAAACATTTCATCAATATTATAACTGATTTTATGAATTACTTTCACCTTGCCCTGCTTTAAGATAATCTGCCATAAAAACGATTCCCATTCATAGGAAATTCCATTCATCCATTCGCCACTCTCATCACTAAAAAGAAGCAGCGTGACAGGTTTATTCAGCTTTGCCGCCCGACTCAAGAGCATCAACGTGGCTTCTTTTCGCCCTTCATCTCCGTAAAAGCACAGCAGATTTTCTTCACTTTTTTTATCATTACTGACAGGAGCCGACATATCCGACAAAATGGCGCGCACCTTTGCATTGAGGCTTGGTTGGTTTAAAAACGCAAAAACACGTTCTTCAATATTGCTTGAAATATCTTCACCTATTACATCTGACATCATCTGTATTTTTTCTGCTGTGTCACAATTTTTGGCGATATATTTGGCAATGGGCATCATATATTCACTGTCTTTGCTCAAACTCCTTGTTCCATTTCGAAGTCGGCTAATGTAAGATGGGTCAAACACCAACTGTTTGGCCAACGCACTATTGGAGGTTTCTGTAATTTTCATCAAAAGATTTAACTTGTTTGAAAATGTCATATGAATCTCCTTATGCGTAAAACTGATTCATATTCAACAACTCTGTAAAACTTTTTAACCCATCAACGGGGCGCCATCCCGTAGGAAAGGTCATGTCAAATTGAACAATGCTCATTTCCAATGTACCCAGCCGCCTTCCATTTTTATAAGAAACCTTCCCCCCGAATGGAATTTCAAAATCTTCCTGCTCCATCGCGTCAATAAAATTGTCCCATGTTAATTCTGCATCCCCCAATCGCTTGATGCCTTCCACGAAAAAATGTGCTGAAATCCAGCCACAATGTGCATACCCATTCATTGCGTAATCACAAAGCCATTCTGAAGCGATTTCTAAATTCAGGGCACGTTTATCATCGTAATTCAACCAGCTCAACGCATACACATCAAACAAATTTTGCAAAACAGCATCCGTCTGATAGGCCACGGTAATCACAGAATTCAAGTATGTGGTCAACACAGGCTTTGTATTTTTGTGATGGACCAACGCTTCAATTACTCTGGCAAAATACGCCTGTGACGCACCGACCACAATAAAATCAGCCCCGGAGTCGATAATGCGCCTTGCACATACATCTACATTATCAAACGATTTATTGATTTTTTGGAATTCACAATCTATATCCAAGAGTAGGCTTTCAATCCCCACCCCGTTTTTAATATCACGGCCTGTGCTCTCATCCACATACAACATACCGATTTTGGAGATGGATTTATTTTGATTCATAGAAATCAAACGCGCCACCATGGCCCGTCCTTCTGTGATATAGACAGGTTGAATCGGAAACACATTTCGCATGTCACTTCTCATCCCATCAGAATACAACTCACCCACCCCTGTGGCAAAGCCGATGACAGGGATCCCTGTCTCTTTGATGCACTTTAACGTAGAACGCACCACAGGTGCCCCAAAGTGAGAGATATACGCAAACGCCTTTTCTTCAAAAACCAACTTTTCAAAGCAAGTTTGCGCAATATCAGGGTCGTATTCATCATCCATATGGTTCAATGCAAACCTATATCCATTGACTCCACCTTGTGCATTAATCATATCAAAATATGCTTTGATGCCTGCCACAATGGGATCTCCCGTGGAGGCAAAAACACCAGATATAGCCGCACTGTTGCAGACTAAAATTTCTTTCATCATCAAGATGCACCACCTTCTTTTATTATCCATGCCACCCTAAATACCTTGCCAGCGTGACACACTACACTTACATATATACATTATAGTCTTTTTATCAATTTGCACAATATATTTCTCCTAAAAAATGCGTTTTGTCACAGTTTTGTCACAATTCAATTTTTCATGTCATTGACAACTGTTGGAAATTTGTGTATTTTGTCGAAATTTGTGATAGCATATATGCAGACCAAAAAAGAAAAGGAGAATTATATTATGGAAACTTTAGGTATCTTAGGACTCTTGCTCGCTATCGCCGCACTCATTTTCCTCAGCTATAAAGGCGTAAATGCCTTTGTGGCATCCCTAATCGCCTCCGCAATTGTAATCGCCACCAACGCAATGCCATTTTGGAGCTCTTACAGCACATATTATGCAGATGGCATGAAAAGCTTCGCAGGGAGCTACTTCTTACTCTTCGGCCTTGCTGCAGGGTATGGCGAACTGATGAAAGTCAGTGGTTCCGCTGAATCTGTTGCTTCTAAACTCTTCACCCTCTTTGGTGCAAAATGGGCACCTGTGGCTTGTATCCTCGTAACATTGCTGATGGCAATGGGTGGCATCTCCGCATTTGTTATTATCTTTGCCGTTTACCCCGTGGCCGCACCTCTATTCAAAAAATCCAACATCACCAAAGAGCTGATGCCTGGTATTTTCCTGTTTGCATCGGTCACCCTTTGTCTGTGCCTGCCTGGTAACCCCACCAGCACAAATGCACTGCTGACAACACCTTTGGGCACCAATGCCTACGCCGCACCTATCATGGGCATTATCGCTGGTATCATCGGCCTTGTCATCGGTTCTATCTATGTTACATATGCTGCAAAGAAAGAAACCGCCAAAGGAAACGGCTATATTGTCTCTGGCACAGACTCCACAGAAGATTTTGAATCTGATGGCAAAATTTTGCCCAACTTCTTCGCTTCTGTTTCCCCTTTGCTGGTAGTTATTATCTCCATGCTGGTCCTCAAAAACATGATGACCACTGTAGACAGCATCAACACCTCTTTGTTGCTGGCCATCGCCCTTGTTTCCCTGTTGAACCGCAATACCCTCAAAGGCAAAATCGTTTCCACGTTCTCTACTGGCTTCTGGTCTAGCATCACACCTTTGATGTTGACTGGTGGTGTTATGGGTTTTGCTGCTGTGGTGCAACAAGCTGATGGGTTCCAATACTTCATCAACTTCGCAATGGGTATGTCCGATATGTTTAACCCCTATGTGTCTGCAGCCATCGCCGTAAACGTTGTGGCTGGTATCACTGGTACTGCTTTGGGTGGTTTGCAAATTTTCTCCACTACCATGCTTGACAGTTATCTGAATCTGAACATCAATCCCGAAGCATTCCACCGCTTAATGGTTATTGCTTGTTGCGGTTTGGACACATTGCCTCACTGCGCAACCTTTATTTCCATGGCCGCCGTTTGCGGCGTTAGCATCAAGGGTTCTTACAAACACGTATTGCCCCTCACCGTTATTACTCCTATCATCCTAACCATCGTGTGCATCATTTTGGCAACACTGGGCATTGTTTAAGAAAGAGGCTTCCCATGACCCTACTTACAAAAAAACAAGTTTTCAAAGAAAAATCTTTTGCATTTAAAGCTGGCCAATCTCTAGACATCCAAATGGGATACGAAACATTTGGCACCTTGAATGACGATAAAAGCAATGTTGTTTTAATTGTACATTACTTTTCTGCAAATAGTCATTGTGCAGGGAAATACACCCAAGAGGATGCAACTTCTGGATATTGGGATAGTTTAATCGGCCCTGACAAAGCCATCGATACCAATAAATATTTTGTAATTTGTAGCGATAATCTTTGTAACTGTGGCGCTTACAATCCATCTATTTTCACCACAGGGCCCGCTTCCATCAATCCAGAAACACAAAAGCCATATGGTTTGTCCTTCCCTGTACCCTCTGTGTTGGATATTATCAATTCCCAAAAAGCGCTTTTAGCAAGCTTGGATATTTATCATGTAAATGCCATTGCTGGTTTCTCATTCGGGGCTATGTCTGCCTATCAATGGTCTGTCTCTTATCCTGATTTCATGGATAAAATCATCGCCATTAATGGCTCTCCCGTGCACCCATCCTACGGCTCATTTGCGCCACTGCAACATAGCATTCGTGTGGCAGCATTGGACCCCAAGTGGAACAACGGGGACTATTATGATTGTGAAGAAAAGCCTCACGAAAGCCTTCATCTAGCCATGCAAATGATGAATGTTGCTGCCTTCCAAGGTGCGTCCTATGAACTTCTCTATCCTCGCGTCCACGGGGAAGACAGCCCTGCTTACTCTGAGATTACGCAGTTTAATTCCTTCGAGCAAAAGCTCTACGACGCGGTCAGTGTCTCTCTTCCTTTGGTGGATTTGAATCATTGGATTTATACCTGTAGAATGTGCATCAACTTTGATATTACCCGCACATTTGACGGCGACATTGAAAAAACCTTCAAAAGCATACGCGCCAAACTGTTGGCCATCACTTGTGATGATGACATTTTGCACCCCTCCGCCTTTGTGAAACAGTATGTTGACTTAATCGACGGTGGAGAACAATTCACATTTAAAAGCCAATACGGGCATATGTCGGCTGTTTTAGAAACACAGATTTTTGAACATAAAATCAAGGCGTTCTTAGAAAACAGTCCCTCTCCCCTTGTCTAAACCCATCTCCGCCACATCCCATCGCTATCTTCCGATAAGTAAGCGGTATTATACCGCCTGATTGCTTGACTATCGATGGTTCAAATTAGTCAGCAGCTCCAAAAAAATCCGAGTAGATTAATTCTACTCGGATTTTTTCTCACTTATTATCAGCTGTTTATTTATCTCACATACCTGCACCGCGGTGGAGCATGGTGGTGTAGGAGTATTTATCCCCTGCAAACACCCCACGGGCAAAGAGGAGGGGTTCATTTTCGGCAGACAGATTCAGCCGCTCCAAATTTAAAACCGCAATGTTCTGCTCTAGTTGCAACAGCTTGCGCTCTTCCATGTCGGCAAGGCGAGCAGACATAATTTGCTGGGCACGCTCCACAGGATGGCCAATGAGAGAAAGAGCCTTATAGAGAATGTTTTTTTCTAAATTGAACACTTCTAATTCTTCCCCCAAATAGGCTGGAAAATAGTTGTTTTCAATGACCAACGGGGTTGTCTGATGAGAATACAGCCGCTGAACAAAGAAAACTTGATCAGATTCGGATACGTTTAATGTGTTCCAAATGTCATGAAGATCAGGCGAATAGTCCAAATATTGGCATTGACACAGCTGACTTTCAGTGGATAAGCCATTATCTCGTAATTCTTCCATAATCCCTTTTAGCTCCCGCATAGACACTGTCAGTTTGCGGTTTGCAATAAAGGTGCCTGCGCCTTGGCGGCGAATCAGCACGCCTTGGTGTACCAAATCATCCACGGCTTTGCGAATGGTCACACGGCTCACTTGGTACAGCTCTTCCATCTGTCGCTCACTGGGCAACCGATCGTCACTTTTATATTCGCCAGATTGAATTTTGGAAACCAAATCAGCTTTGATTTGCTCATACATAGCGCCAGTGCTTTTTGTAAACACCACATCACCTTCTTTCATTATATATGAGTATACCATACAAACACATAACTGGTCAATACCAAATTAGAAATTGGTATACACAGATATCACCCCCTGAAATTGCAACCACATTGTCTCATTTTGAATCCGATTCCAGGGCTATACGGGTCAGTTTTGTAGTGGAATTAAATAAAATCCTATTGTTAAATTTATGCAAACCTCCAATATTGCTATATTGGTATTGACATGGTATTAAATTGGTATTATTATTTACGAAAAGGTAATAATTGACATGACCAATAAGACAAGAAGAGTTGGAGGGAGCCCCCTATGAAAAAGCCCAATGTAATCCTCATTTATCCCGATGAAATGCGCTATGACACCATGTCTTACACAGGCAACCCCCTTTGCCAGACGCCAGCTATTGATGCACTGGCACAGGCTGGCGTATCCTTTGACAATGCCCACACCTCTTTCCCCCTGTGCTGCCCCTTCCGCGCTTCCATGATGACAGGGAAGTACGCCCATGACCACGGCATCCTCTGCAATCACTACAAAATCCCTCTAGAGCAAGAATTTTTACCCAACATGATGAAAGAGCACGGCTACCGCACAGGTTGGGTTGGAAAGTGGCACTTAAACGGCGGCAACAAGTTCCAACCCGTGGAACCAGAGTATCGCTTGGGCTTTGACGAGTTCATCGGCTACAGCCGCGGTCACGAATATTTGGAAGGTATTTTCTACAAAAATAACGACCCCACCCCATACAAGTCTCACAAATACGAGCCTGAATACCAAACCGACCACCTGTTGGACTTTGCCAGCCGTGCCATCGCCGACGATGTGCCGTTTATGGGCATGATTTGCTACGGCCTGCCCCACCATCCAGTGGAGTTGGCGCCTGACCATTATAAATACAAATATGACCCTCAAGATGTGCCGCTCTCTCCCATCGTCCCTTCTTGGAAGGCGGAGGAAGCTAAAAAATACACAGCCATGTATTACGGGCTTGTCTCCTGCGTAGACGACCAAGTGGGACGGGTTACTCAGTTCTTAGACGAGAAGGGAATTGCGGATAACACCATTTTGATTTTCGTCAGCGACCACGGAGATATGTGCTACGAAAATGGCTACACCGACAAGTATATCGCCCACAATGGCTCCACCCATGTGCCCTGTATCATCCGCTATCCTGATTTGGTGAAACAAGGGGTGAAGGTCTCTCAAATCATTGACCCCACCATCGGCATCACCCCCACCATCTTGGATTTGTGTGGGATTGATATTCCATCGTATATGCCGGGCAAAAGCTGGAAAACCGCCATGGTCAATGGGGCTGACCCCAATTTGAACGCCTATTCCTATTATCAACTGCCGAAAATCTCCCAATCCTTGTGCGACGAGTTTGACTACATTGCAGAAAAGAAAAACTTCCCAGAGCGTGGCCTCCGCACTGACCAATTCCTCTATGTTGAAAAATGCGGTGTACCGTATGAAATGTACGACTTGACCAAGGACGCCTACGAGCAATTTAACTGCGTGGAAAATTACAACTACTTATACGAAATGCTGGAACTGCGCCAACAGCTAACTAACGTGATGGCAGAACTGGGCGACAGTTGGGACGTGGAATTGAAAGAATTCCCCGAACACTATTACAAACACAGCGAAGGCTCAACCTTACACCAAGAAATTTATCAATCAGCCGTTTATGTTGATTAAAGGAGAAGAAAGTATGAAATACGCAAAAAGAATCGCAGCAATCCTGTCTCTGTCCTTGTCTCTGGTGCTCACTGGCTGTTCCTCTGATGGTAGCACCATGACCGCCGATGAAATTTCTAGCTACCCAAACGAAACCATTGAGTTTATTGTGCCAGCGGCGGCAGGTGCACTCATTGACATCCCCACCCGTTCCGTGGTGGAACTGTTGAACAAAAGCACCGATTCCCAATCTGTGGTGGTGAATATGTCTGGCGCCAGCCAAATCACTGGCACAGCAGAAGCATTCAACCGTGGTGGCACTGGCTACACGGTGCTCACCTGTGCCCCTGCTGGGGTGATGCTCCAACCGCTGATGGTGGAGTTGTCTTATTCCATTGAAGATTTCCGCCACATTGCCTTGTTGACCCCTGGTGATGTGAACGTGGTGGTGACCAATAGCACCTCTGAGCTTACCACATGGGAGGCTCTGGTAGAAAAAATTGAGTCTGGCGAGCGCCTCACTTGGAGTGCTTCCAACCAAGGTGGCATGGGTCATCTGGCCGCTTTGCAAGTGCTAAACGAACTGGGGCTTGAGGCAGAATTCATCCCCTTCTCTGGCTCTAGCGAAGGGATTGCCGCCTTGTTGGGCGATCATATCGACTTCTATGTCACTGACCGCAGTGATGCTGTTCCCCGTGTGGAATCTGGGCAAATCAACGCCCTGTTGACCTTGTCTGACACCGCTACTTCTGATTTACCAGACGTACCAGCTGGGGATGACATCGGCGTGTACGGCATGGAATGTTTCATTGGCTACTATTCCTTGGCTGTCCACAAAGACACCCCTGATGAAGTGGTGGATTACCTGAAAACCAACATTGACTTGGCCTTGCAGACCGAAGAATATCAAGCGTATCTAGATAGTGCTAATTTTGACTCTGTCCCCATCTTAACGGAGGAAGAGGTGACAGATATCCTCCTCTCTGAATCCCAAGAATTAGAAAAAATTATCGCCAATCTACAATTCACAGTGGAAGAATGAATGGAGTTGCGTCTATGAATAACGAAACAAAAAAAGAACTAGGCGCGGCCTCTGTCTTAATGGTGCTGTCACTGTTTACCGCTCTGGTGTTAATTCCAAAAGGCATCACCGTTCAAGCCATGTTTGGCAGCAGTGCCTCCAATATCAATGGGCGCACCATGCCCTACATTGCCGTATTTATCATCTTTGCCTCTGCCCTAACCCAGCTTATCAAGGTCATTTATGCCTATCGAAAAGGCCAGCAAGCAGAGGGGGATTTCAACCCTACCAAGGCTGATATCATCCGCTTGGTCGCTATTATGGGGCTGTTCATCTTGTTCGTGGTGCTCTTTAGCACTGTGGGTACCATTGTTGCTGTGGCAGTGACTGTGCCAGCCATTTTGTACGTCACGGGTGTGCGTAAACCCACTTATTATGCCATTGTGTATGGCTTTGCTGGCTTGTGTTACCTATGCTTCGTGAACTTGCTTCAAATTTATTTGCCATAAGAGGAGAGACAATCATGGGAGAAATTGCAAGCGCATTGTTTGCGCCGTTGAATCTGTTGATGATGAACGCCGGTTTGTTTGCCGGCATCATCATTGGCGCTATGCCTGGACTATCTGTGACACTAGCTATATCCTTATTATTGCCGCTGACCTTCGGCATGGAATCCATCCCCGGCATGTTTTTGTTGCTGGGCGCCTATTGCGGCGGCACCTATGGCGGTTCCATCACTGCCATTTTAATCAAAACCCCCGGAGCGCCCCCTTCTGCCGCTACTGTCATGGACGGATACCCTATGGCCAAGCAAGGCAAGGCTGGGGATGCCCTAAAAATCGCCTTGGTGGGCTCTACCGTGGGCGGTGTGATTAGCTGCTTTGTGCTGATGTTCTTGGCTTCTCCAGTGGCATCCCTCGCCTTGAAGTTTGGGCCCACTGAGTATTTTTCCCTCTGTGTGTTTGGCCTTGCCATCATCGCCAGTATTTCTGCGGATAATCTCTCCAAAGGCTTGACTGCCGCTGGCATTGGGCTGTTGATTGCCACTGTGGGCATCGATGCAACCGACGGCATTCCACGGTTTATGTTTGGCAACATGAATCTACTCAACGGCTTTAACTCGGTCATCGTGTTGCTAGGTATGTTCGCCGTCAGCGAAATGCTGGATAAATGCTATGTGGGCGTGAAAAAAGGGGAAGAGATGCAGGCGGTACAAAAAACCACCATCACCACTCGGAACATCTTGTCCTACTGGAAAATCATTTTGAAGTCCTCTATTTTTGGCACGGTCATCGGTGCCATTCCCGGCACTGGCGGCGCCATTGCGGCCTATGCCAGCTATGACAATGCCAAGCGGTCATCTAAAACACCAGAAAAATTTGGCACTGGGTGCATCGAAGGGGTTTTGGCACCTGAAGTGGGGAAAAACGCCGTCACTGGTGCCACCCTCATCCCCTTGTTGACACTGGGCATCCCCGGCGATAGTGCTGTGGCTGTACTGTTGGGTGCGCTCACCATGCAAGGCATTTACCCCGGCCCTGAACTGTTCACCACCCAGCCCTTCTGGGTATACACCATTATGGCAGGGCTGTTACTGATTAACATTTTCATGTATACCCAAGGTGTTTTCTTGGCAAAATTCTTTGCCAAAGTGGCAGATATCCCCTTCCAAATTCTGGTGCCAGCGGTGATGGTGCTATGTTACTTTGGCGCTTATTCTGTGTCTAATTCCTTGTTTGATGTGGCATTGATGATGGGCTTTGGCATCTTCGGCTTCTTCTTCAAACGCTGTGGCTACCCCATTGCACCCTTGACCATCGCCTTGATTTTGGGGAGTATGACCGAGCAAAATCTCCGCCGTGCCTTCTTGCTTTCCGATGGGAGCGCTACTATTTTCTTCACCCGACCCATCTCTCTGTTTTTCCTAATCCTAGCTGTGGGCTCCGTTGTGCTTCCTATGATACGCAAACGCAAAGCCCTAAAGGCACAGCAACCTCAAACCCATTAAAGAGGAGACTTGACTTATGAATATAGAACCCAATTATCAGCGCATGGTAGACGTCGCCCTGAACAAAGAAACGGACTACATTCCCCTCTATGACCACATCGTAGACGACAGCATTATGGATGCCATCATGGGCACAACCGTGGCTGGTTGGAACTTTGGTACCCTAGAACAATGCGACGAATATTTCCGTGTGTACTGTGATTTTTACAAACAAATGGGCTATGACACCGTGTCCTATGCTGGAAAAATCATTGAAATTCTCCCCAATGGCGGTTCACTGGAAAATCCCATTAAACAAGGGGTCATCCAAGAGCAAGCAGATTTCGATGCCTATCCTTGGGACACCATCGAAGAGCTGTATTTCACCAAATATGACCCCATTTTCACAGCCTTGGCACGGCATATGCCAGAGGGCATGAAGGCCATCGGCGGCGTGGGCAACGGTGTGTTTGAAATGGTGCAAGACTTGGTGGGCTATCAAGACCTGTGCTATCTGTCTGTGGATGAACCCGAACTGTATGCCGCCTTGTTCCAAAAATGCGGTGAAATCTGGTTTACTTTGTGGACGCGGTTTTTGAAACAAGACTATGCCGATGCCTATTGCATTCCCCGTACGGCAGAGGATTGGGGTTTCAATGCCAACACCCTCATCAGCGCCGACGACATTCGAGAGCATCTAATCCCCCATTATGTGAAGTTATCTAAGCTGGTGCATGAGACAGGCAAGCCCTTCTTGTTCCACAACTGCGGCAAGATTTTCAGCGTCATGGGTGACCTGATTGACACGGTGGGCATCGATGCCAAGCACTCCAACGAAGATAGCATTGCACCCTTTTCTCACTGGGTCAAAGAATATGGCGATAAAATCGCCTTTTTGGGTGGCATTGACATGGATGTGCTGTGTAGAATGCCACCCCAAGAGATGGACGGCTATATTCGCAACATGGTGGAAGGGTGCCGCAAGGACGGCCGCTTCAGTGGCATTGCATTGGGTGCTGGCAACTCCATCCCTGATTATGTGCCAGTGGAACAGTATCTGGCTATGAATAAAATTCTTCGGACATTACGCGTAGAGCTCCGTTCATAAAGAAAATCTGAAATCCAACAGAAAAACTTACTTAAAGATTTCTGTAAGTTCGGTCGAATCATGGGTCGATGCACGCGTGCGCTTGTAATTTTTTATGTAAAAAGTGATATAAAATGGATAAAACTATCCATTTTATATCACTTTTTCTTGTAGTAATCTGATTCGTGCTGTATGATACGATGTCAGTGGAACGAGTGGCAAAAACCTTGGCCATTCAAATGGCATTTTATCTTCACTTCATCAGTTCCGAAGCCGCTTCCTATTCTGCTTTTTTACAAAACGCAGCCATGTCCATCCTGTTTTTGACCATGCTCTTTCACCGTCAAAGCACCGAGGGACAATCTGTCCTGCTGGCCGTTGCCAAATGGAGTTGTAATTTTGACGGGTGATTATTGAGCGGTTACTCAATATCAAATAGATTGGCAATGCTAAAACAAGATGTAAAAGCCTCGAAAGTCAAGAATTCTCAAGACTTTCGAGGCTTTTTACGAATTGTTGCCACCTGTGTAGAAGGTGGTGGCTTGTGGGATATATTGTATTGGGCCTTGCGTTCAAAATAATCTGCGAGGCACTGGAATGAACGGGCACATTACATGGCGCGCCCTTGGTGTTGACGAGGGGCAGGTGCATTTGAGCGCACGGCCGTGGGCGCTGCAATGGTGGGGTTTTCCATTCTCCACTCTTGAGCCTGTTGTACGGCTTTTTCGCTCTCTGCGGCAAAATTGGAGTTCAAGCCTACCCCGAGGATGGGCAACTCCATATCGCCGCATCTGACCTTGAAGGGCGCAAAGCAGTGATCCAAGGCCCCATCTACAAGCACCTGTCCAGCATGCATGCGCTGGCGGGGGGTCATTTTGGAGGCATCAGCCTTTGGAGGCTTATCCAGCATTGGTCGTAAATCTTGTGAAAGTTGATGATACGAGCCTGCGAACTCGATATATGCACCGCTGGAAAGGGCATACACCTTATCGCCGTGCAAGTCCGCTTCATGGGCGCAGACAGTGCGCTGACTTCTGGCATCTAACACGCCCCCAACGGCATTGCAGAAATCCGCCTCCACGTCCGTAAGTCCTTCTCGTAGGTCTCGTTCTGATTCCAGACCTACCCTTTGTCGCCAAACGAAGCTTTGGACATACTTTGCTGCCGATTCTTTTTTGCCATAATAGGCCTCTTGGTCCATGCTGGCGCCTTCTACAGGCGTGCGATTTCATTGGGCAAGTTCGTCGCCAAAGTTTTGGACAAGGACGTCTTTCTCTTGGGTCAAATCCTGAAGGACGGTGTTGTAATATGCCAGTTCGGACACCAGCTGTGTCACCGCCTCTTTGTTGGACAGGTCTGTTTGAGACATTTTTTCTGTCATGTAATCGCTGATTGCGGCAAGGCCCTTCATGCTGTGGTCGTAAAACCAAACGCTGTCGCACTGCTCGGCATGGTCTACATATTCCTGCGCAAAGCGATCTTTTTCAGCGCCCAATTTGTAAGGGTTCAGAATGTCTTCCATGGAATGGCCTTCGCTTAGCAATGTGGCAAAGGCTAGGCTTTGAGGGGCGGTGCGTGTGGTGCGATAAGGACTTGCTTTGCCATCGCGCCCTGGGAAGGAATTTTGTTTGAAATTCTCTGATGTATCGCAGACGGCCTCAAACAAATTATTCCGCAAGGCCGTTGAATATGTCCGTGGGTCGTCCAGATGGTCAGTCTTATAATTTTCTTGGACGTTTTGGCGCCCCTTCATAACGGAATTGTATTCCTCCACCTTGCTGGCGGCTTCTTTGAAAAATCCAAACTTGTTGAAAAACCGTTGGAAGCCGTTCATGGTAGCTGGTGGTAGCTCCTCTTGCTTCACCCCTTGTTGGGTAATCACATAGGGCTGTGTAGGCAGTTTTCCGTCTTTATCGGGGATGAAGCGGACAGCACGCCAGCGGCCACATACTCTGTGGACAGTTGCTCAGCGTTCTCTGTAAAAAACTGCTCAAGCTCTGTTTTGCTGAGTTTGCCTTGACGGTGGCCTTCCTCGGTAATCAGCTCACGCAGGCTCTTACCGCCAATGGTGATGAGGGATGCACGGCTCACCCTGCCTAGTTGAGGTTTTTCTTCGTTTTCAATAGGGGCAAATAGAACCCCCAAATGTCGCTTTGTAGCACCGACGGCAAAGTTTGAAACCATTTCATCCATGTCATTGCCGGGCTGTAAATCTCGCTCACGTAGGGGGGTGTGGGTATCATTGCTGTGACAGTTCCAATTCTGGGGTGCAGCGGCGATGGAGTTGTCAACCATGTGCTGTACGTCTGGGTATTGAATGTTCAACAGTGCAGGATTTGGGGTTGCGTTATAGGCTGCATCTAGTGTGTGGGGAGTGAGAAACGTAGGCCTGATTTTGCCAAACAGCGCCTGCACCTGTGCTGGTGGAGTGCCATGACGGATGCCAGATAGATACTCAATGCCTTCTACAAAATTTTCGTAGTCTTGGATACCTGGGCTTTGAAATGCTTCCGCTATGTCCCGATCTAGGCTTTCTGCCAGTTCTTCGTCGTCACAAATTTTTGCAGTACGACTTAAATGGCGGATTTCTTCCATGGGTGTTTCCATTCTTTGCTGTAGTCCGCCCAAAACATATGGCTCTTTATTGGATGAACTATGAGCAATTAGCTGAGACACAAGACGGTGTGATTCCTCTGGCAACATGGTGCTTCTAAGAGCGGCCGTCTACAGTCGATCAACATAGCCCATTTGCTCTTTGGTGTAACAGCCTTTGGGGTTGACAGCTGGGTAAGCAATACAACCTTCAAAGTCTTCAGGCATCACTCCTTGGCTTTCCAGCTGACGTTCGGCGGCATCAAAGGACCAAGTTATGCGATTTTGAGTGGAAGCCAAATAGGTATCCCACTGGGCCATGGGGACTTCCTCGGTCATATATCGTCTGACATCCTCCCCCGGCTCAGCTCGATATGGCTTATAGGTATCATATTTTCCTATATGAAAAGCTCCTTTCATTGTAAAATCAAACAAAATAGGGTTGTTAGGCTTACTGGTGTAATGGTATATAGTATACCACGATTTTTATATTTTTTCCAATGTATATGAGAATTTTCTAAGCTGCGTCTGTATCTTTCGGGCGCTTTTCTTCCGCATATCCATGCGACTGCTTCCACGGATATGCTGGTGAGATACATCTCGATAAGTGCCTTTGCCAACCGCCAGTCGCTCAGCATGGTTTCAAATTAAAGGTGTCAGCCCACTTGAATAGACGTATCTACTTGCCTTTATGGTACGATTATGATTGGCAATGGTCAATATGCAACGAAGCCTACTTAGCATATCCTATATTTGATTCGTGCTATATGATACGATGTTAGTGGATGTAGTGGAAAAAAGGTTCAGAGGCTGGTGCTATAAACAAGAGGAACGCACCTTCATTTCAGCGCAGGTGCTGGTAATTGAGTATTTCTAGCACAGCGCTGGCCATCTCTTCCGGGGTTTGTTCAGACTGCTGGACTGCCAAAGAAACCATGGACGCAAACAAACCGCCCACAATAAATGTTTTTTGTATTTGCGTGAACGAATCCTTATATTGTCCTTTGGACAAGACAACATTCAAGTATTGTTCCAGAGGGCGCGCCATGACCCTGTGGAGGTCATTTTTTAAATATAATTTGATGTTTGATTTATAACTTTGCCAAAATTCAAAACACTGGGTTAAGGCCTGTTCCAAATCAAATGCGTCCGCTTGGACGGATGCAATATAGGCCGAGAATGTACGGTCAAAATGGAACTGAAGAATATCGTCCTTGCTTTCAAAATTCCGATAAAAAGTCAGCCTTGATACCCCTGCTTTCTCTGTGATATCCGTAACAGAAATCTGGTGATAGGGCGTGTCCTCCATGAGAATAAGCAGGGCATCCGCCATCCATTGCTTGCTTCGTTCCGATTGTTTCATCAGTAGCCCCCTCCCGAACTGTAACAAAAGGGTGGATTCTGTATCTTCCCTTTGAATTTCCAATCTATTATAATAAACTGTAACAGATGTAACAATCATAACATTTGTTACAATTTCAGTCAAGTATAGAAGGGGATTTTTTATGACTACATTTTTAACCTTACTCAGCGGTATTGCGTGGACGATTGTCTACATTGAGGCAATCAGAAAGGGTTTTAAGGACAAGAGCTATGCAATGCCTCTGTTTGCCTTGGGTCTTAACATTGCGTGGGAGGCCATTTATACCATCAATGGTTTGGCAGCGCCCACCATTCAAACACCCATCAATTTCATTTGGTGCGCTCTGGATGCGGTGATTGTTGTGACGTACTTTAAGTATGGGAAGAAATATGTGACAGACGCTGCAAAGAAGTATTTCGTGCCCTTTAGCGTGCTTGCCTTTGCCACAACCTTGGCCATTCAAATGGCATTTTATCTCCACTTCATCAGTTCTGAAGCCGCTTCCTATTCTGCCTTTTTACAAAACGCAGCCATGTCCATCCTGTTTTTGACCATGCTCTTTCACCGCCAAAGCAAAGAAGGGCAATCTGTCCTGCTGGCCGTTGCCAAATGGATTGGCACACTGGCGCCTACCATCAGCTTTGCGCTGATACAAGATTTCAACATCTTCATTTTGATTACAGGCATCATCTGCAGTGTGTTTGACATTCTGTACATCATCGCCTTGGTAAAATGGGACGACATCAAGCTCGCTATCAAAACAGCATAATTTAAACAGGAGTCCTGTAAATAAAAGTCAAGCCCTGAAATGAAAAAATCTCACAAAAATTGTGAGATGACAAAGCAGGCATAACAAAACAGGCCAGAGAAAGAAGGTGTAATCACTGACCTAAAAAACTATGAAATTAGCATCACTTAGCCCTCGTTAGCGGTTTCCAGAGCCAGCATACACTCCTTGACACGAGCGTAGTAAATCCGCAGGAACTTGTTCTGTGCGGCCGTCATGTAGACGTAGTAGGGCTTGCCCTCGGCACGTTTCTTGTCTATGAACTGGTACACCGCCTCGTCTGCTGGCTTCTTCTTGACGTAGGTAGACACCACCTGAAACAGCGTCTTACGCAGATGTGGAGAACCACGCTTGGTGGTTTTACCGTTCTGGGAGGTCTGCTTGCCCGATTGGTTAACCGACGGATCCACCCCCGCAAAAGCCACGATGGAACTGCGGTGGGCAAAGCGGCGGACGTCTCCAATTTCCGCCATCAGCTGTACGCCAGTGGTCTCGCCCACGCCGTACATGGCCATGACAGTGTCGTACTCAGGCAACTCCTGCGCCATGCGGTTCATCTCAACCTTCATCTCGGAGAGGGTCTCCTTGGAGGTTGTTAGCTGTTTTGCCGCCGTTACAACCAACAATTTTGCGTAGTCGTTTTTGGGTAGAGTGACAATCATGCGTTGGGTTTTTGCGTAGATTTCAGCCGCTTTTCTGGGTTGAAAATGGTACCCCTTTCGCTTGCACCATTTTTGGTAGCGGTCTGAGAAGGATTTTTCGCTGACTTTTGCAATGCAGTGACAGTGCCAAAATGTGGTCAGAAAATCAATCCATTTGACGTGACCATCCTTGCGCTCTGGGCTAGAAAACAGCTCGTTGACGCCTGGAAAGGTCTTGTCCGAGAGAGAAATCAGATTGTTTTGTAACGAAACAATGGTTTTCATGTACAAATTGTACTGTCGTGTACAGAGCTTCAATTGTTGTCTCATGGTTTCCATAGGTGTATGTTCCCTCAAATCCACCCAATTGTCAAGTCCGTATTTAGCAATTTTCAATGAATCCGCCTTGTCAGTTTTGACCTTGCGGATGGAGCCGCCACCGCTCTGTTTGATGAGAAGGGGGTTGAGGATACTGATGTAGATGCCATGCTGGCTGAGCGCCTGAGCGACTGGCTCGTGGTAGCGCCCTGTGGCCTCCATGATGACACGGGTGTCCTCGCCCAGAGCAAGAATTTCCTGCGCCAGTACGTCGATGCTTTGGCTGTCATGCTGGTAAGTACGAGGTGGGAGTGCCACCTCACCCATAGGCCGTAGGGCGGCTACCACGCTGAATTCTTTGGAAATATCAATCCCGACTGCGTTCATATTGTTTCCTCCGTGTATTTTGATTAGGCATCCCGCTTTCTTCGTTGCTTGTTCAATCTCCTGAGTGACACGAACGCACCAGTGATGGTGGCACAACCTGCGTAAATCGAATGCTGCGAACGAGAGAGGCGGCTGGCGGACTCCTGTGCGGGCGTGTGAGCCCTTGGAACATTGAGCCAGACCTGTTCCCTCCCATTCTAACAGCTTAGGCAACAAAAAGATAAAAGACACGGCTGGCTGCCGTGCCTTAAACCTTAATTTATATTGTAGGAGGAGCATTAAAATGACAGTATTTGATCAATATTTTACATTTTGGGACGCTGCACTTATTGACGAGTCAGCATTGGAAGCACTGATAGACTTGTTTGCCGATGGTGCTGTGGTGAAGTCAGCGCAAGGAGAAGTGAGCGACGTAACTGTATTAAAAATGGGCATTAAAGCAACGCTTCAAAATTATGTGTCTATGAAACACGTCTGGCATACCACCCAGACCGACACAGGATTCAGGGCAACATGGGCGGTGGTGCATGAGTTGAAAACTGGTGAAATGCACGCCGCAGTGGGCATGGATCTCATCGAACTGGATGGGTCTGGCAAAATAAAATTCTTGGAAATTATACCAGAGCAAAACATAACCAAAAAGATTTAATAGGAGACTTTCGCAATGTCAATTTTCTCGAAAACAATCTCCCAGTTAACGCTGTCTTTATGTCTTATTTTGGTTTGTGTGTTAGGTGCAATCACGGCAAACTATACCATATTTGTACCCTTTCTGTTCACTGTGATTTATGGGTGTTCCTATATTTTTTGGCGTGTGAATCATTACAAATTTCCATTTTACTTTCATATTGGACTTATTTTTTTAATCATAAACAATCAAGGTGGCGGCGTGGAAGTTGCGACTGATATTGTAAAATGGGGATTGCTATTGACGGTCATTCTGCTTGTGTGTACAGGTATGAAGCTTCACAAAAAAGGTGTGCCATTCCATTCTGCCGATGGTATCGCTCAAAGTACAATGTGCAAATACAAAACTTTTTTCAAGGAAAATTCTGGTATTATACAGAGAACACTGGCGCATTGCCTGATTATTTTCGTCATTTGCTGGGTTGGATATTTTGTGTATGACCACAGAGGATATTGGCTCATCATATCGGCAAGTGCCGTGCTAATTGGCGGAGATTACGGGCGAATTTCCATGAGAGGACACCGTAGAATGATCGGTGCGCTGATTAGTATGGTTGTTCTTGGTGGCTTGGTGTTTTGGGACGCAAACACGGTGGTGCTCATCGCTGTTGCTGTGACCACCATGCTTGGCATTGGGTTTTTCATGCCTAATAAGTACATTATGGGCAGTGCGTGCATTGGCATGCACGCAACAGTGGGCAATATCTTGGCCAGCGGTGATTTAAGCTATACGATTGTGGGTCAAAGGGTACTTTGGACGATTCTTGGCGCAATTCTGACGTTGGTGTTATGCTATGTGTGCGATAAATTACTGCCGACTTTGTATCAAGACTATACAAAAGAGAAGCTAATCGTTGCAAAAAAGTAACGATTAGTCAAAACCACCAGCTGAGCTGGTGGCTTGGGATAGCCCTAGAAGGGCATGGTACTGACACACCCCTAAAGGGGTCCCGAATGGTCTGCCACGTGCATTACTGTTTCGGGCTACCCCTAAAGGGGTTTTTCTTATGCCTTGGTATTCTTGCTACCCGTGAACGGGTCTGTATACTCTTTCAGGCTCATTTGGTCTGCCATTTCATCTTCTTGCAGTTGCTTCTTTATGTACTCTTGTATTTGCTTTTTATTTCGCCCCACCGTGTCCACGTAATAGCCTCTCGCCCAAAAATGTCGGTTCCCATATTTGTACTTTAAATTTGCGTGCCTGTCAAATATCATTAAGCTACTTTTTCCCTTTAAAAAGCCCATTATTTGCGCTATACTGTATTTTGGCGGCACACTTATCAGCATGTGGATGTGGTCTGGGCAAGCTTCTGCTTCTATAATTTCTACCCCTTTTTGTTCGCATAATTTCCGCAGTATAAAACCTATGTCTTGCTTTATTTCACCGTAAATTGCTTGTCGCCGATATTTGGGCGCAAATACGATGTGGTATTGACAACGCCACTTAGTATGCGTTAGACTGTTAATGTCTTTCATGTGAAGACCTCCTCGATATTGTAAGTTAGGTTGGCAGACCTTGACTTTACTATATCGGGGAGCTTTTATTTTGTCCATAGCTATAAGCTTTTTATCCACTGGCAGAGCCAGTGGTTGTTGTATGAAAACGATAAAATCCGACAAGTCTTGACTTGTCGGGTTTTGGCATGGCGCTATCTTTTGGGTCGGTTTTGACCTCCATATATGCGGCGAAAGGGATTGTCTAGTTTCACCATCAAATTGCCGTTACGGTGATTGGTGAAGGCACCGCACGCCATCCCTCACGGGGGGCGGGAGCCCATTGGGCTCCCCTACCATGGGGCTAGGTGAAACAGCATTACATCGTACGTGCCGTGGCAGGATGAGGGCATCCCGTCCTACCCGCACCACAACGCAACCATGCAAGTTTTCTGCACGGTTGCGTTGTTTTATCCTGTTCTATTGTAGGCACTCAGTCTTTCAAGCCATGCACAGTCATAATCGCAAAGACATTTCCCACCTATATTTCCACAAAGAGTTGCTGTTTTTCGGCAAAAACCTACAAACCAAAGAAGAAGTGCTCACCTTTTTAAGCCTATTCGACGATTTTTCCCAACAAAAATGAGGCCCCATTTGACGGCAGGCAATATAGCCTCCAGTCTCCAACGTCGAATCCCGTCGAATCGACGAATCGACGGGTCATGTGGGAATGAAGACACCCACTATTTCAAACAAAGCAAAATTCAACAAAAAACCAACATTATTCTTATGTAAATTTCCAGTATATTTAAAATAAATTTTGATTCATCTCAATCTTTTGCCTAAAAACAAAACATTGAACAATGGTACAGATAAAAATCCCAAAGTAACATAACTTATTTATTATATAAATATTAATATAGATAAATTTGACTACATAGCAAGCGAATGATAAAATAAAAATATGAGATATATTTCAATCCTAACTTAAAAAAGGAGGAATCGAGATTGGAAGTTTCGCAAAATAACTTTTTCACCACATCTGATGGCATTCACTTGTATTACGAAGATCGCGGTAGTGGGCAAACACTTGTCATGATACCGGGGTTTTTATGCACATGCAAATTTTTTGAAAAGAATGCCATCGCATTGTCAAAAAAGTATCGCGTGATTACAATAGATCCTCGCGGACAAGGATTCTCCTCCAAGACGGCTCTTGGAAACAATTTAAAACGCCACGCCTTAGACATAAAAGAACTGGTGGACCACCTATCATTGGACTCCTTTGTTCTACTGGGTTGGTCGCTGGCTTCATCGGTTGTGGTGACCTATGCCAGCAATTTCTCACAGCACAAACTAGCAGGCCTTGTACTTATGGATGGCTCTTTATTCCCTTTTTCAGGAGACGATTGGAACCACCATCGTGGCAAAAATTACAATGTTGAAAATTGGCACAACGTGTATATGGAACTAGAAACTAACAGAACCAATTTCAACGAAAAGTTTTTTGACCGCATCGGCTTGCAGGCCGAAGATAGAGAGTGGGTCACAGCAGAATGCGCAAAAACCTTGTCTGCTTCCGCCATTGAATTGCATTATGACTTTTCCCATACAAACAATGTTGACACGCTACATAGAATTTCTGTGCCAACCGCTTTTTTCGGGGCCCAATCCAAAGCGTACGGCCTAGATATGGTTGAATTTTTCGCTTCTAAAGTTTCTGGCTATTCAAAAGTTGTAAAATTCTACGAAAGCGGACACTTAATGTTTATGTATGAGGCAGATAAATTCAATCGAGAATTATCTGATTTTATAGAAGAAATTCACCCCATTTAAAATAGAACAGAGATTGAAAGGAGATTTATTATGTTGTTAGCAATGACCGGTTTTATTATGATCGCCCTGTTGATGTTTTTCCTATTGAGAGGAAAGGCAACGCCTCTAGCACTGTTTGTTGTTCTCCCCATTTTGGCCGCATTGATCAATGGATTCTCCATCACTGAAATTGCAGAATATAGTGCCGCAGGTGTCTCCACCACATGGAGCATGGCCGCTCTGTTTGTGTTTGTTGTCACCTACTTCGGGATTATGACCGACACTGGCATGTTTGATAAATTGGTGCAAAGTCTTATCAATGTCGCCAATGGCAAAATTGTGGGTATTTTCCTTGCCATCGTGCTCATCGGTACCATTGGACATTTAGACGGCAACAGCCCAACAACCTATTTGATTGCAATCCCAGCACTGATGCCTCTGTGTAAAAAATTGAATATCAGAATGCAGGCCGTTATGCTGATGTGTTGCTCTGTGATTACCGTTATGAATCTAGTGCCTTGGGGTGGCGTGTTGAACCGCCAATCCATCGTGTTGGATATGGATTCTAGCGTTTTGTGGCAATCTTATCTGCCCATCCAAATCTTTGGTTGGATTTGCTGCATTGGTATGGCCTTTATTCTGGCAAAAGTGGAAACAAAAAATGGCGCAGGTGTAGTTACCTGCTTGCCTGAAGCTGATGACGCCAGCACTCTTAGCGACAAAATGAGCGAAGTTGACAGCTTGAAGCGCCCCAAATTGGTATGGTTCAATGTTGCACTGACTATCTTTGTCTTTGTCTTGTTGTTCAAATCCCCATTTGCAAACTATATTATCTTTATGATTGGCGACGTCATCGCATTGGCCGTCAACTATCCAAACGTGAAAGACCAAGAAGAACGCTTGAAAGCCCATGCACCTAAGGTTATCTCCCTTGTGGCCACCGTTTTGGCCGCTGGTGTGATGGTGGGTATTTTGAATAATACTGGGATGATTACAGCCATGGCTGAATTCATCATCAACGCCCTACCTGCTGCTCTCAACTCTAAGTTGCACATTATCTTTGGTGTATTTGGTGGCTTTATGGGTCTTGCTGTGGCACCCGACACCTTATACTACGGCATCTTGCCTGTTTTGATTGAAGTGTGCGGCACATATGGCATCCCTGCCCAAAGCGTGGCAATCGCCTTTGGCGTAGGCGCTGACAGTTGCTTCACATTGGCACCCGTCATATCTTCCACATTCTTAGGCTTGGCTGTGTCTGGCTTATCTTTAAAAGAACACATGCGGTTCTCTTTCTTCCCACTGTGGATTTTAGGGTTACTGATGATTCTGTTTGGTTGCCTAACTGGCATTATTATGGTTTAAGCACACAATGACACAAAGTGTCCCACCGGGCACTTTGTGTCATTGCATACGTTCACACAGGAGGAATTGGCCTTGAATCAAAAGGAAGTTAAATACATATTGACAATCGCTGAGGAAAAAAGCATCACCAAAGCAGCTGAAAAATTGCAGGTATCCCAACCTGCATTGAGCTTATTTTTACTACGGCTGGAAAATAGTCTTGATGTGAAACTGTTCAATCGAAACAACATGGGTATGCAGTTAACGTATCAAGGAGAATGCTACTTAAAAATGGCCCAAAAAACAATGAAGCTGTATCGTGACTTTCAAGCAGAAATTTGTGACATCAACAGCAATTACGTTGGCCGTTTGAAAATAGGCACCTCCGCCCATATTGGTTCCTATGTGTTGCCTGAAGTATTTCCATACTATCAAAAGAGCTTTCCAAATATGGAAATCAGCATCATAGAAGGCTCCTCTGAAAAATTAGAGTCATTGCTGTCTCATTGCGACGTTGATATCGCGTTGATTCATCTACCTTTAAAGCACGATGTGGCTGACTATGAAATTATATCAAAAGAAAAGTATGTGGTGGCATTTTCCCAAAATCACCCTCTTGAAAAATATATGTATTATAAAAATGGAGAAAAATTCCCCTATATCAATCCAGAACATTTGGCAGATGAAAAATTCATTTTATCCTTCCCGTATCAACGAGTGCGTCAGGTTTCTGACCAAATATTGAACAAGGCCAACATCACCCGCCCAGATATATTGCTAACCACCAGCAGTGTGCAAACAGCCTTGCGGTTTGCTGAAATGGGAATGGGTGTCACCTTCCTCCCTGAAAGCTATCTCAAACTTTTCCGTTGCTCCGAAAGTCCCAATTTATGCTATATGGAACCAGAATATGAAGCTTATTGGCAATTTGCGTTGGCCTATCCAAAAAAGACAACGCTAACAGGTCCCACCAAGGCATTTATTGAAATTACAAAAGATATTTATGTAGGATAATACTAAATCTTCTTTCCTCAACACTGGTGGTTTCTCTTAATTGGCTGGAGATTTCGGCCGCTGAAATCACAGAACGCGTCACGTCTCGGGTGTAACCTAGGTCTATCGTCTTATTCCACAATGCCGCCGTTCACACGCCAGAGGCGTTGCCCACCATTTTGGAAGCCCTTATCTCTCAGAGCTACACCATTGCCCACACAGGTCGGCAATTTTCAGCATAAACAAATGCCTTCCATCGCAACAAGCCCCACCCCACAGGATTTTCCCAGTGGAGTGGGGCTTGCGCTATTTACCCATGAAATGGATTTGACATTTTTCGACAAAACTGTTAGAGTATTTGTATACTATTTAACTATAAAGGAGCACACCATGCCAGATATGATGGATCGCACCACCTCTACCACCGTGGCAGAACCACGACCCCCAGCTCACAGCCGTCAGCGCGTTCGTCCCCAGCGCAACCATACTGGACTGATGGTGCTGACCATGCTCCTTTCTTTCATTGCCGCCATCACAAGCAGCGGTATTTGCTACTTCTATTGGCTCAGTTTACAACCCGTGGAGGAGGCCCCCATTGTGGCCCCCATCCCAGAAGAAGAAGTTATCGACCCTGTGGAGTACATTTCCTTTGGCAATTACCAATTGCCCATCAACCCTGACTTGGCGGTGAACACCTACGACCAAGATGGTTTCATTGTAGGGGACGACGGCATCATCTCCTATGGCGATGCCCGTTTGGGCATTGACGTCTCCTCTCACCAAGGGGACATCGACTGGCAAGCCGTGGCAGACGACGGGGTGTCCTTCGCCATCATCCGCCTCGGCTTCCGTGGTTACGGAGAAGAAGGTGTGATGATTTTAGACAGCCACTTCCACCAAAACATGGTGGATGCCCAAGCCGCTGGCATAGATGTAGGCGTATATTTCTTCTCCCAAGCCACCAGCGTGTGGGAAACCTTGGAAGAGGCTTATTTCGTGCTAGAACATTTAGATGGCTATGAACTACAACTGCCTGTGGTGTTCGACTGGGAGTTCATCGACAACAGCTCCATCGCCCGCACCAACGGCACAACTGGCCAGTGCATCACCCTCTATAACCAAGTGTTCAATGAGCAGATGCAAAAAGCTGGTTACGACACCATGATTTATTTCAACCAAAGCCTCGCCTATTTGTACATGGAGTTGGATTTACTAGCGGACAACCCCTTCTGGCTGGCCTCCTACCGCAATAACCCCACCTATTATTATGATTTCCAAATTTGGCAATACAGCGACAAAGGAGCCATTGATGGCATTGAAGGCTATGTGGATTTAAATCTGATGCTGGTGGATTTAACAGCGGAAGAAGAACCTTTGCAAGCAGCAACCGAATAATCCTCACCGCCCATGACGGAAGCCCGTCGTGGGCGGTTTTTTATCCATCTCCCAAACTTTATATTGACATTTTCTACCATACGTGTATACTGAAATTAATGGCATATGCCAATAACCATCTAGGAGGTGTTCGCCATTGCCTAGACCGAGAAAATGCCGCAAAGTTTGCACATTGCCTGCAAACAACCGCTTTATCCCTGCCATAGGGGCACAGACGCAGCCCCCCATCGTGCTACAGCTAGACGAATACGAAACCATGCGACTCATTGACCGCGAAGGCTTTTCCCAAGAGCAATGCGGCGCCTATATGCACATTGCCCGTGCCACGGTACAACAGATTTACACCAGCGGTCGCAAAAAAATGGCAGACGCACTGGTGGAAGGCCGCACCATTGAGATTGGTGGTGGCGATTATCGGCTCTGCGACGGACAAGAACGCCACTGCAACTGCGGCGGCTGTCAGCGCCATAAAGCCAAATCTGCCCCATCTAGCACCCATTCAAACCAAGGAGGACGCACCATGAAAATTGCCATTCCCCTAGACGAGAATCAAGTGGACATTTGTCCCGTGTTGGCACGAGCCCCCTTCTTCCTGTTCTGGGAAGAAAGTGGTACCACCATAGTGGAAAACCCTGCCGCCCAAGCCCACGGTGGCGCTGGGATGCAGGTGGCACAATTCCTGTTAGACAGCGCCATCACCGCGCTTATCACGCCACGATGCGGTCAAAATGCCGCTGATGTATTCGCCGCTGCTGACATTACGATTTACAAATCTGGACAAGCAAGCGCCATGGATAGTGTCACCGCCTTCCAGCAAAACCAGTTGGATCTGCTGACCCACTTCCACGGTGGCTTCCACGGTATCCAATGAAGATTGCGTGTTTAAGTGGCAAAGGTGGCGCTGGAAAAACCTTTATTGCCACCAATTTAGCCGCTGTGGCTGGCAAATGCACCTATATCGATTGCGATGTGGAAGCCCCCAATGGGCACCTGTTTTTCAAGCCACACACCATCACCAGCCAAACTGTCTCCACCACCGCGCCCGTCTTTGACGCCCAGCGATGCACAGGGTGCAAACAGTGCGTCAAGTTTTGCCATTTTCATGCTTTGGTGTATATCAAAAGCACCCCTATGGTCTTCGGCGAAGCCTGCCACAGTTGTGGCGGATGCGCCATCGCCTGCCCATACGAAGCCATCACCTATGCCCCAAAAGCTGTGGGTGCCATCGAAACAGGACACCATGGTGACGTCACCGTGGTGACAGGGATTTTAAATCCAGGCGAAGCCTCTGGCGTACCCATCATCAAGCGTGCTTTACAACAAGCTGATGGACTGACCATTTTAGATTGTCCACCGGGGAGTGCCTGCTCGGTGACAGAAACCATTATGGCTGCCGATTGTTGCATTTTGGTGGCAGAACCCACAGCATTCGGGTTTCACAATGTGCAAATGGTGTATGAATTGGCAACCTTGCTGGGCAAGCCCTGTGGGGTGATTATCAACAAAGAAACCGCGCCCTACCCTCCATTAGACGCCTTCTGTACCACCCAAAACCTGCCCATATTTATGCGCATCCCCTATGACATCGCTTTGGCGCAACGGATTGGCCAAGGGGAGTTGGTGGCAGAAACCCTGCCTCAACAGCGCACACAATTTGCTCATTTATTGGCGCAGATTGGAGGGCTAGTATGAAACGACTTGTGATTTTAAGCGGCAAAGGTGGCACAGGGAAAACCACCGTCTCTGCCGCCCTTATCCATCTGTCGCAGGCAAAAGCCGTGGCAGATTGTGACGTAGATGCCCCCAATTTACATCTGGTCACCAGACAAACCTGCCCCCCTCAAGTGGCCGATTTTATGGGCGGCGACAAGGCGGTGGTAACTCAAAAATTGTGCACGGGCTGTGGCATCTGCGAAAAAAGATGCCAATTTGGCGCCATCACCGTGACCCGTGACGGTGCCAGTGTCAACCCCTACGCCTGTGAAGGCTGTGGGGTCTGCCAGCTGATGTGCCCCACGGACGCCATCACCCTTGTGCCCGATGTGGCTGGGCAACGCCAACTTTATCTTGGAGACAGCGTATTTTCCACCGCCACACTGAAAATGGGTCGCGGAAATTCTGGAAAGCTGGTCTCTGAGGTGAAAACCACTATGCTAAAATCCGCGCCAGCGTGTGACCTTGCCATTTTAGACGGCTCCCCTGGCATCGGGTGCCCTGTGATGGCATCTCTTGGTGGTATGGACATGGCGCTGATTGTGGCAGAGCCTAGCAACAGCGGCATCAGCGACTGTAAACGCTTGGTGCAAACTGCCCAAGGCTTTGGGGTGAAGCTAGCAATTTGCGTGAATAAGTGGGATATCAGCCCCAGTCATACGGCAGAAATCGAGGCCTTTTGCACCCAACAACACTTGCCATTTGTGGGAAAAATCCCCTTTGACCCCCAAGCGGTGCAGGCGATAAACAACGGCGCAACCGTGGCAGAAGTAGACTGTCCTGCAAGGACTGCCATCGGTGAAATTTACCGAAAAATCCAACACATTTTATAATATTTAGAGGAGAAAACACTATGAAAATCGCTGTATCTTGTAACGGAACTGACATTTGGGCACACTTTGGCCACTGCGAAAACTTTATGGTCTTCAACACCGCTGACGGAGCCATCCAAACCAGCGAATCCATCCCTAACCCCGGTCATCGTCCCGGTTTTTTGCCCAACTTCTTGGCTGACATGGGTGTAGAAGTGATCATCTCTGGTGGCATGGGTGGCGGTGCTGTGGACATTTTCAATGAACGCAATGTGGAAGTGGTGCTAGGTGCCCAAGGGGATGCCAAAACCGCTGTGGAAGCCTACTTGCAAGGCAACCTTCAATCCACTGGCTCCATCTGCCATCACCACGAACACGCAGACAGCTGCGGCGAACACCACTAATTACAAATTCAAACATCCCCCAGAGCTTACAGGCACTGCCTCCGCTCTGGGGGATTCCTCTTTCATGAATTGCTGAATTTCCAACAAATTCTATGTGATTGTTTATTTTTTGTCAATTTGTCACAACAAACCTTTGTTTCCTTTGTGAATAAAAGAACAATTGTTGACTTTTCCTACAAATGCGCGCATACTAGATTTACAAATTTTACAACTTCTAGTATCAACGCAGGAAAGGAACTGTTTGTCATGAGCAGAAAAAGCATCAACATCCCCAACCGCTCTCAGCGGGTGGTGGAAGGTCTGTACAAAGACCTAGAACGGCGCATTGAGGCCAGCCCACCAGGGCTATGTCCCGTGGATATGTCCCTTGCATTTTTGGAACTCTGCCACTCTCAAACCTGTGGCAAATGCACCCCATGTCGCATCGGTTTGGGGCAGCTGAAACTCTTAATCTCCGACGTTTTAGAAGGTCGTGCCGACGAAACCACCTTGCCACTGATGGAGAAAAACGCCAAGTCCATCATGCAATCTGCCGACTGCGCCATCGGCTATGAAGCCGCCCACATGGTGTACAAAGGTCTCATCGGCTACCGTGAGGACTACGAAGCCCACATCCGTGACGGTCGTTGCGCCTGCCAATACAAACATCCCGTGCCTTGCGTGGCCATGTGCCCTGCTGGGGTGGATGTGCCGGGGTACATCGCCTTGGCTCACGCAGGTCGCCATGCCGACGCCGTGCGTCTCATCCGCAAAGACAACCCCTTCCCCACCACCTGTGCCTTCATCTGCGAAAACCCCTGCGAAGCACGGTGTCGCCGCAACATGGTGGACAGCGCCATCAACATCCGTGGCATCAAGCGGTTTGTGGCGGACAACGCTGGCTTTGTGCCACCCCCCAGCTGTGCCCCTGCCACTGGCAAAGAAATCGCCGTCATCGGCGGTGGCCCCGGTGGTTTGAGTGCCGCCTACTACCTGCAACTGATGGGTCACCAAGTGACCATTTACGAAAGTTTGCCCCAACTGGGCGGTATGCTCCGCTATGGCATTCCCAACTATCGCCTACCAAAAGACCGTTTAGACCACGACATTCAAGCCATTTTAGACACTGGCGTCAAGGTCATCCACGGCAAATACATCGGCAAAGATGTCACCTTGCAACAACTCCGTGACGACTACGATGCCGTCCTGATCACCATCGGTGCCAGCACCTACAAAACCCTTGGCATTGAAAACGAAGATGCCGAGGGCATTATGCCTGCGGTCACCATGCTCCGTGATGTGAGCAAGGGGACAGAGGTAGATTTGAAGGGGCACAACGTGGTGGTCATCGGCGGTGGCAACGTAGCCATGGATGCTGTCCGCACCGCTGTCCGCCTTGGTGCCAAGAAGGTCAGCGCTGTGTATCGCCGTCGCATTGCCGATATGACCGCCCTGCCCAATGAAATCCACGGTGCCGTGGCAGAAAGTGTGGAAATCGTTACGCTAAGTGCCCCATCTCGGATTGTTTTAGACGAAAATGGTGCTGTTTCTGGGCTAGAAATCCTGCCACAAATGATCAGCGCCATCAAAGACGGTCGTGCATCTGTCAAGCCTTCTGGCCTGCCAACCACCATCATTCCTTGCACCCGCATCATCTCCGCCATTGGGCAAAACATTGAAACTGCCCACATTGTGGCCTCTGGTGTGCCTGTGGAACGGGGCAAAATCAAAACCGCCAGCTCTGGTGGCTTTGAGGGAATGCCCGACGTGTTCGCTGGGGGCGACTGCGCCACTGGCCCTGCCACCGTCATCCAAGCCATCGCCGCCGCCAAAGTGGTGGCTGCCAACATCGATGAATTTTTGGGATATCACCACACCATCGACTGCCCTGTGGAAATCCCCGTGCCACGGGTCATCGTCACAGGCCCCTGTGGTCGTGTCAACGCTGTGGAACGTGACAGCCAAGAGCGCATCCACGATTTCGATGGCGTAGAGCTGTGCATGACCCCAGCGGAAGGCCACCAAGAAAGCGGTCGATGCTTGCGCTGTGACCACTTTGGCTACGGTATTTTCAAAGGAGGTCGTGAAACATCATGGTAAATTTAACCATCAACAACCAGCCTGTGTCCGTGCCAGAAGGCACCACTTTGATGGAGGCCGCCAAGGAAATTGGTGTACACGTCCCAAGTCTGTGCTACTTAAAAGACTTAAACGAAATCGCCGCCTGCCGTGTCTGCGTGGTGGAGCTAGAAGGCTCTGAAAAGCTGATTACCTCCTGCAACAACGTGGCGCAAGAGGGCATGGTCATTCACACCAACAGCCCCAAAGTCCGTGCCAACCGTCGCAACACCGTGGAGCTGATTTTGTCTCAACACGATGCCCGTTGCGCCATTTGCTCCAAAAGTCGCAACTGCTTGTTGCAAGACGTGGCCAACGATTTGGGCATCCAAGGCCTGCCCTATGAACAGCACTACGAAAAGCGGCCTTGGAACAAAAAGTTCCCTCTCATTCGTGACTCTGCCAAGTGTATTAAATGTATGCGGTGCATCCAAATTTGCGACAAAGTCCAAAGTCTTGGGGTCTGGGATGTGGAGAGCACTGGCTCTCGCACCACCGTCAAC
This sequence comes from Bengtsoniella intestinalis, assembly GCF_039719005.1. Lineage (GTDB taxonomy): Bacteria > Bacillota > Clostridia > Oscillospirales > Oscillospiraceae > Oscillibacter > Oscillibacter intestinalis. The sequence goes on along the minus strand of NZ_CP133584.1, from coordinate 2,565,153 downwards.
GTGGCAAACCACGGCAACATCGAAGATGCCAACTGCTCATTGTGCGGTCAATGTATCACCCACTGTCCTGTGGGGGCGCTGTTTGAACGCAACGACAGCCCCAAGGTGTGGGACGCGCTGGGTGTGCCCAATCAAATCACCGTGGCGCAAATTGCCCCTGCCGTCCGCACCGCTTGGGGCGAAGAAATGGGCTTGTCTCCAGATGAGGCCACCGTGGGGAAAATCGCCCACGCCCTGAAGAAAATGGGGGTGGATTACGTCTTTGACACCACCTTCTCTGCCGATTTGACCATCATGGAAGAAGCCACAGAATTTTTGCAACGCTTCACCGCTGGCGAACTGGACAAGCGCCCTATGTTCACCTCTTGTTGCCCAGCATGGGTGCGGTTTTTGCAAAGCGAATTCCCTCACTTCTTGCCCCAACTATCCACCGCCAAGTCCCCACAGCAAATGTTTGGTGCAGTGACCAAGTCTTATTTTGCAGAGAAAATCGGGGTCAATCCTGAGAACATCCACTGCATTTCCGTCATGCCTTGCGTGGCGAAAAAAGACGAGTGCAACAAGGATTTGTACTACAAAGAATTTGCTGGCAAAGAGGTAGACACCGTCATTACCACCCGTGAATTGGTGGCCATGATGCGCAGTGAATCCATCCACAAAGACAATCTCCACGACATTCCCTTTGACACCATTTTAGAAGATGCCTCTGGCGCAGGGGTGATTTTCGGCACCACTGGTGGGGTGATGGAAGCCGCTTTGCGGACGGCCTATGCCACCATTATGGGGCGCAATCCCTCCCCTGACGACTTCGCCATGGTGCGCAATTCTGCCAAGGAAGAAAACGGCATTCTCTCTGCCAACTTGCAAATTGGGGCGCACACGGTGAACATCGCCGTCACCTCTGGGCTGGCCCACGCACGCACACTGCTAAAGCAAATTGAAGACGGCACCGCCCACTACCACTTTGTAGAAGTGATGGCCTGCCCTGGTGGTTGCGTCGGCGGTGGCGGTCAACCTGTGCGTCACGGGGAAGAACTGGCTCCCCAACGGGGGCAAACCCTGTACGCTTTGGACGGCGATGCCCCTGTCCGTTTCTCCCACGAAAACAAGGACGTGCAAGCCCTGTACGCTGATTTCATGGGGGAACCTTGCGGTCATCTCGCCCACCAACTGCTCCACACCAGCCATCAAAAGCAATAAATACGAAAAGCACGGCTTCCCTTGTCTTTTACAGGGAAACCGTGCTTTTATTCGATATCGTTTAACGATTAGACACTAGCTAACAATTCTTCAATCACCACAGCCACACCATCTTCATCGTTGGTAGGGGCAGTCCGATTGGCAATGGCGATGATTTCTGCCACACCGTTGCCCATGGCAACCCCAAGGCCAGCGCTGGCAATCATGGTGGCGTCGTTCAAATCATCCCCAAAGGCCACAGTGGCGGTGGGGTCAAGGTTTAACAAACGGCACAGCGTTTCCATGGCATAGCCTTTGTTGGCGTTTTGGCTGTTGATTTCAATGTTCCCCGGCACGGAGGAGGTGATTTTTAAATCAGGGAATTTCACGGGCAAGGCTTTTAACTGTTCTGCACGTTCCTCCGCTGATTTCAAGAAAATTTGGGTCTTTTCAATGGCCTTATCCCCCAAAAATGTACGGATATCTGCCACAGGGGTGCGGAAGGTTGACACCATTTTAGCGATGTGGCTATTGGCAACATATTCCTCTGCCTTGGCGTGCTGGGTTTGTTCCATGTAGCCCCAGCCGTCGTAATAGCAATCGTAAATGCCGTCCATGGTGTCCAATTCATCGAACACAGCCAAAGTGGTGGCATTGTCGATGGTTTCGCTATGGAGCACCGATTGGGTCTCGCGGTCATAAATGGCGGCACCGTTGACGGTGATGGCATAGCGGAAGGGCAAATCCATCACCACTTGGGGCATGGCCTTGAAAAACCGCCCAGTGGCAGGGACGATTTCAATGCCTTGTGCCACCGCCGCCTCCAAAGCAGCACGGGTACGGGGTGAAATTTCCTTGTTTGTATTGAGGACGGTGCCGTCCAAGTCAAACAAAATCATAGCAGGTTTATTCATAGGGGAAGTCTCCTTGTGTTCGTTACAAAATGGCAAAGATTTTTATGTATACGGATTGAAACGCACGTAGGGAATGGTCTTGACCATTCCGCAACCCATGGCACAATTTGCCTTGGAAAGCGGAACGGGCAAACACCATTCCCTACCGTTCATTCAAAATCTCAATTATACTTAACGAGACCAAAACGCTCACACCTAATGTAGGGGCGGGGTTCCCTCCCCTACGAATACCCTACAAGCCCCGTTATCTACTATTGGGATTTTTCAAATACTACGCGAGGACATTTAAACGGGAAAATCCATTTAAAGATTATGCGTTATAGGTGTTGGAGGTGGTGTTGCCGCCTTCGCCAGTCCAGTTGGTGTGGAAGAATTGACCACGGGGCTGGTCAATGCGTTCGTAAGTGTGGGCACCGAAGTAGTCACGTTGGGCTTGGAGCAGGTTGGCAGGCAGAGCAGCGGTGGTGTAACCGTCGAAATAGTTCAAAGCGGCACTCATGGTGGGCACAGGCACACCAGACTTGGCAGCCAGCGCCACCACGTTACGCCATGCAGGAATTAAGCCCAACATGGTGTCTTTGAAATAGGGGTCGAGGATGAGGTTTTCCAATTCAGGATTGGCATCAAAGGCTTCTTTGATTTTCCCCAAGAACGCAGAGCGGATGATACAGCCGCCACGCCACATCAGGGCGATGCCACCGTAGTTCAAGTTCCAACCATACGCTTTGGCAGAGGCACGCATCAGCGCATAGCCTTGGGCATAGGAGATAATTTTAGCGGCATAGAGTGCCTTGCGGATTTCTTCAATCAAGGCTTCTTTGTCACCTTCGTAAGCGGGGATGGTTTTGGGGTAGGCAGCTTCTGCGTTGACACGTTCTGTTTTCAAAGAAGACAGGTAGCGTGCAAACACAGCTTCGCCAATCAACGTCAGGGGCACCCCTTGGTCAAGGGCAGCAGTGGCCGTCCATTTGCCAGTACCCTTTTGGCCTGCGGTGTCAAGGATTTTATCCACCACCACTTCGCCATTTTCAGCGGTATAGCCCAGAATATCACGGGTGATTTCGATGAGATAGCTATCCAGCTCCCCTTCGTTCCACTTGGCGAACACGGGATACATATCGCCAGCAGACATACCCAACACATCGCGCATCAGCTGATAGGCTTCACAGCACAGCTGCATATCGCCATATTCAATGCCGTTGTGCACCATTTTCACAAAGTGACCTGCACCGTTTTCACCCACCCAATCACAGCAGGGAGAACCGTCTTCCACCTTGGCGCAAATAGCTTGGAAAATAGGCTTAACCGCCAACCAAGCGGCTTCAGAACCACCGGGCATCATGCTGGGGCCTTTCAATGCCCCTTCTTCACCGCCAGAAACACCGCAACCCATAAAGAGTTTGCCAGTGGCTTCTACGTAAGCGGTACGACGCATGGTGTCGGGGAAGTGGCTGTTGCCACCGTCGATGATGATGTCGCCCTCGTCGAGCAAGGGGAGCAGTTGATCAATGGAGGCATCCACTGCATCACCAGCTTTGATCATCAGCATAATTTTACGGGGCTTTTCTAAATTTGCCACCAGTTCTTCCAAGGTTGTGCAACCGATGATGTTTTTTCCTGCGGCACGGCCTTGGACAAAGTTGGTGACCTTTTCGGTAGAGCGATTGTACACTGCCACGGTGAAGCCTTTGGATTCCATGTTCATCACCAGATTTTCGCCCATAACAGCCAGACCGATTAACCCAATATCAGCTTTTTTCATGTCATTCTCCTTATCGTTTCACACGGGCATTGCCCTTATAAATGCTAAAAACTTGATCTTCATCCACAGGGGTGGCATAGTCGCCATCCATGGTGGCGGCCAAAGCGCCAGAAGCCCAGCCGAATTGGAGCCACTTGTCGCAATCCCAGCCCTTCAAAATGGCGTAGAGCAACCCACTGACAAAGCCATCGCCGCCGCCAATGCGGTCGTAGACATGGATTTCACGGGGCTCTTCCACGTACCATTCACCGCCAGCGTACAAAATAGCACCCCACATATGTTCGTTGGCGCTGATGACTTGACGCAAGGTGGTGGCATAGGTGGTGGCGTTGGGATATTTTTCTTGGACACGCAAAATCATTTGCTTAAAGCTTTCGATTTTGTCGCCAATTTCGTGACCGCCAGCATCGGGGCCTTGGATGCCCAGTGCCAATTGGAAATCTTCTTCGTTGCCGATGAGAATATCTGCCAAAGAAGCAATTTCAGCAAAAGCGGCAGACAATTCCTCTTCACGGCCTTTCCAGAAAGAGGCACGGAAGTTTAAGTCGAAGGAAATACGCGTGCCGTTGGCCTTGGCAACCCGAGCCAGCTCCACGCAGAACTTGCTGGTTTCAGGGCTAAGCGCTGCAAACAAACCAGACAGGTGAATGATGTTCACGCCTTCTTTGACGAAGATGCGTTCAATGTCGAACTCGTCCATAGAGATGGTGCGGCCTACCTCGCCAGAGCGGTCATTCCACACACGGGGGCCACGCATACCAAAGCCGCCGTCAGCAATGTTGAATTGGTGGCGATAACCCCAAGCGCCTCCTTGGTCAACCTCGGCACCTTCGTAGCCGATGTTACGGGCACGCAAATCAGCCTTGATGATCCAAGCCACAGGGCTTTCAGCCACAAACTTACTCATCACCATGGTGCGCAGACCCAAAGAAGCAGACACATTGAGCACGTTGGACTCGGCACTGGTGGCCTTCATGACAAATTGGTCACTGGTGTGGGCAGGTTGGCGATTCATAGGGGTAATACGCACCCCCATGCTGGTGGGGCAAACTAAATCATAGCGAAATTGTCTACTCATAGCTGGTATAATCCTTTCGACGTCATATGAATTTTTGTGGGTTTTCTCAATTTTTCAAACCTAATATATCTAGACGTAGTATATCATACACAAAAGCCATTGACAAGGGATTTGCCATATCTTGTATAAAAATTTGTCTGACGTATTGTACTCTGTACAAAAACCCTGCCAAGTCAACCTTGGCAGGGTGAAAAATACGATTATCCAAGCACAATATCCACAATTTTTTGGGCTGTGGACACCAGATAAGCTGGATTGTAGGCTTGCAGTTGGTGGGCATCTCGAAAGCCCCATGTGACGGCGCAGGCTGGCAAACCTGCATTTTGTGCGGTTTCCATGTCGGTGTCACTGTCCCCTACATATAATGTGGTGGCCTTGTCAACACCCATGGCGGCAAGCACACGCTCCGTGCCTTCCACGCTGGGCTTTAGGGACACCCCTTCTTCTTTTCCTTGAGCATAGACAAAAATATCGGGGAAGTAATGTTCCACTAGTTTTTGGCAAAAGCAGTGTTGCTTGTTGGAATAGACCCCCATGGTGATGCCAGCCGCTTTGAGCTGTTGCAACATCTCCAGCACTTGGGGGTAGGGACATGTGCAATCCATGTTGTGGGCTTTGTAATATTGCGTAAATTGTTGCAAAGCCGTAACCATCAACAACGGGCTGTGTCCACCAGAGGGCGCCAAACTGCGCACCAAATTGGGGATGCCATGGCCTACCAAACTACGGATTGAGGTCTGGTCGTGCTCTGGCCAGCCGTTTTGCTTACATACATAGTTGGCGGCATCGGTCAGGTCTTCCAAGGTATTTAAAATGGTACCATCTAAATCGAAAATCACAGATTTGAACATTGGATATTGCCTCATTTCTTGTCGGTTTCATTTGTTTATCTTTTACATAAATTTTATCAAAATTATACAAATTATACAACGGTAAATAGATAAAAAAACCCAAAAAAAGCACTGGAAAATCCAGTGCTTTTCAGCATTTAAACCAAAGGTAAACTTCTCCAGCCAGCATTTGTGAGAACATGGTGATGGGTGAACCCACAAGATTGAGCAAGGGCGGCCCCGTCTGCCATGCCAGCGATGATGGCGCTAGCGCTGTGGGCATCCGCCGTGAGGACAATACGCCCCCCGCGTTTTTGCCATGCCTGCAAAATAAAAGGTGCTGGGTAAATCCGCCCATATTTGGAAAGAGCGCCACTGTTCACCTCTAACACCGTGGCTTCTACATCCACAGTTTCCAAGGCATCTAATGCTATATTTTGATAAATCAGGCTGTTTTCATTGAAAAACCGCCCATTTTCATTCAGCTTTACGATTAAATCAAAATGCCCCAAAATAGGTGGATTTTTCCGCGCCACTTGACAAACCATGCGGTAATAGGCCGCCACAAGCATCAGCGCGCTCCCAGCAAACACCGTGTCGATGCAGTGTTGCAACTTCTGCCCATCCCAATCGATGGCGTGATAGGTGTTGGTTTTGGGGTCGCACAAATTGTGAACACTACCAATCCAATAGTCCAAGGTTTCCAACTCTTGGGACGCCATATCCGAGGTCGCATCCCATTCTAAACCCAACAAAACATCCATTTTGTCTTTGTAGCACAGGCGCATCGTCTCCACCTGTTCACGATAGGCAGACAAATCAAGTTCTAAGGTATGCCCTGCGTCAAAAGGTGCAGGGGTGTGACTGTGGCAAGATACCCCATAGACATCCACCCCAGCCCCATAAGCGGCTTTGGCCATGTCTACCAAAGAATCTGCCCCATCGCAAAGGGTTGCGTGGGTATGCAAACTGGAAATCATTGCATACGCTCCTGCTTGACTTTAGTGTCCACCACGTGGCGGCCTTCTAGCTCACGGGTGATGTCTTCCACGCTAATGCCCATTTCCACCATCAGCACCATGACGTGATAGCACAAATCAGCGATTTCATACACGGTTTCTTCACGGTCGTTTTTCGCCGCACCGATGATAGCTTCTGTGCATTCTTCGCCCACTTTTTTCAAGATTTTATCCAGACCCTTGTTAAACAAATAGGTGGTGTAACTGCCTTCTTGAGGGTCGGTTTTCCGACCTGCAATCAAGTCATACAGGGCTTCGTAGCTAAATTGTTTCAGCTCCTCAGACACGTACACCGTGTCAAAAAAGCAGCTCTCAGCCCCTGTGTGGCAGGCTGGGCCCGTTTTCACCACTTCCACCACCAGTGCGTCTGCGTCGCAGTCAGCTTTGATGGATACCACCTTTTGCACGTTGCCAGAGGTGTCGCCTTTGCGCCACAATTCTTGACGGCTACGGCTCCAGAAACAGGTGCGCCCTTCAGCCAAAGTGATGGCATAGCTTTCAGCGTTCATGTAGGCCAAGGTCAGCACCTCTTTGGTGTAGTGGTCTTGGACGATGGCAGGGATGAGACCTTGTTGGTCAAATTTTAAGTTCATGGTTGGTTTCTCCTTATGATAATGTAATCAAATACGGTGGTAGGGGAGGGGTTCCACCCCTTCCCCCAGGGTATGCAATATCTTGGGGAACGGGAGGGAACCCCTCCCCTACAGATGCCATTTCAAATATGTGGCACGGGACTTACGGGAACGGGAGGGGGTGGGACCCCTCCCGTACAAAATCATTGCAATCAAAACATTGTATCACATCCGCATGGGGACGCCTTTTGCGGATAAAAATGCTTTCAAATCACGGATGGCCACTTGCTCAGAATGGAAAATGGAGGCTGCCAAGCCTGCGTCGATGCCTTGGTGGGTGAACAGCGTTGCAAAGTCTTCCATGCACCCAGCGCCACCGCTGGCAATGATGGGCACGGTAACACGGGCGGCAAGTGCGTCTAGCATTTCAAGGTCAAAGCCTTGTTTCACCCCGTCGGTATCGATGGAGTTGAGAACGATTTCCCCAGCACCATTGGCAACGCCTTGCACCGCCCAGTCCAACGCGTCAATGCCTGTGTCTTCACGACCGCCTTTGGCGAACAGGCGGAATTGCCCATCCACACGCTTCACGTCCATGGATAACACCACGCACTGGTCGCCGTATTTTTTAGCGGCTTCCCCGATTAAATCAGGGTTGCGGATGGCGCCAGAGTTGACGCTCACCTTGTCCGCCCCACATTTGAGCACACGGTCAAAATCCTCCACGGTGTTGATGCCACCGCCTACCGTCAAGGGAATGAAAATTTCACTGGCCACTTGGCGCAGCACATCGGTGAACAGATTGCGTCCTTCAAAGGAGGCGGTGATGTCGTAAAACACCAGTTCGTCCGCCCCAGCTTGGTTGTAAAACCGCGCCATTTCCATGGGATCTGCCACGTCTTTAATGCCTTCAAAATTGGTTCCCTTCACCACCCGTCCGTTTCGCACGTCAAGGCAAGGGATAATACGTTTTGCCAACATAAAGTCTATCTCCTTTAGGTTGCCATTGCGTCAATGGCGTCTTTCAAATCCAAGGTACCAGCATAGAGCGCCTTGCCCAAAATAGCCCCGTAACAGCCGTAGTCTTTCAGCGTTTTCAACTCAGCGATAGAGCCCACACCGCCACTGGCGATGACCTTGAGCCCCTCCATTTGGGTCAGGCGCTGATAGAGGGCAAGGTTGGTGCCTTTTTGCGCACCATCGCAGGCAATATCAGTATAAATCACTGTGGAAATACCAACTTCAAGCAGTTTTTTGCAGAAATCTTCACCTTTTAGGCTAGAAACTTCTTTCCAACCATGGGTGGCGATGTAGCCGTCTTTGGTGTCCACACCCACGGCAATTTTGTCGCCGTAGAGCTTGCCCATACGGGCGGTAAAGTCGAAATCTTGGACGGCAACCGTGCCTAAAATCACACGGCGCACACCAAGGTCGAGGTAGGTTTTGATGCGGTTTTCATCCCGAATACCGCCCCCCACCTCAATGTCCAAACCTTCAATTTGGCAGAGATTGCGGATGGTTTCAAAGTTAGATAAGGTGCCGTCTTTGGCGCCGTCCAAGTCCACCACATGGAGGTTGGTGGCCCCTTTGGCCACAAACTCTCGCGCCACAGCGCAAGGGTCTGCGTTGTAAACGGTCATTTGATCGTAATCGCCTTGGAACAAGCGCACAACCTCGCTATTTCGCAGGTCGATGGCAGGTAAAATGTGCATAAGGGTTTCTCCTTTGTTGTTCAAATCTCGGCAAAACTTTTGAGCAATCTCAATCCTGCATCACCAGATTTTTCGGGGTGGAATTGGGTGCCCCAGACGTTGCCGTTTCGCACCACGCCTGTCACGTTGACACCGCCGTAGGGCGATGTGGCTAGCGTGGAGGCTTCACAATTGCGGGCGTAAAAGCTATGGACATAGTACACGTATTCGCCGTTTTTGAAATGGGCGAACAAGGGGTCATCTTTACAAATTTCAAGGCTGTTCCAGCCCATGTGAGGGATTTTCAGCGCAGGGTCGTTGATATCCTCACGCAAGGACACCACTTCCCCCTTCACAAAGCCCAAGCCTTGATGCACGCCGTATTCATAGCCCGTTTCCAGCAGCAACTGCATCCCAAGACAGATGCCCAAAAAGGGCTTTTTCTTGGCCTCTTCTTGGAGCACAGGCACCAGACCTGTGGCATCTAACTTGGCACGGGCATCACCAAAGGCACCCACCCCTGGCAGGATGATACGGTCGGCTTGTTGCAAGGTGGTCACGTCGTTGGTGACCATGGTTTCTAGCCCCAAATATTGCAGGCTAGAGGACAGGGAAAACAAGTTCCCCACCCCGTAATCGACAATGGCAATCATAGATTCTCCTTATAGCACACCTTTGGTGCTGGGAATTTCATGGGCGTGTTTTTCGTCGATGGACACGGCCTGTTTCAGCGCCCGTGCCGCACCCTTGAACACACCTTCTAAAATATGGTGAGAATTGGTGCCTTCTAGCTGACGAATGTGGAGGGAGCAGGGGCAGTTGCGCACAAAGCCCAACCAAAACTCCTCTGCCAATTCACAATCGAAGGACCCTATTTTTTCTGTTGGCAAATCCACACGCCAACCCAGATAACTGCGCCCAGACAGGTCGACAGCACATTGAATCAGGGCTTCATCCATAGGCAACAGCCATTGCCCAAAGCGGCAAATACCTTGCTTGTCACCCAAGGCTTGCCAAAAGGCTTGCCCCAGCACAATGCCGATGTCTTCCACCGTATGGTGGTCGTCCACATGGGTGTCACCATTGCATTGCACCCACAAATCAAAGTCTCCGTGCTTGGCAAAGGCGGTGAGCATATGGTTTAAAAAGCCCACCCCTGTATCCACGCTGGACACGCCGTTGCCGCGGATGTTGAGCGTCAAGGCGATGTTGGTTTCGGCCGTAACACGTTGTAATTCAACAGTTGACATGGCTTATTCTCCTTCCAAAATCCGTTCCAAAGTTTCCACCAAAATCTCCATTTGTTCCATAGAACCGATGGTGATGCGGCAATGGTTGTCAATCTTGGGGGCATCGAACCAACGAACCAGCACCCCTTCAGACTTTAAGGTCTGATACAATTCCTTGGCAGGCTTGGTGTCATGGGTGGCGAAAATAAAGTTGGCCACAGAGGGCACCACGGTGAAGCCCAGTTCTTCCAAGGCGGACACTGTCCAGCTGCGAACCGCCATCACAGAGCCTGTGCAAGCCTTGAAATAGGTGTCATCTTCCACCGCTGCCACGCCAGCGGCAATGGACAAACGGTTCAAGTTATAGGGATTAAAGCTATATTTGATACGGGTAATATCGCTGATAAGTGCAGGGCTACCCAAGCCATAGCCCACACGACCGCCAGCCAAGCTGCGGCTTTTAGACATGGTTTGCACGATGAGCAAATTGTCGTAGCGATACAGCAGGGGCAGACAGCTTTCGCCACCAAAATCGATGTAGGCTTCGTCCACAATTACCACACGGTCGGGGTCTTTTTCCAATAACCGCTGGATGTCAGCGATGGGAATTTGGCGACCAGTTGGGGCATTGGGGTTGGCAATGACAATGGTGGCATCCAAGTCCATGTAATCGTCTACGTTCAGCTCGAAGCCATCACGCAGAGGAACGACGATGGACTCTAAATCGTACAGTTTCGCCCAGACTTTGTAGAAGCCATAGGTAATGTCGCTGTAGGCCACGGGCTTGCCCTTGCCACAGAAGGCACGGAAGGCAAAGGCCAAAATTTCATCAGAACCGTTGCCCAAAACGATGTTTTCTGACTTCAAATCGTAATAGTTTGCCAGTGCCGTCACCAGTTTGGTGCAGTCAGGGTCCGGGTACAGGTTGAGGCGCTGAATTTCCCCTTTGGAAATGGCCTTCACCACCCGAGGAGAGGGTGGAAAGGGGCTTTCGTTGGTATTGAGCTTGACATATTGTTGGTCTTGGGGTTGTTCACCGGGGGTATATGGGGAGAGGATACTGGCTTCAGCAGTGAGAAAACGGCTCATGAGGGGCTCCTCCTTAAACTAAAAACTAAGAGTGAATAGTGAAAAACGATCGCCTGCGGGCGGGATGGGCACGGGGGCGGGACGTCGAGGACACCGTCCCCTACAGATAAGGGTTTTAATGGATTGTGATGTAGGGGGCGGCGTCCCCGACGCCCCGTTCCCATGAATTGCAAAAACCTACGATTACTTACACCGCACGCTCACGCTGTGACCGTGGGCGTGTAGGCCTTCACGTTCTGCAAAATCTGCAACTCTAGGCGCTACTTTTTCTAGGGCGGTGGGGGTGTAATACAAAAAGCTGGACTTTTTCACAAAATCGTCCACGCTCAAAGGACTGGAAAACCGCGCCGTACCAGCGGTGGGCAAGGTGTGGTTGGGGCCTGCGAAATAATCACCCATGGCTTCTGGGGTGTAACGCCCCATGAAAATGCTGCCTGCGTTACGGATTTGGCTGAGCAAGGCAAAAGGATCGTCTACGCACAATTCTAAATGCTCAGGGGCAATGTGATTCACCGCTTCCACAGCTTTGTTCATATCAGTGGTAACAATGATTTTACCATTGTCGTCAATGGATTTGCGCGCAATGTCCCCACGGGGTAACAGCGCCAATTGACGCTCCACTTCCGCTTGCACCGCCATCGCCAAATCGGCACTATCGGTGACCAGCACCGCAGAGGCCAACACATCGTGCTCCGCTTGGCTCAGCAAATCGGCCGCCACCCATTCTGGGTTGCTTTTGCCGTCTGCCAACACCAGAATTTCACTGGGGCCAGCAATCATATCAATGTCCACCGTGCCGAACACTTTGCGCTTGGCAGTGGCCACGAAAATACCACCAGGGCCGACAATTTTATCCACCTTGGGCACCGATTCTGTGCCGTAAGCCAGAGCCGCCACCCCTTGGGCGCCCCCAGCTTTCACAATCAAATCCACCCCTGCCAACTTGGCCGCCGCCAACACTTGGGGGCAATGTTGCCATTTTTGTCAGGAGGGGTCATCATGACAATTTGGCTCACCCCAGCCAATTTGGCAGGGATGGTGTCCATCAACACCGAAGATGGGTACGCCGCCGTGTTACCGGGGACGCAGATGCCCACCTTTTCGATGGGGGTGTACCGTTGCCCCATGACCACCCCGTCTTCTTTGGTGAGGACAAAGTCGTTGTGGCGCTGTTTTTCATGGAAAAAGCGGATGTTCTCTGCCGCTTGTTGTAAGGTTTCTAAGAAATAGTCGTCCATGGAGGCCAAGGCGGCCTCCATTTCAGCCTCACTCACCAGCAAATCCGTCAACTCCGCCCCATCAAAACGATGGGTATAGTCTAGCAAAGCGGCATCGCCACCTGCGCGGATGTCAGCGATGACAGCGTCCACTTTGTCGCCCACATCCACTTCTGCTTGGATGTCACGGTTTAAGATTTCACGCAGAGTGACTTCTTCAAAGTTTAGCAACTTCATCATTGGTCATCACCTGCCAATTTCCCTAACAAGGTTGTGATTTCCTTGGTTTTAAACTGATAACTGGCGCGATTGGCAATGAACCGTGCGGAAATGGGCATAAACTCTGTCACCACGCCCAAATCATTTTCACGCAAAGTGGAGCCAGTTTCCACAATGTCTACAATCACGTCAGAAAGTCCTAACAATGGTGCCAACTCAATGGAACCATTGAGTTTGATGATGTCGATGTCACGACCTTGGCTGGCGTAATAGGCCTTGGCAATGTTGACAAACTTGGTGGCCACACGCAATGTACGGCTGGCATCGTCCACGAAGCCATTTTTCGCCGCCACACACATACGGCATTTGCCCAGACCAGTGTCCATCAGCTCGTACACATCGGCGCCAGACTCTTCTAAAATATCCTTGCCCACAATACCGATATCGGCGGCACCGTGTTCCACGTAAATGGCCACGTCGCTGGGTTTCACCAAGAAATAACGGATGCCAGCGGTGACATTTTCCACCACCAGCTTGCGGCTGTCGTTGTAATCCTCTTCACAGCCATAGCCCACAGCGGCAAGGAGGTTATACACCTTGTCCCCAAGCGCCCCTTGGGCAGCGCCACATTCAGCATGACAGGGGCATCTTTTTGAGGGGCATCTGCCAATTCCAAGCGGCTCATTTCGTCCAGATATAAGGCGAAACCGATGGCACGGTTACCAGCGCGGAACTGCTCCACCAATGGGTCATAGCGCCCACCACGGAGCACGGCACGGGGCAGACCATCTAAATAGCCTTGCATCACAAGGCCATTGTAATATTCCATATCGTTGACCAAAGACAGGTCAATTTTCACCACACCAGCTTGTTCGCCCAAGGCGGTCATCAAGGCAGTCAACTCGTCTAGCGCAT